>NZ_WTLB01000036.1 GCF_011378855.1 Pseudoalteromonas sp. Z1A8 | reverse complement strand
GGTGTTGTGAAGAATCAAACTGAATACCAGCCTCAAGCTATTTAAAGAAAGCTTGAGGCTGGTTAGAAGAGATGGTATCTACGATTACTCATCAATTGAGCGTAGTAGGGCGTTGATGCCTACTTTTTCACGTGTTTGTTTATCTACTTTTTTCACGATGATTGCAGCGTACAGGCTGTGAGTGCCATCTTTTGACGGTAGTGCGCCTGGTACAACTACTGCGCCTGCTGGTACGCGGCCGTAGTGAATTTCGCCGGTTTCACGGTCATAAATACGGGTGCTTTGGCTGATGTAAACGCCCATTGAAATTACAGCGCCTTCTTCAACTATTACGCCTTCAACAATTTCAGAGCGTGCGCCAATAAAGCAGTTGTCTTCAATGATAGTTGGGTTAGCTTGTAGAGGCTCTAAAACGCCGCCTATGCCAACGCCACCTGATAAATGTACGTTCTTACCAATTTGTGCACACGAGCCTACAGTCGCCCATGTATCAACCATGGTGCCGTCGTCAACGTATGCGCCAATGTTAACGTACGATGGCATAAGTACGACGTTTTTACCTACAAAGCTGCCTTTACGTGCTACAGCGTTTGGTACTACGCGCATACCGCCTTGTTGAAATTGCTCTGGTGTGTAGTCGCTAAATTTAAGTGGTACTTTGTCGTAAAACTGGTTTACGCCATCGTTCATTGGTTGGTTGTCGCGAATACGAAACGACAGTAACACTGCTTTTTTAAGCCACTGATGTACAACCCATTCACCTGATATTTTTTCAGCAACGCGTGCTGCGCCGCTATCAAGTAAATCAAGTGCGTCAATAATGGCTTGTTTTACGTCGCTTGATACTGTGCTTGGACTAATGCTATCGCGGTTGTCCCATGCGTTTTCGATCATCGTTTTTAAATCTGACATGTGTGTCCTCTATTCTGTTTCGGCGTTGAATTTTTTACGTAATGCCTGATGAATTTTTGCTTGCTCTTCATCAGTCAGCGCTTGGTATTCGTTATTTGATACAACAAAGAAATCCTCGGCACGTTCACCTACTGTGGTAATACGGGCAGCGTGAATGTGTAGTAAATGCGCTTGGAAAACTTCAGCTATTTTGGTTAGTAAACCTTGAATATCGACGGCTTGAATTTCTATTAAGCTGCGATCTTTACGTGCATGCGGACGCAGTACAATTTTAGGTTTAATATTAAAATCTTTAAAGCGTTGAGTTCGGCTCTTTTTAAAGCGAATTTTTTTACGCGGATCGCTTAGCGCTTGCTCAAGTCCACGTTTAATTGATTGCGCTCTACCACTGGCTATAGGGTCGCCGCTCACTTCAAGTATTACAAAGCTAAACAGTATATAACCGTCTTTTGTGGTTAGTACTTGAGCATGTTGTATTTGTGCTTTTTTAGAGCCAATCACACTCACTAATCGGGCAAATAGTGCGCCAGAGTAAGGGCTGTACACAAATACTTGCGTACCGCCATGCATCGCTTTGTTAGACACAATAACACTGGGTTGGCTTAAATCGGGGCTATTTAATAAATGCTCGGTTTGCCATGATATTTGCTGTTCACTAAAAGCGGTATAATAGTTGGCTTTAAAGCGGCTCCAAATTAAATCAATTTGTTCCTCTTGATAACTTAAATTAAGAAGACGCTGTTTAGCTTGATGCTTTTTGTCGCGAATTTGGTCGCGTTGATCCATTGGGTTTTCGAGCCCTAAGCGCAGTGCGCGTTGCGTGTGTAAATAAAGCTCACGCAGTAGGGTGTTTTTCCAATCGTTCCATAAGTTGTCGTTGGTAGCACGTATGTCGGCAACCGTTAAACAATATAAATAGTCGAGTTGGCGCTCTGTTTTAATGCGTGTAGCAAAGTCTTTTATTACAGCAGGGTCGTTAATGTCTTTACGCTGCGCGGTAACCGACATAAGTAAATGGTTACTTACAAGCCATGCTACTAGCTTAGCATCAGCCGATGAAAAGCCATGCAATTTAGCAAAAGCTATGGCATCAACAGCGCCAAGTTCTGAATGGTCGCCACCTCGGCCTTTAGCAATATCATGAAATATACCCGCTAAATAAAGTAGCTCTGGTTTATCCATGCGAGTGACTATTTCACTACAAATAGGAAACTCGCTAATGCCTGTTTTATCAAAGTATTCGTAAATATTTTTGATTAACTTATGGGTGTGCTCATCTACGGTATAGGCATGAAATAAATCAAACTGCATTTGCCCAAATATATTACGCCACTGCGGTAAGTAGGCGGCAAGCATGCCGTGCTTGTGCATAAGCGTAAATGCGCGTCCCATGCCATTAGGATGTTTAACTAAGCGTAAAAAGGCTTCACGGCAGGCTGCGTAATCTTGTAAATCACCCAATAAACGACGGCGCACCTGACGAATAGTACGAATAGTACTTGGGTAAATATGGGTTATTACTGGGTTATCGGCTATGTGCTCAAATAATACAAAAAGTTGATCGCGTCTAAAAAATACCGACGGATCTTTTACTCTTATTTGATGGCCCACTTGTTCAAAGTTTCTGTCGAGTTCTATCACCGTTTTTTCACTACTTTCGGGCATTATACTTTGTTCAAAGTATGAAAGTAGCATTTGGTTAAGCTCGCGCACGCGGCTCATTATTCTAAATAAGCGTTTCATCATACGCTCAACAGAGGCTTTACCGTCGCTACCAAAACCTAAAATTTCGGCGGCTTGCGGTTGATGATCAAACAATAAGCGGTTTTCAGCTCGACCTGCTGCTAAATGCAGTGCAAAGCGAATGTTCCATAGGTTTTCTAGGCACTCTGAAAGCTCTTGAAACTCTTCGTGAGTTAAATATCCGTGGCTTATTAATTCTTGCAGGGTTTCTGTTCTAAAGTGCTTTTTTGCAACCCAAATAATGGTTTGTAAGTCGCGCAGACCACCGGGGTTTTCTTTAATGTTTGGCTCAAGGTTATACGCGGTGCCGTGGCACTTTCTGTGGCGTAAGTTTTGCTCTTGAACTTTAGCAGTAAAAAATTCACCAGAGCGCCATACGGGTGTTTCAAGAATATGCATCTTGAGTTTTTCAAACTCAATGTGGTTACCAAAAATAAGGCGACTTTCGAGCAAGCTGGTGGCAAAAGTAACGTCTTCACGTTTTTGCTCAATGGCTTGTTCTATGGTGCGCACGCTGTGGCCAATCTCTAAGTTGAGATCCCATAGCATGGTGACAAACAGGCCTATTTTTTCGCATATTTCTTCGCTTGGCGGTTTAGTTACAAGCAATAAAAAGTCGATGTCGGAGTAGGGATGTAGCTCGCCACGTCCGTATCCGCCTACAGCAATTAGCGCTAAATCAGGTTCATGCGCTAAGTCGTAAACATGAAACAGCTTTATGAGTAGGCGGTCAATAAACTCAGCCCGGGCATTAATTAAATTCCCAACCGGTTGTTTAGAAAACTCGTTATGTAGCCATTTATAAAAATAGCTAGAACAATCGCGATAATCACTAAGTTGCTCAGCATCGCTAAGCAACTTTTTTACTTTGTTGGGTAATGCCACGTGGGCTGGCTCCTTGTTGAACCTTTATTTTGATAAGTACTTTTATCAAATGGTTCGGTTTTTATTAGTGTTCGATAATCCTGTCGATAGTATCATCTGATCGTAGCGTTAAAATTTCAACACCATTTTCAGTCACTAATAAAGTATGTTCCCATTGCGCAGACAAACTACGGTCGCGTGTAACTACTGTCCAATCATCTTTAAGAAGCTTACATTGGCGTTTACCCGCATTAACCATAGGTTCAATAGTTAAACACATACCTGCTTTTAAGGCTTCGCCAGTACCGGCTTTACCGTAATGCATTATTTGTGGTTCTTCATGAAATCCTGCGCCAATACCATGGCCGCAATACTCACGTACAATTGAGTAATTAAAGCTCTCTGCATATTTTTGAATTGCTTCACCGATATCACCTAAGCGCACACCTGGTTTTACCATTTTGATAGCAAGGTATAAGCTTTCTTGCGTTACTTCTGCAAGACGTTTACCTTGAATATTTGGTGTACCAACATGGAACATTTTAGATGTGTCACCGTGGTAACCATCTTTAATGACCGTTACGTCAATATTTACGCTGTCGCCTTCTTTTAATGCTTTGTCATTTGGAATTCCGTGACAAATAACATGATTAACTGACGTACAAACTGATTTTGGAAAGCCATGATAATTTAATGGAGCAGGGATTGCTTGTTGCACATTAACAATATAATCATGACAAATTGTATTTAGCTCATCGGTGGTAACACCTGGCACTACATGAGGGCCGATCATTTCAAGTACATCGGCCGCTAAGCGCCCAGCTACGCGCATTTTCTCTATTTCTTCAGGGGTCTTGATAATAGCGCTCATTGAGGCTCCAAAGTTGAGTTTTTAACATTTGTCGCAGAACAAATTTTGCACGCGACGTTGAGTATTTAATTTTAATATGGTATAAAGCGCGCCGTCTTTTTACAAATAAATTCTTAAATGATTTTTTGTATTTAAGGCAAACACAATTTTATTTTAACACACACACGTATCGTCACATACACTTGGGTGCATTTGAAGTTTAATTACTTCGGTGTTGGTGCTATGGGATATGTGGAGGCCTAACCCTAAACAACTATAGAGGATCTATAAAATGGCAAACGTTTCAATGCGCGATATGCTTCAAGCTGGTGTTCACTTTGGTCACCAAGCACGTTACTGGAACCCTAAGATGAAGCCTTTCATCTTCGGCACACGTAACCGTGTACATATCATCAACCTTGAGCAAACTGTACCAATGTTCAACGACGCACTTAAGTTTTTATCAGGTGCTGCAGCAAACAAAGGTAAAGTTCTTTTCGTTGGTACTAAGCGCGCAGCAAGCGACGCAGTTAAATCAGCTGCTTTAGAAAGCGACCAGTTCTTCGTAAATCACCGTTGGTTAGGTGGTATGTTGACTAACTGGAAAACTGTACGTCAATCAATCAAGCGTCTTAAAGACCTTGAAGCACAAAGCCAAGACGGAACTTTCGAGAAGTTAACTAAGAAAGAAACGTTAACGCTTAACCGCGAAATGGAAAAGCTTGAAAAGAGCCTTGGTGGTATCAAAAACATGGGCGGTCTTCCAGACGCGCTTTTCGTTATCGATGCTGACCACGAGCACATTGCTATCCGTGAAGCAAACAACCTAGGTATTCCAGTTGTTGCAATCGTAGATACTAACTCTAACCCAGACGGTGTTGATTACATCGTACCTGGTAACGATGATGCTATCCGTGCTGTAAGCCTTTACACTAGCGCTGTTGCAGCTGCTATTACTGAAGGCCGCGAGAATAACATCGTTGCTCAAGCTGAGAAAGACGATTTCGTTGAAGCTGAGTAATTAGCTGTCATCAAGTCTTCATCTTTTTAAGGTGAAGACTTGCTATTCTTGTCGAGCGGGTAACCCGCTTATCTAACCTGATTTCAGATTTGAGGATTTACTAATGGCTGTAACTACTGCCCTAGTTAAAGAATTACGCGAGCGCACAGGCGCTGGCATGATGGATTGTAAAAAAGCGTTAACTGAGACTGATGGCGACATCGAGTTAGCGATTGAAAACATGCGTAAAAGTGGCGCTGCTAAAGCTGCTAAAAAAGCAGGTAACATTGCTGCTGAAGGTACTATCATCATCAAGCAAAATGCGGGTGTTGCAGTACTAGTAGAAGTTAACTGTCAAACAGATTTCGTTGCAAAAGACGTAAGCTTCTTAGCATTTGCTAATAAAGTTGCTGACGCTGCAATTGCTGACACTATCTCTATCGAAGACTTACAAGCTAAGTTTGAAGAAGACCGTGTTGAGCTAGTTACTAAAATTGGCGAAAACATCAATGTACGTCGTTTACAGTACGTAACTGGTGAAAACCTAGTTGAGTACCGTCATGGCGATCGTATCGGTGTTGTTGTTGCGGGTGTTGCTGATGAAGAAACACTTAAGCACGTTGCAATGCACGTTGCTGCATCTAGCCCTGAATACCTAACACCTTCAGATGTACCTGCTGACGTTGTTGCTAAAGAAAAGCAAGTACAAATCGAAATCGCGATGAATGAAGGCAAGCCTGCTGAAATCGCTGAGAAGATGGTTGTTGGCCGTATGAAAAAATTCACTGGTGAGGTTTCTCTTACTGGTCAAGCTTTCATCATGGAGCCTAAGAAAACTGTTGGCGATATTCTTAAAGAGAAAAACGCAACAGTTACTAGCTTCGTACGTGTAGAAGTTGGTGAAGGCATCGAGAAGAAAGAAGAAGATTTTGCTGCTGAAGTTGCTGCTCAAATCGCTGCTGCTAAAGCTAAGTAAGATTACTATTTGTGAAGCAAAAGGAAATTAGATGCAATTAAAGTACTATTTGGTTTTGCTTCGCAGCTAGAAATTCTTTAAAATAACCGCGCTTTTATGTTTAACATAAGCGCGGTTATTTTTTATCCATAATTCAATAAAAGTTGGCCCCAATACTATGATTATCAATCGCAAACCTATTTTTAGACGTGTTCTTCTCAAATTAAGTGGTGAAGCTTTAATGGGAGACGCAGGCTTTGGCATCGACCCTAAAGTTTTAGATCGTATGGCTCAAGAAATTAAAGAGCTAGTAGAACTCGACGTAGAAGTGGGTTTAGTTATTGGTGGAGGTAACTTTTTACGCGGTGGATCACTTGCAGAAGCAGGTATGAACCGCGTAGTAGGCGATCACATGGGTATGCTTGCAACGGTTATGAACGGCCTTGCAATGCGTGATGCGCTACACCGTGCATTTGTAAACTGTCGTTTAATGTCGGCTATTCCGCTTAATGGTGTATGTGACGCTTATAACTGGGCTGAAGCAATTAGCTTATTAAAAACTGGTCGCGTTGTTATTTTTGCAGCCGGTACAGGTAATCCGTTTTTTACTACCGATTCTGCTGCGTGTTTACGCGGTATCGAAATTGAAGCGGATACTGTAATTAAAGCGACTAAAGTTGATGGCGTATACAGTGATGACCCTGTTAAAAATCCAGATGCGACGCTTTATACCCATTTAAGCTACAATGAAGTTATTGACAAAGAATTAAAAGTTATGGATTTAGCGGCGTTTACTCTAGCCCGCGATCATAAAATGCCATTGAGCGTATTTAACATGAATAAATCAGGCGCGCTAAAACGCGTAATTATGGGTGAAGCGGAAGGAACACTTATTTCTTCACAAGCCTCAGATGAAATAATCAAATAATTAGGATTAAACCGTGATTAACGATATTCAAAAAGACGCGCAAGCGCGCATGCAAAAAAGTGTAACTGCACTAGGTAGTCAACTATCTAAAATTCGTACTGGCCGTGCACACCCTGCAATTTTAGATGGCATTATGGTGCCGTACTACGGTGCACCAACGCCTTTAAACCAAGTTGCTAACGTAACAATTGAAGATTCTCGTACACTGGCTATTGGTGTATTTGATAAGTCTTTGGCGCAAGCTGTTGAAAAAGCAATTATGGCGTCTGACTTAGGTTTAAACCCTATGTCGGCAGGTACTGTTATTCGTGTACCACTTCCTCCTCTTACTGAAGAGCGCCGTAAAGATTTAATTAAAATTGTACGCGGCGAAGTAGAAGGCGGCCGTGTTGCTATTCGTAACATTCGTCGTGATGCTAATGGCGATGTAAAAAGTTTATTAAAAGAGAAAGACATTTCTGAAGATGAAGCGCGTCAATCAGATGATGCAATTCAAAAGCTTACTGATAAGTTTATTAAAGAAATGGATACTCTATTAGCGGCTAAAGAAACAGAATTGATGGAAATCTAAGTAAGGTCCTGTCTATCTCTCGAGGTTGAATTTGCAGCAGTGTGTTTGGTTTTTAGGTAAGGCAGAGCCTATGTTGTGTGGTTATTCCCCATAATTAGGCGATAACGATGCATAAAATCCAAACACGCGCTGCCCAAAGGGTTCTGCCTAGGGGCGATTAACTCTTTGTTACTCGATTTTTACTTAGTCCACTAGGTTACAAATCTCGCGCCGCGATTAAATCGCCCCTAGATTGAACAAATTACAATCCTGAAAGGTCGACAGGACCTATTAAAATTATTAGTTTTGAAACGCCGTCTAGGGTATACTAGGCGGCGTTTTTTTATGGAATACTCGATATTTATGGTTCTAGATGCTGATACAATTTCACAGCAATGTTTACCCAAACATGTAGCTATCATCATGGATGGGAACGGACGTTGGGCGCAAGCTAGAAATAGACCTCGTGTGTATGGGCATAAAAAAGGCGTGGACGCAGTTCGTCAATCTGTTCAGTTTTGTACTAAATTAGGGATACAATCGTTAACCTTATTTGCTTTTAGTAGTGAAAACTGGCGCCGCCCAGAAGACGAAGTAAACACTTTAATGGAGCTTTTCTTATTTGTTTTAACAAAGGAAGTTAAAAAGCTTCATAAAAACAATGTAAAACTGACCATTATTGGAGATTTATCACGATTTTCTGAAGGATTACGTAGCAAGGTAGACGCTGCGCATAAGCTGACTGAAAATAACACCGGGCTGTGTTTAAATGTAGCAGCTAATTACGGTGGTCGTTGGGATATGGCTAATGCGGCTAAACAACTTGCTTTGCAAGTTGCGCAGGGCACACTTAACGCAGAAGATATTACAGAAGAGCGCTTAGCACAGCATATGAGCATGGCAGATCAGGCAGAACCTGATTTACTTATTCGCACTGGTGGCGATGTTCGTATTAGTAATTTTTTACTATGGCAAGTTGCTTATGCAGAACTTTACTTTACCGAGACACTTTGGCCTGATTTTAATGAAGCAGCATTTGCTGAGGCCATTGCGTGTTACGTTGCCAGAGAGCGACGTTTTGGTTGTACGGGCGAACAAATAAAACAATTACTCGCTCAAACCTAAATAGAATAAGGGTCACATTTTGTTAAAACAACGAATTTTAACCTCTCTAGTGCTAGCTCCATTAGCATTGGCTTTGGTTTTTTATACACCGCTTACGTTATTTAGTTACTTTGCTGGTGCAATTGTATTACTAGGCGCATGGGAATGGTCTGCATTTATGGGCCTTTGCGACAAGCTTAAACGTGCTGCCTTTGTTGTGTTTATTGGCGCTTTACTTGCCTTGCTTAATTTACATTGGCCTATTGAATCATTATGGGAAAATGGCAAGCTAGTCGGCGATGCAAATTACGTATTTACGCTTTCATTTGCTTGGTGGATTGTTGCTAGCTATTTAATTTGGCGCTACCCAGAAATGGCTAAAGCGTGGAATGAAGGTTTAGTTATGCGCGGCATTGCAGGATTACTCACGCTTGTGCCGTTATGGCTTGCCCTAAATACGCTACGTAGCGCGCAATATGCTGAATCAACACATTTTGGCTCAGTACTTATTTTAGTTGTGCTTGGCATTGTGTGGAGTGCAGATGTGGGAGCTTATTTTTCAGGTAAGAGTTTTGGTAAACATAAACTTATGCCAAAAGTGAGTCCTAATAAAACCATTGAAGGTTTAGCGGGCGGTGTAGTCGCTTCTATTATTTTTGTATTAGCATTTTGTCACTTTACCGATGTTGATTTAGGTGTTTGGCCTATATACGCGATAATGACTGCCTTTATTGCGTTGTTTTCTGCGGTGGGTGATTTGCTTGAAAGTATGTTTAAACGCGAAGCCGGCTTAAAAGATAGCGGCCGTTGTTTACCTGGGCACGGCGGTATTTTAGATAGAATTGACAGCTTAACGGCTGCAGCTCCAATGTTTGTTATGTGCTATGCGTGGACTCTTAGTTTATGAGTCAAAAGCAATTGCTGGTTATTTTAGGCGCAACAGGCTCAATTGGTTTAAGCACACTTGATGTTGTATCGCGCAATAAAGAGTTATTTGATGTTTTTGTTTTAGCAGCAGGTCAAAACGCAAAAAAAATGGCGGAGTTGTGTATTGAACATGAACCGCTTTATGCGATTATGGCTAACCAGCAGGCCGCAGAGCAGTTATCTGCGCATTTAGCTAATACGCAGTGCCAAACTCTTGTTATGCACGGCGAGCAAGCAATGAGCGATTTATGTGCTCATCCCGATGTTGATATTGTTATGTCTGCAATTGTAGGCGCTGCAGGTTTATTGCCAACACTCAGCGCAGTAGAAGCCGGCAAAAAAGTATTGCTAGCCAATAAAGAATCTTTAGTGATGTCGGGTCAGTTGTTTATCGATAAAGTTAAACAACATAAAGCCACTTTGCTGCCAATTGATAGCGAACATAATGCTATTTTTCAATGCCTACCTTCTTCGTTACAAAATGCCAAAGGCGATCAAAAACTGCAACAACATGGCGTAAGTAAAATTTTGCTTACCGGCTCTGGTGGCCCGTTTTTAACACGTGATATAAATACGTTAAAAGATGTAACCGTAAGTGAAGCCGTAGCGCATCCTAACTGGTCTATGGGGCAAAAAATATCAGTAGATTCTGCAACTATGATGAACAAAGGCTTAGAGTTTATTGAAGCTAAGTGGTTATTTAATTGTGATGCAAGCGATATTGATGTGGTTATTCATCCTCAAAGTATTATTCACTCAATGGTACAGTACCACGATGGCTCTATTTTAGCGCAAATGGGTAACCCCGACATGCGAACGCCAATTGCCCATGCGCTTGCGTATCCTGAGCGAATTAACGCGGGTGTTAAACCGTTAAACTTCTCTGACATTTGTGACTTTTCGTTTACTAAACCTGATTTTTCTCGTTATCCAAACCTACAATTAGCGATTGATGCGTGTAGTGCCGGGCAAGGTGCTACCACAACAGTAAACGCAGCAAATGAAATAGCCGTAGAAGCATTTTTAAAAGGTAGGATTGGCTTTACCGATATATACAAAATAAATGCACAAACGCTTGAAGCCGCGGCTTACACCAATGTTCAAAGTTTAGATGAAATTTTAGAGTGCGATAAATTAGCGCGTATTAGCGCTTCAGAGTTTATAACAAAAGTGGCGCATTAATATGTTTGATTTTTTTTGGAATCTTGGCTCATTTATTTTAGCGCTTGGTATTTTAGTGGCCATACATGAATACGGCCATTTTTGGGTTGCACGTAAAATGGGCGTTAAAGTGCTGCGTTTTTCAATTGGTTTTGGTAAACCACTTTTAAAATGGCACGACAAATATAATACCGAATACGTGATTGCCGCTATTCCATTAGGCGGCTATGTAAAAATGCTTGATGAGCGCGTTGATGACGTGCCGGCAAACCAACGTCATTTATCGTTTAACGCAAAATCTGTTCAAGCACGTATTGCTATTGTTGCAGCCGGTCCAATGGCCAACTTTTTGTTTGCCATTTTTGCACTTGCTGTGATGTATATGGTGGGTGTGCAGTCGGTAAAACCCGTTGTAGGAAGCATTACCGAAGGTAGCCGTGCAGAGCAGGCAGGCATTATGCCTTCTCAACACATTATAAAAATTGGCGATGACGATATAACGACATGGCAAGATGCCACGTTTGCACTTATGTCTAACTTAGGCGAGCAAAGCGTTGAAGTTATTATACGTGATGAAAACCTTCAACCACGCACTAAAACACTTAATTTAGAAGGGTGGAAACTTGATCAGCGAGACGTACCACCACTGAGCTCGTTAGGTATTGTGCCATTTAGGCCTCAAGCCACTTTAACAATTGCCGCCGTAACTAAAGATTCCGCCGCAGAACACGCTAATTTACAAGTTAATGATACAATTTTGGCTGTAAACGGTGAAACAATAAGCAATTGGCAGCAATTAGTTAATCTTATTACGCAATCAGCTAACAAATCTTTACAATTTAGTGTAAAAAGACAAGATACTATACAAACCATTATAGTAACTCCGAAAGGACGCATTGATAATAACGGTAATGAGCAAGGCTTTTTAGGTGTGGCTCCCGTTGTACAGCAATGGCCTGATGGTTATGTAGAGACTAGGCATTTTGGCCCGCTCGATAGTATTGTGCGAGGCACAAAAGAAACGTGGCGCTTAATTACACTCAGCTTTGACATGATTGGTAATTTAATTACAGGCCAGGTTTCGGTTAAAAATTTAAGTGGTCCGGTTGGCATTGCTGTAGGCGCTGGAACTAGCGTAAGCTATGGGTTAGTGGCCTTTTTAAGCTTTTTAGCCTTAATAAGCGTTAACTTGGGTGTATTTAATTTATTACCCTTACCAGTGCTTGATGGCGGACACTTAATGTATTACATAATTGAACTTTTTCGCAAAAAGCCAGTCTCTGAAAAGACACAAGAGTTTGGTTTTAAAGTGGGTGCCTTGTTACTCATTTTTCTAACATGTTTCGCTTTGTTCAATGATGTATCGCGTTTGTAGTTACAGCGTGGCAAATTACTAATTAGAACACGATTGTAAAGCACCACTAGTAGGGTGTTATGCGGTAATACAGTTGTAAAGGATAAAGATAATAAAATGGCTATAAAAAAACATTTGGCAATAACAAGTTTATTGGGTGCAAGTTTTGCAGCCCTAGGCCAAAACTCCTTTATTGTTGAAGACCTGAAAGTTGAAGGTTTACAGCGTGTAGCACTTGGTGCAGCGCTTACACATATTCCTATTAACGTAGGCGATAATGTTGATGACTATACGATTTCAAAAACAATAAAGTCACTTTATCGTTCTGGGCACTTTGACAACATAAAAGCACTTCGTGATGGCAACAACGTTATTTTTAAAGTAACGGAACGTCCTACCATCAGCTTTATTGAGTTTGACGGCAATAAAGACATTAAAGACGAGCAGCTTAATGAGTCTCTTGATCAGCAAGATATTCGCCAAGGTGAACCACTTGATAAAACCGTAATCGATAATATCGAAAAAGGTTTAGTTGAGTTTTTTCACAGTATTGGTAAGTACAACGCTAAAGTAGATATCAGTATTACTAAGCTGCCACGTAACCGCGTTAAACTTAAATTAGAGTTTGACGAAGGTGATGCTGCTTCTATCCGCCAAATTAACTTAGTGGGTAATGAACTTTTTTCTAATGAAGAACTTTTAAAGCTTGCTGAATCTCAGCAAGATTTACCTTGGTGGCAGTTTATGGGTAGCGATCGCTATCAAAAGCAAACCATTGAAGGCGATTTAGAAAAAATTCGCAGTTATTATTTAGACCGTGGTTACCTACGTTTTAATATCGATTCAACACAAGTATCAGTAAGCCCTGAACGTGAATCAGTTTACGTTACAGCTAACTTAACTGAAGGCGTAAAATATAAAGTTAAAGGTTTTGACTTTATTGGTGACTTGCTTGGCCGTGAAGACTTAATTAAAAGTGTTATCCCACTTAGAGCAGGTGAGCTTTATAACGGCTCTGTAGTTACGTCATCTGAAGAATTTATTAAAAGCTACCTAGCACGTTTTGGTTACGCGAATGCTGAAGTGCGTACAATTCCAGAAATTGACGACGAAAAGCAAGAAGTACAACTAACACTATCGGTTAATCCAGGTAAGCGTGTATACGTTCGTCGTATTATTGTAGGTGGTAACCAAAACACCGCTGATGAAGTATTACGCCGCGAAATGACACAACTTGAAGGCGCATGGTTATCTAATCAAAACCTTGAGCGTTCAAAACTACAAATTCAACGCTTACCTTACATGGAAAAAGTTGATTTTAACGTAGTGCCTGTTCCAGGTGTGGATGACCAAGTAGATGTAGACTTTACTGTAAAAGAGCAATCAGCGGGTAGCTTTAATGCTGGCCTTGCTTATGGCTCTTACTTAGGTCTGCAGTTTAATATTGGTGTAACAGAATCTAACTTTTTAGGCACCGGTAACCAAATTGGTTTAAACCTTAATACGTCTACAGGTTCTGAAAGCTTAAGCTTATCGTACACAGACCCATATTTTACGCCAGATGGTGTATCACAGGGCAGTAGTATCTTTTACAGAAACTACGATGCAAGTAAATTTAGCCTTGTTGAATATAAATCGAAAAGTTATGGTTTAGGCACAAATATTGGCTTCCCAATTGATGCAGTAAATCGTGTTAACTTTGGCGCACGTTGGATTAAAGAAGAACTTTCGGATATTGCTGAGTACGAGCAAACGCGTGTACTTCGTGAAACATTCTTAGATCCAGATAACCCAGATGCTGGCTTTGACTTTACTAAGTATGAGCTGAGTGTTGGTTGGTCGCGTATTACCGTTAACCGTGGTTTATTCCCTACAGCGGGTTCGCGTCAAACGCTAAACTTAACAGCAACAACGCCTAACTCTGATCTTCAGTATTTTAAACTTAATTACGATTCGCGTTTTTACTGGCCTATATCAAACGATCACCGCTGGGTGTTCTCAACGCGTGCGGCGCTTGGTTATGGTAATGGTTATGGTTCTACAAACGGGTATGAGCAAACACTTCCGTTCCAAGAGTACTTCCGTATAACAGAAATGGAACTACGTGGCTTTGACCGTAATACAATTTTACCACGTGCTGTATCGCGTATACCGCAGTCTATTCCGGGTACGCCTGGTGCAGACGGTACTACAACCGGTAGCATTGGTGGTGCATCAGACTTTGATATTCTAATACCACAAGGTCGTATTGGTGGTAATGCTAAAGCAGTAGCGGGTATGGAGCTAATTGTTCCTACGCCATTCTTAGACGAAGAAAATACCAGTTCTGTACGTACGAGCTTCTTTGTTGATGCAGCAAACGTATGGGATACAGAGTTTAATGTAGACCGTTTCCAAAACTTAGCACCTGATGAGCGTGCTAAATTAGATGACTATTCAGACCCTATGCGCTTTAGGGTGTCAACCGGTCTCTCATTACAGTGGATCTCTCCAATGGGTCCAATGCTGATCAGTTTTGCGTATCCATTGCAAAAAGAAGAAGATGACGATACGAAAACCATCAGCTTTAACATTAGTAACACTTTTTAAAGGAGTTTTTTATGACTAAATTATTTAAATCAACGGCAGTAGCTGTTCTAGCAACGTTATTGATGGGTACTTCTGCGAGTGCACTTGCACATAAAGTAGGTATTGTTGATATGCAAGAAATCTACAAGCAAATACCTCAAATGGCTAAAATTGAACAGTCTTTACAAACTGAGTTTGCTGAGCGCCGTCAAGAGCTTGAAAAGTTACAAGGCGATATTCGTTTTGAAGCTGAAAAATTTAAACGCGAAAGTACAACTATGAGCCAAGCTCAAAAAGATACATTACGTGAAAAAATTCAGGGCATGCAAAAAAATCTTGCTGAACAAGGCCGTCCTTTAGAGCAAGAAATTAAAGCACGTCAAAACCAAGAGCTTGCTAAAGTTCAAGGTGTAATCATCAAAACGATTGAAGAGATTGCTAAAGACGGTGACTTCGACGAAGTTAAAGTAAAAGACACAACAATTTACTTTAACCCTAAAGAAGTAACTGATCTTTCATCTAAAGTTGTAGCCGCTGTTAGTAAGAAATAATCACTCTATGCAAAATTATACGCTTTCGCAAATTGCGGAACTTCTAGGCGCCGAACTTCAGGGTGATGGCGCTTTAGAAATAAAAAAAATAGCGACACTTGCAAATGCCCATTCTGGGCATATTGCATTTTTAGCGAACTCAAAATATCGCACGCAACTTGAGACTACTCAAGCTAGCGCTGTAATAGTAAGCCAAGCCGATGCTCAGTACTTTAGTGGTAGCAAAGTTATTGTTGCTAATCCGTATGTAAGTTACGCAAAATTAGCTCAATTTATGGATACGACACCACGATCAGCATCTACAGGTATTCATCCAAGCGCTACGGTGCATCCAACAGCGATTGTTAGTGACAGCGCCGCTATTGGTGCAAATGTTGTTATTGAAGCTAATGCAGTGATTGGTGACAACGCGCAAATTGGTCCGAACAGTTTTATCGGCGAATGTGTTAAAATAGGTTCTGGCACTAAGCTTTGGCCTAGTGTGACTATTTATCACGATGTTGAAATAGGTTCAGATTGTTTGTTTCAAGCAAATAGTGTTGTAGGTAGTGATGGGTTTGGTTATGCGAACGAGCGCGGGCAGTGGGTAAAAATACCCCAGCTTGGCTCTGTGATCATAGGTAATAAAGTTGAAATAGGTGCAAGTACCACAATTGATCGTGGCGCACTGGACAATACCATTATTCATAGCAATGTTATTATCGATAATCAGTGTCAAATAGCGCACAACGTTGAAGTTAATTCAGGCACCGCAATTGCGGGCTGCACTGTACTTGCAGGAAGCGTTACCATTGGCAAAAACTGTCAAATTGGTGGCATGGTTGCAATTAATGGTCACATGTCTGTATGTGATGGTGTTATAATTACCGGCATGAGTATGGTGACAAAATCAATCACCGAACCAGGTATATACTCATCTGGTATGCCCCATACGACTAACAAAGAATGGCGTAAATCAATAGCTCACTTGCGTAATCTTTCAGACATGAAATCTCGTCTTAAAGCGCTCGAAGCATTGGCTAAGTCACAACGTTGAACACTAATAAGGATGCTATTTTGGCAAACGAATTAAATAGCCTTGATATTCAAGAAATTTTAGCTTTATTACCGCACCGCTACCCGATGCTATTAATTGATCGTGTTATTGATTTTACACCTGGCAAATCTTTACATGCTATTAAAAATGTTTCTATAAATGAACCAATTTTTACTGGCCACTTTCCAAATCAGCCAATTTTTCCTGGTGTGCTAATATTAGAATCAATGGCGCAAGCTACAGGATTATTAGGTTTTAAAACAGTAGAAAATCGTAGCGAAAACGAATTATATTTGTTTGCAGCTGTTGATAATGCACGTTTTAAACAACCTGTAATTCCTGGCGATACAATGCATCTTCATGTTGAGTTTTTAAAAGAACGTCGCAACATTTGGAAGTTTGCTGCAGAAGCTAGAGTCGACGGCAAAATAGTATGTAGTGCCGAAATTATGTGTGCGAGAAGAGAGTTTTAATAGTGATCCATTCTACAGCAATAATCGAACCTGGCGCTAAACTAGGCAACAATGTCTCAGTTGGTCCATATAGTTATATTGGCAATGATGTTGTTATCGGTGATAACTGTATTATTGAATCTCACGTTGTTGTTAAAGGACCGTCTACAATCGGTTCTGGCAACCATATTTTTCAGTTTGCGTCTGTAGGCGAAGCCTGCCAAGACAAAAAATACAACAACGAACCAACTACATTGATCATGGGTGATAACAACGTTATCCGTGAGTGTGCCACAATTCACCGTGGAACAATTCAAGATCAAGGCGTTACTAAAATTGGTAGTAATAATTTATTTATGGCTTATACACACGTTGCACATGACGCGGTAATTGGTGATAACGTGATTTTTGCTAACAACGCAAGTGTAGCCGGCCATGTACATGTAGGTGACTGGGTTATCTTAGGTGGTAATTCGGGTGTTCATCAGTTTTGTAAAATTGGTGACCATGCATTTATTGGTATGTATTCAGGTGTTAACAAAGATGTACCGCCATTTGTTACTACTATTGGTATGCCAGCAGGCCCAGCGGCTATCAATAAAGAAGGCATGAAACGTCGTGGTTTCGAAAGTGATGAAATTATGGCTGTACGCCGTGCATACAAAGCATTTTACCGTAAGAGCTTAGGTGCTGAAGAAGCTATTGAGTCGCTTAGTGAAGATGCTGCAAAGTATCCTGCTGTGAAATTGATGGTCGACTTTGTTAAAAGCTCAGAGCGCGGCATCGTAAGATAATTCACGCGTTTTGCTTTAAGCATTAAAAAACCACCCTAGATGATAAATCGAAGGTGGTTTTTTATTGTCCTGCTTTTAAGCTAATTCAGTTAATACTCAGGCTACCCAAGTTAGTATGCGCCTAATTTTTATAATAAAAGCCATTCTATGCGTTTACCTAAGTTAATTTTTACTCTTTTTATTACTTCAGTTTTAGCCGCTTGTAGTAGCCAACCTATTGTTAAATCATCTACTGGAGAAGTTACTCAAGTTGGTAAAGCATCTTTTTATGCTGACAAATATCACGGGAGAACAACCGCCAACGGAGAGCGCTTTAGCCAACAAGCTGCAACAGCAGCCCATTTAGAATTTGATTTTGGTACTAAAGTGATTGTTACCAACCTCGCTAATAACAAATCAGTCACGGTAAGAATTAACGATAGAGGCCCATATGTGCGAGGTCGTATTATTGATTTATCAAAGAGTATGTTCAAAAAGATAGCCGACCCTAAAGTCGGCGTTATTGACGTGTCTGTAACGGTATTAAAACCGGGTAGTTAGTGCCACATAATCTGGATAAGCGCTACTGAGCTCTTTGTGAGAGCCTTGTGCAACTACTTTACCGCCTTCCAACCATACCACATTATCCATTTGAGCAAGTAGGGCAGGATCGTGCGTAATTGTGAGCACACTCGCGTTGTTCATAACATGCATAATTGCTTGCATTACACTTTGCTTAGATTGGTTATCAAGGCCTTCTGTTGGTTCATCAAGGACTAAAATAGCCGGGTTTTTAAGTAATGCTTGCGCAATGGCTATACGTCTAGATTGGCCTTGCGATACGTTACGTCCACCAGTACCTAATCGTGTTTTTAAACCTTCTTTTAGCTCATTAAACCATGGGCTTAATTGCGCTAATGAGAGCGCTTCAATCATTTGCTCTTTAGTAGCATTCGGCGCTGCATAGCGTAAATTTTCACTCAGTGTGCCATCAAAAATATGGTGCTGCTGAGCGAGTATATTTATAACGTTTGCGCGTATATCGCTATTTAATGAATGTAAGTTAACAACACTATTTTGATTATTTAGAGTAATGCTACCTTGTTGCAAGGGCCATAAACCAGTCAGTAAATTTACAAGCGTTGTTTTACCGCTGCCGCTTCTGCCAACAATCGCTACTTTTTGCTGAGGCATTAGCTCAAAGCTAACATCAGTTAGTGCTGTTTGTTCACCATATTGATAGCTAATATTGTTAAGTGCCAATGTGTTATTTTTCGCGCTAAAGCTTTCATTTGTCTCTATAATTGCATTTTTATCTTGCGAGTTAGCTGCTTTATCTTCAAGCGTAAATAACCGCTCTGCTGCTTTTAAAACGTTAGGAAGCTCAATAAACGCATTAGGAAGTAGTAATACACTCTCAAAACTTGCCAGTACAAACAGGCTTAACATAGCAAGTTCTACATTTACCATAGTATTGGCGTAAACCAACGGGACTATGGTGACTATGCTAGCAAGCATGGCTAATTGAACAACTAACAAGCTCAACCCATCTGAGTTTGCCAGTGCTTTGTGGCGAATAAATAATTGATGATTGTATTGCTCGCTTAATTCATCGCACTTATTAAGCTGCTGCGAACGAGCTTGATAAATACTCAACTCTCTTAGCCCTGTAAGTGTATCTGAAAGTTCAGAGCGAAGTTGCGCACTAAGCTGCGTTTCTTTATGGCTGTTTTTAGTGAGCTTTGCGCTGAGTAGGGCAGGTATAACTACGCCAATAAGTATAATGCCAGTAAAGCAAATAAGGGCGACGTTACCATTATAGGCCGACATAAACAGCATGATGATTGGCACACTTAAAAGAGCGACCAGCATAGGAAGTAAAACGTTTAAATAAAACTTGTCGAGAGCATCTACATCGTTTTGTAATCGGTTAACTAAATCAGCGCTGCGGCTCATTGCTAAATCAACATTGTTAAGCTTACTTAACGTTGCAAATACATTCGTGCGTATTTCACTTAGTAATAAAAACGTGGCGTTATGAGTAACCAAACGCTCGCCATAGCGCGACGCAGTTCGTACAATTGCTAAAAATCGAATCGTTCCTGCTGGAGTAAAGTAGTTCATTTGCACGCCGGCAATACCTGCAGCGGCCATTGATGCTAAAAACCAGCCAGATATAGCCAGTAAACCTACATTGGCTAATACCGTAATCGTCGCTAAAAACGTGCCTAGTAGCATTGCTTTGTAATGAGGAGCGCAAAGCTTTAATAAGCGAATAAAGTTAGTCATGCATTACTCCTTGCTCAGCTGTTTTGAGTAAATTTGAAAATGCACCATTTTGCGCTGCAAGTGTTTCAAAGTGTCCTTGCTCAGCTATTTTTCCATCGTGCATAACAATTATATTACTGGCGTGTTTAACGGTATTGAGTCTATGAGCAATGACTAACACTAAGTTATTTTTTGCGTATTCATTAATGGCATCTTGAATAAGCTGCTCAGTTTGGCTATCAAGATGCGCTGTAGGCTCATCAAGCACTAAGACTGGCGCTTGTTTTATAAATGCACGTGCCAGTGCGATGCGTTGCTTTTGGCCACCAGAAAGCCCTTCGCCTTGCTCACCTATTAATGTGTTAAAACCATCGGGTAGGGTATTTATAAATTCAAGCACACCCGCTTGCTTTGCAGCATGCTCAAGCTCTTGTTGAGTGGCATTTGGTTTGGCCAATTTAATGTTGGCAGCAATGGTGTCGTAAAACAGCGTTGCTTTTTGCGGTATCCATGCAATGTTATTTTGCAGGTAAGTAATATCGGTTGTACTTAAGCTTTGCTCATTAATAGATAGGTGGTTTATCACCTCAGGGTGAAACCCTAATAAGCAGTCAAACAACGTACTCTTACCTGAGCCACTACTGCCCACAACGGCAATTAAGCCTTTATTTGGCAGTGTTAAATTTATATTTTTAATCCCTTCGTTACTATCTGGGTATATAAAATTAAGGTCGGTAATACTTATTGAATTAATTGTGTTTAAAGTTAAATTGTTTTCAGACGTGCTTGTAGTTACAGGCTCAGCTCCGTCACTTGGCAGTGGTGCGTTTAAAATAGCAACCATATCGGCGGCGGCACTAATACCCTGTAAGCGTGCATGGTAATGGCTACCCAATTGACGTAGTGGTAAATAAAATTCAGGCGCTAAAAGTAGCACCACAAAGCCTGTTGCAAAATCAAGAGTACCAAAAAACAGTCTAAAACCAATAATAACAGCAACGAGTGCCACGCTAATGGTGGCTAAAAACTCAAGTGCAAATGATGATAAAAACGCGATTTTTAAAACATCGAGTGTTGCGTGTCTAAAATCATCTGAAATTTTAGCTATTTGTTTGAGCTCGGTACGTGTTGCATTAAATAGCTTGAGTTGGGTTAAACCTTGTACGCGGTCAAAAAAGTAATTGCCCAGTACAGCAAGTTGTTTCCAACGCTTTTGATTTAATGCCTCTGCTTTAGAGCCTACTAAAATCATGAAAAAAGGAATGAGCGGGGCGGTTAATAAAAATATCAGCCCAGCTTTGTAATCTGTCGGAAAAATAACAACCAATATTGCCAGCGGAATAAGCGCGCTGTAAGCAGCACCTGGTAGGTATTTAGCATAATAGTCGTGAAGAGCTTCTACACCATTATGTAAGGTATTGAGTGTAGCGCCTTGGCCGTGTTGTTCTATATAGCTTGGCCCAAGTAAGCTGAGCTTATTTAGAAGTGTTTGGCGCATAGCAGATTTTATTTTAAGTGCAGCATATGCACTCAAGCGTTCGCTTAATGCTAAAAATATTGCACGTAGTAAAATAATACCAGCTAGCGGCCACAGTAAATATGTAACGCTGCTTAAACTACTGCCTTCAAACATTACATTGTGAATAGTTTGCGCAAGTAAATAGGCGCCTGCAATCATTAGTAATGCGTTAAAAGTACCCAGTGCAATGCTTAACTTTAACCACACTGCAGCGGGTTTACTTTGTAACTTTAAAAAAGCGCGCAGTGACTGCTGCTGCGCGCGATCTGGTCGAGGGTTAGTCGTCATCTTTAGTCGAGTTAGCCTCGTTTAATAAATCATGCATAGGTTGTTCATCATCAGCAATGCTGTTTTTATTTTGATGAAACTCGTACCACATTACATTTATTACACCTAAGGTACAGGCCAAAAGTACACCTAAAATCCAAGCGAAATACCACATAGTTTAGTCTCCTTAATAGCTACCGTGAGTGTTATTTTCAATTTCTTCAACTGTCACTCTGCGCCACATTTTTACGTAACACCATGTGGTGTAGGTTAAAATAAGTGGTACAAAAATAGATACTGCAACAAACATTACATTGAGCGTTCTATGGCTCGATACCGCATCCCAAATTGTTAAGCTAATATTAGGATTATTGCTTGATGGCATAATAAATGGGAACAGTGAAACACCTGCCGTCATAATTACACCTACTAACATTAAGCTTGTTGAAATAAGCCCAAGTGCTGGCTTATTCAATTTAGAAAATATAAGTGCACTTAATGCCATTGCAAACGCTAAAATAGGGAAGGTCATTGTCCACGGACGATCGCTGTAATTACTTAACCATGCACCTTGCGCTGTTGTTACTACTTTAGCTAAAGGGTCTGCGTGGCTTTGCGTATCGGGCATAGATACAATTTGGTAACCCGTTAAATTAGCAACCCAAAAACCAGCAGCTGCAAATAATACAATAAATGCAATTAGAGAGTAGCGACCATATTGACCCGAACGCTCTGCTACTGCACTTGCTGTACGAAGTTGTAACCACATACCAGCATGAGCAACTAACATGGTAATACTAATCAAACCAGCAAGTAATCCAAATGGGTTAAGCAAGCCAAAAAATGAGCCTTGGTAGCTAACACGCATTAGGTTATCAATATTAAACGGTACGCCTAAAAATAAGTTACCAAATGCAACACCAAAAACTAATGCCGGAATTGCGCTGCCTGCAAGCAAGCCCCAATCCCAATTGTTGCGCCAGCGTTTTGAATCTACTTTGCTGCGGTAATCAAACCCAAGTGGTCTAAAAAACAAAGCGAATAGTACTAGCATCATGGCAAAGTAAAAGCCCGAAAATGCAGCGGCATAAACCATAGGCCACGCTGCAAACAACGCACCGCCTGCGGTTATAAACCATACTTGGTTACCATCCCAATGCGGACCAATCGTGTTTATTACTGTACGGCGCTCTGAATCTGTTTTACCAACTAGGCGAAGCAACATAGCAACGCCCATATCCATGCCATCGGTAATAGCAAAACCAATAAGCAGCACACCAATGATCAACCACCAAAGCATTTTTAATGTTTCATAATCAAAAATCATGATTGCTCTCCTTCAGTTTGCTCAGCTTTGTTTGGTAACTCAAAATGATATTTACCTGTATGCAGCGAGCTCGGCCCTTGCTTAACAAAACGGATCATCAGCCAGCCTTCAACAATGGCTAAACCAGTGTAGAAAACAATAAATCCAGTTAAGCTAATTAGAATGTCGTTTATTGTTAGTGACGACGTGGCTAAAAAGGTCGGCAGTATTTCAGATATAGCCCAAGGTTGGCGACCATATTCAGCAACTATCCAGCCAAATTCAATAGCTATCCAAGGTAGTGGAATGCTCAATACAGCAGCCCATAACAACCAGCGCTTTTGCTCAATCACGCGGTGTGCGTTGTAGTAAAATGCCAATATAAATACACCAAGCATCGCTACACCACAGGCAACCATAATCCTAAATGACCAAAACATAGGGCCTACTTTAGGGAAAGAGTCTTTAACGGCTTTTTGAATTTGATCTTCGGTAGCATCTACAACATCAGGTGTGTAGCGCTTAAGTAGCAAGCCATAACCTAAATCATCTTTTAGGGTATTAAATGTCGCTATATTTTCAGGCGTGTCTTCACCATTTCGGAGCATCATAAGGTATTTATAAGCTATCATACCGTTACGGATTCGTACTTCGTGTTGTTTTTCTAGGTCGTTAATACCGGTTACTTGCTCATCGAGCGAGCGAGTTGCAATTAATCCAAGTGCGTAAGGTATTTTAACCGCAGCATGTGTTACTTGCTCTTCTGAATCAGGGAATCCAAATGCGGTAAACGCAGCAGGGGCTTCTTCTGTATGCCATTCTGCTTCAATTGTTGCCAGTTTTACTTTTTGAACTTCGCCTACTTCGTAGCCTGATTCGTCACCGAGTAAAATTACACATAAAATTGACGCTAAACCAAAACCAGAAGCGACCGAAAACGAACGCTTAGCAAATGCAAGGTCGCGGCCTTTTAATATGTACCAACTGCTTATACCCAATACAAACATTGATGCAGCTACATAACCTGCCGATACAGTATGAATAAACTTAACTTGTGCTACAGGGTTAAACACAAGCTCTGCAAAGCTGGTCATTTCCATGCGCATAGTTTGATAGTTAAACTCAGCACCTACCGGGTTTTGCATCCAACCGTTGGCAATCAAAATCCACAGCGCCGACATGTTAGTACCAATGGCCATTAAAAAGGTTGCACCTAAATGCTGGCGTTTAGATAGTCTGTCCCACCCTAAAAAGAACATACCAACAAAGGTCGATTCTAAAAAGAATGCCATTAAACCTTCAATAGCAAGGGGAGCCCCAAAAACATCACCTACGTAATGCGAGTAATAAGACCAGTTAGTACCAAACTCAAACTCCATGGTAAGGCCTGTGGCCACACCAATTGCAA
Organism: Pseudoalteromonas sp. Z1A8; assembly: GCF_011378855.1. GTDB lineage: Bacteria > Pseudomonadota > Gammaproteobacteria > Enterobacterales > Alteromonadaceae > Pseudoalteromonas. The sequence continues at coordinate 19,080 of NZ_WTLB01000036.1, read as the reverse complement.
AGTTAATACCAAACAATTTTCCCCAAAACTTAGTCATATCACGATAAATTTCGCGACCGGTCATTACATAAACCGATTCCATAATAACTAAAATCCAGGTCATACCTATTGTTAACGGTACGAATAAGAAATGAAAGAGAGCGGTAACAGCAAACTGTAATCGCGATAGATCCACAAAGGTTTCATCTATCATTATTGGCTCCTTGAGAGTGACGGATTAACAGGGCAACATTTAATTGGCAAAGTTAAGCTTTAATGAACTTTCAGTAATTACTGAAAGTTTGTAATAGTATTTACTTTTGTGCAATTTTTGTCAACATACATATTAGTAAAACTTAATATATTTCCTATGCTACATCAGTATTAAAAACAAACAACATAAAGCCTTAACTTAGGTGATAAAAAACCAGTTATTTAAAGCGTTTAACCAAACAGTAAAACACGGTAAACTAATCCTCATGAACGCCTGGTTTACTTGTGAAATAAAATCAAATGAATAAAGATAAAAAACAACTACGAATTGGTATTGTGGCAGGTGAACTGTCGGGCGATATTTTAGGCGAAGGCTTAATTAAAGCCCTTAAAAAGCACTTCCCGGATGCTATTTTTGAAGGGATAGCAGGGCCTAAAATGCAAGCGCAAGGCTGTAAAACACTTTACGACATGGATGAGCTTTCGGTAATGGGGCTTGTTGAGGTACTTGGGCGTTTACCGCGGTTGCTTAAAATACGTAAACAACTCGTGCAGCATTTTGTAGATAATCCACCTGATGTATTTATAGGTATAGACGCACCCGATTTTAACTTACGCGTTGAAAAGCCACTTAAAGATGCGGGCATTAAAACAGTACAATATGTAAGTCCGTCTGTTTGGGCGTGGCGCGAAAAGCGTATACATACAATAAGTGCAGCGACTAACTTAGTGTTGGCGTTATTACCATTTGAGAAAGAATTTTACGATAAACACCAAGTGCCATGTACATTTGTAGGGCATACTTTGGCTGACGATATAGCGCTTGAGCACGACGATAGTAAAGCACGTGCAGAACTCGGCTTAAGCCTTGATGACAAAGTACTGGCGTTACTACCAGGTAGTAGAGGCTCTGAAGTTGGCTTACTAAGCGAAACTTATATTAAAACAGCTGCAGAGTTGCAAGCTAAAAACCCCAATCTTAAAATTGTGGTGCCATTGGTTAACGAAAAACGCAAAGCGCAGTTTACTGATATATTAAACGCTACCGCGCCAAACCTTAATGTTAACCTGCTTGATGGGCAATCAAAATTAGCGATGCAAGCTGCTGATGCTATTTTATTAGCGTCGGGGACTGCCACTCTTGAAGGCATGCTATATAAAAAGCCAATGGTAGTGGGTTATAAAATAAAGCCGTTGAGCTATTGGATTTTTAAAACCTTATTTACGTTTAATATAAAGTACTTTTCGCTGCCTAATTTATTAGCCGACGAAGAGTTAGTCCCTGAGTTTTTACAAAGCGAGTGTAACGTGGCTAATTTAACCAATGCGCTTACCCCGATGCTTAATACCGATAACATTGAGTTAAAAGCACGCTTTTTAGCTATTCACGAAAAAATTAGATTAAATGCCAGCGAACAAGCAGCAAATGCTGTGGCGGAGTTAATACATGCAAATTGATAGACCCAACGTAGCCTTAATTGCCGGTGTAGATGAAGTAGGTCGCGGCCCACTTGTTGGCGACGTAGTTACTGCCGCCGTTATTTTAGACCCTTCAAAACCTATTGCAGGCTTAGCCGATTCTAAAAAATTAACAGATAAAAAACGCCAAGCACTTGCGATTGAAATAAAAGAAAAAGCATTGTGTTACGCGTATGGGCGCTGCAATCCAACAGAGATTGATGAATTAAATATTCTGCACGCAACTATGCTTGCCATGACCCGCGCAGTAGAGGCGTTAAGCACACAACCAGAATTTGTATTTATAGATGGTAACCGCTTACCAAAACTAACTATGCCCGCGCAAGCCGTTGTTAAAGGCGATAGCTTAGTAGCTGAAATTTCAGCGGCGTCTATTTTAGCTAAAGTAGCGCGCGATGATGAAATGATTGAACTTGATAAACGCCATCCTGAGTACGGCTTTGCAGGGCATAAAGGGTACCCGACTAAAGCGCACTTTGCAGCGCTTGAGCAGTACGGCGCGATTGACGAGCATCGTAAAAGCTTTAAACCTGTTCAGCGCGTTTTGGCGCAAGCCAATGGTGAGGGCTAAGCATGGCTGCTCCTGATTTTGTTCATTTAAGAGTTCATTCAGACTTTTCGATGGTTGATGGCCTAGCTAAAACAAAGCCAATAGTCGCAAAAGCGCAAGAGCTGCAAATGCCTGCAATTGCGATTACCGACCAAATGAACTTTTGTGGTTTAGTGCGCTTTTATGGCGCAACGCATAACGCCGGCATTAAACCGATTGTGGGTGCTGACTTTTGGGTTCGTAGCCCAGAATTTCCTGACGAGCCAAGCCGCTTAACCATATTAGCCAAAGACAACGACGGCTATAAAAATATTACCTTATTAATATCTAAAGCGTATCAACGTGGGCATGTGTTTCATCGCCCAGTGATTGATCGAGAATGGCTGGTGGAACATAAAACCGGCTTAATTATTCTCTCGGGCGCTAAAGATGGTGACTTAGGTAAAGCGTTATTAAAAAATAATCCAAGTGTAATTGAATCGGTAGTTAGCTTTTATAAGCAGCATTTTAGCGATAACTACTATCTTGAGCTTGTTCGCACCAATCGACCGCTTGAAGAAGACTACTTACACATGGCGGTAGAGCTTGCTACCAAAGAGCAGTTACCTGTTGTAGCGACCAATGAAGTAGTGTTTTTAAAGCCTGAAAACTTTGAAGCGCACGAAATTCGTGTTGCCATTTTTGACGGTTACACGCTGGATGACAAACGCAGGCCTAAACGGTTCTCTGAAGAACAATACCTAAAAACATCAGAGCAGATGGCTGAGTTGTTTAGCGATATTCCAGAAGCGCTACAAAACACGGTAGAAATAGCTAAACGTTGTAATGTAACGGTTCAGCTAGGGACTTACTTTTTACCTGATTACCCAACTGGCTCACTTAAGATTGATGAGTTTTTAGTTAAAGTATCAGAAGACGGTCTTGAAGAGCGACTACAGTTTTTATTCCCCGATGAAGAAGATCGAAAAGTAAAACGTGTTGAATACGATGAGCGACTCGATATAGAGCTTGGCGTAATTAACCAAATGGGATTCCCGGGTTACTTCTTAATCGTAATGGAGTTTATTCAGTGGAGTAAAGATAACAATATTCCTGTTGGACCTGGTCGTGGTTCAGGTGCAGGTTCGTTAGTTGCTTACGCACTTAAAATTACTGACTTGGATCCGCTAGAATTCGATTTGCTGTTTGAACGATTTTTGAATCCTGAACGTGTATCAATGCCCGATTTCGACGTCGATTTTTGTATGGACAGACGTGACGAAGTAATTGATCACGTGTCGGCTTTGTATGGGCGTAATGCGGTATCGCAAATTATTACCTTTGGCACCATGGCTGCAAAAGCGGTAATACGCGATGTAGGGCGAGTGCTTGGGCATCCTTACGGGTTTGTCGATCGTATTTCTAAAATGATTCCAGGCGATCCTGGGATGACACTTGCTAAAGCGTTTGATATAGAACCGCGCTTGCAAGAAGCTTACGATGGCGACAATGAAGTAAAAGATTTAATCGATATGTGTCGCATTCTAGAAGGGTGTACACGTAACGCCGGTAAACATGCGGGTGGCGTAGTAATATCGCCAACCACTATTACCGACTTTGCCGCGCTTTATTGCGATGACGAAGGTAAGTTTCCGGTCACACAGTTTGATAAAAACGACGTAGAAACTGCAGGCTTAGTTAAGTTCGATTTCTTGGGTTTACGTACACTGACAATATTGCAGTGGGCGGTCGAAATGACCAACGTGCGCATGGAGCGCCAAGGTAAAGACCTCGTTGATATAAACACCATCCCACTGAATGATAAAAAAAGTATTGAGTTACTACTTCGCGCCGAAACAACCGCTGTATTCCAGCTAGAATCGCGCGGTATGAAAGACTTAGTACGCCGTTTAAAGCCCGATTGCTTTGAAGATATGATTGCATTGGTGGCCTTGTTCCGCCCGGGTCCGCTGCAATCAGGCATGGTAGATAACTTTATCGACCGAAAACTGGGCCGCGAAGAAATCTCATACCCAGATGCGCAATATCAGCACGAAAGCTTAAAACCAATACTCGAGCCAACGTACGGCATTATCTTGTATCAAGAACAAGTAATGCAAATAGCGCAAGTACTAGCAGGTTATACGCTAGGCGGCGCCGATATGCTTCGCCGGGCAATGGGTAAGAAAAAACCCGAAGAAATGGCAAAGCAGCGTTCAACGTTTGAAGATGGCGCAAGAAATAACGGCATTGACGGCGAACTCGCGATAAAAATCTTCGATCTGGTAGAAAAGTTCGCAGGTTATGGTTTTAATAAATCTCACTCAGCGGCATATGCATTAGTATCGTATCAAACGCTGTGGATGAAAACGCATCATCCTGCAGAGTTTATGGCTGCGGTTATGTCGGCCGATATGGATAACACCGACAAAATAGTTATTTTGGTGGATGAATGTGAAAACATGAAGCTCACCTTATTGCCGCCAGACGTAAATGCAGGCGAGTTTAAGTTTACAGTAAACCTGCAAGGCGAAATTGTTTACGGCATTGGCGCAATTAAAGGCGTGGGTGAAGCACCGGTTGATGCAATACTAGAAGCGCGTGCTAAAGGTGGTCCGTTTAAAGATTTATTTGATTTTTGTGCCCGAGTGGACTTAAAACGCTTAAATAAACGCGTAACCGAAAAATTAATTTATTCAGGTGCACTTGATAAGTTAGGGCCAGAAAAAACACAACCTGGGCGTGCTACATTACTAGCTAGCTTAAAGGATGCAATGCGTGCGGCTGACCAACATAATAAAGCTGAGCTGTTAGGGCAAAGTGATTTGTTTGGTTTATTAGCCACCGAGCCTGATGAGGTTGAACAAGCCTTTATTAAAGCCACAGGACTCACCGATAACGAGTGGTTAGAAGGCGAAAAAGAAACGCTAGGCCTTTATTTAACTGGGCATCCGATAAATCAGTACCGCCGCGAACTTAAGCATTACACAAGCGGAAAAATAGTTGATTTACAGCCAACTAACCGTGATGTATTTGCAACCGCTGCTGGTTTAGTGATTGCCTCTAGGGTATTAATTAATAAAAAAGGAAATCGTTGGGCCTTAGTAACTTTAGATGACAAGAGTGCACGGATTGATGTACGCTTGTATTCAGACGAGTTTGAAAAGTACCAAGATATGCTCCAAGTTAACAATATCTTGGTAATATCTGGACAGGTCAGCTTTGATAACTTCTCCGGTGGTATTACAATGACCGCCAGAGAAATAAACACCATTGCTCAAGCGCGTGAAAAACGCATTAAAGCGATTAAAATGACGCTGAACATGGTGCAAGTCGAGGCAGGTTTCTTCGATAAATTACAAAAAGTACTCGAACCCTATAAAATGGGAACGTGTCCGATCAAGGTTTATTACCAACGTCCAGATGCGTTGGCGCAATTAACTCTTGGGATCGAATGGTGTGTTACGCCGAGCGACGACTTAATTCATAAGTTATCACTCATGGCGGCGCAAGACGTAGAACTAGAATTTAACTAATTAGGTAGTTTAGAGCATGAGCCTCAATTATCTTGATTTTGAGCTTCCAATTGCAGAATTAGAAGCAAAAATTGAAGAATTACAAAATATAAGCCGCGCTGGCGAATTAGACCTTGAGTTAGAAGAGGAAGTCAGCAAATTAAAAGAAAAAAGCGCCAAGCAAAAACAGGAGATTTTTTCTAATTTAGGCGCCTGGCAAGTATCACAGTTAGCACGTCATCCGTTGCGTCCTTACACTCGAGATTATATCGAGCGCATTTTCACGGAATTTGACGAGTTTTCTGGCGATCGTACATTTGCTAACGATCCGGCTATTTTAGGTGGCGTTGCGCGTTTAGATGGCGAACCAGTAATGGTTATTGGCCAACAAAAAGGCCGTGATACTGCTGAAAAAATTAAACGCAACTTTGGTATGCCAAAGCCAGAAGGTTACCGTAAAGCATTACGCTTAATGGAAATGGCTGAGCGTTTTAAAATGCCAATTATGACCTTTATCGACACGCCGGGTGCATACCCAGGTGTTGGCGCTGAAGAGCGTGGTCAATCTGAAGCAATCGCGCGTAACTTAAAAGTAATGGCGACACTTAAAGTGCCGACAATATGTACAGTTATTGGCGAAGGCGGTTCAGGTGGTGCATTAGCGATTGGTGTTGGCGACAGAGTTAACATGTTGCAATACAGTACTTACTCTGTAATTTCGCCTGAAGGTTGTGCGTCTATTCTTTGGAAAAGCGCCGACAAAGCACCACTTGCAGCAGAAGCAATGGGTGTAACTGCAGAGCGTGTTAAAGAGCTAGACTTAATCAGTAACTTAATTGATGAACCTCTAGGTGGCGCACACCGCAATTACGATGGTATGGCACGTAACTTAAAAGAACGCCTTAAACGTGACTTAGCAGACCTACAAGCGCTTACGCTTGAAGAAATGCTTGATCAACGTTACAAACGTTTAATGTCGTTTGGTTATTGCTAAATACATTAAATGTTAAAAAAAAGCCGCTTATGCGGCTTTTTTGCTTTAAAATGTTCAGAGTTTTCATATTAAAGTGCGCCCATATGCATACATCAGCAATTTATCAGCAATTAAAAAAATCGCTAAATAGCTATATTGAGCAAGGTAATACCGCTTTTACAGTGGCGCTTTCTGGTGGCGTTGATTCTGTGGTGTTACTGCATTTAATGCGTATTTTAAAAACAGATAACCCTGCAATTAATGTATCGGCTATCTATGTTCACCATGGTTTGAGCCAGTATGCTGATGACTGGCAACATTTTTGCCAAAATTTGTGCAGAGAGCTTAATGTGTCCTTTGAAGCCGCGAAAGTAGTTATTGAGCAGCAGTCGCGCACAAGCCTTGAAGCCCAAGCACGCGACGCCCGTTACAAAGTACTTGATGAGCTAAGCCCAAAGGGCAGTATTATATTACTGGGCCAGCATTTAAACGACCAAGTAGAAACATTTTTACTGCGCTTAAAGCGAGGTTCGGGTTTAAAAGGGCTTGGCGCAATGCACCAAGCGCGTTTACTTCAAAGTGGTCGCGTATGTTTTAGGCCGTTGTTAAATGTAGCGCGCAGCGATATAGAAGCCTTTGCAGCGCAGTTTAGCATTAACCACATAACCGATGACTCTAATACAGATGAAAGTTTTGATCGTAACTTTTTACGCTCAAAAATAGTCCCTGTTTTAGCTGAGCGCTTTAATGGGTTTGAACAATGCACTGCACGAAGTATTGAGTTGCTACAGCAACAGCAAACACTACTTGATGAATATACACAGCTCGATTTAAATAAGTGTATTAACGAGTATCAAGCACTGTGCGTTAATCAAGTAAGCGAATACAGTGCAGCGCGTATTGCAAATATAGTACGTGCGTGGCTTGCACTATTTACGCAAGTGATGCCATCGCAAAAGCAACTTGAACAAATTATTAATCAAGCAGTTAATGCAAAAAATGATGCGCAAATGCTTATTGATTTAACTTATGGGCAAATACGCCGCCATCAAGGTTATTTGTACTTTGTAACACCAAGTGAAGTATTAACAGATGCTGAGCTTAATTATACTAAGCTCAATCATTCAGAGTTAAAACTTGCAGACGGGCGTTTACTAATTAAATTCAATGGCTGCGGAGTAAGGCCTCCAAACAAAAACGAACAAGTAACAGTGCGCTTTAACTGTAATAGCGCACGTATAAAACCACTTAAAAAGCCGGGTAGCAATACCGTAAAACATTGGTTTAAAGATGCAAAAATAGCGCCTTGGCTGCGCGCCAGTGTGCCGCTTATTTTTTATAATGATGAATTAGTGCAAGTGGTTGGTTATTTTGTAAGTGCTAAGCATGTTGATGAAAATGGTATTTTTTGGGAGTGTAAATAAATGAGTAAGCAGCCGCATGTTGGTTTGTCGTTAGTGACTAAAGCGCCAATGGGTATGCTAATTACAGCGCTTATTGCTGTTATCGCTAATGTTTTACTTGAGTTAAATATTGTAACGTTAGGCTATGCAGTAGTGGGTGGGGTTGTATCTGCAGCACTTTTATTAGCTTACTGGTTAGGTAAGGGGGGATTGTTTTTTATTTTAGGCGTGAGCCTCCCACTACTTTTAGTATTATTTACACCACTTGCTACTATTACCGCATTACTTAATTTAATTAGTGGATTCTTTTTTGGCTTTTGTGCTGCTTTGTTTATTTATAAATTGGTGAGTGCAAAACCTTAGTATTGGAGTTTTAGCAATAAAAAAGCCTAGCGGGGGAAGCTAGGCTTTTTATTTAATTAATTTAAGCAAATATTAATAAGCTTTTGCGCAGTTTCTGCCAGATGCTTTTGCTTTGTACAAACCTTTATCGGCTCGAGCAAAAATTTCGATTTCGCTATCTTGGCTGTTAGCTAAAGTAAAACCAACGCTGGTTGTTACTTTGTATTTAGACATTAATGGCGATTTTCTGACTAAGCACATTATGCGCTCAGCAACGACCTTGTTAGTTGTAAACTCAGGGTCTTCAATGAGTAGAGCAAACTCATCACCACCAAATCTAAATACCGAATCAGTACCGCGTATGCTGCTACACAGTACTTTTGAAAATTCTTTAAGTGTATCGTCACCAATTTTATGACCAAAGTTGTCGTTTACTTGTTTAAAGTTATCCAAATCAAGCAGCATTAAGCTAAATGGGCGCTGGTAACGGCGACAGTTTTCAAGCTTTTGCAACAAAAAGTCATTAAATTGACTACGGTTGTTTAAACCTGTTAATGCATCTTTTGTGGCAAGTTTTAGTACGCGGCTATACATCATCGCATTACGAAGTGGATAAACCAACGCAGTATGCAAAGTATGTAGTTTTTTCTCAATTGCTTGGCAAAGCGGGAATTTACTAAAATAAATTAGCTGGCCTAAATGATCTTTCTCAATAGATAGATCAAAGATATATGGAGTATTACCGGTATTGCTATCTGACGTTTGAGCTGTACCTAAAGTTGATTGGAACTGTAATCCAGAAAAATTTAGCAATTGTTTTGCAAATTTTGCATATATAGCTAAAACATCTTCTATAACTAGGCTTGTTTGTAGCTCTGTAACAAGATCATGCGTTGCCGCAGACTCGTTTATTTGTGTATGTTCTGCCGAAAACGGCAAAAAATCACCGTGACCAGACACGCGCTGCGTCAAAATATGGACGTTTTCCACTAAAATCTCCCCCGAGGGTGTTGCTTTGCAGTAACTAAGCGATTTTTGTGCCATATTTTAAAATTGCATGAAAAACAGATGGTTGTTATATTTACTTACAAGCTACTAGTTTAATTTAAACGCGAGGCTGCATTTGCAAAGTATTAATGCTCAAATTTTTGGCTTATTAGTAGCGGCAGTTCTTTTTGTGTGGTTTTTTAAACGCATTGGCTTGCCGCCTATTTTAGCGTACCTAGCAACTGGGGTTTTAGCCGGTAGCCATGGCATTGGCTGGCTGGCACAATCTCACGAAATAGAGTTTGTAGCAGAGCTTGGAATTGTGTTTTTGTTATTTAGTTTAGGATTAGAGTTTTCTATTTCGCGGCTAATGGCAATGCGAAACCTAGTATTTGGATTGGGCTCGCTGCAAGTAGGTATAACCAGTTTACTCTTCATTATTATTTTATATTGTTTAGACTTTTCCTTACTCACCAGTTTTACCATTGGCACAATTATGGCGCTTTCTTCAACGGCTGTAGTGGTTAAGTTATTAAAAGAAACTGGTGAGCTTAATCAGCGCCGCGGGCAATTGGCAGTTGGTGTATTACTTTTTCAAGATATTGCTGTTGTTCCTCTATTAATAATACTCCCTTTATTTGCATCAAGCGACTCTCAAAGCATTGGTTGGGCTTTAGCCTTTGCCCTAAGCAAGGGGGCATTTGTATGTGTGCTACTTTGGGCCATAGGTAAATGGGTATTGCCCATTGTTTTTAAAGAAATAGCGCAAGTACGAACCGATGAATTGTTTGTACTTACCACCATATTAGTAGCGCTATTTGCAGGCTTTTTAACGTATATGTTTGGCTTGTCTATGGCATTGGGCGCTTTTTTAGCGGGAATGATGTTAGGTGAGAGCCATTACAGGCACCAGTTAGAGGCCGATATACGACCATTTCGCGATATATTAATGGGGCTGTTTTTTGTAACTGTGGGTATGCAGTTAGATATTTTATTTGTACTGGCGCATATAGTAATAATTGTTGGCGCATTGCTTGGGTTACTCGTATTAAAAATTACAGTGGTCGCACTTAGTGCGCGGCTAATGCATGAACGAAACCAAGATTCACTCGCCTGTGGCATCATGCTGTGGCAAATGGGGGAGTTTGGTTTTGTACTTATTGCACTTGCTGGGCAGCATCAGTTATTAAACTCAGAGCAAGCCTCATTTTTAATTGCGTTGGGTGTGCTTTCAATGGCGTTTACACCATTTTTAATTGATAAGACGCCGTTTATTTTAAATCGTTTGGGCATACTCGATCGTCCAAGTTTAGCATTAGAAGCAGAGCCACAAAGCAGTACGCTTTACAGTGACCATGTTGTTATTTGTGGTTTTTCGCGTGTTGGACAAACTATAGCGCGCTTTTTAAAGCCCGAAGCAATAGATTACGTTGCCATTGAAAGTAACCCAATACTTGTACAAGAAGGAAAAGCGGCGGGTGAACCTGTAATATTTGGCTATGTTAAGCAAAAAGATATTTTAAAATGCGCAGGAGTAGAGCGAGCTCGGCTGGTTATTATTACTTTTACTGAGTTTGATCATGCGCAAGTTGTTATCGATGCCATAAAACAAATAGCACCTAACGTTAAAATACTTATTAGAACTCGTGACGACAGCCAGCTCGATTATTTAAAAGCGCTTGGTGTAACCGAAGTAGTGCCCGAGTCGTTAGAGGCGAGCTTAATGCTCGTGTCGCATGTGTTGTCTATGTCGGGCGTACCCATGACACGTATTGTGCGCCGAGTAAGTAAAGAGCGTCGAAACCGTTACCCGCTAATGCAAAGCTTTTATGCAGGGTATTTTAAAGATAGCGAAGATGCCTCAACTGACCGATTAGAATATTTACACGTTGTTGCGCTACCTCAGCAAGCTTATGCCGTGAGTAAAACAATTGAAGATCTTAATTTAGAAAAGCGGCGAGTACTGATAAAAGCACTTCGCAGAGAAGGAGCCGAAATAGACACGCCATCAGCGCAAACAACCTTGTTAGCTAACGACGTTTTAGTACTACAAGGTAAACCAAGGCGAGTAGAGCGGGTAGAGCACTACCTGCTCGACGGAATAGAATAACGTGCCTGTTTGGGCTTAATCTAACTCTAAAAACTCACGCATTTTAGGTAACTGCGCCATGCCATCTTCATAGCCAATTTGCATTAGATGCTGGGTGTAGCGTTTTTCAAACAATAGGTAACTGGTTAAACTCGATTGCGAATGTTTTTTAACACCGATTGTACGCAGCAATACTTTAATCGCCCACGGCATATCGTCGTAATACTGCGCAGCAATAGCATTAAAGTTTTGCGACGGGTTAATAACAAAGGTATCAATTTGTTTTAGCTCTTGGTGTTTATCGCGTGCTGGTAATAGCCCTAAAGTGCGATTAACACGTTCCAAACGCTCCAAATCAGACTGCATTGTGTCGGTAAATACGCTATCAAGCAAATGCCCTGCAACAGCCGATAAGCCAGGGTAATGAGGGGAGTAACCCGGTGGGTGAAGCTCTTTAGGTTGGTCGACCCCAATAATAAATATTTTTTCAGCCCCTAAATGAATTGATGGGCTGAGCGGCGAAAGCTGATGTATAGAGCCATCACCAAAATAATGGTTATAAATATTTACACTTGGAAACACCATAGGAATCGCACTCGACGCCATTAAATGCTCAACGTTAATACGCGTGGCTTGGCCTTCGCGTTTAGCGCGTTGCCATGGTGTTTGTGTATTTGATTGAAAAAACGCAACAGAGTCGCCCGTGGTATAACTAGAGGCCGTAATTGAAAGCGCATCTAAATAATTTCGGTGTAAGTTACGCTCTATCCGGTGTAAGTCTAAAATCTCATTGAGCAAACCACGTAGAGGGCGATTATTTAGCAAACTCGCTGGTGGGTGATTAATATGCTCTGACTGAAAGCTCGTTAAAATATTACGCGCAATATGACCAAATACACTTAAAAAGTCACTTTTATAAACCATAGAGGTCGAAAAGTTTTTCCAAACTGATTCAAGTTTTCGTACAGCTAAATGTGCACAAGAGGCGTAACATGCTAAAGCCGCAGAGTTAATAGCCCCAGCAGAGGTGCCATTTATTACTCTAAACGGTAATGGAGCTGTACGCGGCATGCTATGAGCGAGCGCTTTAAGTACACCCACTTGATAAGCAGCTCGTGCGCCACCGCCCGTTAATAATAGGGCTATTTTTGGTTTTTCTGGATCGACTTGCTTGATTTTCATATTGGTGTTTAAACTGTTCAACGTCTTTACTTTATTTATTAACTGTAAGTCTTTAAGCTAGAAGAATCAAAGGATAACTGAGTAATAGTAAGTACAGTAAGCTTATGTTTATATTTGTAAGCTAAAATAGTTATGTATTTATAGTTACTACTCATAATGAATTTTTTCCATTCAGAGTACTCTGAGTGATATCGCACTTTTAATTTTTATGGAGTTTGTATGTCAGATAAACCAGAAGCGTCAGATGTTCAAAAACGTCCGCCTAATAACAATTTTCTTTTCGCCGTTATTATTTTAATAATAGTTGTGTGCGCAGCCGCGTTTGTACTATTAAAACCAAGTGACGAGCCACAAACACGCACAGAGGTAGAGCAAGCACCAAAAGAGCAACCAATGATGGAGCTTAAACCTGAAAACGATCCCGTAGTTAACGCGCCATCAGTTATGCCAGAAAGGCCAGCAGAGCTTGAAGTGCCAGCACAAAGCCCAAGTGAGCCTGTGCCTGAAGTAAAACCATTACCAACGCTTAATGAAAGCGATGCAGTTGTAGTTGCTAAAATGGACGAGTACCTAAGTGATTCAGTAATGAGCTTAATGGTAACCGACGACGTAATTCGCCGTGGTGTTGTATTTGTAGATAACCTAGCTAAGGGTAAAGTAGCTAAAAAACACACGCCTGTTGTTCAACCAGAAGAAACGTTTAGCGTAAATGAAGGTGATATTTTAACAATTAACCCTAATAGCTATGAGCGTTACACACCGTATGTAAAAATATTTACCAGTATGAGTGCAGCGCAAGCCGTTCGTATGTACGAAGAATATAAGCCACTTATTAATAATGCATACAGTGAAATTGGTTACGGCGATGACGAGTTTAATCAAACGCTAACCGATGCAATCGATTTATTACTTGATACACCAGAGCCAGAAGGTGACCTACCGTTACTTCGTGATTCAGTAACGTATCAATATGCATTCTCTGAATGGGAACAGCTTCCTGATGCACAAAAACAGCTTTTACGCATGGGCCCAGAAAACATGAAAAAGGTAAAAGCAGCACTTCGTAATATAAAAGCGCAGTTAGAGAGCAATTAATACGCACTAAAACAGCTAAATACGCCGCGATTGTATATGAAGTATGCAATCGCACTTTCTTTTTAGATTATCCCTTGAATAACAGAGCAAAAGTAGAGATAATCCTTCCCGCGCCAACCAAGGCCCTCAATGGTAGTCTTATTGGTCCTCTCGCAACACTAGCAGGCGAACCTGGTCAGGCCCGGAAGGGAGCAGCCACAGTTTGTGACGTGTGTGCCGAGATGTGGCTGGTAAGACTGCCACCCAAATTCCTCATTTGGGTGTTATAAACTCTTCTTTGATATTACCTAATTAAAATCCCAAGATTAAATTATTACTAACTATAAAATTTAGTTTACTGCCGATATTCGTCCCATCTTTGTCGCTAGACAGCATTTAACTTGTACGCAATAATGTAAACATTATATAAATGTTAATACAGCATTTTAATTATACCAATTGTTTTAAATGAGTGATTCACTAAGCGTAGAGCGATCATGCTTTTAATAACATTAGTATTCGGTGTCAAAGGTTGATGTAATGCCTCAAAGAAGTAAGTGGATACTCGCTGTTTTACTAGGTCTGTTAGGCGGCGTAGTAAATCTCTCACCGTTATATTTTTTCGACAGCTCTGAGTTTTTATTCGGACAAGTATTTGTATTATGTAGCTTAGTGTTTATTGGGCTTCGGTATGCTTGTTTGAGCCTCGCGATTGTCTCTGGCTTTTTGTTGTATAGGTGGGGCCATTGTTGGCCAAGCATTGTATATTTACTCGAGCTTTTTTGGCTTACGCCGCTCTAAACCAATACTTCCTCTGGGTACTGTATTTTGGCTTTTAATTGGCCTTCCCATCGTGTGGTTTATTGGTCAAATTATAATAGACCTACCTTCGTTAACCCTCATCGTTGCAATATGTAAATACCTTATAAATGCGCTAATAAGCTTGGCGTTGGTCGATTTATTTAGTGTGTTTGTACCCCATGCTAGCCGTGCGTATCAGGGCAGACCACTTGCGCGTATTCTTAGTTATGTAGTAAGCGTAATTATTATATTGGTTGTATTGCTTACTAGTGTAATTTTAGTGAACGATCACCATTCACGTTTAGAATATGAGGTAAACGCGCAGCTTGAAGAAAAAGCTGAGTCGATTAGCACGCAATTAAACGATTATTTAGTATTTCACAAAAACGCTATTGTAATGAGTAGTGATGTTATAGGAACTGGAGGTTCAACAGCGCTGCAGCTTGAGCGGCTCATGCTGTTATTTCCTGGGTTTACTACCAGCTTGTACGCAAACACAAGCGGTTTGGTTGAAATGAGCGTGCCTAGTGATTTAGTAACAGGACTGAGTGAGGCGCAGCGCTACATAACTGATCGGGAGTACTTTACGCTGGCTGAGCAATATCCTCTTGGCTATAGTAGTGGCGTATTTCAAGGCCGAGGGCTTGGCAATGAAGCCATTGTTGCTCTTTCTGCCCCAATATACCGTGATGGTGAGTTTTACGGTGTAGTTGAAGGCTCATTAAAGCTTGGACGATTAGAGCAGTTTATTCCTAATTTATTTGAATATACCGGTGAATTAATTGTATTAGATGATCAACAAAAAGTGGTTTTTAGCTCGCTTGAGCAGTTTAAAATATTAACCGACTTTAACGAAGGTGGTTTTAATACACGAAATATGGGCGATAAAAATTTATTTCGTTCCAATAATAACGAGGTTTACCATAGTTCTAAATATGTAAGTCCGCAGAGTAAATGGCAAGTTATCACCTTTTATAACCGCAAACATTTAAGCATGGCAGTGGCTAAAACGTGGTTACCTACTTTTCTTCTTAGCGCAATATTAATTTTAATGGTGGTGCTGTTTATACATCAGCTAGCAAACTTATTAGTTCAACCTATAAGCGGTTTAACTAATTTAATGCAAAGCTTTGATAAAACAAAAAAACATACATTTAGTACTGACTCAAGTTGGCAAGAAGTACTGCAACTTCAACAGCAGTTTGAAATGCTGGCAAATGCATTAAATAATTCTATAGAAAATCTGCAAACCTCTAATGTAAAAAACCAAGATTTAAACAAGCAGTTAAGTGAGTTTAACCAACAGTTAGAAAAAAAAGTGGCAGAGCAAACTAACAAACTTAAACAAGCAGTAAGCCATGCTAACTTAGCAAACGTGGCTAAATCGCAGTTTTTAGCAAATATGAGCCATGAATTACGTACCCCTATGAACGGCATTTTGGGTATGGGTGAGGTATTGCTACGCGATAGTTCGTTAACCGACGAGCAAAGAGATCTTTTAAATACCCAACAAAAAAGTGCCCAAAATTTATTAAAAATCTTAAACGATATTTTAGATTTTTCTAAGATTGAGGCTAACGCAATGCAAATTAGCCCGCGTCCAACAAATTTAGCGCCGTTTATTGAAAACATTAAATCGTTGTTTTCACCTATTATAAGCTCTGACGATGTGCAGTTTATAGTTGAGTGCAGTAGTACTTTGCCTGATTGTATTAACGTGGATGATTTACGCTTAAATCAGATCATCATTAACTTGTTATCTAATGCGCGTAAGTTTACCGAGCGTGGGTTTGTGCGTTTATCGTTTGATTAGCAGCTATTTGTGAGTGTATCTGATAGTGGTATAGGCATAGCAAAGGATCAGCAATCATTATTATTTAGCGAGTTTACACAAGCTGATGTAGGCGTTGCACGTAAATATGGCGGTACAGGGCTCGGTTTAGCAATTAGCCAAGGTTTGATTAAAAAAATGGAGGGCGAAATTACCCTCAATAGTGCACCTGGCAAAGGCAGTATGTTCAAGTTTTATGTAAATGCACCTAAGGCTGAATATGTTAAGCCTGTTGCTTTAGTTCAGTCGCAATTACTACCTATACTCGGCGATAAAAAAATACTCCTTGTGGAGGACAACCCAATAAACCGTCAGGTTATTGCAAAAATGCTAGAGCCAAGCAAAGCAAAGCTAACAACGGCAAACGATGGTGTTAAGGCACTTAAGATATTAGAAAGTCAGTCGTTTGACGTAATTTTAATGGATTGCCAAATGCCGAATATGGACGGTTACGAATGCACACAAGTAATACGTGCCAACGAAGGGCAAAGTGGCAACCACGTGCGAATTATTGCCATTACTGCAAACGCTTACGAAGACGATAAACAGCGCTGTTTAAGTGTCGGCATGGATGACTTTGTATCTAAACCTGTTAATACACAAGATTTGTACGCAGTGATCGTTAAGGTTTTAAATTAGTAATAAGTTAATATACAAAGCACAAAGCCTGCAGTTGCTAAAAAAAAGCGGCTATAAGCCACCATAAATATGGGCATTACTGATTTGTATTTGATGCTAAATTACGCCTTATGTTTGCTGTGTACACTACGAGCTAAAAAGTACTCATAGATACCTAACTATTCAAAAAACTATTTATTTAAAAAATAAAACATCATTATTTTAAAATTCAGCGTGTACAAATTGCTGCAAACGTTATTGACTTTGTTTCTTTCGGTAATTTATATGTAAAAGATTTTGTGTTTTTACTGTGTTTTCATCCTAATGGCGTAAATGCGACTTAAGTCTATATTGTGTAGTACGAAGTTAGGATTAGAATAATGCCAAATTTAGAAAGGGGCTCAAAATGAACTTGGAACGTATTCGCAATAGTAATCTGCATAATAAAGTTATGTCTGCTGAGCAGGCAAGTCTGTTTATTAAAGATGGAATGACTGTAGGGATGAGTGGCTTCACTCGCGCCGGAGAAGCTAAAGCAGTACCCAGAGCATTAATTGAGCAAGTCAAAAAAAATCCTATCAAAATAAATTTAATGACGGGTGCATCACTAGGTAATGACTTAGATAAACTCCTTACAGAAGCGGGCATTTTAGCGCGTCGTATGCCTTTTCAGGTAGATAGCACTTTACGTAAAGCGATTAATAACGGTGAAGTAATGTTTATTGATCAGCATTTATCTGAAACGGTTGAGCATTTACGCAATCATCAATTAACTATGCCTGATGTAGCTGTTATTGAAGCGGTTGCCATTACCGAAGAGGGGCATATTGTGCCTACTACATCGGTTGGTAACTCAGCAAGCTTTGCTATTTTTGCAAAAGAAGTCATTGTTGAAATTAATATGCTGCATAACCCTAATCTTGAAGGTTTGCACGACATATACATTCCATCGTATCGTCCTACTCGCCAACCAATGCCGTTAGTTAAAGTAGACGACCGCATTGGTAGCACTGCAATTGCTATCGATCCTGCAAAAATTGTTGGTATTGTTTTTACTAACCAAAGCGATTCGTTTTCGACCGTTACCGACCCAGATGAAGACACCGCATTAATTGCGCGCCATTTAGTTAACTTTTTTAAAGATGAGGTGGCTCAAAATAAATTGCCAGCTAATTTAGGTCCATTACAAGCAGGCATTGGTAACATTGCTAATGCGGTGATGATGGGGCTACTCGACTCTGACTTTAAAGACCTAACAATGTATTCAGAGGTACTGCAAGATTCGACGTTTGACTTAATTGATGCAGGTAAGATGAGCTTTGCATCAGGCAGCTCAATTGTTTTGTCTGAGCGTTGTAACGCGCAAGTATTTAATAATTTAGAAAAATACAAAGACAAGCTAGTGTTACGCCCTCAAGAGATTTCGAACCACCCTGAAATAGTGCGCCGTTTAGGTATTATTGCCATTAATACTGCGCTTGAGTTTGATATGTACGGCAATGTAAATTCAACGCATGTGTGTGGCACACGAATGATGAATGGTATTGGCGGCTCGGGTGACTTTGCCCGAAATGCCCATTTAGCTATATTTGTGACTAAGTCGATTGCTAAAAATGGCGCTATTTCAAGTGTTGTGCCTATGGCGAGCCATGTTGATCATAACGAGCACGATGTTGATATTTTAGTAACTGAGCAAGGCTTAGCTGATTTACGTGGCTTAGCACCGCGTGAGCGTGCTGTACAAGTTATTAAGCATTGTGTGCACCCAGATTATCGCGAAGCGATGTTCGACTATTACAATCGCGCTTGTGAGCGTGGCGGGCATACCCCGCATTTACTCGAAGAAGCGTTTAGCTGGCATATTCGCCTAGAGCAAGAAGGCAGTATGAAAAAAGTATCTGCAACAGATATTCCAGTGCCATTATCAGCTTAAGCTCTATGTTGGCTAACAGATAGATACTTTTGATTAACGCTCCTTTATGGCTGTCTCTTATACACAAATCCCTGCTAAGAAATTAGCGGGGATTTTTTTGAACTAAATCTCAATGTCATGATCAGATCTTCA
>NZ_WTLB01000035.1 GCF_011378855.1 Pseudoalteromonas sp. Z1A8 | reverse complement strand
TGTCCCCATCGTCTAGAGGCCTAGGACACCGCCCTTTCACGGCGGTAACAGGGGTTCGAATCCCCTTGGGGACGCCACTTACTATTTTAAGTATTGTATAAGCAGTGTTACATAACACTCTATATGCACGATGTTATTAAGAGTATCAATCTCTTAGCTATAACATTTACTACTTAGATAGGGAAGTGCAGTGTTATTAGAATAAAACCACAAATTAATACCCTCATTTTACACTTCATTATCATATCAATCTATTTACACTTTGTTACAAAACCAAACCCATAATCGCTCCATATTCCTTGTTGTACTTTTAATTAGTCTTTAAACTCATTGAGTTAATTTAAATATGGACTAAAAAATGAAACTAACAAAAATTGCACTTGCTGTTTTACTTGCATCAGGGTTGGCTGCATGTAATAGCTCAACTCAAGCTGTTGATAAAAATATTGTTACAGAAACATCAATTCCTGGCGTTACACTTATTGAATCAGTGAAATCTAATGCAGGTGAAATCAACATACCGTATAAAAAATATAAACTAGATAACGGTTTAACTGTAATTGTGCATGAGGATCATTCAGATCCCTTAGTACACGTTGATGTAACATACCACGTTGGTTCTGCTCGCGAAGAGCTGGGTAAGTCAGGCTTTGCTCACTTTTTTGAGCATATGATGTTTCAAGGTTCAGAGAATGTTGCTGATGAGGAACATTTTAAAATAATATCTGAAGCAGGCGGTACTTTAAATGGTACAACTAACTCAGATAGAACAAATTATTTTGAAACAGTACCTGTAAATCAATTAGAAAAAATGTTGTGGCTAGAAGCTGATCGAATGGGCTTTTTACTCGATGCTGTAACCCAAGAAAAATTTGAAGTACAACGCGAAACAGTAAAAAATGAGCGCGGCCAACGTGTTGATAATCGCCCTTATGGTCGTTTAGGTGAACGTGTTGCTCAAGCGATGTATCCAGATGGTCATCCATATTCATGGCCAGTAATTGGTTTTATGGACGATCTTAATCGCGTAAATGTAAATGATTTAAAAGCATTCTTTTTAAAGTGGTATGGTCCTAATAATGCAACGCTTACTATTGGTGGCGATATCAACGCTAATGAAATACTGCCATTAGTTACTAAATACTTTGCACCAATTCCAAAAGGCCCTGAAATCCCTACAGTAGAAAAAACAGCTGTAACACTCAATGCTGATAGATATATTTCAATGGAAGATAAGGTACATTTACCTTTATTAAGTATGAGTTTCCCAACTACTTACGCTCGCTCTGAAGATGAAGCACCTCTTGATATACTTGCGGAAATATTAGGTGGTGGTAACAATTCATTACTATACAAAAATCTAGTTAAAAACCAGCTTGCGGTTCAAGCAAGTGCAAACCATCCATGCCAAGAGTTAGCGTGTTCAATTAGTATTTATGCTTTACCTAATCCAACAGCAGGAAAAACGTTAGCTGATATGGAAAAAATTGTTCGTGATTCATTTGTAGAATTTGAAAAGCGTGGTGTTACACAAGACGATTTAGATAAAGTAAAAGCTAAAATAGAATCAGGTGCTATTTTTGGTCTGCAAAGCGTATCAGGCAAAGTTTCTCAGCTTGCTGCGTCTGAAACATTTACTGGTAATCCAAACTCAGCAAAAGATGAAATTACACGTTATAACAAGGTTACAAAAGCCGATGTTATGCGTGTTTTTAACCAGTATATCAAAGATAAACCTGCCGTTATTATGAGTGTTGTGCCAGAAGGGCAAACTCAGCTTATTGCGGCTGCAGATAACTTTACCCCTAAAACGCATGACTTTGGTGGCCCGTCTACAACTTCTGCTGATGATTTAGTAGCGAGAAGAGCTGTTGATACGTTTGATCGAAGTGTACATCCAGTAGCAGGTGCAAACCCTGCCGTTGATGTGCCTGCACTTTGGCAAACTAATACCGCAAACGGTATTAAAATATTAGGCACTCAGAGCACCGAAACCCCAACGACGGCTATTTTTATTAAAGTCCCGGGTGGCTTATATAATGAGCAAGCGAGTAAAGTGGGTTTATCGTCAATGACCGCATCGCTAATGAGTGAGGCTACGCAAAACTACTCGACAGAGCAAATGAGTAACGCGCTTGAAAAGTTGGGTAGCCAAGTAAGCATATATTCAGATAAAACACATACAAATGTATATGTTTCTAGCTTAACTAAAAATCTAGATGCAACATTAAAGCTTGTAGAAGAAAAGTTATTTAAACCGGCATTTAATGCAGATGACTTTGAGCGTAATAAAAAGCAAAGCATTCAAAACATCCAGCATTCAATGAAAGATGCAGGTTATTTAGCATCTAATACATATAGCAAATTACTATACGGGAATAACATAGCTTCACTACCAAGTGGTGGTACTGTTGAAAGTATAGAAGCCATTACACTAGATGATGTTAAAGCTTTTTATAATGCAAACTTTAAACCGCAGGGCGCTCAAGTAATTATTGTTTCTGATTTAAAAGAGTCAACAATTGAACCAAAAGTTAAAGCTACACTTACAAATTGGAAAGGTAAATCGAGCTCAGTAGCGGTTGATTTCAGTGAACCTAAAGTAGAAACTAATGTAATTTATTTGGTTGATAAACCAGACGCTCCTCAATCAGAAATTCGAATAGGTAAACGCGATATGGTTGAAGATATTACAGGTGAGTTCTTTAAAGCTAACTTGATGAACTTTGCACTGGGTGGCACGTTTAACAGCCGTATCAATCTAAATTTACGAGAAGATAAAGGCTACACTTACGGTGCTCGCTCTCGTTTCTGGGGTGATAAAACATCAGGTGGCTTTACCGCTTCTGCAGCGGTGAGAGCCGACTCTACTGCAGCGTCTATTACAGAGTTTACCAACGAGCTTAATAATTATGCTCAAAATGGTGTAACAGACGAAGAGCTTATGTTTATGCGCAAAGCTATTAATCAAAAAGATGCGCTTAAATACGAAACGCCTAATGCAAAACTTGGCTTTTTAGCACAAATACTAGAGTTTGATTTAAAACCTAGCTTTGTAAAAGAAAGAAATGAAATTGTTAGTAATATCAGCAAGGAAGAAGTTAACACCTTAGCTAAAAAACACTTAAATACTAAAGACATGATTTATTTAGTAGTGGGTGATGCTAAAACACTTCGTCCAGAGCTCGAAAAATTAGGTATGAAGGTTGTTGACTACAGTCTTTAATATTTAAATAAATCATTGGAATTATAAAGCAGCTTTTTTAGCTGCTTTTTTTTGCCTAATTGTAGAGTGTTGAACTTTTTGTGAAGTAGATTACAAGGAGTAACTACAGCATCTTTCCTTAAGATATAAAATATAGTTTCGTAGCTTAAGCCTTCAAAGAACATCACATTCCTAGCTTTTTTATTCAGTACTTATAAAGATTCGATTTGGTAGCATAAGTTTAAACATCCAACTTTATTAGGAGGATTTATGGCAAGTGGATGGGCACGAGACGGTGCAATTCAAGATCAAATTGATGCGAGT
This sequence comes from Pseudoalteromonas sp. Z1A8, assembly GCF_011378855.1. Taxonomy (GTDB): domain Bacteria; phylum Pseudomonadota; class Gammaproteobacteria; order Enterobacterales; family Alteromonadaceae; genus Pseudoalteromonas. Next base: position 41,018 of record NZ_WTLB01000035.1, on the reverse strand, counting down.
GTTAACGACGCCGTACAGTATGCGAGAAGCAATTTAATATCAGGTGCAAGTGCAGAGCTATGTGATGAGTGTGATGAGGAAATCCCACAAGCACGAAGGCTCGCGTTACCAGGAGTGCGCTATTGTGTTGCATGCCAAGCTGCAATAGAAGGTAATGATGCTAGCGCTAAATCGTTTAATAGACGTGGCAGCAAAGACAGTCAGTTGCGTTAAAAGGTGCTAAAAAGCACCTTTTTTAATTTAAACTAGCACCCACAACTTACATAACTTAAAAGTTACTCATATCTTCTTTTTTCTGAATAAGTTCTATTGAATAACCGTCAGGGTCTTTTACAAAAGCAATTTCAGTAGTACCGCCTTTTACAGGCCCTGGTTCACGACTAACATTACCACCGGCTGCCTTAATATCAGCACAGGCTTTGTAAATATTATCAAATTCGATGGCTATATGGCCATAAGCATTACCAAGGTCGTAGCTATCCTCATCCCAGTTATATGTCAATTCTAGGACTGTCGTGTCCTTCTCATCTCCATACCCAATAAAAGCCAATGTATATCGATACTCGTCATTGTCTGCGCGTCGTAACTCTTTCATACCTAATACTTCAGTATAAAAAGCAATTGATTTTTCTAAATCCGCTACACGCAGCATAGTATGTAATAAACGCATTATTCAGTTCCTTTAGTGATTTTTCAAAGTTCAGTATATTTTTAACTAAGCGCTATTATTAAGCACATTTTGTGGTTTTTATATGTATTAGCCATATATGTAGGCGTTACGTATAAATCACAACCTCAATACCATTTAGAGTTGGAAGCTGTTCACGTATGGTCTTTATAATTTTACCAATAACATCAATTGTAAATTACCAATTAATGAACCATTTTATTGAATTTTGCATATTTAAATAAAGAACACTCAATTATTGGTCAACCTATTAGTATAAAAAAAGTTACTGATTGTTCAACAAAATCTAACCTATGTCTGATTGGGTTTTTCATATCTAACTATTTGTTTTTGATTGATATTAAATTTATTTTCATGTAATTTGTAAAAATATGGGATTTACTTGGTTAACTTATTGGTTGACAAAAAAGGCGTATGGTAATACAGTTTTTGCATACCAATTGGTAAGTTGCTTGGTTTGAGTGAATACAATGTATTGGTAATTAATCAGAGTTACGTTTTGCACAGGTTAATTTATAAATAACTCAAGCTTAAAGTTACTCTACAAATTGAAACAAAGACACAGCGTATTTTAGAGTAGATTTTACTTGTTCTTATAAAAGTATGCGCCACATATTTAGGAGTTATTCATGTCAAAACCAGTCATCGGTTTCATCGGCTTAGGCTTAATGGGCGGCAACATGGCCGAAAATTTACAAAACAAAGGCTATGAGCTAATTGTTATGGACCTTAGCAAAGATGCGGTTGCAGCATGTGTCGCTAGAGGCGCAAAAACAGCAAGCACTGCTAAAGAGCTAGCTGAAGGTTCAGATATTGTTATGTTTTGTCTTACAACTTCTGCCGTTGTAGAAAAAATCATTTATGCAGAAGACGGTATCCTAGCGGGTATTAAAGAAGGTGCAGTACTAGTTGATTTTGGTACTTCTATCCCATCATCTACTAAAAAAATTGGTGCTGATTTAGCAGCTAAAGGCGCAGGCATGATTGATGCTCCTCTTGGTCGTACACCAGCACATGCTAAAGACGGCCTTTTAAACATCATGGCTGCAGGCGATATTGATACATTCAATAAAGTTAAACCAGTACTAGAGGATCAAGGTGAAAACGTTTTCCATCTTGGCGAGCTAGGTGCAGGTCACACAACTAAACTTATCAACAACTTCATGGGCATGACTACAGTATGTGCTATGTCACAAGCATTTGCAGTTGCAGAGCTTGCTGGTGTTGACCGTCAACAACTTTTTGACATCATGTCGACTGGTCCATCTAACTCACCGTTTATGCAATTTTGTAAAAACTATGCAGTTGATAATGTTAGCGACCTTGGTTTCTCGATTGCTAATGCAAACAAAGATTTAGGCTACTTCCTACAAATGGTAGAAGACCTAGGTACTGAATCAAAAATCGCTGAAGGTTCATCAGCTAACCTACAAGCAGCGTTTGACGCTGGTATGGGTCAAGGTAACGTTCCTGAAATTTTTGATTACTTCAAAAAGCTAGAAAAGTAATACTTCTCGACCTTATTGAGCGCTTTAGGCTTTTAGCTTAAGGCGCTTTAACACACATGACACCAATTGACTAAAGTCTTTGTGCAATGTCAGCTTTTTTAAATTCTGATGAAGCACTACTTTCAGTCACAACGAAAAAGAGTTAACTATGCGTTTGATTAACACAATAAAGCTTAGTCTAGTTCTCATCGGTTGCATATCCACACAAATAGCGGCCAAAGATTATTTTGTAGAAAGTAAACAAGCTTTTAATGATATCGCAGCTAATCTAGTTGCTGGCGACAAAGTAGTACTTAAAGATGGTACTTGGTCTGACTTCGAAATCCTACTTGAAGGCCAAGGTACAAAAAACTCTCCTATTTTATTGACCGCTGAAACTAACGGTAAAGTGATTTTATCGGGTCAATCGAACCTAAGACTTGCAGGTAAATACCTTGAAGCCTCTGGTTTAGTATTTAAAGACGGCTACACACCGAGCTCAGCTGTAATAGAGTTTCGTAAAAATAAAAATGAGTTAGCCTACAATTCACGAGTTACTCAAACAGTAATCGATAATTACAGTAATCCAGACAAACGAGAGTCTGATTATTGGGTTGCATTATATGGACAACATAACCGCTTTGATCATAGTCATTTAGTTGGCAAACGGAATAAAGGCGTGACAGTTGCTGTTCGTTTAAACACTCAAGCAAGCCAAGAAAACTATCACCGCATAGACAATAACTATTTTGGCTACCGTCCTACTTTTGGTTCGAACGGTGGTGAAACCCTACGTATTGGCACCAGCCATTACTCATTAACTGATTCGCATACATTGGTAGAAAATAACTATTTTGAACGCACCAATGGTGAAGTAGAAATTGTTTCGGTTAAGTCAGGTAAAAACATCCTTCGTAATAACGTATTTTATGAAGCGCGCGGTACATTAACGCTGCGCCATGGTAACGGTAACCTTATTGAAGAAAATATTTTCATTGGTAATGGTGTTGACCATACCGGTGGTATCCGCGTTATCAATAAAGACCAAATTGTAAGAAATAACTACCTACAAGGTCTAACAGGGTACCGTTTTGGCAGTGGTTTTACTGTGATGAACGGCGTACCAAATTCATCTATAAATCGTTATCACCAAGTTGAAAATGCGACAATTGAAAACAACACATTTATAAATGTGCGTCATATTCAACTTGCCGCAGGTAGCGATGCTGAGCGTAGCGCTGCACCTAAAGATAGCGTAATGAAAAACAACTTAATCATAAATCAAGATGGTGAACAGCCATTTACAACATTTGATGATGTAAGCGGGCTGGTACTAAGTAACAACATTGCTGATACAAAAGTACTTTCTGAGCTAACGTACGGTGTAAAAAAAGAAAAAATCACGCTTAAAAAAGCAAGTAATGGTCTACTTTACCCAACATCTAAAAGTTTAAATGTAGGTGCAAAGCGCGATTTAAAAGTACTTAAAAAAGAAGATACCGGTGTTAGCTGGTATGCAAAAGTACCTGCTTTAGTTGATTTTGATTCTGGTAAGACACATTCTGTTAAAGCTGATGTAAGTGCATTACTAGACGCTATTGATAATGCAGAGTCGGGCGATATTCTAGAACTAGCGCCTGGCCAGTATGATGTTTCTAAACTGGTTAAAATTGATAAAACACTGACAATTAAAGCGAAGCAGAGCACAAAGTCTAAACTTACTTTTCAACGCTCTACCTTGTTTGAAATACATGATGGCGGCAGCTTAAAACTAGATGGTTTATCAATTTCAGGTGAAAACGCACCAGATGCAATTGGTAACAGCATTGTTCGTACGCAAAAATGGGGTATGGTTGATAATTACCGCTTTGTAATGACCAACTCAGAGTTAAATGCTTTAGATATTAATCATTCATTCCATTTCTTTATCACGGGTAAAGGTGCAATGGCTGATGAAATTATTCTTACAGGTAATACCTTTAATACTGTAACCGGTGACATTTTACGCCTAAACACCGAGATTGAAGACTTAGGTGTTTATAACGCTGAATACGTTATTGTAAATAATAATACATTTAATGATGTGGAAGGCGGCATAGTTAAGCTTTACCGTGGCGGCAGTGATGAAAGTACATTTGGCCCTCATTTTGAAATGACGAATAACACGCTTAATAACGTCGGCCTTGGTAAGCGTAATAAAGAGCAAGCGAGCATTTATGTTCACGGTGTTCAGGTTACTAATATTAAAGAAAATAAATTTGTTAAATCTGCTCCTATTGTTGTAGAACACACTGTAGGCGAGCCTAAAACTGAAATCTCTAACAATACATTTGATGCAACCAAAGCACCAAACGTTAAAGAGCTAAGAGTAAAAGGCCCACACACGGCAGTATTAAAAAACAACAACATTTTAAATAAGGCAGGGTAAATACTATGTACTTATTAAAATGCCAAACACGTTTTAAAATAGCTGCTGTAGTTGCAATTACATTACTTACATCATTGGGTGCGCATGCAGCGCACCCAAACTTAGTGATTACTACTGATGATGTTAAACAAATGCGCCAAGCTATTAGTAGCAACGGTAGCACAAAGTTTGCAACTGCGTTTGAATCGCTAAAAACACAAGTTGATGAGCAAATTGCTCAACCTATAACTGTACCAGTTCCAAAAGATGGCGGTGGTGGTTATACACATGAGCGTCATAAGAAAAATTACCAACTTATGTACAACGCGGGCATTATTTATCAATTAAGCCAAGATGATAAATATGCAAACTATGTACGTGATATGTTGCTTGAGTACGCAAAATTATACCCAACGCTTGGTCTGCATCCAAAACGTAAAATGGACTCGCAAAATCCAGGTAAGTTTTTTTGGCAAAGCCTAAATGAAGCAATGTGGCTTGTGTACACAATACAAGCTTATGATCTAATTCATGACTCGTTAAATGCCAATAACATTAAAACAATCGAAAATGACTTACTACGTCCTGTTTCGTTGTTCACATCTGTAGGACAACCGTCTACATTTAATAAAGTACATAATCATGGAACATGGGCAACAGCGGGTGTTGGCATGGCAGGGTATGTATTAGGCGAACCTGAGTGGGTAGAAAAATCATTATACGATTTAGAAAAGTCGGGTAAGGGTGGGTTTATTAAGCAGCTAGAGATGCTGTTTTCACCACAAGGTTACTATAACGAAGGTCCTTACTATCAACGCTTTGCACTATTACCATTTGTAACGTTTGCTAAAGCGATTGAAAACAACGAACCACAAAGAAAAATATTTGAATATCGCGATGGCATATTATTAAAAGCGATTGATACGACGATTCAACTTAGCTACAACGGTTTGTTTTTCCCAATTAACGATGCAATAAAAAGTAAAGGTATCGATACCATTGAGTTAGTAAATGGGGTAACGGCAGCATATGGCCTAACCAACGATGCGGGTTATTTAGATATTGCTAAGCAACAAGACCAAATAATTCTCTCTGGTGATGGGCTAAAAGTAGCTCAAGCACTTGATAACAACATGGCAAAACCTTATTCGTTTAAATCTGTTGCCTTCGGTGATGGTAATGACGGAAAGCAAGGTGCTCTAGTTGTAATGAGAACGCAGGTAGGTGGCGATCAAGCTCTACTATTTAAACCTGCTGCACAAGGCTTAGGTCACGGTCATTTTGATAAATTAACATGGCAGTTTTACGACCACGGAAATGAAATTGTATCTGATTATGGCGCAGCACGTTTTTTAAATGTAGAAGCTAAATACGGCGGTCGTTATTTACCTGAAAACGAAACTTACGCTAAACACACTGTTGCGCACAATACGGTAGTGGTTGACGAAACAACGCATTTTAATGCAAATGTTGAAGTAGGAAATAGTAATTACCCTTCACTTAACTTTTTCGAAACAAATAAATACGGCACGGTTTCAAGCGGCGAAATAAGCACAGCTTATAAGGGCGTTGATCTTGAGCGTACGCTTGCACTTATTAACTTACCTGAACTACAAAGCACAGTTGCACTTGATATATTTGATGTTGCTGCAAATAAAGCACACCAACTTGATTTGCCTTTGCATTATAAAGGTCAACTTATCGATACCAGCTTTGAGTTAAAAGCAAATACAACACAACTCGCTGCATTAGGTACTAAAAATGGTTACCAGCATCTATGGCTTAAAGCTCAAGCGCAACCTCAAAGTGGTTTAGCTAAAGTAACGTGGCTGAACGAAAACGGCCGCTTTTATACGCAAACGAGTTTGGTTGAAGGTGATGAGTCTTTCTTATTTACTCAAATAGGCGCAAACGACCCAGATTTTAATTTACGCAACGAAAATGGTTTTATTCGTCGTGTTGAGGGTCAAAAAAATCATAAATTTATATCAGTACTAGAGCCTCACGGTGAATACAACCCAAGTAAAGAATATACATTAGAAGCAGTAAGTAGAGTTACAGGGCTCGAATATAGTCAGCAGGGCGATTTAACACTTGTTGAACTTGATATTAAAGGCAATTCGTATTTAGTGGCTATTAACAAAGTTGCTGAATCAGCTAAGCCTGGCAAACACACATTCAATTATCAAAATAAAGAGTTCACTTTAAATGGCCGATTAGGCGTTTATATGATGAACAATAATCAGGAGTAAACAGGATGCAAAAGCAAAGCGCACACTTTTCATTTGGCAGCGAGACCGAAATTGAAGATTTAGGAAATGGTCTAAAACGTCAAATGCTAGGTTATAACGAAGAGCTAATGGCCGTTAAAATTTGGTTTGAGAAAGGGGCTATTGGGTATAACCATGCTCACAGACATTCTCAAGTAACGTATGTTGTTGAAGGTGAGTTTCACTTTAACATTGATGGCGTCACTAAAATCTTAAAACCGGGTGATAGCTGCTTAATCCCTCCATTTGCTGATCATGGTGCTACCTGTCCAACAGGCGGGATCCTGATTGATACCTTTAGCCCAGCGCGTGAAGACTTTCTTGAGGATTAATTATGCAACTTAAAGGCTTACGTTGGTGGGTTATAGCGCTAATTGCGCTAGCGACCATTATTAACTATATAGACCGACAAGCACTTAGTGTGCTTTGGCCGGACATTGTTGAAGATTTATTTCCTGATGAATCAGCGCTAGAACGCAAACAAATATACGCTAATATTTCAATTGTATTTGTATTTGCTTACGCATTTGGTCAGGCCATATTTGGAAAAATATTTGACTGGGTTGGCACACGCTTCGGTTTTGTTTTATCGATAGGTGTTTGGTCTATTGCCACCGTTGCGCATGCATTTGCACAAGGTGTACTTAGCCTTAGTATTTTTCGCGCAATCTTAGGTGTAGCAGAAGCCGGTAACTGGCCGGGCGCAGCTAAAGGTAATGCTGAATGGTTTCCAACTAAAGAACGTGCTTTAGCACAGGGTATTTTTAACTCTGGTGCTGCAATTGGTGGCATTATTGCTATCCCTTTAATTGCATACTTAACTATCTACTTTAGCTGGAAAATGGTGTTTGTTTTTGTCGGTGTATTAGGTTTTCTTTGGTTAGTGCCTTGGTTAATTTTAGTTAAAGCGCCGCCTAGCTCTCATCCTTGGCTTACTGCACAAGAACGCGAGTACATTTTAACAGGTCAAAGACGTGTTGATGATAACGGCGATGTAACTGGTGAAGACGAAGAAGAATATAATCCTTCGACTAAAGAGCTACTTTCTCGTAAACAAAGCTGGGGCGTAATTATTGCCTCTGCTGCAATTGACCCTATTTGGTGGTTATTTGTTTTTTGGATTCCAATTTACTTAAACGAAGTATATGGCATGGATGTTAAATCTATTGGTATATACGGTTGGGTACCTTATGTTGGCGCTATGTTTGGTGCTTGGTTTGGTGGCTTATTGGCTCAAAACCGACTTAAAGCAGGCTGGAATACAGACAAAACACGTAAGCTAACTATTACGCTGGGTTGTTTAATTATGCTACCTGCGTTACTTGCAATGGCAAATCCAGGTGGACCAACAACTGCGGTACTAATTATGGCTGTTATCTTATTTGGTTTTCAAACTGCAATTGGTAATGTGCAAACACTACCAAGTGATTTGTTAGGCAAAAAAGCTGTAGGTACATTATCAGGCTTCTCTGGCATGGCGGCAAAACTTGGCGCTGTAGGCCTTACATCGCTAGTGCCAATTCTTACTGCTGATGGTAACTATACGCCAGCATTTGTTATTGGTGCTTCTTTAGCCATTATAGCAATGGCAGCTGTTTGGATTTTAATTCCAAAAATAGAACCTCTTAAAAAGCCTCAATAATCTAGATAATAACTGCTATGCCAACATAATCTGTATAAGCGCATAGCAGTTAACTACATAGGGTAACTTCCAAGATGAAAAATATTTACTTTATCGGTGAATGCATGGTCGAGCTTAGAGCTATGAGCGCAGCCACACTACACCAATCATTTGCAGGCGATGTTTATAATTCTGCAGTGTATTTAAAACGTTGCTTCCCGCAGGTTACTACTTCGGTTGTTACGGCTTTAGGTCAAGATAATTTAAGTAAAAAAATGCTAGAACGCTTTGAAAGTGAACAAATAAGTACACAACTCGTATTTGCTCACGATACCAAAGTACCCGGCATGTATTACATAGAAACCGATGAGCATGGTGAGCGTAGCTTTATTTATTGGCGTAATGATTCTGCAGCTAAAAAGGTTGTTGATTTTTTAGATGCTGATGCACTCGAGCAGCTTAGCCAAGGTGATATGTTTTTCTTTTCAGGAATTTCATTAGCAATAATTGAAGAAAGCGCACGTGAGCATTTTTGGAAAGTTGTAAAGCAGCTTAAAGATGCTGGGGTTAAAATAGTTTTTGATCCTAACTACAGAGCGCGTTTGTGGAATAGTGTAGAGGAAACTAAAGAGCAGTATCATTTAGCCTTTACGCTTGCAGATATTACCCTTCCAGGCGTTGAAGATTTAACAACACTTTATGACGTACATAGCGTAGAAGCGGTTGTTGAATATTTAAAACCTTACCAAATTGAAGAAATTATTGTTAAAAATGGCCCTGAATCGGTAGTGACAAAAGAGGGCGATACGCTTCAAAGCCACACTATAATACCGGTAACAAATGTTGTAGATACTACCTCAGCAGGCGATGCCTTTAACGGTGTTTATTTAGGTGCTCGTTTATCTGATAAATCAATTTCAAGTGCTGTACAACTTGCTGCAAAAGCGGCAGGTGCTGTTATACAACAGCCAGGCGCCATTGCTCCAAAAGATATATTTCAGCTAGCAATGATTGAAGCTGGTATTTGATACCAATTTTATTAAAAACATGATCACCTTAGCGTATTAAATAACTCACTAACTACGTTAAAAATTATTTATATAGAACAACTATGTATCATAATTTTAGCCTTGTTATTGAGCTGTTTTCTTGTCGCTATAATAGATCATTAATTTAATGCAATTGGTATAACAAAATAATTAACCTGAACTCTGGTTAAGAGATTTACTAACATATTGAATCATGGTGATATTTAAAATTATTTTCTCTAGCTAGAGATTTTCAGTGAAAACAAGGCGAATTTACGCGTCAATAGCGGGCCTATTGCAAGTAAATTCAACGCAGTTAGCGCTGAAAATAGCTGCTTGAGATAGATTTATTATCTAGAGTTCAGGTTAATCAAACATTAAAGGCCGCCATACATCGGCTGCATTACTTTTTATAAAGGAACAACGTTATGACTCGCTTTTCTGAACTTATGTCAGGACAAACACTGCTACCTATAATTCAAGCTGATACGCCAGAGCAAGGTGTTCAAATAGCGAAAGCTATGGCTAAAGCCGGTCTTACTTTAGTTGAAGTAGTACTTAGAACAGAGGCATCAATAGAGGCATTAAAAGCTATTAAAGCACAAGTGCCTGAGCTAAAAGTAGGTGCGGGTACAGTCATAAATACTGACATTTTAGAGCAAGCACTTGAAGCGGGTTCTGACTTTATTGTAACGCCAGCGGTTTCTCCTGCGCTACTTACTGCACTTGCTAAATGTAATGTACCAGTACTTCCTGGTGTATCAAACACAGGTGATATTTTAATGGCGCTTGAATATGGCTTTAAAGAGCAAAAATTATTCCCAGCATCGCTTGCTGGTGGAGCACCTTTTGTATCAGCTGTTTCAACAGTATTTAGATCAGTAAGTTTTTGCCCTACAGGTGGCGTTAGCGAAAGTAATAAAATAGACTACCTTTCATTAAATAATGTATTCGCCGTTGGCGGTACTTGGATAGCGAAAAAAGAATGGGTTGAGCAAGAAAATTGGCAAGCAATTACCGATTCTTGTATCCAAGCTTTAAAGTAGAAAGGATCTTATAAATGAATTATTTAGCCCCAACAATACTGCCAGGCGTAATCGTTGGCGACGAAGTAAGTGCTGTGTATGAACATGCGCGTACTAATCAATATGCGTTGCCAGCGGTAAATGTTGTTAGTACAACATCTATAAATGCGACGCTAGAAGCTGCTAAAAAGAAAAACTCGCCCGTTATTATTCAGCTTTCTAATGGTGGAGCACAGTTTTTTTGTGGTAAGAGCCTATCTTTACCAGAGCAACAATCAGCGGTGCTTGGGGCGGTAAGTGCTGCAAAATACGTACATATGGTTGCCGCACATTATGAAGTAGCAGTGATGCTTCATACTGATCATGCAGCTAAAAAGCTACTACCTTGGATTGATGGTTTACTTGACGAAGGTGAAAGACACTTTGAACTGACTGGCAAACCATTGTTTAGCTCACATATGATTGATCTTTCAGAAGAGCCTCTAGAAGAAAATATTGAAATTTGTGAACGTTACTTAACACGTATGGCAAAAATAGGGATGACGCTAGAAATAGAGCTTGGCTGTACAGGCGGCGAAGAAGACGGTGTTGATAACTCACACCTAGACAGCTCTTCTTTATACACTCAGCCTGAAGATGTTGCATTTGCATATGAGCGTTTAACTCGTATTAGCCCTAACTTTATAATTGCAGCGTCTTTTGGCAATGTTCACGGTGTATATAAGCCAGGTAACGTTGTTCTTACGCCAACTATACTAAAAGATTCACAAGCTTACGTCTCAGAAAAATTTAATCTACCAAGCAACTCAATCAACTTTGTGTTTCATGGTGGTAGTGGTTCTGAATACGATAAAATTGCAGAGTCTTTAACCTATGGTGTAGTTAAAATGAATATTGATACCGATACTCAGTGGGCGTGTTGGACAGGTATTTTAGACTACTACAAAGTTAACCAAGCATACCTACAAGAGCAAATTGGTAACCCTGATGGGAATGATAAGCCAAACAAAAAATACTATGACCCTCGCGTATGGCTGCGTCATTCAGAGCAAAGTATGGTTGCAAGACTAGAGCAATGCTTTGACGATCTAAATTGTGTAAATAGGTATAGCGCATGAAAAGACTAAATACAGTATTAAAAGAAGACGGTGTAGATACCGATCTTATTTTACTTATTCGCACAATTTTAGCGACCAGTAAAGAAATTGCTTTTCGAGTAAGCCAAGGTGAATTAGCCGGTGTTTTAGGTTCAACATTGAATGAAAACATCCAAGGTGAAGTGCAAAAAAAGCTAGATGTAATTGCAAACCAACTACTTAAAGACATACTACTTGACGACAGCAGCGTACGCACAGTTGCATCAGAGGAAGAAGATCATGCAGTAGGTGGCCATCCTGAAGGTAAGTTTATTGTTGCTTTTGACCCACTAGATGGCTCTTCTAATATTGATGTTAATGGCCAAATAGGCACTATATTTACTATTTACTTAGCCCGTGATGATGTTGCCTTCGACAGCGACGAGCAATTTAGTCAGCCCGGTGTAAATCAAGTATGTGCAGGCTACGTGTTATACGGACCTTCATCATTACTTGTAATGAGCACTGGCGGCCCAACACGTTGTTATACATTAGACTCAACACATGGTGGCTATTTGCTGACAAATAAGCAATTGAGTGTGCCTGAGCAAAGTCGTGAGTTTGCCGTTAATATGGCTAACTACCGTTATTGGAACGAACCGACTCAAGTGTATTTTGATAAATTGCTATATACCTGCGAAACCTTTGAAAAAAGCTCAATGCGCTGGAATGCAGCGATGGTAGGGGACGTTCATCGTATTTTATGCCGAGGTGGCTTATTTTTGTATCCACAAGATAAACGTACCGGTAATGATAACGGAAAAATCAGACTACTTTACGAAGCAAACCCGTTAGCACTTTTAGTTGAAAACGCAGGTGGTAAAGCAACCTCTAGAGGAACGCGTATTTTAGATATTGCGCCAACTAGCTTGCATCAACGTGTGCCGGTTGCTTTAGGCTCAAACGAACCTGTAGAGTTTTATAATAACGCTATGTTATAAATCAAGGTTCAATTCAAAAATAAAAGGGGCAAGATCATTGCCCTTTTTTAATTCTATTTTCATTATCTTTATAAACAATCCTATTTATGCACGCTCACTCCTTTTCTTAATTTTTTTACAGTCTTTAAATAAGAATACTTCATATATATTAAATAAATCTTATTTACTCAATCCTCCTATAAAACCAACTTTACACTATAAGTGTTATGTATTTTTGTGGCCTTTGTGCGTGATAACATTCAATTTTAGACCAATTAAAATAACGAGTGGTTAAATTAATGTTTATTTATTGTTATTTAATTCTCTGGGTATAGTGGAAAAAGTTATTTTATTATGGTTATATTACCAAGTTGGTTAACAATTTATTTGCAATTTAAATGAATTTGGTAATAAATACATAATTTATTTGGTAACACATACAATAGATAACCAAATATTAAAACCATAAATTTGGAGAATAGAGCCACCATGAAATTAAAACATTTTGCGCTATGCGCTATTGCAGCTGCAATAGTTGGTTGTGACACAAACTCAAACAACAATGACAACAACTTGGGCTCTATTGCTCTTAGTGGAACGGTTACAAGCGGACAAACATTAACAGCTGAAGTTAGTGACCCTGATGGTATCTCAGGTGACGTGACTTACTATTGGTATGCAGATGGTGAGGCAATTACAGGTGCAAATAGCGCTTCGTTTACACTGACTGACGATCAGATAGGGTTACCAATTACAGTTCAAGGGCTTTATACCGATGATGGCGGTATTAATGAATCGCATATTACAGATCCAACCGCAGATGTTGCCGCAATCGCATTCCCTGCAAGTTTAACTATTACGGGCGACGCTCTAGTTGGTTCGCAACTAACAGCCAATGTAGCTGACGAAAATGGCTTTGATGGCGATACAGTAACTTATAAATGGTTTGCTGATGACATAGAGATTGCAGATGAAGCACTTTCAACGCTCACGTTAACAGACGCACAGTTTGGTACAGTTATAACAGTTAGTGCATCTTTTGAAGATAGCCGTGGGTTTAACGAGTCTGTGACTTCAACGGGTACAGAGGTTGTAGCACGAACAAACTCAGAAGGCGAAGTTACAATTAGTGGCACGCCAACCGTTGGTAATATATTAACAGCAGAAGTTGCTGATACCGACGGGGCAACAGGAGATATTACTTACCAATGGCTTGCTGACGCACAAGAGATAGATGGCGCAACACAAAGCACCTTTACAGTTGATGCATCACTTTTAGGTCAAAAGATAAGTGTTCAAGTTGCTTACACAGATGATAATGGATTTATCGAGGATAATACATCAGAGGAAACAATTGCTGTTTCTGCTGTTGCGGTTGACGAAGCCGGTAGCGTCGCCATTATGGGCGTAGCGCCTTATTTGACAAGTGGCGAGTTAACCGCTGAGATAACTGATAACAACGGTGTTGAAGAGGCAAACGTTACTTATACTTGGTCTGCTGATGGCGTTGAAGTAGCCGACAGTAATAGTAAAACATTTACACCTTCTGCTTACGCTGGCTCAATAATGTCGGTAAAAGCCACGTATACCGATAATGATGGATTTGTGAGTGACGTTACAAACTCACTTGATACATTAGTTTACACACAATTAGTTAGTAACCCTGAAGCACTCCTTGGTGCTATAAGTGGTGGTTTAGCTGATGGTGATGTTATTGGCTTAAACACCGGTGTTTATGCTGATATGGACGCAGTTTTATTAACCAGTGCAGTAACGCTTCGCGCTGTAGAAGGTCAAACTCCTGTACTTAGCGGTGAAGTATGTGTGCATGTAGCTGCTGGAGTAGATGGCGCTGGATTAACAGGGCTTACCTTTAAGAATATAGATACTAAAGCGGGTGCATTTTGTGAAACCGAAGAAGGTGCTGTTATTTACTCAGAAGGGGATAACTTTACTTTTTCGCAAAACACGATGGATGGAGAAGAAGCTACACTCAATAACTCTGAATACCATTGGCTGATGATAAAAGGTCAAAGCGCATTAGTTGAGCGAAATACATTTTCTAATCGAAATGTGGCTGAAAAAGGGTCCGTGATTAAAATATCGTCATCAAGCTCTGATCACGTTATTCAATATAATTTATTTAGCGACAGTAATAACCCAAACTTTGGGCAATCAAGTTTATATTTAATTAATGCAGGTAGTACAACGGGTAGCGGTGCAGCTGATGATGCAAACTTTACTATTCAGTATAACCGCGTAGAAAACTTTGTAACGGGTCGTCGTTTAATTCGAGTACAAACTTCTGGTGCAACCATCAAAGGCAATACAATTGTAAATCCTAATGGGGGTATCTCTTTGGAAGATGGTGGATTTAACAGTGTTACCGACAACATTATTATTCGTACTACAGATATAGCGAGCTCAAGCGATAGACCTGCAGGCATTTTAATAACACCGCTTGGGCATACAGTGAGCAATAACTATATTGCAGGCATCCGCTCAGCTAACAAAGAAGCGGGCGGTATTGTATTTACTGCAAATCCATTTTCGCAAGCTGATGGCGGAGTACCAAACTCAGGTAACCAAGCTATTCTTGATGGTGCAGGTGACTTTACACTAAATGTAACAAATAATACGGTTTTGAACTCGCAACAACCGATTGTGTTTAGTACTGAAATTGGCTCTAAAGCACCGACAAGTGATTGTGATGAGTTAACCGCAGCGAATGCGCCGGTGCTATACGGCCTAACCAAAAATGCGTTTGTTATCAACTTTAATGGAAATTTAATTGCAAACGGTTTAGGCGATCAAACAGACGAAGATACAATAAACAGCAGTGCTACAACTCAAGGCCTATTTTACCCAAATACACTTGATAGTGACCATGCTTTTGAATATGACTGTGACTTAATTAATCACGATAGTTCGGTGCTAAGTAATAACTTTGGTTATATGGATAGTCGAGTATCAGGCGATGCAAGCGGTGACTGGGTTGAAATTAGAAAACTAAATGGTAATGGCGCATTCGATACTGATGGTGCAATTGACCAAGACCCAGCAACTAATGGCAAAGAAGTACTTGAGTACGTTACAGCAACAAGTACGTTATTAGAAACTGACCCTGCAGGCCTGCAGGCAGAGGCGGGTGCTAAAGGTCTTCATTATATTCAATCATCTGAAGTCGGTGTTGGATCTACATGGAAAATACAAAACGATTAAATAACCAATTAATCAGTTAACTTTTAAAAGCCCCAAATTTGGGGCTTTTTTATTATTCATTAATAATCACCACACTTTTCTCAACCTACATTACCCATTTATAAACTAGTTTAGAGCGGTTTATATTCTAGTAAAAAACCTGCCTGACCTACTGGTAATGCCACTAAGTTAAAATTGGTATACCTTATGGTAATATTAAAGCGTCAAATTGGTTGATCATCGTGCTGCGTTTAAGTATATTAACGTCAAAGGTCACATAAAATATACATAAGCATAACAAGCTAACACACTAAAATCACACAACAACAACCAGCGGAGAATTCAAATGTCGTTGAAGTCACGAGATAACAATAATTCTACAACAGGGCAGTTTGCAATGCGCCCAGTTGCAAAATGGGTAAGAACAGCGGTCATCGCAGGTATGGCAAGTTCTTGCGTATTTACAGCAAGCGCACAGGAAGATCAGGGAAAAGCGACAGAAGTTGAAGAAGACGTTGAAATAATTAGTGTTACAGGTACACGTAGAACGATTCAAGACCAAATAGCAATTAAACGTGAAGCAACAACGGTAGTTGATGGCCTGTCATCTGAAGATATTGGTGATTTACCAGCACTGTCTATCGGTGAAGCACTGGAATCAATTACAGGTGCTGCATCTCACCGTGAAAACGGTGGTGCAACAGAAATCACTATTCGTGGTCTTGGTCCATTTTTAAGTGCAACGCATATCAATGGTCGTGAAGCGACTAATGGTAGTGGTGACCGCTCAGTTAACTTTTCGCAGTTTCCGTCTGAACTTGTAAAAAAAGTAGCAATTTATAAAACGCAAGATGCGTCAATGATTGAAGGTGGTGTTGCAGGTGTTATTGCACTTGAAACTATAACTCCACTTGATTTTGGCAAGCAACGTGTATCAGCTGAAGTTAAATTAAACTACAACCCTGATGAAGGTAATGTAGATAACTCACTTCAAAGTGACGCGGGTTACCGTGGCACGTTTAGTTATGTAGACCAGTTTGAATTTGATAACGGCCAAGCCGTTGGTGTGTCTTTTGGTGTACAGCGCCAAGATATCAGCCAACCAGAAGCTGAATACAGAAGCTCTAGCCCATCAGGTTCTTCATTGTGGGCGTGTTTAAACGATCCTAATAATACCAATGAAGGCTTTTACCGCAGTAGCGCAGGTGACTGTGAAGATCAAGTAAGCGGCAGTAAAAATCAAGGTTACGATACAAAAATTGATCCTGATACAGGTAAAGCAGTAAGTGATGGGACTCCTTATGCTTGGACTGGCAGTAGCCGAAGCTACCGTCAAAACGAGACATCAGATGAACGTGATGCAATGTTTTTTGCACTGCAATACCAACCTTCAGCTGATTGGGATGTTAACTTTGATGCACAAATTTCAGATAGAACACAAAAAGAAGCACGCCACGATTTAATCTTTTTACAAAAACGTGCAACACCAGGCGTAACCGGTCCAACACTTGTTACTAATGATGTTGGCGGTATCCTTCATTGGGAAGGCGAAGAGCGAATTGAATCTGCAGGTGAGCAATTTTCTCGTGAAGAAAACTACCAAGGTTACGGCATAAATATAGAACATACAGTTACCGATAGATTAACTGTTGACTTAGATTTAGCGTATTCAAAAACAGAACGCGAAGAACTTCAAATATCTAACCGTGGTAGAACATCAGGTCGTAATTTCTTTTCTTGGGATATGGGCGATGAAATTCCTCATTTCACATTATCAGACTTTGACGTAACAGATATTTCAAACTTTACAGATAGCCTAAGAACACGACTTGACCGTGAAAATGTTCGTGAAAACGAAGTTATCTCAGCGCGACTAGATTTTGACTATACCTTAGATGGCAATGTTTTCACCAGTATTCAAGGTGGTATTAGAACATCTGAAATGACCTTCCTACAGTATGGCGGAAGCCAAGGTAACGGTTCAAGAAATGAGTACACACTAGATTCAGGCACTGAAGCACTTGACGTACTACAAGGTTGTCAAATCGATTTCCCTGAATCAGGCTTTTTATCGAGTGTATCTGATGGCGATATTGTAACAAATGTTGATAGTGACGGTAACGTTGTAGATAGCGGTACCGGTTCATCATGGGCTACATACGACAACGTATGTTTCTCACAAGCTGTAGCTGGTTCTAATGCTGATGGCGTGTTTGCTTACCCAGAAGTTGAATATGAAAATGCAGGTACAATTGATGTAACAGAAAAAACCACATCAGTGTACTTAATGGCTAACTACGATACTGAAATGTTTGGTAAATTCATTCGCGGTAACTTTGGCCTTCGTATTGTAGATACAGAAGTAACATCAATTGGCTTTAGAAACAGCTTTGATGTAGTAACAAGTGATACTGGTGTACTTTCTCTTGTTGAATCTGATAATGGCTCATTGGATAAAATAAAAAGCGGTGGTGATTACACTAAGTATTTACCAAGCTTTAACCTAGTTATTGATTACAGTGAAGATATTTTATTACGAGCTGGTATATACCGTGGTATGTCGCGTGCAGATCCATCTGATTTAGGTTACAGCCGTACATTCCAAGAAGATACAGAAGGTACAGCAACATCAATCAGCGATTTATTAGTCGGTGTAAATGGTTCTGGTAACCCAGACACTCAACCGCTTATGTCGTGGAACTACGACGCTGCATTTGAATGGTACCCTAACGAAGATTCAATCTTAGCGTTAAGCCTATACTACAAACAGTTCAACGGTGGCTTTCAACAACAAACAGTAATTGAAGAATTTACTGTTGCTGGTGAAACTGTTTCATTACCAATTACTAACTCTGTTACATCAGACGAAGACAGTGAAATATTAGGTCTTGAAGCTTCATTTTCTTACCGCTGGGATAATGGCATCGGTATGAAATTTGGTTACAACTATGCAGACACTGATTTTGAGTTCCAAGATAGCTTATACGGCGATACGTTTGAGACTGACGTAGATGGTAATACTACACAGTTAACTGACGGTATTATTGAGTCGGCTTCAGTACCTGGTTTCTCAAAGCATGTATTTAGCAGTCAGCTATACTACCAAATTGGTGGATTTGATACTGCTGTTATTTACAAATATCGTAGTGAGTATTTCCAACCATATACTACAAATGGTACTCGACTTCGTTATGTTGATGGCGTAGGCGTATGGGAAATGCGCGCATCATACAAAATTGATGAGCACTTTAGAGTTAAAGCAGAAGCAATTAACTTGTTCAGTGCACCTAAATCACAAGACTTCTTTGTTGAAGGTAATTTAGGTGAAGTGAATGACTATGGCCCACGCTTATTCCTAGGTTTGAGCTACAAGCTGTAATTTAGCTAAACATTAGAAAAAATTTAAAAGGCGGTTTATGAACCGCCTTTTTCACGTTTATAATTCGGGTTTTATTCGCTAAAGGATAGAAGGTGTAAATTAATAAAAAAGCCAGAACAGAAATAAGTAGCTTTGAGGCAAGCTACTTAGACAAGTCTGTGCTGTGGTTTCATACAAATCTTCAATATTACAGCGGCGATGTCTTGCGACACAGCCACCAGTAATCATTATTGAGATAGTATTAAGTGAATACTTTACTTCTTAACTTTACCCTTAAGAACATAAATTTCACCATCAAAACTACCCTGAATAGTTAGCCCTTGGCTTGCCAACTCTTGCAAATATTCAACATGATCATTAGTAATATGCTGGCCTGGGACTAAAAGCGGAATGCCCGGTGGGTATGGAGTAACTAAACCGGCACAAATGCGATTGTTACTTTTGCTAATAGGCACAGATTCGCGATCGCCATAAAAAGCATCACTTGGAATACATGCTAAGTCGATAGCGGGTAAATTTTCAGGTAAGCGGGCTCTGCGCGTCGATTTAGACAGCTTTACCTTACCGCTGTCTAGCTTTTTCAACGCATTGTACAAACGAATGATTTTCGAGCGCGTGCCACCAAGCGTAAGTAAAACTAAAATGGTGCTGTGCGTGTATTTTTCTATCTCAAGGCCAATTTCATCCAATAAGTATTTATGAATATCTTTTAATGAATAAGGTAGTTCACTAATATCAATAAGGATTTTTAGCGGATCGTGACCCATGTTATCGCCACTAAAGTGCGGGAATATTTTCATAAAATCTTCCTTACCGAGCACTTTAATTTGCTTGAGCGACGCCATTTGTTGTTTAAACTCTTCAACATGATTTAGCAGCGCATTGAGTAATTTATAACCTTCCATCTCTAATTGCTTTTGGCATACGTCGAGAGACGCAATAAGCTGATATTTAGGCGATGTGCTCGCGTAGATACTGTAAATATCGCGGAAGAAATCTGCATCAAAATCGGGGTCGTTAATATGAATATAAGACGCCTGAGAAAATGCCGATACCACTTTATGCGCAGAATGGGTAATGTAGTCAGCCCCAGCATGTATGGCTGAATAATGACGAAAGCTAGGATGAAACAAAGAATATGCAAACCAGGCTTCATCTATAAACACTTTAATACTATGTTGATGAGCGTAATCTACCACTTGTTTCAGATCGCTAAGTAGGCCATCGTAAGTACAACCAGTAAGCACCAATAATTTAGCATCTGTATTGTTTTCGATTGCCAACTTAATATCGGCCAACGAAGGTGGCGCGAAAATACCGTATTTTGGATTTAGTATACTCGCCAAATAAATGGGGTAACTAGCTGATTGCAAAATGCCATAGTGCACAGATTTATGGCAATTACGGTCTACAATGACTTTATCTCCCTTGCGAAGTAGTGTCTGCAGGATGATTTTATTTGAGGTAGATGAACCGTTTGTAACAAAGTAGGTGTGCTTAACTTCAAACGTTGCCGCTGCTGACTCTTGAGCACGGCCAATGGTATTAGTGCTGTCTGACAATGAGCCTAGTGAGTCTACCGAAACTGACAGATCGCCAACAAACACATTGCGACCGTAAAACTGATAAAAATCGTTTATATAAGGAGAGTTTCTAAAGCTAGAACCGCCGCTATGACCAGGTGTATGCCAAGAGTCATTCGCTTCGCCAACATAACGACGATACGCCGTCCAAAATGGCGTTTCAGAGCGATCATCGAAGTCGTTGATCATATAACCTAAAATGGCTTCTGGGTCAGAAATCACCTCATCTTTAAAAAAGAAGGATTCGATTTCTTCCGATTCGTTGATGATTTCCAGTCCTTTAGTGTCATCGCCTATAACATAAACTGGTAACTCGAGACGAATTGCCTTTAAGTCTTCGATAAAGCGACTATAAATTTGTTCACCCACTTTGTTGTGTACATCCCAACTGAGAACCACGGCTTGAATATCGCCATCTTCCTTTACACATTCCAGTGCTTGCTTCAGATCGAGACGTTCAATAATATCGATATCAATATCAACTCGCTCAAAATTAGGAATCGTTTTTGACAGGTTAGCGCAAAGCTCTTGCAGGATGATTGGGTCTTGCTCAATTATCAAGATACGAAGTAGAGGTAGCATAGGGATTTCGCAATAAAAATTTATAATGTTCAACAGCATAACTAAAGGAGTGAGACTTGTGAAATTAATACTTTGAAAAATTTTAGCAGTTAGTCTCACACGCCCTAGTGAGTTGGGGAAAAAGATGAAAGTCGAGAAATATTTTGGTGTTATGTTTGTAGGCGCGGCTTTATGCGGCGCTTTTTGGGTTTTGAGGTTTGTGCTTTATTGCGCGAGGTAAACTCGCGACTACAGGGGTGGCATTATATTTGTAGGCGCGGCTTTATGCCGCGCTTTTGTGGTTTTGAAGCTTGTGCTTCATTGCGCGAGGTAAGCTCGCATCCACAGGGTTGGCGTTATGTTTGTAGGCGCGGCTTTATGCCGCGCTTTTGTGGTTTTGAAGCTTGTGCTTCATTGCGCGAGGTAAACTCGCATCCACAGGATTGGCGTTATATACGTAGGCGGGGCTTTATGCCGCGCTTTTGTGGTTTTGAGGCTTGTGCTTCATTGCGCGAGGTAAACTCGCGACTACATGCCGCGCTTTTGGAGCTAAGGCTATTCCGTTTTTTCTTTAAACTCACACAAGTCTTCAATAATACAGCTGCCACATCTGGGCTTACGGGCTACGCAGGTATAACGTCCGTGAAGTATTAACCAATGATGTACGTCTACTTTAAATTCAGCAGGCACTACTTTTTCAAGTTTTTGTTCAACGGCTACAACATCTTTACCCATGGCAAGCTTAGTACGATTAGAAACACGAAATATATGTGTATCCACGGCTATTACAGGCCAGCCAAAGGCGGTATTGAGTACAACGTTAGCTGTTTTTCTACCAACGCCTGGTAGAGCTTCTAGGGCTTCACGATTTTCTGGCACGATGCTGTTATGTTCATCCACCAATATTTGGCACATTTTGTACACGTTGGCGGCTTTAGAATTAAATAAGCCAATGGTTTTTATATAATCACGCAGTGTATCGTGGCCTATATCTAAAATGGCTTGGGGTGTGTTAGCAACAGGGAACAATTTTCGAGTGGCTTTATTAACACCTACATCGGTTGCTTGCGCTGAGAGCGTAACGGCAACCAGTAACTCAAACGGACTTGAATATTCAAGCTCTGTTACTGGGTGTGGATTATCGTCGCGCAGGCGCGATAGTATTTGGTGACGTTTTTCTTTATTCATGCAACTTAAAACGTATTAACTATTTACTAAGTCAATACGTTTTCCCCTTAAGTTAAGCTAGTAACACGTGCGCGAGGGCCTTTTTCAGCCTCTGGCGGTGCAATTTGTTTTGATTTTATTTGTGCGTCAATTACGTTTTTAGCGGCAATAAGTAACCCAAGGCCTAAAAAGGCACCCGGTGGTAAAATGGCGAGTAAAAACTGGTTGTCAAAGTTAAACACTTCTATGCGTAAACTTTGTGCCCATGGACCAAGTAATAAGTCGGCACCGTCAAATAAAGTACCTTGGCCAATTAGTTCGCGCATTGCGCCTAAAACAACAAGCACAATCATAAAGCCTAAACCCATCATTAAGCCGTCAAACGCTGATAAATGAACAGGGTTTTTAGACGCGTATGCTTCGGCGCGGCCAATAATAGCGCAGTTAGTTACAATGAGCGGAATAAAAATCCCCAATGACTGATACAAACCAAATGTATAAGCGTTCATCAGTAATTGAACAATGGTTACAAAGCCTGCGATGATCATGACAAATACAGGTATGCGAATATCTTTTGGCACCCAGTTACGTACAACCGATACGGTCACGTTTGAGCCTATGAGTACCAATAAAGTAGCTAAACCTAAACCTAAAGCATTTGTAATAGTTGATGTAACGGCAAGTAACGGGCATAAGCCTAACAGCTGCACAAGAGCAGGGTTATTTACCCATATACCGTCTTTGTATAATGTTTTTAACTCACTCATTTAGTTGCCTCTACACATTCACCATTAGGCGCTGCAAAAATATCATCAAAATTAGTTTGTGCGAACAATACGGCGTTTTTAACCGAACCCACAACAGCACGAGGCGTTATGGTTGCACCTGTAAATTGATCAAACTGGCCGCCATCTTTTTTTACAGCCCAACGAGCGTCATCTTCACCTTCAACTGTTAAGTTTTTAAAGGTAGTGATCCAAAGCGATTTTTTAACTTCTACTTTGTCACCAAGCCCAGGTGTTTCTTCGTGTTTAGTGGTACGAACGCCAGCAATAGTGCCATCGCTCAATACGGCTGTTAATAAGTTAATATCGCCACTGTAACCGTTTGGCGTAACATGCCTAATAACAACAGCGACCGGTTTATTGTTTTTACGAGCACGATAAATTACTTGGTCTGCGTGTGGGCCTAGCTTTTCATCAGTAATAATTACGCAATCTTGTGATAATTGATTATCGTACGATTTTGGGTCGAGTACTTCTTGTAGTTGCGCAGTAAGTTGCAGCTGTTCTTGCTCTGCAATTTTATCAGCAGTAAGTGCGTTGATAGAGGCAACTAAACCCGTTGTTACCAGCGCAAAGGCCGTTAAAATGGCGCCGTTTTTGGCCATTGAAGAAATAATCATTTTACTGCCCCATGACCGTAAGTTCTCGGCTGTGTGTAGTAGTCAATTAGCGGTACTGCAATATTAATCAATAATACGCTAAAGGCGATGGCATCAGGGAAGCCACCAAAAGTGCGAATTAAATAAATTAGTAAGCCAATTAGCGCGCCATAAATTAAGCGCCCTTTATTGGTGGTTGCTGCAGATACCGGATCGGTCGCTATAAAAAATGCACCCATCATAGTGGCACCACTTAATAAGTGAAATAGGGTGCCCGGCTCAGTACCTGGTGCAGCAATATAGCCAATTGCGCTGCATACAGCTAAACTTGCAATAAAACTGACGGGAATATGCCAGTTAATTATTTTTGCTTTTAATAAGTATAAACCACCGGCTAAAAAGCCTAAGTTAACCCATACCCAACCAAGGCCAGCCCATTCGTTAAATAATGGTTTTTGCATGCTTTCGGTTACGGTTAAACCGTGGGCTATATCTGTTTTAACTGTGTCCAGTGGTGTTGCCATTGTTAGGCCATCAACACCTGCACGTACTTGATCTAGGCTGAACCCAGAGGCCGTAAAATCGGTAAATATGAGCCTGAGCTGATCTGCAAAGCCTATTGGCGTGTTTATTAAATCGGTGACAGGCAGCCACGCGGTCATTTGTACAGGGAACGACACTAAAAGCAGTACATAAGCAGCCATTGCTGGATTAAATAAATTAAACCCAAGGCCGCCATAAAGCTGTTTAACTATAACAATAGAAAATAAACAACCAATAACAATTACCCACCAAGGCGCAAGGGGCGGAATACTCAATGCCAATAACACGCCAGTAAGCCATGCACTGCCATCACTCAGTGCAGGCCAAACAGGGCGCTTTCGCATTAGCATTATGGCAGCTTCAAAAGCGCTTACAGCAACGAGCGCGAGCACCAGTTGAATAAGTACGCCGGTTCCAAAAAAGAAAACTTGAGCAATTAGCCCAGGAATACACGCAGCAATAACGCTAATCATTAATCGCGTTAACGATTTATGGCTGTGATTATGCGGCGAACTGGCCATGGTTAATTTCATGACTGATTATTTCCTTCTTTTTGTAACTTTTTAGCTTTTGCTCTCGCAATTGCTGCGGCCACGGCGGCTTTTTTCTTATCGTCGGCTGATTTAGGTTTATCTGCTTCAGTAGAATTGGATGAGTCATCGGTATTATTGTCTGCACCCTTTGGTGCAACACTATCAATTTGTAGCTCTTGAGTTTGCTCGGCTTGTGCAAGTGCTTTAGCCGCTTTTGTGGCTTTTGCGCGCGCAATGGCCGCAGCTACCGCTGCTTTTTTATCATCAACGGGGGCCGCGCTTTGTGGCGCTTCACTCACGGTTTGCTCGGCTTCTTCTAATGCTTTAGCTTCTTTTTTAGCTTTTGCACGAGCAATGGCCGCCGCTACCGCTGCTTTATTATCATCAACTGGGGCATCGCTTTGTGGCTTTTCACTGACTGTTTGCTCAGTGTCTTCCAATGCTTTAGCCGCTTTTTTAGCTTTAGCGCGCGCAATGGCCGCCGCTACCGCTGCTTTTTTGTCATCAACTGGGGCATCGTTTTGTGGCTCTTCATTTACGGTCTGTTCGGTATATTCTAGTGCTTGTGCCGCTTTTTTAGCTTTTGCGCGCGCAATGGCTGCCGCTACCGCTGCTTTTTTATCATCAACTGGGGCATCGCTTTGTGGCTCTTCACTCGCTGCTTGTGCCGCTTTTTTAGCTTTAGCGCGTGCAATGGCTGCCGCTACTGCTGCTTTTTTGTCATCAACTGGCGCATCGCTTTGTGGCTCTTCACTTGCTTGTGCTGCCTTTTTGGCTTTAGCTCGAGCAATGGCTGCAGCAACTGCTGATTTTTTATCATCAACGGGCGCAGTATCGGCCGATTCATCTGTTTGAGATTTTTGCTCTTTATATTTACGCGCTTGTTCTTTACGTAGTGCGCGCTCTTTTGCTACTTCGCTGTTGTCAGGTTCTAATTCAGCAGATTGATCGCCTAGCTTTTTAGCTTTAGCGCGTGCAATAGCAGCTGCAACAGCTGATTTTTCATCGCCGTTATCTGATTTATTTTTAACGCGGGCTAGTGCCTCTGCTACTTTTTGCTTTTCGTCAGCAGATTTAGCGGCAGGTTTACGTTTGTGGCGGTTTTGACGTTCTTCTTGCTCGCGATCTAAACGCTCTTTTCGTGCATCAAAACGCTCTTTTGCTCTGTCGGCTTTAATTTTGTCAGCTTGTTGTTCTTTAATTTCAACTTTGGCTATACGGTAGTACTGTACAAGAGGGATTTCGCTTGGGCACACATATGCACAAGCACCACACTCAATACAGTCAAATAAATTATGCTCTTGTAGTTTGTCGTACTCTTTTGATTTAGCAAACCACTGCAATTGCTGTGGTAATAAAGAAGCAGGGCAGGCATCGGCACAGGCGCTACAACGTATACAGGCTTTTTCAGGGCCGGGCTCCGCTAGCTCTTTATGATCAGGCGCTAAAATACAGTTAGTTGTTTTAACTATGCCAATACGTACTGTGGGTAGCGTAAAGCCCATCATTGGGCCGCCCATCACAACACTTTGCTGCGGTACAGGCGAGAAACCTTGGCAATCAAGCAAGTGCTTTATTTCAGTGCCAAGGAGCGCCCATACATTCCCTGGATTATGTATAGTGTTACCCGTTACGGTAACTACACGTTCAATCAGTGGTTTACCTTCATAAACGGCTTGCTGTACGGCAAATAAAGTACCCGTGTTATGCACTAAAATACCAATATCGGCTGGTATACCAATGCTGGGAACTTCACGGTTGGTAAGTAATTTAATTAATTGCTTTTCACCACCCGATGGGTAAATAGTGGGAACCGTTTGAATAATAATTTTTGAGTTATGCTCAGCTGCTTGCTTCATTGCTGCAATCGCTTCAGGCTTATTATCTTCTATACCCACAATGCATAGCGTTGGGTTTAAAAGCTGCTGCATTATTTCAATGCCTTGGATAACTTCTTTAGCGTGTTCGCGCATTAAAACGTCATCGGCAGTAATATAAGGTTCGCACTCAACGGCATTTACAATCAAAAATTCGATAGGTTGCTTGGTATCTGCTTTCACATAAGTAGGAAAACCAGCACCACCCATGCCGCTAATACCGGCTTGGTGAATAATATTTATCAGCTCATCATGACTAAGTTCAGCAGGGTTTTTATTTTTATTAAGTGCTGTCCATTCGTCTTTGCCGTCTGGTTCAATAATAACACTTAGCTCAGGTAGAGCCGAAGGATGTGCCGATGGCATTGGTACTATATCGGTAATAACACCAGAGCTTGGAGCATGCACAGGTACCGACCAGTTAGCAGCAGGCGCTGTGAGTGCTTGGCCTTTTAATACATGCTGACCTTTTTCTACCAGTAACTTGCCATTTGCGCCTATGTGTTGCTTAAGCGCAACAATAAGTTTATCGGGCAACGGTAGGCGAGTAATACTCGCACTATTAGAGAGTGATTTTTGTTGTGGTGGGTGTATGCCGCCAGGAAATGCCCACACGGTGCCTTTTTTTATTTGTTCAAGTAACTTGTCCACTCAAACCTCTAATCTATTTGTGTAACAGGAATAGCATCTAGTTGCCATTTCCAGTTTTGTTTAGTTTCGGCTACAGGTAGCATATCAATGCAATCTACAGGGCAAGGCTCAACACATAAGTCGCAGCCGGTACATTCATCAATTAACACGGTATGCATTTGACGAGTTGCGCCTAAAATAGCGTCAACAGGGCAGGCTTGAATACATTTGGTACAACCAATACATTCATCTTCGCGAATATAAGCCACTGTTTTTATGGGTTCTGCTTGCTCGCCGCCAGCAAGTGGTTTTTCATCAACACCCATTAAGCCGGCAAGCTTTTTCATGGTTGATTCGCCGCCCGGTGGACATTTATTTATTTCATCGCCATTGGCAATTGCTTCGGCGTATGGGCGACAACCTGGGTAGCCACATTGCCCGCATTGAGTTTGCGGCAAAATAGTATCAATTTGTTCAACAATAGGGTTTCCTTCAACACGAAAGCGTATTGCTGCAAATCCTAAAATAAGTCCAAAAACGAGTGCTAGCGAGCCAATCGCTATCAAGGCATAAAACAAGGTCATATTAAAACTTCACTAATCCAGTAAAACCCATAAACGCCATCGACATTAAGCCTGCGGTGATCATAGCAATGGAGGCGCCTTTAAAAGGCGTAGGAACATCAGCCGCCGCTAAACGCTCTCGTAGCGCTGCAAACAATACAAGCACTAAAGAAAAACCAACGGCAGCACCAAAACCATAAACTGCGGATTGTAAAAACGAATGATCTTCTTTGATATTTAATAGAGCAACACCTAATACCGCGCAGTTAGTGGTGATCAGCGGTAAAAATATGCCTAGTAAACGATATAGGGTAGGGCTTGTTTTACGTACAACCATTTCGGTAAATTGCACTACAACGGCAATCACTAAAATAAAACTCATGGTACGTAAAAATTCGATATCCAGAGGGATTAAAATATATTGATTAACTAAATAGCTAGTCACCGAGGCAAGAGTAAGCACAAACGTGGTTGCCAAAGACATACCAATCGCCGTATCAAGCTTACCTGATACGCCCATAAACGGACATAAGCCTAAAAATTGTACTAATACAAAGTTATTAACTAGAACGGTTCCAATCAATAACAAGACATATTCTGTCATGTGTGCCTCACGCTATTAAAGTCCTGCGTATTATCCTTTTTTCTGCCCCGATAAACAACATTTGCGAGTCGTTATCAGTTAAATAAACGCGAGGACAAACATATTGATCACAAGGCTGTAAAATTAATGTGATTTTGATGTAAGGATAAAATAGCAGAAACAAAAAAAGAGCAACGAATGCTCTTTTTTGTATTTGTTAAAACTAATTAAATGTCTTTAGGTTTTTCTATGTAATAACCTTGAACGCCATCTAAACATAAAGTTTCTATAATATGTTTTTCTTCTTGGCTCTCAACACCTTCAGCAAATACGCTAACACCTATACGGTGGGCTAAGTCGACCATTAAGCGCATAAAGTACTGATTGTTTTTATCATCTTCTAGGCCGCGAGTGTAACTTGCATCCATTTTAATAAAGTCAGGTTTTAAATCGCGGAAAAACTTAAATGAGGTTAAACCAACACCGAAGCGTTCAACTGTTACGCGGGCGCCTACGCGGTGCACCATATCAATAAAGCGCTTACTGGCTTTAATATTTTGTTGTAAGCCAAACTCACTTACTTCAAAAATAAGCTTTGATGCAATATGCGTGTCTTTTAATAAGCGGCGTTCTAGCCAAATAACAAACTGATCGTTGTGCGCACTTGAGGCTGTAACGTTTAAACCAAAAAACTTTTCAGATAAATTACGGCTTTTCACTTTTTCAAGGGAAGAGTCGATTATCAGGCGGTCAATTTCTATTGCCATATCAAGCTTTTCGGCCATCGCTAAAAAAGAGGCCGTAGGAAGTACTTGATTGTCTTCTGTTTTAAATCGCACTTGTATTTCAGCATAGGCTTTAATGCTTTTACCAAGCGGCATAATGTTTTGCACAACTAAATGTACTCGTTTAGATTCAATTACCTCGTTAATAACCTTACGCCAGTTTTGATTACCAAAACCTGCACTTACGTTATTAACTAAATCGGTCTCGCGTTGTACGTGCCATGCGTTTACTTGTTTTGATTGCGCCATACTCATCGCGTTATCAACAACCGAAAGTAGCTCACCCAAAGGCTTACCTTTTTCGTAACCGACAATACCCGTGTTAGCAACAGAGCTTAGCTCTTGATTTTGTTGATACTGAGTAAAGCGCGATTGTAGATTTTCACCAAAGCGCTCTGCTTCTTTCAATGGAGTGTGGGGCAGTACTACAGCAAAGTCAGAGCTGTTTAATCTAAACACTTGGCTACCCGTGTAAGTGCCGCTTATGTGCTTAATAATATCGGCAACGCCTTTAACGTACTCGTCACCTTTTTGATAACCACGGCTTTGGTTTATAGCTTGTAGCTCGCTACAACGAACCATAGCTAAAGAACCAAATGTACTTTGCTCACTGTTTTCAATATTTTTTTCGTAATACTCAACAAACATATTACGGTTGCCAAGCGAAGTAATTACATCTTTATATGCTTCATGTTTAATGTTTAATGCAGCGCTTTTTATATCTTCACTTTTACTTTTCAAAAAGTGAGATAAACGATTAAAGCTAGGAACTAAATCTTTACCTAGTTTTTTTAATCGAGTGCCATCTAATGCTGTTTCTAAATCATTATCAACTTGGTTTTGGTTGATATAAATATCGATAATGTCAGCTACCGTTGTACTTATGTTTTTATTTAAACGGTAAAAAATAGATTGCATTAGGATTATTGGAATAATAACCAAAATAGCAGAAATCAAAATAACGATAAAAAGGGATGTTTGCAGCTGAGCAGCTAAATGCTCAATGTTAAGTACAAATTCAACTTTTATATCTGCTGCATCGTTTACAGCAAATTGAGGGCGTACAGAGTTCAATTTTGATAGTACAAAATCAGCAAACATTGGTAATTGGGTAGGGGGGTTAACGCTGAATATTTCAGCCCCTTGGTAGTCTCTTAGAGTAAAGCTTGTAAACGTTTTACCATCTGCAATTGATTGTTTTAGATTTTGAGCAGAAATATCGTCTAAAGAAAGGTCATTAATATACTTAGTAACAGTAGTTTGTGCACTTTTTTGCGCATCACTCACCGCAGTATCAAAGTTTATAGATATGAAGTAGCTTCCTGCTGCCACACACAATAACCAAGAGATAATTTGTATAAAAATAAGTTTTTTAAATCCAGCCATGTTTTCAGTCTTTTAATAATTCAAAAGGGAAGGAATCAAGTCCTTGATTAATAAACTAAGTACAGCGCATCAAGGAATAAACTAATGCTTTAGTTATATAAGGAAGAGTAGTGGAATTAGCTTGAGATGTCTATGAAATTCTTAGAATTGGCTCCCCCTCCCCGACTCGAACGGGGGACCTGCGGATTAACAGTCCGTCGCTCTAACCAACTGAGCTAAGGGGGAACTAAAGTAGTGATATTATTATGATGATTTGGCTCCCCCTCCCCGACTCGAACGGGGGACCTGCGGATTAACAGTCCGTCGCTCTAACCAACTGAGCTAAGGGGGAACTACATCATAAACATAAACTTGGCTCCCCCTCCCCGACTCGAACGGGGGACCTGCGGATTAACAGTCCGTCGCTCTAACCAACTGAGCTAAGGGGGAATCGTTTATGGTTGAAAAACTTGGCTCCCCCTCCCCGACTCGAACGGGGGACCTGCGGATTAACAGTCCGTCGCTCTAACCAACTGAGCTAAGGGGGAAGCGTCTTGCCTTTCAACGGGGCGAAATATTAATGACCGAGCCGCAAAGTGTCAACATATAAAAGTCATAAATTGAAAAAAGAGGTTTATTCGTTGTTTTTGTGTTCGATCTGCGTGTTTTGTAGCTCTATTAAAGTTACTTTTTTAAAAATTTAAGAATAACAATGTGACTTTTATTATTGTTGAGTCTTTAAATTGGTTAAATTAAACACGCTATTAAAGTCACTTGTAATTAAAAATCAGCCCAAAAACATAAAAACTCATTTTTTTCCTAGTGGGTATTCTTCGCATTTATTTACTTTTTTGCTTTAATTTTCTAAAAAAATACTTCTGTGAATATTCACAGAAGTATTTTTTACCCTTAATTGTGATCTAATCACTATTTATAAATAGGGTATTTATTTTCTGCGTTCAAAAATAGAACAATCAATAACTTAACTTTGTCTTAAACGTTTTTTGTTTACCAACGTACAACTATGTTAAGAAGAAAAACCGGCGAGCTACAATTTTTAGTGTGAGTTTATAAAAATGCCACAATTAGCAAATGATTAATTGGTTGGACCTCATCGAAAATTGCGGCTCTCTCAAAGCCTTTATAAATGCGGGTTTGAATGAGTTATCCACGGTTTCTGTGGATAACTCTGTTTATGAAACTTTAAGAACATCATCGGCACCAATGGTCTAGGGCGCTACAACGATTTCAAGCTTTTAAATCATTATTTTTAATTTGTTTAAAAACAATTGGTTATGTTTTTATGCCTAAAGGGTGTAACTCGATGAGTGAATTTTTTCGTAACGATAAATCAAGTCATGCCTTTGTGTAAAAAAGCACCAGATAACACAGTGTGTTTGTAATAAAAGTTATAAAAATGTGTTTTAATTGTTTTTTGGAGTGTTAAGGCTCTATTTTAACAAAAAGATGTAAAAATGAAGTTTTACTATTTTTTCGAATCTTTACTTCATTAATTACATCAATTGTAGTGATAAATCCGTGGCTTGAACTGCCTTGATGCTTTAAAATGATTCGTTCAGTAAAAGAGGCCTATTTATTCCATGCGCGCAATTTCAAAATCTCAGACTCGCCCAGATTTACTAAACGATCCCATTTTGCCTACATTAAAGACGATGACCATCCCGATGATATTCGGCATGATCACGCTAATGATGTTCAATATTGTAGATACCTTCTTTATAAGCTTACTTGGCACTGAGCCACTTGCTGCTGTGAGCTTTACGTTTCCGGTTACTTTTACCGTTATTAGCTTAGCAATAGGACTGGGTATTGGTACATCTGCGGTTATTGCTAAAGCACTCGGTAGTAATAAAATTGATGAAGCACGTTTTGATGCCAGCATTTCTTTAATGGTTGGTGTGGTTTTAGTTATTGTGTTGTCGTCGGTTGGGTATTTAATGATTGACCCAATATTTACTTTACTCGGAGCGGGCGCACAAGTATTACCGTTAATACACGAATACATGAATGTATGGTTTATTGGTAGCTTATTTTTAATAACCCCCATGATTGGTAATTCGGTACTGCGCGCCAGTGGTGATACAAAAACGCCAAGTATAGTAATGGGCGGAGCAGGGCTTATAAACGCGATACTTGACCCCATGTTGATATTTGGGTTTGGACCAATACCTGCCTTAGGTATTCAAGGTGCAGCCATAGCAAGTGTTATTGCATGGGCAGTCGCAGTAATTATTATTTTGTATATATTAATGTTTAAAAAGCGTTTGTTGAGCCTAAAAGCGGGCAAGCAAACGGTTGTTGGCGCTATTCGTAAAATATTAAAGATTGGTTTACCTGCAGCAGGTGCGAACATGCTTACACCGGTTGCAATGGCCGTAATGACCGCTATGGTTGCGCACCACGGCCCAGAGGCTGTAGCCGCATTTGGGGTAGGCAGCCGTATAGAATCTATTGCAAGTATATTAGTGCTTGCGCTATCTATGACTTTGCCGCCGTTTGTTAGCCAAAATTTTGGGGCTGGCAAATTGTGCCGCGTTAAAGAAGCGTACACAGGTACACTAAAATTTGTGATGGTATGGCAATTTGCTATTTACGTATTACTCATTGCATTTTCAGGCGTTATAAGCCAATTGTTTGGTAAAGAACAAGCCGTAATAGATGTAATTAAGCTCTTTATTTATACCATCCCGTTGAGCTATGGCTTACAAGGGGTGATCATATTATCAAACTCATCGTTTAATGCTTTACACAAACCAATGTACGCACTGGTTTTAAGTGTCATTCGGTTATTCATATTTTATGTACCATTTGCTTATGTAGGCAACGAAATAGCCGGATTATTAGGGCTGTTTATTGGCGCTGCTTTAGGTAACTTATTTACAGCAATAGTGGCGTATAAATGGTTTATGAAAAAACTAGAAACGCTGAGCGGCGAATCGTTACAGGAGTGCAATAATTGAGCGACCATTTTCAGTTAAAATCACATTTTAAACCAGCAGGCGATCAGCCAACAGCGATTAAACAGCTGTGCGAAGGCCTAGAAGCAGGGCTTGCACATCAAACATTATTAGGCGCCACTGGTACAGGTAAAACCTTTACCATGGCTAATATTATTAACGACTTAAACCGTCCAACAATAATAATGGCGCACAATAAAACACTTGCCGCGCAGCTATACGGAGAAATGAAAGAGTTTTTCCCTAAAAATGCGGTTGAGTATTTTGTATCGTATTATGATTACTACCAGCCAGAAGCCTATGTTGTATCAAGCGACACCTTTATTGAAAAAGATGCCTCAATAAACGAGCACATAGAGCAAATGCGTTTAAGTGCAACCAAAGCACTGCTTGAACGCCGCGACACCATTATTGTGGCGTCGGTATCGGCTATTTATGGTTTGGGCGACCCTAAGTCATATATGAAAATGATGCTGCTTTTAAAAGTGGGCGAAAAAGTAGATCAACGCGACATGCTACGTCGCCTTGCCGAAATACAATATACGCGTAACGACATAGATTTTAGCCGTGGTACGTATCGTGTACGCGGTGAAGTGGTTGATATATTTCCTGCAGAATCTAGCACCTTCGCAATTCGCGTAGAAATGTTTGATGACGAAATAGAGCGCTTAAGTATTTTTGATCCGCTTACTGGCGCCGTCGAAAAGCATATAATACGCACCACTATCTATCCAAAAACACACTACGTTACCCCGCGTGAAAAAATACTCGGTGCTATCGATAAAATACAAGAAGAACTAAAAGATCGAAGAGCCCAGTTACTCAGTGCTAATAAATTAGTAGAAGAGCAGCGTGTAACTCAGCGTACGCAATACGATATAGAAATGATGCGAGAGCTAGGTTATTGCTCTGGTATAGAAAACTACAGCCGCTATTTATCGGGCCGTACGCCTGGCGATCCGCCGCCTACGTTACTTGATTATCTCCCAGACGACGCATTGATGATTATTGATGAATCGCACGTAACCGTATCGCAAATTGGCGCGATGTATAAAGGCGACAGAAGCCGTAAAGAAAACTTAGTTGAGTATGGCTTCAGAATGCCCTCAGCAATGGATAAC
Source organism: Pseudoalteromonas sp. Z1A8 (assembly GCF_011378855.1). GTDB lineage: Bacteria > Pseudomonadota > Gammaproteobacteria > Enterobacterales > Alteromonadaceae > Pseudoalteromonas. Next base: position 6,183 of record NZ_WTLB01000035.1, on the reverse strand, counting down.
AGGCCGCTGCGCTTTGAAGAATTTGAAGCTATTTCACCACAAACAATTTATGTATCGGCTACACCTGGTGATTTTGAATTAGAGCGTTGTGTGGGCGCAATTGCAGAGCAAGTAATTCGCCCAACAGGACTGCTTGACCCACTTATTGAAGTGCGCCCAGTAGGCGATCAGGTTGATGACTTACTTTCAGAAATTTATAAAAGTGTAGAGAAGGGCGAACGCGTACTTGTAACCACTTTGACCAAACGTATGTCTGAGGATTTAACCGATTACTTAAGTGAGCACGACGTAAAAGTGCGTTACTTACATTCAGACATAGACACTGTTGAACGGGTTGAAATTATTCGTGATTTACGTGCAGGTGTGTTTGATGTGTTAGTAGGCATTAACTTACTTCGAGAAGGCCTAGATATGCCAGAAGTGGCGTTAGTCGCCATACTTGATGCAGACAAAGAAGGCTTTTTACGCTCAGCGCGTTCAATTATTCAAACCATTGGTCGTGCTGCACGTCACTTAGATGGTCGCGCTATTTTATACGGTGATAAAATTACAAAATCGATGGCTAAGGCCATGGACGAAACAGCGCGCCGACGCGAAATTCAGCATGCTTATAATATTGAACACGGTATTGAACCGCATTCACTAGCCAAAAAGATTCTTGATGCGATGGATGTAGGCGAAGAAGCCGGCCCTAAAGATAACCTTAGACTTGTTCGTAAAGACTCTAAAAAGGTACTTAGCGCCAAAGAAATTACCGTGCAAATTAAGCAGCTTGAAACCAAAATGCATGCATACGCAAGCGACCTAGAATTTGAAAAAGCGGGCTCTGTTCGCGATGAAATACATGAACTACAACAACAGTTGATTAATTAAAAATGACAGCAAACTTTACTCCTCTTATTACTGCGCTTGAAGATGCGCCAATTTTAAAAAATGAACTGTGCCGTGTTTTTCATGGCCGTGGCCATAGTGTTGAGACGTTAAGTCATATTAATTTAGACTTTTATCCGCCAAGTTTGTTTTTGGTTTCGTACGACGAAATTGACGAACAAACACTAAGCGAGCTTACCGATGTTGTGTGGCAGTGGGCGCAAGCAAACCAGCCAGAACTTATTACGTCACTTGTGTATCAGCAACGCGCTGGTGTACAAAGCCAAAACACCGTGGTTTATGGGCAATTACCTCACCCGCATGTTGTAACCGAAAACGGCATTCGTTTTTTGGTTGATTTACAGAGCCGCCAAAATACCGGAATATTTCCCGATATGCGCAGCGGCCGTGAGTTTGTAATGGCTAATAGTAAGCATGGCAAAGTGCTTAATTTGTTTTCATATACGTGTGGGTTTTCGCTTGCAGCAATGCAAGGCGGGGCTGATCATGTAATGAACATGGATATGAGCAAAGGCGTACTTAAAGTAGGTAAGCAAAACCATCAACTAAACGGTTTTGAGCGCGGCGTGAGTTTTTTACCTCATGATATTTTAAAGTCGTTTGGAAAACTAAAAAAAGCAGCCCCGTTTGACTTAATAATAGTTGATCCGCCAAGCTTTCAAAAAGGCAGCTTTATATTAACTAAAGACTATCAAAAAGTGCTGCGCAGATTACCAGAGCTACTTTGCGACACAACACAATTGTTATTGTGTGCTAATAGCCCAGAGCTTAGTGAAGATGCGTTTAAAGTTTTAATAAATGAGCACACCGAAGGCGCAATTGAATTTGTTGAGCGCTTAGCCCCTACCGAACGCTTTATTGAAGTAGACAGCGACAGAAGCTTAAAAGCACTTATCTACAAAACGTCACAAATACCCGCTTAAATGAAGCTCAGCAAACGCCTAACTGCCATTGATACATTAATTTCGCAGCATCACGATATTATTTGGGATTGCTGCTGCGACCATGGTTATTTAGGCATGGCGCTACTAAAACGCGCGGCTGCAAACCAAGTCATATTTGTTGATATAGTCGCCACTTTAATGGACGATTTAAGCGCGCAATTATCATCGATTAATAAATTACAAAAAAACTGTAATAAAAAACCGCAGTGGCAGGTCTTATGTCAGGACGTAGGCAAAATTGAAATTGCTCAAAGTAAAAGCCAAGTAGTTGTAATTGCAGGTGTTGGCGGTGAGCTGTTGTTAAGTTTAATACAACAAATTATTGCTAATAACGCCGTTGATAATTTACAGAATGTTCGTTTTATTTTATGCCCAGTGCATCACACTTATAAGTTACGAGCTGGTTTAAAACAGCTTGGTTTAGGGCTTATAAGTGAGCAAATAGTTTACGACAACAAACGTTTTTATGAAGTGATTGAAGTGAGCTTTAGTACCAATAATGAGATTAGTCATACCGGCAATAAAATGTGGGACTTTGCTAGTGCAGAGCACGCTATGTACCAGCGCCAACTCATAAATCATTATAATAAAATGCTCAATAAAGATAAGCCATACTATCAAAAAGTTATAACAGACTATCAAGAACTCACCGATAGTTAAAAAAGCCCGAAAGTAGGGCGCACATGTGATCTAATTACGACATTGACGACGTAATGTGTTCATAGTTTATATCGCACAACGCGAGTTTATTTGGTTTATTTATGTCAGATAACAAGAGTCACATTAATCATTTGCTTAGCAATGAGCAAAAATGGCAACACAGTTACGAGCAACCTATTTCTTATGCACCCCTTGTGCAATTGGCTGATAGTAGCTGGGTAGTGCCACAACATTTTTTACGTTACAAGCACACGCTTGAAAGCGTAAACGAAGTGCTTGATAGTATAGAGTTTTCGGCTCACTTTAGAGTGCTTGCTGCACAAAAAGGTGAAGAAATTTACCTGCAAGTAGCAGTGCTGAGCCCAGATAACTATCAAAAAAGTGCATCTGTAAATGAAGGCAAAGCCAAAAAGCTATTATTTGGTAGACGCTGGATAATAGAGCCAAACTTACCAACATCAGAGCTTATTCAAACCGCATTTTTAGCGTTAAAAGTAGCGCGTGAGCATGAAGTAAGAGAGCTATTTCAGTTAACGCAAAGCGGCGCAACAAGCACGCCATTTAATAACCATCACGACTTACCGGTAATGGCGCAAAATCCTGAGCTTGTTAAAAGCGCAAGTGCAAAAAGCCGTGTTGATGAAGTGCTTAAACGCATTGTATTTGCAGGAAAAAGTATTGAGCTTAAAAGCCAACAGCAAGTAGCTGAGCAACATTTATACACCGTTGAGCTTTTATGTGAGGGTTGCCAACTTAGCGAGTTTAATAACAAAACTATTTCGTTTTTAACAGCAGACTCATCTGCTAATAGTTTTTTACACGCCTTAATTGCGGCACTAGTAGCTACAAGTAATGACTACGTAAACGAGCAATTTAAGTACAAAGATTTTGCTCGCTTTAGTAAACACGTTGCGGTTGAGCAAATAGGTAACTTAAGCATTGCTATGCGCTCACCAAGTACTGTAGGGCTTTGCTCTATGGGTAAGCAACATGCTAATCAGTTAAATTTTGAGATAGACAGCGGGCGAGCACCACAGGGATGCGGGCAAGCTATTGGTGGCTTTTTAGCTGCTCATGGCATTGAGCAGCCAGAAAACGCGCATTTATATCCAAATTATTTATAACAATTTAAAGCTTATTAATTTCATCTTTAACACTAAAGCTTGAATCAGTAACAATAGCCTCAAGTGTTTGTACACGCTCTTTTAATGCAAGCACTTGTGCGTTTGTTTCAGCTAATTGTTTATGGGCATCGCTGTTGTTGTTTTGCATTTTATGCTTAAACTCAAGATGCTTTTTATACATATCGTAAACCACTCCTGAGCCAACCGAAATTAGCACAATAAGTACAATCATCGTAGTTCCAGACATAATCTCATTCCTTATCATTTTATTATTCGTTTATGGTTAAAGTATAACCTTTAAGCGCTTTTGATAAAGCTGACAATTGTAACTTAATTTGTATAGTTCACTTAAGCTCAGCTTTGAGCGTGTTCATCATTTATACACTTTAGATATTGTTTAATAACGTCAGTGTCACCATATAATAAACATATTTTAGCCAATACAGTGAGTTGCCATGTTAAATAATAAAATACCTCCCGTTATTGTTGTGCTGTTTTTTGCAGGCATAATGGCGCTTATTGCGCATTATAGTGTTATTGATTTCACCGCATTTATTACCTACTTAGCAGCAAGTTTGCTCATTATAGGGTGTGTTTTTTGTATTGCAGGGGTGGTTAGTTTTAAAATAGCAAACACCACCGTAAACCCTAATAAACCTGAGCAAGCGTCAAAACTTATTACGAGCGGCATTTATCGGATTTCGCGTAACCCAATGTATGTAGGCTTTGCATTTATTTTAGCAGGGTGGGGTATTTGGTTAAGCTCATTGTGGGCACTTTTATGTGTTATAGGGTTTATTGCGTATTTAACGTTTTTCCAAATAATACCTGAGGAGCGTGCGCTCACTAAATTATTTGGCGAAGAGTTTACCGCTTACAAAGCGCGCGTAAAACGCTGGTTGTAATTTATACCTACTCGTTAAAATTAAACAAAAAAGGCTATCGATGATAGTCTTTTTTGTTTGTAGCAACTGTATTACTAATTAATTGCTGCTTATTCGTATTCTAACGGGTCTGTAATGTTATTTAGGGCAAATGCTTCAAGGCGCTCTTGGCACGCGCCACATTTACCACAGGCCTTTTCACGGCCGTTATAACAAGTCCACGTTTGGCTGTAATCTAAACCCATTTCAATACCGTCGGTTAAAATACCAATTTTAGTATTGTTTAAGTATGGGCTAAAAATTTCTACAGCGTCGTAGTTAGCAATACGACACACATCATCCATTTTTTGCACAAATTCAGGACGGCAGTCAGGGTAAATAGCATGATCCCCAGAGTGAGCGCCGTAATAAACTTGGCCAGCTTTAAGCGATACCGCGTAACCAACAGCAAGTGAGAGCAAAATCATATTACGATTAGGTACGATCGTACTTTTCATGCTTTCTTCTTCGTAATGGCCTTCAGGTACATCAATATCATCAGTAAGTGATGAGCCACCAATAAGTTGGTTAATCGCCGAAATATCAACAATTTTGTGCGGAACGTTTAATTTTTCGCACACACTTGCCGCTACTTTAAGCTCTTTTACATGACGCTGACCATAGTCAAATGATAGGGCATATACATCATGGCCTTGTTGCAGGGCTTTATTTAATACGGTAAATGAGTCCATACCGCCGGAATAAATAACAACTACTTTTTGCGTCATATCTGTTTTGCTCTTAGTTTTAATAGAGGTTTATATCAGGGCGCGATATACTACACGGCCGCAGCTTAAATAACAATTTTTGCACAGCGCTTTTTGGTTTTTTAATAGTAGCAATTTGGCTGCTAGGTAGTAAGTGAGATCTCTTTTGTACAAAATTAATGAAGTGTTTGAAACCATTCAAGGTGAAGCTAGCTTTACTGGCACACCCTCAATATTCTTACGTCTGCAAGGTTGCCCTGTAGGCTGCTCTTGGTGCGACACTAAGCAAACCTGGGATGTTGATAACGTATATAAAGTATCGCTGGACGAAACCGTAGAAAAAAAGGCCGACTCAGATCATTGGGCTAACGCCAGTGCAGAGCAAATTTTAGCGTTGTTTCAATCGCGTGGTTATACCGCAAAGCATGTAGTAATTACCGGCGGCGAGCCATGTATGTTCGATTTAAACCCAGTATGTAACTTATTACACGAACATGGTTTTAGCACACAAATAGAAACCAGCGGCACGTTTGAAATACTTGCCCCAGAGCAAACATGGGTTACGGTATCGCCAAAAATCAACATGCGCGGCGGTTATGAAGTACTTACCAGCACCATGAAGCGTGCCAACGAGATTAAACACCCCGTTGCTATGCAAAAACACGTAGAAGAGCTAGAAGAATTATTTGCTAAAACAGGCGTTAATCCAAAGCTTGTTTATTTGCAGCCAATTAGCCAAAAAGTATCGGCAACCAAACTCGCAATCGACACCTGTATTGCCAAAAACTGGCGCCTATCAATACAAGTACACAAGTATTTAGGAATTAGTTAAAGCGCAGTTTAAAGTTATAGTACGTAGATACCATCTCTTCTAACCAGCCTCAAGCTTTCTTTAAATAGCTTGAGGCTGGTATTCAGTTTGATTCTTCACAAC
>NZ_WTLB01000034.1 GCF_011378855.1 Pseudoalteromonas sp. Z1A8 | reverse complement strand
TGAATGGATTCAAGGTTAAAAAGCAATCAATTGAAAATAGTAGAATACGTTCCTAGAAAGAGTAATTCTACAGCCTCAACGCCCCATTAAGAGGCAAAAAATAGTTGGTTAAAATAGCGAGGCACGAGCAAAAACCAACTGTTTTTTGTCCTGCTTGAATGGCTTGTTATGAGTTTTTTACCCGCGGAGTCTTATTTATTTCCTTTGCGGTGATGATAGTGAAACTATGAGAGTTAACCGTTAAAATTGCATTTTTACTAACGCATTTGAAATAATGATTTTTACCCTTCGTTTCTATATCATCAAGCGGGGTTGATAATAGAGTTTCTTTTAAATAACCTTCTGTTTCAACGTCTGAAAAATGAGTGATATTTAGATTTTTTCTAATTCTCAAAAATCCTAAAGCAGTGTTTTTAAAACCTTCAGTTATCGAGACTTTCAAAGCTTGATTCATACGTAAACTCATAACAGCTTATTGAACACCACTTTGGGGGTTTATAACACCCCAAAACGGCGTATATTACATTGTTCAATAATTCCACTAAATAACTTTAATGTAAACAAGTAATTAGGCATGTTATAAAAAGCCCTTTGTTATTTTGCACCAAAACGGCGTTTAATAATGTTATTGGACAAAATTAAATTAGCTGTTTATATAAACAGTGGCTTCTGTAAGTTAGCTTTATTTATGTAGCTACCTTTTACGACCATAATTAACAAACGTACGGATACTAAGCGCTAGTTAAGACTTATTGAGGCTTACTTATACTGGATTAGCATTTTTTACGCTTTAATAGCTGGCGTTTAGCCTTATTCGGTAAAAACATTATTAATAAATTAAGAGGAGTAATAGGAAAATTTTGGCTTTATGTATTTAGCACGTAATTAGCTAAAGCATTGGTTAGATAAGCGAGCCTTAACATATTAATGATACAGGCTCGCTGAGGTGTTTATGATAAAAACGGATGAATAAGGTATTTACTTTACATCAAAGTTCACGTGGTCAAAATATGGATTTTTCTCACGCGCTTTAAGTACACTGATCGTAGTGAGAACAATGAGTTGCAGTTCGTTATTTACGTTAACAACTATGCATTCGTCTCTATTAGCATTGCGTTTTGTGTCAGTTGCTACGCCACATACACCATCACCATTTTTTAATATAAGCTCAATGCTTAAACGGTGCATACAGGCAATTTCGATATAGTCGTATTGGTGGCAACTGATCATAAAGTTCTCTTTATTTAGCCGGTTTAAATATCATTAAAGTAGCAATAACGATTAAGTTACCTACGTACCATAAATCTTTAATTACAAACTGACCTAAACGCTCCAATAAAGTGCTTGAGCTAAATGCGCCGGTTGCGGTAATTAAGAATGTTTGAGTCATCATAAATACGCTTAAACACGCTAAGCCACTTACAATAATTAACTTTTTATTATTTAAAAATAGCCCTAAGCCCAATAACACAGCAAATAATACATCAAACCCGCCAATCACGTTAGACGCGCCTTGCACGCTAAATACCGTATATAACCACGACATAAACGGTGAGGTTTCTACTAAACTTACAATGCCTTTTGCTTCAAACTCATAAAACTTCATACCGCCAATCCACAGTAAAACCATAGCAACCGGTATAAAGTTTAAAAGTACGTGTTGTTTGTCGGTAAGTTTGTCTTTATAAAATAAAAACAAATATAAAGGCACTACAGCAAAGTATTTAATTATGCCCTGCCCGCTACCAATGATTGGAAAGCCGCCAAGTTGCGCCATCCAACGGTTGCTGGCAAATAATGTTAGTAACGGGACGATGCTAATTACAATAGCTAACACGAGTGCCGCTGTAGGCTTTATTAATTTAAAATGCGCAGCTAAGGTTGTTGCTACTAGTGCGAGCATAGTTGAGCCCGCCAATAAGCCTAATGTATTTACACCTATTAACGCATCAAGCTCATAAAAGCTAAATGTAGCCGTTAACGTATTAGGATTTGCACCTAACGCAAACGATAAGCCAAGCAGTAGAAAGCTCAATGAGAGTAAAAAAGAAAGTGCGTTGTTTGTGTGTTTTAAGTTCATTGTATTTCCAAGTATTCGTTAAGACTTACAAAGACCTTACAAGCCGATAAAAAAATTCAAACTAACCCTTAAAAAATAAGAGTTGATTAAGTACAACGTAAGCTCTCGTAGGGTAATTTAATCATTCACTTTAGTTTATGGTTTATTACCTCTTTATTAATAAAATTAAATAAGTCTAATATTCATATGATGTGCGTCACCTTTTTTATTATTAAATGAAGTAAAATAACGTTGCCTTTTCAATACACAGAATGCATGCATTTCTAAAACCTAGGGACATTTTAATGAAGGGTACTGATATTCGGGTTACCTCTGGACTGATTTCTATAGCCATTGTTTTATTACTTTGGTTTGCTGTACCGCCTCCGCAAGGTGTAACTGAAAACGCATGGCATTTGTTGGCTTTATTTGTTGGTACTGTAGTTGCCATTATTGGTAAAGCAATGCCGATTGGCGCCATTGCTATTTTGGCTATTACCTCTGTCGCGTTAACGGGCGTAACTAATGACAGTCCTTCTGGCGCTATTAAAGATGCATTAAGTGGCTTTTCTAACTCATTAATTTGGTTAATTGGTATTGCGATTATTATTTCTCGGGGTTTAGCTAAAACCGGTTTGGGAAATCGTATCGGCTATAATTTTATTTCTCTTTTTGGTAAAAAAACAATTGGTATTGGCTATGCACTCGCGCTGTCTGAACTTGTTATAGCGCCTGTAACGCCAAGTAATACCGCGCGAGGCGGCGCTATTATTCACCCAATTATGAAGTCGATAGCAACAAGCTTTGGCTCGTCCCCTGAGGAAGGTACATCTCGTAAAATTGGGCACTACCTTGCTTTAGTGAGCTACCATATAAACCCTATTACATCCGCTATGTTTATTACGGCGACTGCGCCAAACCCTCTAATTGTAAAGCTTATTGCTGATGCTACCGGTGCAAATATTAGTATTACATGGGGTACGTGGGCGCTCGCTGCACTTGTTCCTGGATTGTTATGTATTGCCCTTGTGCCTTTGGTTGTTTATGCCATTTACCCACCTGAAGTTAAAAGCACACCCGACGCTAAAAACTATGCAGAATCTAAATTAACTGAAATGGGCCCAATGAGTTATGGCGAAAAAATAATGGTGGGAGTTTTTGCCATGCTGCTTGTTTTATGGGCCGGCGTACCTGCAATGATTTTAGGGACTGACTACGCAGTTAACACAACCGCAGTAGCTTTTTTAGGTTTATCGGTTTTATTAGTGACTGGTGTATTAAGCTGGGACGATGTACTTAAAGAAAAGTCTGCGTGGGATACCGTTGTTTGGTTTTCAGCATTAGTAATGATGGCCACTTTTTTAAATAAACTAGGTTTGGTAACGTGGTTTTCAACGCTTGTTGAGAGCAACATTGCACAACTGGGGTTTGACTGGATTGTATCGGCCATTATATTGGTAGCTGTATATTTTTACGCACATTACTTTTTTGCCAGTACTACAGCACATATTACCGCTATGTTTGCCGCATTTTACGCCGCAGGTTTAGCGCTTGGCGCACCGCCTTTATTTTTAGGTTTACTGTTAGCTGGCGCTTCATCACTCATGATGTCGTTAACGCATTACGCAACAGGCACATCACCTATAGTGTTTGGCTCAGGCTATGTATCGTTAAAAGACTGGTGGGTAATGGGCCTTATAATGAGCGTTATTAATTTAAGTGTATGGGGAATTGTTGGCGGGCTTTGGTGGAAAGCACTTGGGTATTGGTAATATTGCCTTGTTAGTTTGGCTTGCACATTTAATACTGCGCACTTATTTTGATTAGTTCTACAAACATAAACATTAAGGCTGTTACAAGGGAGCACTATGGTTTTTAAATTCATAAAGGCAGCATATTCAGACCGAGACTACTTATTAAGCCTCAGAAAGCTGACTATGGTCGAACACTTAGAAAATGCCGGGTTATTTTTAACAGATCAACAGCATGTTTTAAGGCTTGATGATCAATATGACTGCTCCCATCTTATAGTTATAAATGAGGTACCAATTGGTACTTTAAAATACCAAACGCACGCTCAACACGTTGAAATAATGCAATTACAAATACATCCATTGCACCAAAATAAAGGGTATGGGAAAGCGGTTATTGAACAAGTTATTACAAATGCGCAGTCAAAACCCATTAAACTCACCGTGCTTAAAAACAACCCAGCATTAGGACTTTATAAGCGGCTGGGTTTTACTATAACGGATGAGGATAATTACGAGTACCACATGCAAACACGGGCTATTCGTAGCTAAAATTAGTCGCTTTGATCTCTGAAGTCTTTTTTTCTGAAAATAGTTAAATGCCAACCCCAATGCAAAGAGCCTAATCTTAAAAAGATAGTCGTGAAAAATGAGCCTAAAATACACCAAATGTAATCTACATTAAGGCTAAATAAAGCAGCATAAACTGCACCACCCGCTAAACATGCAGAGGCGTAAGGTTCGCTGCGCATAACAGTTGGTACCTCACGGCAAATTACGTCACGTATTAAACCACCAAATATACCTGTAGTGATACCCATGGTAATTGCGACCACCATGCCAGAGCCATTAATGAGTGCTTTTTCTATCCCCATAATATTAAATAACGCCATACCCACAGCGTCTACTAATAAGAAGTAGTAGTTATTAACGCGCGGTAAATATCGAATAAATGCAATTGTTGCTATAACGGCCCCATAGGTCGAATATAGATACTCCGGGGTAGCAATCCAAAATACCGGTTTGTTTAAAAGTATATCCCTGAGGGTACCGCCCCCTAGTGCTGTAACGGTTGCAACCACTACGACGCCAAAGCCACTAATGTTTTTTTCATACCCAAGCAATGCACCTGCAACAGCAAAAAATGCAACACCGAGTAACCCTAGTACCATAAAGTATTCAGCAGTCATGGTAATTCCTTTTTAAAGTTTATAAGGAGTTGTTTCAACTTACGTGCCAAAAAACATCCCTTAAAAGTTGAATTAACTTTAAAAAATACATTTAAAAACAACGCTGTAATTTACACTGAATGCAGTTTGAGGTTAGGTTTTATGAAAGGTAATATTTGAAAAGGTAATTATTTTAAAAGTAGGTATTTTTTACACGTTGTTTATAAGTAGCCCCTAAAATTAAATTAGCCCTATTTTTCCACTCAAAATAAGCGAGATAGCCTACAAAAATTGACTCAAAGATTAATAGGCTAATACCTATCCAACTTGTAGAATTACATAAAAAATAACGCTGACATCTACCCTAATTTTATTGTTGACGTAGGTCGGATAAATGACGAAGCCATGCTATCCGACAATTAATTTATAAACAAAAAGTAAGAGTTTATTGTGTTGGTAATTAGAGTGGATGACACCCTAATTTTCATTAACTTCCCTCAGAAAAACGCCCTGTATCGTCTGTCATCTTTACTGGTAAACCATTACCAACCATAAAGTGATAAAAACGTAAATCATCAATCAAGTCAGGGGCTGATATTTCTATGTCTCGGTAGGTCGCGTCTCTAAATTTAAACCTTAAGGTATGCTCAAACCGCTTCGTTTGACAATAAAGTACTTCTTCTAGCTCAGACACCTTTATATTTATACCAAGTAATTTAAATTCACCATTCGCAATATCAATAGCTTGTGATTGCTTATTATTTGTTGATAGCCATTCAATAACCACTCCTAAAGAAGATAATCCAAACAAATATAAAAACTGATGCAATAGAGGCTTTTCGTTAATTACTTCCATGTAAAATAGTAAAATGACAATAAATAATGCTGATAAAGCCAAACTGTAGATTATTTTAAATCCGGGTAATTTTTTTTGCCTAGGCAAAGCTGCCATAATTAATATCCTGATTAATCTACATAACTCACTTTTGTTCCCGCGAAATGATCATGTAAACATCGTTTATCTTTTCCAAATATAAATAATGGATTAACAAAACCAGCTATAAACTGACCTACCGAAGGGACAAGTGATAAGAGTTGCATAGAAAGCATGCGTTTAAAGTAAATTGTAGTAAAGCTAGCTTGTGTACCATCTAAATTTTCAATACGGATAGACATTAAAGATTTACCAATTGTTTGTCCGCGTTGGTACATAAGGTAACCATGAAGCACTAACGTGCTTAATATGCCATAACCTAGCAAACCTGCAGATAAAGTAAGTGTTGGTTGGCTTAAATTATCAAACCCTACGAGTATGAATAAAGGTATAAAACAAACAACACCTAAAACGCCATCAACAATAGCAGCCACTAGCCTATCTGAGCGCGTTGCTTTTTCTCCTGCTAGTTTTGATACAATATTTTCAGATGGGCTCTGTGCTTCTCGCGTTTTAATTAAGTCGTCTATTTCTTTTGCTCGATCTGGGTAGGCTTCGCGATCTATAACTTTCGCTGATGAGTAAAGCTCATCTAAAGTGTAGGTAGAAAAATCAATTTTAGAGTTCATAAAAGCTAAGTTCATATCTTCTTTTTATCGTAATTTAACATAATTAGTTTAGGTTATTCAATTGTTTATGTGTTTTTAATAACATACCATAACGTGTTGGCGTTTTTATAACTCGGCCCGCAAGCGTGCTGCTAAATAGTGCGTATCAGCAAGCTCTTTTATATTCATTATAAAAAACATGTCCTTTTGGTCAGGTTTAACCACACCAGAAAGCATTTTCATTAATGTGCTTTTACCAGCCCTATTTTCCCCTTTAGATTTAAATATTAAAAGCATTCACTTTACCGTGCTTTATTTTTTAAGGCTACGCCGTTATTACCTATGCCTCGATAATTTAGCCGCCCAAAACCATTAACTGACCAAGCGGTCAACAATGGCATAGTAACTGCAATAAACTTACTAATATTAAAAAGTATTTTTGTTACCCGTGCGCAAACAACAAGAAAAAACATACGCCAAGCCTTTATGTATCAGGGCTTTATAAAAATTAAGGGGGTCTGTGTGATTCAATTTTTATTAAATAACACGCCAATTGAAGTACAAGAATGTTCGCCAAGTCTCACCATTTTGGACTGGCTACGCACCAAAAAAGGGAAAGTGGGCACCAAAGAAGGGTGTGCAACTGGCGACTGTGGCGCGTGCACAATTTTAGTGGGTGAAGAGCGTATAAATGCAAACGGGCAAACTAGTTGGCAATACAAAACAATGAACAGCTGTTTATTATTATTAGGTAATGCGCATGCAAAACATATAGTAACAGTAGAGGCTGTGACTACTGGCTTATACCCAAACTTAACCGACTTACACCCTGTACAACGTGCACTGGTAGAGTGCCATGGTTCGCAATGTGGATTTTGCACGCCCGGTATAATAATGAGTTTGTTGGCTCTTTATATTAATGAGCCAACGTACCCTGGTAAAAAAGCGGTTATTCATGCACTTGGCGGTAACTTATGCCGTTGTACAGGTTATAGCCCAATATTACTTGCAGCCGATAAAGCCTATAGCTATGAGCGTAAAGCTGAACCGTACTCAGCAATGGCCGCTCAATTTAAAGCATCACTTAATACGCAATATGATGACGATATTCCATTTTTAAAAAATGGTCCTCGCAAATTTTACTTACCACAAACTACCCAGCAACTTGTTGAGCTAAAAGCGCTTTATCCTTATGCACATTTAGTTGCTGGTGGCACCGACTTTGCCATTGAGCTTAGCCAAAACATACTCTTACCGGATGTAATTATCTCCCTTAGCCAAGTAAAGGATCTTTGCACCTTGGCAGATAATAACGGTGAGTTACACATAGGTGCAGCGCTACCTTATAGCCAATTTGTTGAGGCATTTTATAACCATTACCCAGAGTCAAAAGAGCTATTTGAACGCTTAGGATCAAGCCAAGTACGTAACAGCGGCACACTCGGTGGCAGCATAGGGAATGCCTCTCCGATTGGCGATCCCGCTCCACTTTTAATCGCTCTTAATGCATCAATGGATTTATTAAGCAGCGCTGGTACGCGCACTATTAAAGTTGCCGACTACTTTATTGATTACAAAAAAACAGTTCTTAAAAGCGATGAAGTAATTAGTAAGTTCACCATCCCAAAGCGCCCAGAGTCACTAAAACTGGCGTGTCATAAAATATCAAAACGCTTTGAAGACGATATATCTACCGTTTGTTTGGTACTTGCTATAGAGCATTCACAAAACATGATTACTCAAGCCCGCTGCGCTATGGGCGGTATGGCAGCTATCCCTAAGCGCGCGCAGCATATTGAGCAAAAGCTGATATCTCAATCATTACAAGTAAGTAGTTTTATAGACGCAGCAACGGCTATTAACGATGACTTTACACCCATGAGCGATGTAAGAAGCAGTGCGCATTACCGCACTACGGTAAGCAAAAACTTATTACAACGCATTGGTATTGAGTTTTGTGAGCCGCAAGCACGCAACAATAACAACATTGCCATTACGAGGATCTCACATGCGTCACTTTGAAATGGATAAACTAAAAGCGCAAGGTGGTAGCGTCGGCCAATCGAAGTATCACGAAAGCGCTATTAAACAAGTTTGTGGCAGTGCAAATTTTGCCGACGATAATCCTGAGCCTTACGGTTGCCTCCATGCCTACCCAGTGCTCGCCCCTGTTACAAGTGGCTTTATTAAATCAATTGATACAAGTCTCGCACTGGCAGTTGAAGGCGTTAAACGTATTTTATCGGCCGAAGATGTACCGGGTAAATTAGATATTGGCCCGGTATTTCCAGGTGATGTATTACTCACTAGTCATGAAATTCAATACCACGGACAACCTGTATTAATTGTCGTTGCCGACAGCTACGCCATAGCGCGCCGCGCGGCACGTTTAGTGGTTATAGAGTGCGAGCAAACCACCCCCATACTCGATATTAAAGAAGCAATAAAAAAAGAGCATTGGGTAAGGCCGCCCCATTCACTTAACCGTGGTAACAGCGAAAACGCCATTAATAACGCAGCCCACCAGCTTAAAGGCGAAATAAACATAGGCGGGCAAGAACACTTTTATTTAGAAGGTCAAATAGCGCTGGCGCAACCTGATAACGACGGGGGGATACATGTTCAGTGCTCTACGCAACACCCTACTGAGGTGCAGCATTTAGTTGCTAAAATTTTAAAAAAGCCATTTAGCTTTGTAAACGTAGAAACCCGCCGTATGGGCGGTGCTTTTGGTGGCAAAGAAACCCAAGGCGCACCATGGGCATGCCTTGCAGCCCTTGCAGTTTACCACCTTGGCTGCGCAGTAAAAATGCGCCTAGCCCGCAGCGACGATTTTAAATTAACCGGTAAACGCCACCCTTTTTATAATCACTATCATGTCGGTTTTGACGAAAATGGTTTAATAGAAGGTGCCGACATTACCGTAAACGGATTTTGTGGCTACTCGCCTGATTTATCGGATGCAATTGTAGACCGCGCCATGTTTCATGCCGACAACGCCTACTACTACCCAGCCGCCACAATTAAGGGTAATCGCTGTAAAGTAAATACCGTAAGCCATACCGCATTTAGAGGGTTTGGTGGCCCGCAAGGGATGATTATGGGCGAGCTAATAATGGACGATATAGCAGCCAAATTAGGTAAAGATCCGCTTGAGATAAGAAAACTCAATTTATACAAAAAAGGGCGGGATACCACGCCGTATCATCAAACCGTAGAGCAACATATTTTAATAGATATGATTACTCAGCTTGAGAAATCGGGTGACTACTGGGCACGTAAAGAGGCTATTAAAGCATTTAACGTATCGTCACCTATTATCAAAAAAGGCCTTGCGATGACGCCGGTTAAATACGGTATATCGTTTACCGTACAGCACTTAAACCAAGCCGGTGCATTAGTGCATGTATATAGCGATGGCTCGATACATTTAAACCATGGCGGCACCGAAATGGGCCAAGGGCTTAATACTAAAATAGCGCAAATTGTGGCCCATGGCTTTGGGGTTGATTTTGACGCGGTAAGTATTAGTGCTACGCGTACCGACAAAGTACCAAACACCTCACCAACAGCGGCCTCAAGCGGTACCGACTTAAACGGTATGGCGGCGCTAAATGCAGTAAACACAATAAAAGAGCGCTTAATTAATTTTATTACCGAGCACTTTGAAGTAGATAGCAACAGTATTGTATTTAAAGATAACTTAATTACCTTTAGTAAAGGCGAAATTAGCTTTAGCGAACTGGCAAACCTTGCTTACATGAACCGTATATCGCTTTCATCTACTGGGTATTACGCCACCCCTAAAATTCATTACGACAGAGCCAAAGGCGAAGGCCGCCCATTTTTTTACTACGCTCACGGCGTAGCACTCAGTGAAGTAGAAGTAGATACGCTTACGGGCGAAAACACCGTAACCCGTGTTGACATACTGCACGATGTAGGCAGCTCAATTAACCCAGCACTTGATATAGGGCAAATTGAAGGCGCCTTTGTGCAAGGCATGGGCTGGCTAACAACTGAAGATTTACAATGGAACGATAAGGGCCAGCTTGCAAGCTTTGGCCCAGCCAACTACAAAATACCAGCCATTGGCGATACCCCAGCCGAATTTAACGTCAATCTTTATAACTCAGCAAATCCAGAAACCACTGTGTTTAGATCAAAAGCAGTAGGCGAGCCGCCATTTATGCTGGCCTTTAGTGTATGGAGTGCTATTCGTAATGCCATAAGTAGTGTGGCCGATTACAAATACACCGCCCCACTTGATACTCCAGCAACACCTGAGCGTGTATTAAATGCAATTGAGCAAACCGCTAGCTGGTTTAAGGAGCAGCAACATGGCTAATTTAAATGAGTCGTTTCAGGGTTTTCATACGCAAAATTGGGCACAGGCTATAAACGAGCACGAACAAAGCGGCACTAATTATGTTATTGCCACGGTACTTGGCACAAATGGCTCAACCCCGCGTGGCACAGGCTCTAAAATGGTAATAAGTGGCGAGCATATTTACGACACCCTAGGCGGTGGTCACCTTGAATACGTAGTAATAGAAAAAGCCCGCGAACTACTTGCCAAAAGCGAAGCCGCCCAAGTGATAGAGCAATTTAACTTAGGCGCTAATTTAGGCCAGTGCTGTGGCGGCGCAGCCACTGTGATGCTTGAGTGCATGCAATGCGAACGCTTTACGCTTGATATTTACGGCGCAGGCCACGTAGCACAGGCGCTTATTGGTATATTGGCACAATTGCCAATACGCATACGCTGGATAGATAGCCGCGCAGATGTATTCCCACAGGCTATTCCAAATAACGTAGTAAAAGTGGTTGATGAAGAGCCAACAGAACAAGTAAAACGTGCGCCTAAAGCTAACAATTACTTAATACTGACCCATAACCACCAGCTCGACTTTGCACTCACCCAAGCAATTATTAAACGCGCTGATGCCAATTGGCTGGGCGTTATTGGCTCTGACACTAAAGCAAAACGTTTTAAACAACGCCTAGCACATCGCGATTTTACAGCCGATCAAATACAACAAATGACCTGCCCTGTTGGGCTTAAAAATATTACGGGCAAATTACCAATGGAAGTGGCTATTTCGATTAGTGGACAGCTAATTGGCCTTTATCAGGCTATGCAAACCCAAGCGCCAAAACGCCAAGGCTTGCAATGGCGCACACTAAAAAATGCCTTAATTAGCACCACGCAGGAGGAAGTAAACGCATGAGCAGTTTACAAATAAATACGCTAAATGATGCACAAGCAAAACAAGCACTTGAGCATTGCTGCGCGGCTCCTAACTGGGTGGCAGCTATGGTAAAAGCAATGCCATTTAAAAGTGCTCAGCAGCTGTTTGAATGCGCACAAAGCACATGGGATAACCTTAGCGAGGGTGACTATTTAGCTGCCTTTGAAGGCCACCCGCAAATAGGCGACTTATCAACCCTTAGCAAAAAATACGCTGCTACCGCACAAAAAGCGGGGCATGAGCAATCAGGTATGAGCAAAGCAAACGAAACCGTACTTATCAAAATGATTGCCCTTAATAAAGAGTACCTGAACAAGTTTGGCTTTATTTTTATTGTGTGCGCCAGCGGTAAAACGGCCGTTCAAATGCTTGAACTCATAGAGCAGCGCATACACAACACCCGCAGTACAGAGCTTAGTATAGCCGCGGGCGAACAAGCCAAAATAACAAAAATAAGATTGGAGTCACTGCTATGAACAAAAGCCCTATTACTACCCATATACTCGATACCAGCACAGGTAAACCAGCTGCAAACGTTGCTGTTAAGCTATTTAAACTTACAAATAACGAATGGGTACAACTAACCCAAGGCACAACCGATAGCGATGGGCGTATTACCGACTGGCTAAATACAGACGTAGAATTTGCTAACTATAAGCTGGTATTTGATTTAGATAGTTATTATGAAAATCAACCTACCCCAGCGTTTTACCCAGAGGCGCAAATTACCTTTAGATTACAAGATAAAAAGCATCATCATATTCCGTTATTGCTTAGCCCATTTGGCTACTCAACGTATAGAGGCAGCTAATAATGAGCATGCAAAATAATAATAAAATGACCGTAATTTGTGCCAACATACTCGATTTTGTAGACGACCCTGCCATAGCAGGCGACAACGCCCATCGCTATTTTGAAAAAGGCGCGTTGGTTATTCAAAACGGCAAAGTAGTTAAACTTGGTTACGAGCAAGACATACTGCCAAGCTTAGATAAATCAGCCACTATTATTCGCCACGATGGCAAATTGGTTATGCCCGGCATGATAGACACCCACATACACTTACCACAAACTGAAATGGTCGGTGCGTATGGCGAGCAGCTCTTAAGCTGGCTCACCGAATATGCCTTCCCAACTGAAAAAAAGTTTACCTGTGAGCATTATTCAAAAGAAATCTCTAACCGCTTTTTAGACGAGCTGCTGCGCAATGGCACCACCACTGCTTTAGTATTTGGCACTGTGCACCCGCAGTCGGTGGATGTATTTTTTAACGAATCACAAAAACGCAATTTACGCATGATTGCCGGTAAGGTAATGATGGACCGTAACTGCCCTGATGATTTATCAGATTGCCCACAAACCAGTTACGATCAATCAAAAGCACTAATAGAAAAATGGCATAATGTTGATAGGCTAAGCTATGCGGTAACGCCACGCTTTGCGCCTACATCAACCCCAGAGCAACTTCAAAAATGTACTCAGTTACTTGAAGAATACCCCGACACCTACCTGCATACACACTTATCTGAAAACAAAGACGAGTGCGAATGGGTAAAGGGGCTATTTCCAGAAGCTGAAGATTACTTAGGCGTGTACGAGCAGGCTAAAATGGTACGTAAACGCTCGGTATTTGCCCATAGCATTCATTTATCTGAGCGCGAACTTTGCTGCCTTGCCGATAACAATGCGGCTATATCGCACTGCCCTACCTCAAACTTATTTTTAGGCTCTGGCTTATTAAATTTAAAAGCCTGTGAAGAACACGGAATAAACGTGGGCATGGGTACCGATGTAGGCGCAGGAACAAGCTTTTCTATGCTACAAACAGGTAACGAAGCGTACAAAATTCAGCAGTTACAAGGCCAAAAGTTTTCTGCATTTAAAGGGATGTATCTCGCCACTTTAGGCGGTGCACGAGCACTTGATTTAGAAGGCACCATAGGTAACTTTGAAATAGGTTGTGAAGCCGATTTTATTGTAATGGATTATGCGGCTACCCCGTTTTTAAAGTTCAGAATTGGTCATGCAAAAACACTGCATGAGCAACTTTTTGCCATGATGATGCTAGGCGACGATCGCTGCATAGAACAAACCTACATTATGGGTAAAACCGTGTATAAGCGCGATGAAAAAGAGCAGTTTTCAGCAACCCACACACCGCAATTAGAAGAGGCTTAACCTAATGGAAAACTATTTATTTGAGCTTGCTCATTTAGTACTGCGATATTTTCATGTAATTGCGGGCATAGCATGGATTGGCGCTTCGTTTTATTTTGCGTGGCTTGATAACAACTTACAAACGCCGCCACAGTGGAAGCAAGATAAAGGCATAAAAGGCGATTTATGGGCCGTGCACGGCGGTGGTTTTTACGAAGTGGCTAAATATCAAAACGGGCCTGAACAAATGCCCCATACCCTGCACTGGTTTAAATGGGAAGCCTACACAACCTGGATCACGGGTGTTTTATTATTTAGCTTACTTTACTATGTTGGCGCCGATGTTTACCTAATCGATAACAGTAAAAGTGAGCTAAGTAAATTTGCCGCTATTGGCGCATCCCTTGGTTTTATTGGCTTTGGCTATGGTGTTTATCGTTTATTATGTAAAACCCCACTGGTTGAAAACGGCAAAGTGTTTATTGCTGTAGTTATTGGAATATTAGCTCTTTGGACTTACGGAGTTGACCAATTATTTAGCGACCGCGCTGTGTATATTCATGTAGGTGCACTTATTGGTACTTGTATGGTTGGCAATGTGTATCACATTATTATGCCAGGGCAGCGCTACATGGTAAGTGAAGTAGAAGCTGGCCGTATTCCTGAATCGCTCCCGGGTTTAAAAGCAAAGATGTGCTCTATTCATAATAACTACGCCACGCTACCAGTGGTATTTATTATGCTGAGCAATCACTTTCCTTACACGTATAGCCACAGCTTTGGCTGGCTTATATTAATTGCATTATTTGGTATTGGTATGTGGATACGCCACTACTTTAACTTAAAACATCAAGGCGTTAGTAAACCTTCAGTACTTGTAAGTGGTATTGCCGCTTTTTTTGCCCTTATGCTGGCAATAGCTCCGTGGCCTAGCAGTACAACAAATACAGGTGAAAACGCGCCTTTACAAGCAAGCATTACCGACACCCAAGCGTGGGATATAATCAGTAAACACTGTACACAATGCCACAGTGAAAAACCGACCTCTGAGCTTTTTCAAACAGCGCCGCTTGGCTTTAAGCTCGACTCTATTAGTGATGTAAAAAAAGCCAGCGCGCTTATTCATACTCGCGCAGTTATAACCAAAGATATGCCACTGGCCAATATGACCAAAATGACTGATGCAGAGCGCGAAACGCTAGGTTCTTGGCTCACAGCACTTAAAAAGGAGCAATGAAATGAGCGAGCAATTTAAACATTATCCGCGCGATTTAATTGGTTATGGCCCACATGCGCCTCATGCAAATTGGCCCAATAAAGCCCGTATAGCCGTGCAAGTGGTATTAAATTACGAAGAAGGCGGCGAAAACTGTGTATTACATGGTGATACAGCCGCAGAAACGTTTTTATCTGAAATAGTCAGTGCCCCGCACGTAGAAGACCGCCATATAAGCATGGAGTCTATTTACGAATATGGCTCGCGAGCGGGTGTATGGCGTTTACTTAAACTATTTAAAAAATACGATATACCGGTCACCATTTTTGCAGTGGCGATGGCCCTTGAGCGCCACCCTGATGTAGCTAAAGCCTTTGTTGAAGCGGGCCACGAAATTGCAAGCCATGGCCTGCGCTGGATTAATTATCAAAATATAGATAAGCAAACCGAGCGCGAGCATATGCAACAAGCAATTGATGTCATTAAAAAGCTCACAGGTAAAAAGCCCAAAGGCTGGTACACCGGGCGCACAAGCCCTAATACTGCAGCTCTTGTGGTAGAAAATGGCACATTTTTATATGACGCTGACGATTACAGCGACGATTTACCGTTTTACAGTATTAAAGAAAACAAGCCACAACTCATTGTGCCCTACACGCTTGATGTAAACGACATGCGCTTTGCAGCTGTGCAAGGTTTTAATGCCGGCGATCAGTTTTATAATTATTTAAAAGATGCATTCGATACGCTATACGAGGAAGGAGACCCAGAAGGTGAAAACACACCAAAAATGATGTCGATAGGTTTGCATTGCCGTTTAATTGGCCGCCCTGGGCGAATTAAAGCCCTCGCACGATTTTTAGAGTATGCCCGCTCGCATGAGCAAGTTTGGTTTGCCACGCGTGAACAAATAGCCGAGCACTGGCTTAAAACACACCCGTATAAAAAAGCATAGTTTATATTTTTTAAAACAAAAAAAGCCCAGCAATGCTTAACACCACTCGTTTAAGAACGAGTGGTGTTTTTTCGTTTATACCTAACTGGATATTTTTGTGTCTTTGCGAGCACCGTTCGCGGATAAGCTTTTCGCTTTCTTTTCTCCGGTAATATTAGCCGTTTACCGCTTTCACGTAGTTCTTTTAGCTTTTTAGGGATTGTCCCGAGGCTTCGACCTGAGCACCATAAAAACTCGTCTTGTATTAGGTATAATGCGTTTATGAAACTGATGCGTAATGGCTCCACTTTATGGGCTTTAGCCATCTCTGCCATTTCAAGTCTCACGATATTGTATGACGTCAGAATTCCCCAAAGCTCTTGATAAATACCTTCCTTTTTCAAGCTCCGTAGCGCTGGCTTATTAGATAATTGATATTGCTTGAGCTCACCATATCCTCGCTCTATTTCCCATCGTTGCCAATAAACATCGAGTAGCGCTTTCAGCGGGTATTTTTCTGGACAGGCGCATGAGGTGATGAAGCCTTTTATTTCACCTTTAGGTGTCGGAATTTGAATAAGTCTTGCTTGCCATGTGTCACCTAGGTAAGGGGCTAATTTTTTAGCTTGTGGCGAAATAGGCATTGTTATTAAGTGGTCGTAATCACTAAATGATTCCGTTATTTCATAGCGCATTTTACTTTTGATGGGCGTAAGCCAATGATGATTTTCGCTAACACCTTGCCAGCTTGTGAATAGTTCAGCCGAAAAGAAACCTCTATCAAATAGAGTTAGTGAATGTTCAGGTGCTGAGCCAACAAGCTGTTGAGCGTAATGAATTTCACTTTGAGTAATGGGGCCAAACGCTGCATCGGATATTAAATGCGTTCTTGTCGACATCAAGGTCACAGCAAGTACTGAGGGGAAGTTCGTTGTCGATTGAGCATAGCCAAAATGACGGTTACTCGGTGTATCTTGGGTTTTAAATTGTGTACCGTCAACGCTTAGCAGCTTTAAACCACACACGTCATCAAAAATTTGCGACTGCTCCCACTGCGTTGCTGTATGTTTAAAAAGGTGTTTCATAGGCGCTGCGCCTAGCTTTTCTTTCCCTTTTATAATACTGCTGGTCGCCAATGGTGGAAGCTCTCCTTTAGCGTCAGGAAAAGCGAGCTCTAGTTTGTCACAGACTTCAGATATTGAGCGGTTTCTTAATAAGCCAATTCCTAACACAAGCCAAGCGGCTTGTTCGGCGGGGAAGCGTCGTTTGCGTACAGAGGCTCTTCCTGTTTGGGTAACAGCTTCTTCAATCCACTCAAGGGGAATGTGCTTAGTGAACGAATCAATATCGCGATCTTGGCAAAACTCAGTAGTAAGGTGTAATTCTTTAATAAATTCAGACATAAAAATAGGCCACAACTTCTGTTGTAGCCTATTATGAGCCCTTTGAAAGATCGTTCAATTAGCTTAAACGATCTGCATTACAGCAATGCTGGGCTTAAAGTCACTTTAGGAGTAGTGAAATTTATTCAAAAAACTATTTCCCCATTGGCAGCAAAACCGATATATAGCGCTGTGCCCAATTAGCAAGCTCCACTCTATTGCGTGAGTTCGTTTTTTTAAATGCACTATACAAATGCGTTTTAACAGTGTGGTCACTAATATTAAGTTTGTCAGCAATAATATTATTGCTCGCACCTTGCGCAATTAGATGAATTACAGATTTTTCTCGCTTTGTTAAATGATCGTAATCGTCCTGCTTAAATTCAATATCGTCGTGTAAGTGATTAAAAGACGATGCTACGGCTAAAATATCGTTAAATACTTTTGAAATCACTTTGCGTGTAAACCAAAGCTCGCCAGTATTAACCCGAAGTAACCCTTTAAAAATATCTTCAGGTGCATCAGATTTATAAAAAACGCCATTAAAATGGTTAAGCAATAAGTTTTGCTCGCATACATCGTCTTTATCAACATTAAAAATGACGACGTTATAGTGTTTAGCTAAACAAATAAGATCTGCTGGGATAAGGTCTTGCCATTTGCTTTTAGCACCATCAATTAAAAACAAATCATAATTAGCTCGCTGCTCTGCTTTAGGCACAACATCATCCATTTTAATATCACTAAACAATGCTTGAAGTGTTCTTAAAATAGCGGTGTAATTAT
Source organism: Pseudoalteromonas sp. Z1A8 (assembly GCF_011378855.1). Lineage (GTDB taxonomy): Bacteria > Pseudomonadota > Gammaproteobacteria > Enterobacterales > Alteromonadaceae > Pseudoalteromonas. Next base: position 29,371 of record NZ_WTLB01000034.1, on the reverse strand, counting down.
GTGAGTGGAAAGATGTTTGAAGCGTTGTTTTTACAAATAATGAGTTTATATGAGGCATAGATTTCATCCTTGAAACATTTATATTACATTACCTAAATCAAATACAACTTACAATGAGCTTTTGGTATTAAAATACAGTTATCGCTTCTCATCCTTAAATAAATAAAACAGAATAAAATCAATGCTTAAAATTAAAAATCGAGTCAATTAAATTACTTTTATAAGATAAATAACAGATCGGATTAGTTACTTATAAAGCTTAGAATCTACATTAACTCAAATATTTAGAGTAATTTATTTTATCGCTTCTTTTAATTTATTTAACGCATCTACCGAAAAACCTCGGTCATAAAAATATAAAATTTCGCCACTGTTATTAATAAGTACTACACGAGAGTTATTTGGGCTTTGGTTACCTGTAAACTTTTGTACCGCTTCACCATCTTTATAAATAGTGATTACCCCACCCCATAATTCTTTAGGGATGCCTTTGCGCATACCACTGTCTATAAATGTACTGAACATGCGTGGCGCCATGCCCGCAATAGTAGGTAGCTCGTAGGTAGGAAGCGTAACGCCCGCCATGTCTAAGCCAATTAACCAACGGTCTATATCAAACTGGCTGTCTTGCTTGTAACCAATAAGCAGCAGTGTTTTAGCTGCTTTAAAGTCGCTAGGTATAGTTACCATATTTTGTTCTAGGCTTTCGCCATTAATAATTGGAAACTGTTTACCTGTTATTTGTTGGTTTGGGTACTGCGTGGTACAAGCGCTAAGTAGTAAAAGTGCAAAAGCACTTAATGTTAATTTGATCATAATAAACCTAATATTTATAAATTTCATACCGATACGTTTAGTATGGCAGCTGAGATCTAAAAATGTTGATTAGCTATGTAACTTTTAAATTTAGACGCGGTCATAGCCTTACCATACTTCCAGCCTTGTCCGTAATGCACACCCGCCATTTTTAAAATAGCTTCTTGCTCTGGGGTTTCAATCCCTTCGGCTACGCAGGTATAATTAAACTTATGCACAAGTTCCATAATATTTGGGATCATAGACGCTTTTAAGCCCTCAGTTGCTATATCTTGAACAAACGTACGGTCAATTTTGAGTTGGTGAAAACTTAAATTTTGTAAGTTTCTTAAATTTGAATAACCCGTACCAAAATCATCTAATGATAAATTAAACCCCGATTCAACTAATGTTCTAAAATGAGCATGCGCAATGCTTGTATCAAGGTATTCGTCTTCGGTTATCTCTAAACAAATAATAAAGCGTGAGTTGGTTAGCTCTGTAATTTTTGGTAGCAACGACACATTACCTTGCTCTACATCGCACGGAAATATATTAAGCGATACTTTAAAGCCATCAGGTAATGCCTCTATTGAGGTAAGTTCTTTCATAGCTGTAGCAATCATTGCCTTAGTAAAAGTCCATGTTAAATTGTTTTTTCTGATAACCGGAATAAACTCATCTGGGAATAAAGCCCCGTACTTATCTTCAAAACGCGCAAGTACCTCACAACCAATCAGCTTGCCACTTTGTAAACAAATAATGGGCTGGTAAGTCCAATAAAATGATCCCTTTTTAAGCCCTTTACGGATACGCTGGTTAGTAGAGCGACGTGCAGCAATTCTTGCATCAACAATTAGTGCAGTCGATATGCCCGCTAAACAGGTTAAAATTAACGAAATTATTAATAATAAGTGATTATTAGAAAAAAACAGACTCCAAGGTAAGTGCACTACTACACAATAATGACTATTTGTAGAGCTGCAAACTGAATTAGTTGAGTAAGGAAAGAAAACATTACTTTTTACCTGCTGATACACCCCCTCTTTACCCGCTAAATGATGTAAAGCATTTGGTGCTTTATAAATAACCTCCCAATCTGGCGCAATAATTCCGATATTGGTAAAAGGCGTGCTCTGCATAATTAAATTATAGTCACCTTGCCTGACTATAATTACTTCCATAGGGCGTTCACTAAATAATAATAAATAAAGCTCTGCCTCAAAACGAACTCTCACCTCTTCATCATCTCGAATAAAGTCAGGCTGTTTGTCATTAATTGGTTTACTTAATAAGCCCGCGCCAGTAGTGCAAACTAGCTGGTTATCTTTAAAAAAGCCTATATCAATTACATATTTTGCGTCAAATAAAGCGCGGCGCATCTCAAGAAGAGTCGCGTTATCACACTGTTTAAATGCCAACTTATTTAATGGAGTAAGAATTCGACGCCTTTCTGCAATTGCACCTTCTACATGAGTTAGAATATACTCAGCATCAGATTTTGTTTGTGCTGTTAACTGCTGGGCTGAAAAATTAAGCAAAATAAAGCAGCCAGTTACAAAAACCAACCCTCCGGTTAAAATAGCTATAATCGATTTTTGTTGGTACTTTTTCATAGCATCCCGAGCTTATTAATTTATATCACTACTTTATTTAGATGATTGCATAAGTTGCATTAAATTCAAACAGATAGATTTAAGGAGTTTTTAACAATTCTTGAACTAATTGAGTAATTTCAAAGCTTACCGTTAAGTGTTGGCTACTTTCAAAATGGATCCCGTCACCGCCAAACACGTTAGTAAATGCATTAAGGTCAATAAAATCGCATTTGTTATTAGCTGCCACGCACTTAAATTCGTTAGATAACTCTATTGCTTTTATATCGGCCCCTTCAAAAATACGTGAGTACTGCTCGGTAATTGTTATTTTAGGTGGGCTGGCAATAATAATTTCAGGGGCTTGTAAAGTACTACTTTGTTCATAATAACCATGTATTGAGCTAATTAAATCATTCAAGCCGTCGGCTATTAAAATAGGTGTTAAATTAAAGCGCTTTTTAAGATCGTTCGTACCAAGAGCAATAATAATAAAGTCGATATCATACCTCTCTAAATAAGGCTTTAAATAACTAACACCATTTAGCACACCATCAAAAGGCGGGTTATGTACTAAAGTACGATTAGGTTGCCCCGCCTCAATTATAGTAAAGTCACACCCTAAGTTTTTAGCTAATAGCGATGTCCAGCGGGTATTTTCATCAAAACGTTTACCCGTTATAGGGTTTAATCCCCAGGTATTAGAATCGCCAAAGCAGAGTATGTTTTTTGTCATTTGAGTCATTAAAATGGATTGAGTGTATAACCTTGTTGTTGTAACTGAGCATGTGCTGTCATCGCCGAAAGTGACATTTTCACACCTTCGATTAGTTGCTCTGGCGCTACTTTATAGTGTGTCGCCGACTGCCCACATACATAAACCACAGTGTTACTAGCAAGTAATTGCTCGATCAACGCTTGGTTTTTATTATCAACATTAAAGCGTTTTTTGTATTCTTTATTGGCAAGCACGTCAACACTTGCGCTCCCGTGCACGACTAACGCAAGTTGTATATTTTCAGGTTTTACACCATGCGCTACATGCATGTTAATAAAACGCGCTAATGAATTCATCGAATTATTTTGCTCGCCTTTTTTAGCGCTATCAGCAACATCAAAAGCTATTTTAAATACGGTGGAATCATTAATCGGTGCATGCTGAGGTACATTATAAAAGTTACCAAAGCCTTTAATAGTATTGTCAGCCGCTTGCGAAAATGGGCTAATAAGTAAAAGTATTAATAGGTATTTCATAAACAATCCTGTGTTTTAAATAAGTTAACTTATTTATAAAAATAACAGAAGCAAAGAAAAAAGGCTGCAATTTAAGCAACCTTTTGGGTACTTTTATGGCTATGGTTAATAAACTGCATACCTAAATAGCAAAACGTATTCTTAAACTGCTCTATAAAACAAGCGGGAGCTTCGGTTGATGACGCATTTGAGAGCACTGAAAAATGCTTACCACGTAAACTACGAAGCTTTGGTTTTAATACTTCATCGTCCATGTAATCGGTTATTCTATCAATAAATAATTTCATTTGTACTGTGGTGCTGTACCAATAAACGGGTGAGGCAAACACCCAATGGTCATACTTTAAAAGCGCTTCAAATACAGCGTGAAAATCATCATTTTTATAGTTTTTGTCATAACAGTACGGCGCAATTTTATAATTATCCAGGCAAATTACACGCACATCATTTTGCTCGGCAAAGCTATTAACATGGGCTGTGGTATTGCCGTTTTTTCGTGCGCTTGAATAAATAATAACAGTACTACGCTCATTTTTTTGTTGCATTTAGTTAGCTCCTTTTTTAATGTGGTAGGAGCTTAAAACCTCAAGTTATATTGAGGTCAACTAAAGGATTAAAATAATGGACGCTTCACAAAAAAAATTAACCGAAGCCAACCTAACCGTTGGTTATGTTGCAAAAAGAAGCGGTGTGAAAGTATCTACTCTTCACTTTTACGAAACAAAACATTTGATAAGAAGCTGGCGAAATAACGGCAATCAGCGACGTTATAAACCCGACGTATTACGCCGAGTAGCGGTTATAAAAGCGGCACAAGCGATGGGAATAACACTCGATGAAATTAAAAACACCTTAGCTACCCTACCCGACAACCGCACACCAACAAAACAAGACTGGTCAGCACTTTCAAAACATTGGCAAGCGCAACTTGATGAGCAAATTACGCATATGCAGCGTCTGCGCGACCGCGTTGATGGGTGTATTGGTTGTGGGTGCTTATCGCTCAAAAGCTGCCCAATTTATAATAAAGATGATCACTTAGGAGATAAAGAGAGCGGAGCTGTACTTTTAAATTCTGAGCTTATACTTGTGTAAAAAGTTCAGCTCTTTTATGTATAACAAAATAAGCATTCCCCATTAGGAGTTAGCCAACAAGGTCTAAATATAACTTCAGGCGCTACAAAACAAACTCTCGATTCATCAATATAAAGCCTAGAGCTTTCTCGTTTAGTTGACTCAATAGAGAGTTGAATAAAGTAATTTACAATTTTAGCCGGGCCATACTCGAATGGTTTCTTTTATATAGATAAATATGTGAAAAATATATTCAATGTGGGTAGGAGCATTGCTAACTGGCTAATTTTTAAGTATTCTTGCGTGCCTAAAAAGGAAGCGAAAATTTAAGGAATAAGCTATTGGAACCAACTAATCACACCCCAGAAAACAATACAAAACCACCTATAGTTACTCAAAAATTCACTCAAGCCCTTAAAACGGTCGATCATAAAGAACTGAAAAGCACAGGTTTTTGGCTAAATCAATTTTTTATGGTTATTTCTACTGTATTTGGTGTTTTTTTAGCGGCTCAAAGCGGCTTAGAACAAGCACTTAAGTTTGATTCATTTAGTAAAATGGAAGATAACTACTATTTACGTACATCACTTTATGACGAAGTTAATGATAATGCCAACACGGTAGCCGAATATGCAGAACGCTTAGCGAAGAGCCCACCAACATCAGAGATGGAGTTTTTTAAACCGACACTTGAGCAGTATATATGGAAAACAATGCAATTTTCCCCTACTACGCTTGAAACACCGAGTGAGTTTTTAACTAGAATACGTCGGTTTTATTCTCGAGCCGACTTTATCATCAATGCCGCAATAAATCGCAAAATGTCTGCTAAGCAAGCCTCTATCGAATTAGCAAAAATAACAGACTTAATTAAAACTCAAACACTACCAGCATTAAAAAATAGCGCTAAACAATTAAAAATGGAATTACAGCAGAATGATATTTCTGTTGGTTCGTTAAAGGAACTTGAAAATGCTAACTAAGAACTGCCCTCATTGTAAAGACCATCCATTAGAAGCAACCAATTATCAAGGTGAAGAAATAGATATTTGCCGTGAGTGTGGCGGTTTATGGTTCGAAAAAAATGAAGTAAACAGGATGATTTCAGAGATAAATGACGGTCCTGAAGGAGATAAATTTGAAACTCACTTTGGTGAACCATTAGGAATTTCTGAGCTTGACTGTCCTGATTGTAAAAAAAGTTTAGAGCGTTTTCATTTACTTGAAGCTTTTCATACCGAAATTGATGTTTGTAGACACTGCGATGGCACATGGATTGATAAAGATGAGCTTGAAAGTGTAGAAAAAAGCCCTGAAATAAAAGCGAGTTTAGGCGAACTAAATCAAAAAGTAAGTTGGAAAACCTATCTGTTCCAATTTTTAACGCAAATGCCTGTTGAATATAATATTAAACCACAAAAAACACCTTGGGTTACTCGCAGCCTTATTGTTTTAAATACATTGATTTTTGCACTTTATTTTTTAAACCCAAGCTCATTTAGCTATGTTATTGATAACTTTGCTATGACACCTGCAGATTTAAGCAAGGGTAATGAGCTATGGACTGTATTAACTTGCGTATTTTTACATGGCTCTATAATGCATTTAGTCGGCAATATGTACTTTTTATATATCGTTGGCGATAACCTAGAAGATGTTTTAGGTCATAAACGCTTTCTGTTGTGGTATTTAGCCTGTGGACTACTCGCATCGTTTGCAAGCTACATTGTAAGCCCAATGTCGAATATACCCGGCGTGGGGGCAAGTGGCGCCATAGCAGGCTTATTTGGCATGTACTTAATGTGGTTTAGACACGCAAGCCTTACCTTTATGTTTGTAATTTATCAGAAGAAACTTTCTGCAGTATGGTTTTTTGCTATTTGGTTAGGATTTAACATTTTTGGTGCAGTAACAGGCCCTGATGGCATTGATTATGGTGCGCATATTGGTGGCTTTATAGCTGGACTAATTATTGGTTATATTTTGAAAAGTAAAATATTAGAGCAAAACCCTATAATTCGTTTACTAAACCAAAAAGAAGCACAATTAAAACGTTAATCGTCATATTAAAGCCACTAATAGATGAACATTAGTGGCTTTATAAAACTTCTCACTAATTTCTATAACTTGCAACGTGTATAAGCTGTATAAAATTGACCCGTGTTTTTTATCGGTATATCGTACGTTATAGCCTCTTTACTAAGTTCGCATTCAAAGTTATTTAATATATCAGACAGCAGTGCTTGCTCTTCGGTGAACTGTATTGTGGTGTACCACAAGATTGAATCTTCATCTTTTTTGTTTTCAATATAAATACTCTGTAGTAAAGAGCTATTAAAAAACATGTTTGAAAGCTTTGAAGTACGTATTGTTTTATTATCGAAATAAAAGTAACCATTGTTATCACTTATGGCTTCATCAATATAAGTATCACCATAAATCTGCTCTCTTGTTACTTTAACGCCCTGTTGGGGCTCACCCTTGTTTAATAGTCTGCCTTTTACAGGCAACGACAACGTAACGTCTTGTTTATTAAAAAAGCCAAACATGTCTGCACATCCTTGCATTGGTATTAATAAAAATAAAATAAGCGTTAAAGTCACGCCAGCCGATCTTGTATTAGTCATAAAAAGTCCTTTTCCTATTTATACTTTAACTTAACAATAAATCTGGAAAATAAATAGCGACAATACTACATCCCACATTAACTAAAATACATAACCACAACACAATAATAAAGCGTCGCTTTTGCGATTTATGACGAAGTAATTGTTGAGCAAGCAATGCCCCCGGCCATCCTCCAAATAATGCAAGAAGCTGCAGCGTGCGCTCTGGTGTGCGGTTAACTTTTGTATGTGAAGAGCGCTTAGCTTGTCGCTTATCCCATGCATACATTAAAAAGGTTATAGCACTTAATACACTTACATAACCTGGTACATATATTGGTATATAAACGGGTAAGTATTGCAGCGGGTAAGCCAGCCAAATGACAGCTAAATAAAGCAATGAGAACGTGATTAATATTTTCTTTATCAATTAATTATCACCTATACTGGGCACTACGATTATAAAAATAAGAATCAAATTATGACATACTTTAAATCGCTATTCTTAGTATTATGCTTATGTACATTTAGTAGCTTTGCTAGTGAAACTGCAAGCAATCTCGATAAAGAGCTGGAAGTGTTTAAACCTTACCTAGGAACGTGGCAAGCTGACTTTAATGTATCTGAAGGCGCAAAACCTGTGCAAGATGTAGGTAAGTGGGAACGCGTGCTAAATGGTAAAGCTATACGTACTATGCACTCAATTAACGAAGGTGAATATGGCGGTGAGTCGATGATTTTTTACGATACTAAAAAGCAATCACTTGTATTTTACTACTTCACCACCGCAGGATTTTATACAAAAGGGATTATGAAGGTATTAAGCCCTACTCAATTTGTCGCTTATGAAGATGTAACAGGCAGCAAAGATGGGATCACAAAGGTTAAATCGACCAGTAACTTACAAAACGGTAAGTTTGAAGTGTCGACCTCATATCTAAAAAAAGGTGAATGGACTAAACCTGAAAGCCGTACTTATACCCACAGTACAAAAGCGGTTAAATTTAAATAGCCGCAATTTATATACAAAAGGCAGCCTAGGCTGCCTTTTTGTTATTTCACTCTTTAAAAATCGTAAATTATTTTACGAATTTTTTAAATGGTGCATCTACTGGTGTATCAGCAAGGTGATTAGTGTAGTTGCTCATTACTTTTTGAGATAAACCAACAATAATTTCAAGTAGTTGCTGCTTGCCGTAACCTGCTGCAAAGAACTTTTCGATTTGCTCATCGCTGATCACGCCACGTTCACGTGTCATTGCAAGTGTAGTTTCACGAAGAGTTTCTAGCTTAGGGTTAGCTAGTGGTGTTTTGTTTACAAGTGCATCAACAATATCTTGGTCAACTTTCATTGAAGCTGCAATTGCACTATGTGCTGGTACGCAGTAGTGACACGCGTGCTCAACGTTAATTGACTGCCATACAACTGTTAGCTCTTCTGCGTTGAACGATGTTTTTTGAAACAACTCATGCAGTACTTGGTAACCTTTAAGTAATGTTGGTGCTTCAGCCATTACCGCGTGTAAGTTAGGTACCATACCAAATGCAGCTACTGAATCAGCCATTAGAGATTTTGATTCTTCAGGTGCATTTTCTGCTGTGTATAAAGTAAATTCTGTCATATCTAGCTCCAATAATTAATTAGTTTTAAGTAACTTCGAGACACATAGTATTTGATTTTGAGCGACTGTTCAAGTTAAAATTGAGCAAATGTTCAAATTGATTGAGAATGATATGGCTAATAAGGTTAAATTTGAACGCGAGAATGTAGTTCGCGTTGCTAGTCAGCTATTTTGGCAAAAAGGGTTTCACGCAACCTCAACGCGTGACTTACAAGAAGCCGTTAATATGCGCCCGGGTAGTATTTACTCTGCGTTTGGCTCTAAAGAAGGGCTATACAGCGAATCGCTGAAAGATTACACCGTACAAATGAAAAACCAAATAGAAGGGTTTTTATCAAGTGCCGATACGGTTCTTGGTGGATTGCGTGCATTTGTAGAAAACGTGGTAATTAAAACAAAAGATTGCAGCCCAAGTGCAATTTGCATGTTAGTTAAAGCAAACAGTGAATTTGCAGAAAAAGACTCAAACCTATACGAGTTAAGTTTAGAGTTAGCAGCTCAATTTGAAGCTTATTTAACGCAATTGTTTACACAAGCAATAAACAAAGGTGAGTTAGGTGATACGTTAACCGCTGTTGAATATGCGCGCTTTTTTCAGGTGCAATTTACAGGATTACGTGGCTACTTTAACCGCCCTGGTGTTGAGCAATTAGCGCAGCCGATGATCAACCAAATGTTTATGTTGATTAAAAAGTTATAAACATTGATTGGCGTTTATTATCAACAAGTTATACTTACTCACTAAATAAAAATGGCCAGCATAAGCTGGCCATTTTTATACCTAAAACTTAAAATTAAGTTTTAAGTTTGTTTAGCTCGCTATCTTGCTGGGCAACAAGCGCATTAAGTGCTTCGCTGCTATCCCCAGCTTGAGTTGATAGGTCAGCAAGTTGCGACGCGGCATCAGATATAAGCGTAAGATTACGGTTAATTTCTTCAGTCACTAAGCTTTGTTCTTCAGCGGCGGTAGCAATGTGCGTAATTTGATTGGTTATTTCATCAACTTTAACAACAACACTGTGCAGTGCATCAAAAGCTACTGACGTTTCATCAACGGCATTTTGTGCTCGTACTACGCCTTTTTCTATTACCGTTGAAGCATTACCAACCTCGTGTAATAAGCTATCAATTAACTTACTTATATCGTCAGTTGATGAACGCGTTTTAGAAGCAAGTGCACGTACTTCATCTGCTACAACTGCAAAGCCTCGGCCATGTTCGCCAGCGCGCGCAGCTTCAATAGCGGCATTTAGTGCCAGTAAGTTTGTTTGCTCTGAAATAGTCCGAATTACATCTAATATTTGAGTAATATCTTTACTACGTGAAGCTACTTTTTCGACTGCTTGGTTAGCTTCTTTAATTTCTTCAGACATGGTTTTAACTTGCGTCATTGCTGACGATAAACTCGATTCACTGCTAACAACTAAACCATTTATTTCATCGGCTTGCTGGGCTGATTGCTCTGATGCTCTTGCAACTTCAAGTGCTGTAGCGCTCATTTCGTTCATAGCCGTTACAACGCTTTCAATTTCGTGAAACTGCGATTGCACATTATGCTTAGTATCAATAGCTATATGCTGCGCTATTTCACCTTGTTGCTTGGTTTGATCAGACACATCTTTTAATTCTGTAATTAAAATACGTAACTTTGATAAAAAGGCATTAAAGCCCCCCGCCAGAGCAATAAGTTCTGCGTGGGTTTCAACATGAAGTGTATGTGTTAAATCGCCTTCTGAGCTTGCAAGATTATCTACACGTTGTTGAATTTGCTGAAGCGGTGCAACCACACTACCAATAACAATTTTCATAATGATAAACGCGATTACTGCAATTACAGCACCTGTAATTAAAATCATTGCGCCTAAGTCGTTTGCTGTGTCAGTCATATCTTGCGATAAAGCATCAGGGCCAGCTAAAGCTAAGTTACTTGGTACTTCAATAATTAAAAACCAGTCTGTGTTAGCTAGCTTTATATTTATAGGGTAATTAACTAAGTACTCAGAGGATGTTTTAAATATGCCTTTTTGGCCTTTAAATTTTTCAAGCTCTTTAAACAAGTCAGAACTAACGGCTTCTTTAAATGGGCGTCCTAATTTAGATTTATAATGGCTACTCCCTACAACTAAACCAATATCGCTAAGCACGGTTACTTTGGCTTGGCCATTATAAAGCTGCTTAGAAAGCTCTTCAGTCATTGTTTGAAAAGTAGGTAGCGTTAAATCAACACCCGCTAAACCAATAAACTGCCCCGCTTTTAAAATAGGCACAGTTAACGAAGTTAGCATTACTGAATCGCCCGAAGGAATTTCGTATAAGTACGGCTCCATAATACAAGGCTTAAGCGTGTCTTTTGCACATAAGTACCAATGCGCTTCGCGAATACCAAATTCGTTTAAAGAGGTTATATATTTATCGGCGGCATTAGCTACTTTTTGCTGCTCAATAGCCCCACTTGGATCACGTGTTATGTAAACTTCTAAGGTACCATCGCCATTAACGGAGTGTTTGTAGCCTTTTTTAAAGCTCGAATCTTGCCCGTCAAACGCGTTTGGTTCAAACTGAGAATAAATAGATGAGAGTAATGTATTTTGTTCTAAAATAGAGCGATTTATACTTACTACCGTATCGCGGCTAAGGGTTTCGCTTTTTGCGGTATCACCTAATAAAGCGGCTAAAGAGTATGGCACTCGATAAGCTTCGTTAATAAAGCCCGCTATTTTTTCACCATATATTGCGGCATTCGCATTTAACTTTTCTTCTACTTCAGCAACAATATAATTTTCTGACTTGCTTGCAAGCTCTTCATTACTTGCAGATAACTGCCACCATAAAATGCTCGAAAGCACCAATACGGTAATAAATATACTTCCGACAGTAAGCCACAGTAATTTTTTTGCTAGCGATATTTCCCGCATTCATCTCACCCTTTAATTAAAACTACTGATACAGTTTAGTAGATCTAACCAACGAAGCTATGAATATCATCAAACAAATTGAAATTAATACAATAAGTTGAGTTTTTAACGCTTAGCCAAGCATGCAGTTGTAATTGTAGCCATAATTAGCAAACACACACTTACCCATAAACATGCCACCAGCCCATATACTTGAAAAACCCAGCCAGAGAGCACCGTGCCAAGCAAACGCCCTATTGCATTGGCCATATAGTAAAAACCAACATCGAGCGATACCCCATCGTCTTTAGCAAAACTTACTATTAAATAGCTATGCAATGATGAATTTACAGCAAATACACCGCCAAAAATAAGTAAGCCGATTACAAGCGTAAAATGTACCGCTATATCAAATTGCATCAGCAACGCTAAAATACTGGTTACGCCACTTAATAAAGCAACCCACCAATACGCTTTTTTGACTGTGTGTAAGTTTGAATCACTTTGTCCGGTTATACGTGGCGCTTGCGACTGCACTAATCCATAAGCAATCACCCATAAGGCCATAAAGCCACTTACCCACCAATGATCCCAGTTAAACTGAGCAGCTAAGTAAACAGGCAGTGCCACTACAAACCACACATCGCGCGCTGCAAATAAACATAAACGCGCTGCGCTAAGTAAGTTTATTGCCCGCGATTTAGAAAATAGCTCTTTAAACTTAGGTTTATTTTTGGCTTTGCCAATATCGCCTTTTAAATAAATTAAACTAATAACCCACGCAACACTAAGTAAAGCTATTAAGCTTACTAACGCACCTACAAAGCCAAATACGGTAAGTAGCAAGCCACCTAAAAAAAAGCCCACTCCTTTTAACGCATTTTTAGAACCCGTAAGTATGGCAACCCATTTATATAATTGGCTTTTCCCGGCGTCTCCTTGCGGTACTAAATACTTAATAGCGCTTTTTGCGCTCATTTTATTTAAATCTTTAGCTATACCGCTCAGTGCTTGCGCTGCCATTACGTAGGCAACAGTTAGCCAATCTCCAGGCACGCAGAGCATAGCCAAAGCTACCAATTGCAGCCCAAGCCCTACATTCATGGTTTTATTTAACCCTAAATGCGCCCCAAGCCAACCACCGACTAAATTGGTGATCACACCAAAAATTTCATAAAACAAAAACAGCATGGCTATCGCAAATGCGCCATATCCTAACTGATGAAAATACAGCACCACCAGCATGCGCAGCGCACCATCTGTTAAAGTAAATGCCCAGTAATTACCGGTAATTATTAAATATTGTTTTATAGAACTTGGTAAACTAGCTAACTGCGCAAACATAGCGTTAAGCCTTTTTAAACGAGATTAGACCACATCACTTTTTGCAACTTTAAGCATTAGCTCAGCAGTACGGTTTGCATAACCCCACTCGTTATCATACCAAGCGTATAACTTAAGCTGAGTGTTATTAATTACCATGGTTGAAAGGGCATCTATGGTGCAGCTACGCGGATCTGTTTTGTAATCTATAGATACAAGTGGTTTTTCTTCGTAGCCTAAAATATCTTTTAGCTCGTTATTTGCAGCGTTTTTAAACCAAGTGTTCACTTCACTTTGTGTAACGCCGCGCTCAAGCTCAAATACGCAATCGGTAATTGACGCATTAGTAAGAGGTACACGCACAGCATGGCCGTTTAACTTGCCCTTAAGCTCAGGGAATATATGCGTAATAGCTGTTGCACTACCGGTTGTGGTTGGTATTAAACTAGCCCCACACGAACGTGCGCGACGTAAATCTTTATGCGGTGCATCAATAATAGTTTGTGTATTGGTTATATCGTGAATAGTGGTCATTGAGCCGTGCTTGATGCCCACTTTTTCTTGCAAAACCTTTACTATTGGCGCTAAACAGTTAGTAGTACAAGAGGCGGCTGTAACAATCTTATGCTCACTTGGGTTATAAAGATCATCGTTTACACCCATTACTACATTTAATATGCCGTCTTCTTTTACTGGCGCCGTTACTACAACGCGCTTAACACCTTGTTCTAAATATTGGTTTAGCAATTCGGTGGTTTTCATTTTTCCGCAGGCTTCTATTACTACATCGCAACCCGACCAATCAGTTTCATTTATAGTTTTATTATTCGTCACTAAAATAGTGTGTTTACCTACACTAAATGAGTTTTCATCGCTGGTAATATGTTGTGCTAAGCGCCCGTGTACCGAGTCAAACTCAATTAAATGAGCATGGGTTTTAGCATCGCCCGCTACATCGTTTACTTTAATAAACTCTATTTCTGGCCAATCAACTGCTGCGCGCAGCGTTAAACGCCCCATACGGCCAAAACCGTTAATACCTACTTTAATTGTCATAATAAAATACCTTTAATGAGTTAATTTATTTACTAATTAGTTAGTTAACAACAGCTAGCTGCTCGTTCAGGGCGATTACCCATAGTATTTAACCGCGTTAAATCGTTTTCATAAAATGAAGGGTTAGCAGTCAGGGTTTGCGTTAATACATTTTTAGCCCATTCGGGCAGGGCTTTATTAATGCTGTAATAAACCCATTGATTTTGCTTACGATCGCTCAGTAATCCGCATTGCCTTAATTGTGCTAAATGGCGCGACACTTTAGGTTGGCTTAGTTCAAGTGCAGCAACAAGTTCGCATACACACAGCTCTTCTTGGTCGCTAATTAACAGCATGGCCTTTAAGCGCGTATCATCCGCTAGGCATTTATAAAATTGAAGTGGGTTGAATTGTTCCATAGTGTCCTCGCAGTGTTAGTGCATATACAATAAAACAAAAATTCAACATATGAAATAGTGAATATACGATTATTTGTATATTTAAATTATTTTGCTCTAAAACGCAAAAAAGCACACAGCGACTAATTGTCGTTGTGTGCTTTTATAACTTTTCTTTATTTAGTTATTAAATAACTGAAAGCTCTACTTCAATATTGCCACGTGTTGCGTTTGAATATGGGCATACTTGATGCGCTTTATCTACAAGCGTTTGCGCTGCTGCTTTATCCATATCACCTAGTGATACAGCCAGTTTTACTGCAATCCCAAAACCGCCTTCAATCGCGCCAATAGACACTTGTGAATTAATATGTGTGTCGCTTGGTAAATCTATTTTTTCGCTACCCGCTACAAATTTAAGTGCGCCAATAAAACATGCTGCATAACCTGCGGCAAATAATTGCTCTGGGTTAGTGCCTTGTCCGTCATCGCCGCCTAAACCTTTAGGTGTTGATAGTTTTACATCTAAACGGCCATCATCAGATTTAGCTACGCCTTCACGGCCGCCAGTTGCAGTTGCTTTTGCTGTGTAAGCTACGTTTTGTAATACATTCATAATGAACTCCAAAGTTTAGTAATCAATTTAGTTTGTGTGCAAAATAATAGATCAAGTAATTAGAGATTGCAAATACTTTGCATGCAAATTAAAATAGCATATATTGAAATAAAGGATAACGTTATGCCGTTTGAGCAATTAAAGTTAAAAAATCAGTTATGCCACCGGTTATATATGGCATCTAACAGCATTGCGCGTGCGTATCGCAAGCCTTTAAACGAGCTAAATTTAACTTACCCGCAATACGTAGTAATGATGGCGCTGTGGGAGCAAGACGAAATAACAATTGCAGGGCTAATAGATAAAACCGCGATAGACGGCGGTGCAATGACCCAAATACTCAAAAAAATGAGCGACAAATCATTACTGGCTGTTATTAAAGATGAGCACGACAAACGCAAACGCCTAGTGCAGCTAACCCAGTATGGCCAATCACTTAAGTTAAAAGCAGCCGATATTCCTAAAAATATTTTATGTAAATTTGATAGTGTAGATGCAACACAAGCGAAGCAGTTGATGCAGCTGCTCGATTTAGTAGTAAACGACTTAGCCGATTAGGCTCTTAATTTTTAAACAATAAACGTGTTTTAAAAGGTTTTAAAAATGACTCATATAAAAAAATTACTCTTAGCAGCGGCATGTAGCACTGCACTTTTAGGCAGCAACGCCGTACTTGCTAATACCGCTAATCAAAATGCTGATTTAAAAACAGTAGCCACGTTTGATGCGCAGCACCCACCGGGTAACATTGCTATTACGCCATCGGGTAGAAAGTTTTTATCAGTACATGGTTTTTACGGCCAAAAGCAAAAAATTATGGAGCTTTTAAGCGATGGCACAACTAAGCCCTACCCTAATGAAGAATGGGCTTACGCGTACAATAGCGGTAAAGGTTTTTACGATGTACTTGGTTTTATGGATGCTCGACACATCAGGGCCAGATCGCGCTGGGCGCTTAGTGGGTTGGGATACAAGTAAAGAGCAACTGCATAAAATTATTTACCTCGCAAAACCAATGATTACCGACACCTCATTTTTAAACGATTTAGTAATCGATAATAAACATGGCGTTGTATACATTGCCGACACAGCCCATGGCAGCCAAGCCGCTATTATTACGGTTAACCTTAAAACAGGTGTCGCTCGCAGAGTATTACAAGATAGCCATTACACTACAGCCGAAAATATCGATATGGTTATTGATGGCCGCACTATGAGCATTGGCGGACAACCTGCCCGCTTAGGTGTTAACCCAATTACGCTTGACCCTAACGAAGACTGGCTTTACTTTGGATCTATGTCGGGCACGTCGGTTTACCGTATTGCCACCAGCGATATAAATAACGAGAGCCTTTCGGCTAAAGCACTTGAAGACAAAGTTACGCGTTACGGCACTAAGCCAATTTCAGACGGTATTATTGTTGATGGCGGCGGTAACGTATACGTAACCGACATAACCAACGGTGCAATTGGCGTAATTAAACCTACTGGCGACTACGAAGTATTATTTAAAGACGATCGTCTTAGCTGGCCAGATGGTTTTAGCTACGGAGCCGATGATAAAATATACTTTACCGTTGACGATTTACACAACTCGCCTGTACTTAATAATGGTAAAAATAAAAGCCACGGTAAGTTTAAAGTAATGTCGTTTGAGCCTTTAGTAAAAGCAAAAGTAGGCCGTTAATTACTTTTTGATACCTATACTTTTTAAAAGCCTTGCACATTTAAGTGACCCCAATAGTTGCAGGGCTTTTTGTTAAAAACACACCACGCTGGTGCACTTTTTAATAATGCTTCACCACTTTGGTGCTAACCCTTAAGTATGTATTTACACTTAAATACTAAATACCTGATTTCTATTCATAAAATATTCAAGTTAATGTTGGCATACTTCTTCCTATAGACTGATGTGTTCAGTGAAAATACCAAGGAAAAACCATGTTCAACTTATATCATACCCTTTACCTTTTATGGCGTTTAGACATTAGCGTTTGGCAAGTTAACGACCCTACAAATACCCGCACTACCGCTGATAAAGAACGCGCCTATGTTAAGTAGCATCTTATTGTGTAAAGGCTTGGCATAAAGCTTAAATGTATAAACTCACTTTAGGCTAAGCTTTTGCGCACTATGAAATTTATGCGTACATTTTTTATTAAACTCAAATTAACCGTTCAATATAAAAACATCAAAAAATTAGTAAAAACACTGCGTTTATAACTTTGCAAGCAGCTCAATTGCATTGTATTGTTGCACCCTATTGAAAATTTTTAGTTGGAACGTGTATGAACGCTTTGGAAGTTAATTTTGATGGCTTAGTGGGTCCTACTCACAACTACGCTGGTTTATCGTATGGTAATGTTGCCTCGTTGAATAACGCAGCAAGCTTTTCAAATCCTCAAGAGGCGGTGCTTCAAGGCCTTGAAAAAATGAAAGCCATGCACGACAAAGGCCTAACTCAAGGTGTATTTGCCCCTCATGCGCGCCCCGACTTAAACGTACTGCGCCGCTTAGGCTTTACAGGCAACGATGCGCAAGTTATTCATAAAGCGTTTAAAGCCGATCCTATTTTATTACGTGCGTGTTATTCAGCATCTGCAATGTGGACAGCTAATGCCGCTACGGTATCGCCATCTCCTGATACAACCGACGGCAAAGTACATTTTACTTCAGCTAATTTAAATAATAAGTTTCATCGTTCATTAGAGCCTGCAACCACTACACGCTTATTAAAAGCGATGTTTAATAACGACAAATACTTTGCGCACCATACCCATTTGCCAGACCAAGGCTTTTTTGGCGACGAAGGTGCAGCAAACCATACTCGTTTTTGTGACAGCCACGGCGAGCAAGGCCTTGAAATGTTTGTATTTGGTGCCAGCGCGTTTAACAGCCAATTACCAAAACCCGCTAAGTTTCCTGCAAGGCAAACACTTGAAGCCTCAGAAGCAATTTGTCGTTTACATAACTTAAAAGATTCAAGCCAAATTTTACTACAGCAAAATCCAGACGTAATAGACCAAGGTGTGTTTCATAATGATGTAATTGCTGTAGGTAACGCCAACGTATTACTGTGCCACCAGCAAGCATTTTTAAACCAAGCACTGGCACTACAAGATATTCGCGAAGCGTATGTGGGCAGTAAAGAATTTTATATTATTGAAGTACCTTCCGATAAAGTAAGCATTACCGATGCTGTAAGTAGTTACTTATTTAATAGCCAATTAGTAAGCCTTGCCGATGGTTCAATGCTGCTAGTTGCACCACAAGAGTGTAAACGCAACAGCGCAGTTAACGCCTACATTGAAGAAATGATTATGGCGGATAACCCAGTAAACCAAGTGCAGTTTTTTGATTTACGCCAAAGTATGCAAAATGGCGGCGGACCTGCGTGCTTGCGTTTACGTGTAGCCCTTAACGAGCAAGAACTTACTGCGGTAAACCCAGAGGTTATTTTAACGGATACTAAATACACACAACTATGTGACTGGGCAAAGCGTAACTACCGCGACAAATTAGGCGCAAGTGACTTTGCAGACTCAGCCCTATTAACTGAAAGCTACCAAGCACTTGATGAGCTTACACAGTTACTTAATTTAGGCTCAGTGTACGACTTTCAATTAGAAGGTTAATACCTCAACCAACACAAAGGCTAATACAAAAATAGCGAGCCAAGGCTCGCTATTTTTATTTGTGTTAGTGCTACTAGAATTTAAACGTCTTTATTATACCAATTCGCTTAATTAAGTGATCTATTTTGAGGCTGGAAAAACGTGTTGATAACTAGGCAAAGAATTCGCTATTTAGTTGTTCTAAATGAGGATTTTTTAACGCAGGTAGCGACACGTTTAGCCCCGCAAAATGATTAAGTATTATTGCGGATTGGTATTAACCGTAACTGCCGATGCCATCGACTCCGATATATGCAGCGTACGCTGCGGAAACGGAATACTCAGCCCAGCGCCTTCAATTGCTTCTTTAACACGTTTATTTAAATCCCACACAGTTTGCCAATAATCACCATTTACAGTCCATGCGCGTAATTGAATGTTTACCGCGCTTTCACCTATTGATGTCACCATTACTTTAGGTGCAGGCTCTGCGAGTAACCGGCTCTCTGATGCGGCTAATTCTTTAAGCACATTTAAACCAACGTCAATAGAGTCGGCATAGGAAATACCCACCACTATATCCATTCGTCTTTTGCCATTGCGGGTAAAGTTTTTAATATTGCCACCCCACACTTTACCGTTAGGCGATGCAATATAAAGGCCGTCGGTGGTTTTAAAAATAGTGGTAAATAGGTTTATTTCACTCACAGTACCAAGCGTGCCACTGGCATCAACAAAGTCGCCTATTTTAAAAGGCCTGAGTATTAGTAGCATAATTCCTGCAGCAATATTACTAAGCGTATTTTTAAGGGCTAAACCAATCGCTAAACCTGCAGCGCCCATTAGCGCAATTAAGCTTGCCGTATTAACGCCAAAAATATCTAAAATAAATAGCCCAGCAATTATATAAACCAAATAACCAGCAATACTCGATAAAAGAGGAAGTAGCGTACTATCCACCTTCTTTAATGGGGACTTAGAATTTTTAATCGCTTTTTTAAACGAGCGTGCAATTAAGGCACTCGCAACTAATATCACCAACGCTAAAATCACCTTGTAACCTAAAGTGATGATTGTTTCTGAATGGCTTTGCCAAAACGCTAAGAGTTTATCTTTCATGTTTGTTCCGATAAATGTGGCTGAAACTCAGCAAAATAATGGTTAAATCTAATAAAAACCGACTTCAAAAGAAGTGGCGCGAGTATATAGAATAAAAAATTTAAACCTATCTTTTTTAATCACTTATTTCAATTTTAAAAACACTGTTAAAACCATGATTTTTAAGTTGCAAAGCACACCTATTTACGGCGAATTTATAGCGACTATTCAATGTAGGTTAATCGTTTTTTGGTATCCTCGTTTTAAGCTTTCAACGTTCATAAAAGAGGTATCCCATGGCAAAAGAAAAAATAGTACTTATAACTGGCGCTTCAAGTGGCATTGGTGAAGCAACCGCAAAAACCCTTGTAAATAATGGTCATAAAGTAATACTTACCGCTAGACGCGAAGATAAGTTAACTGAGTTAGTAGAGTCATTAGGCTCAAATAATGCCCTTAGCGTAGCCGCCGATGCAACCGACTTTACCGCGCTTGAAAACGTAGTTGCTAAAGGCATTGAAAAGTTTGGCCGATTAGATGTAGCCTTTGCTAACGCAGGTATGGGTGTTTCAACCGCTGGCACCGAAAAAGGCGACCCTGATGAGTGGTCAACCATGATCGACATAAACATTAAAGCCCTACTGTGGACTGCAAAATTAACCCTGCCGCATTTACGCCAAAACAAAGGTCACTTTATATTAACCAGCTCTGCTGCGGGTCGTAAGCCAATTGGCGGCTCTATTTACGGTGCAACTAAATGGTTTGCTTACGGCTTTGGGCAAAACCTTGCTGAGGAAATGAGCGAATGGAATGGCCGCTGCACCACCATAGCACCGGGCATGGTAAACACCCCATTTTTTGATGAAGCTAAACCCGATAAGCTCGACCCACAAGATGTAGCCGACGCCGTACTGTTTGCTATTGAAGCAAACCAGCGCAACAGCGTACGTGAGATTTATTTAATGCCGACTAATTAACGTTGGCTGGTTAAGTTAGGGCTATCAGGTTTAATAATTATTATAACCTGATAGCTTTTACTCTTAATCTACCTAAGTGAAAACGATACTTGATCATTTAAGTCTATTGTAGTTTTCTAACCAATAATTAGCCTGCTTAATAAAGTCATCTAGCTTTCTATTTTGTGAATTACATGTATCCAATGTAGATACCCAATATTCCAACTCGGTCTCATTATGTTGCATTGGGTAAATATCTTTTAGGGTAAAACACATAAAGTTCCACTGCCATTGAAAATCAATATCACCAAATACAATAATTTCAACAATATTAAAATAAAAGTCATCTAAGTTAAAAAAATCGTCAAAAATAATACTCAATATAACAGGTACTTCATGCCTTACTACGTCTACGTTTTTTATACCTAAGTGGCTGGACAATGAATCTATATGGAGTTTATTACCAACTTTTATCTTTTTTTGTAAGGTCTCAAAGTAAGGAGAGGTTTTAATAATGGGCATAATAAGCTCTTCAAACCAACTTAAAATTTCCATGCGCATGCTGGTATCATTGGGTAAAGTTTTATAAGAAGTCACCTCACCTTTACTTATACTAAAGCCTTCTTCGCTATAAGCTCTGTCTCGCAGGACTTCAAACTCTCTAGCAAATGAAGGTAAAAGTAGTTGTGATGCGATTTTTTCAACAATTAAGCTGCACAGTGTTTTCAGGGTATCACTCTTAGTTTGTGATGACTCTAATAAGCTATCAATCTCCTCTCTCAACTCAGCTATGCGCTCTGCCTCATCTTTTGTTAAAGTAGTACTTGAGAGTTGTTCATCAATATCGACCTTTAAGAGCTGCTTAAAAAGTGATTTAATAATAGCTATATATTCATCAAGATGACTTCGCTGAACTGTTAAACCATTTCCTTGATGATAAAGCTTATTCCTTAAACCATGAAAAAACTCGACTCTAGCAAGCTCTTTAGCACTAATACCCTGCCTACTATTTTTAACTCCCTCAATAACACCGTGAAAGCCTTTACGAATAATATTATACCTTTCATCTTCGGGAGTTATTGACCCCGTAATATGTTTTGGTAACCTTAGATAAGTTTTAAGTAGCATTTCAGCGCCAACATCTAGCAATAAAAAGGATATTAAATTATCTTCTTCATTCTGCTTTTCCGCATGATAAATCGCTTCACTAACTATTTTTACAGGTGCTTTTTGCCAAGCATCTAATTTTTTTCTGTCCATAAATACCAAATAAAACTCGATAAAAGCGCTGTACGTATTAACGAATAATTATAAAATGAGTGAAAGGTTATAATTTGATATAACCAACTAGTTAAAGTCTAAGGTACAACATACCTCATATGATAAACCAGCTTTTTCAACCCCCCTCCCTATTGAATCCTGTGTATTTTTACTTCATATTAAATACTCTTATTTCTCACTTATTATGCTGTTATGTCATTTTTAAAATTTAGCCATGCACTTATCCTCACACTTGCTAGTACCTTACCGCTTACAAGCCATGCGGCGCTTGATAAAAACGAGCGTGAAATAATAAAACAGGTCGATAAAAACATTCCCCAAGCACTTAAAGAGATAGAGCAAGCCGTAAATATTAATAGCGGTTCGCTTAATATTGCAGGTGTAAAAAAAGTAGGTGCGCTGACAAGCGAGCAGCTTAAATCCATTGGTTTTAAAGTAGAATGGCTTGATGGCAGTGCGTTTAACCGCGCAGGGCATGTATTAGCAACCCATGAGAGTAATGATCCCGATGCAATAAAAATACTGATGATCGGCCATCTAGATACGGTATTTGCCAAAAACGATAACTTTACTACCTATAAACAGCTTGATGCCGATACAGCCAGTGGCCCAGGCGTTGCCGATATGAAAGGCGGTAACACGATTATAATTACTGCGCTTAAAAGCTTACAAGCCCTTAATTTGCTCGAAAATGTAAGCATAAAAGTATTATTGACTGGCGATGAAGAAAGCAGCGGTCGCCCGCTTAGCTTATCTAAACAAGCTATTGTTGATGCCGCAATTTGGGCTGACGTAGCGCTTGGCTATGAAAATGGCGATAACAATATTAAAACTGCTATGGCGGCGCGCCGTGGTTATACCGGCTGGACACTAAACGTAACGGCAAATGCAGCGCATTCTTCGCAAATATTTAGCGAAAGCGTTGGTTATGGCGCTATTTACGAGGCATCGCGTATTTTAAATGATTTTAGAGAACAACTTGCCACGCAACCTAACTTAACATTTAATCCTGGGCTTATTGTGGGAGGCACAAATGCCGACTACGACAGTGCTAACTCGTCAGCAACGGCGTTTGGTAAAAGTAATGTAATAGCACAAACCGTGCATGTAGCAGGTGATTTACGTGCACTTTCGCCAAAACAATTCGAAAACGCAAAAAGGTCAATGCAACTCATTGCTAGCAACAGTTTAAACGGTAGTAAAGCTGAGCTTATTTTTGAAGATGGTTACCCGCCAATGGCATTAACTGATGGCAATAAAAAGCTATTAGAATTGTACAGCGACGCAAGCCACGATTTAGGCTTTAACAAAGTAGTAGCAGCAAACCCACGTAATGCAGGCGCTGCAGATATTTCGTTTGCGGCAAGCCATGTTGATATGGCGCTTGATGGTTTGGGCTTAATGGGCAGCGGCGCGCATACCAAAAACGAAACAGCCGATTTAACCAGCCTTGATAAAAACATTAAAAAAACTGCATTACTCATTTATAGATTAGGAAAGCTGTAAGAGTAAATTTGCTTTAAGGGTAAGCGTAGGGAAATAATCATCGCCCTACGCTTAGCGTTGCTTTTAAGGCATTATTTTAAGACATTATTTTAAACAATAAGTCTTTTACTGTTGCTGGCTCAAATGGTTTATCACAAATTGCATCTACCCCTGCTTGGGCTATGTTTGCTAGGTGCGTTTCGTTAGCTTCTGAGCTCACCATTAAAATAGGGATATGGGAGTAACTATTTGAGCTTCTAACTGTTTCGGTTAGTTCGCGTCCGTCCATTTCGGGCATGTTGTAGTCGGTTACTATTAAATCAAACGATTGGTTGTTTAAGTGCTCTATGGCTTCTTTACCGTTTTCAGCTTCTACTGGTGCAGGTATTCCCATACCGGCAAGTACGCGAATAATGTGCTTACGCGCAAAGCGACTGTCATCTACAACCAATACTCGTAGTAATGTTACATCGAAATGTTCAAGCTCTACTTCTTCTTCACTAATTATGTCTAGCGTGGCTTTAAGTGCGCGTGTAATAGCGGTTGCACTAAAAGGCTTTGGTAAAATGGCTAATACACCCGATTGACGAAGTTGCTCTAAATACTTTTTATTTCGCTCGCTCGATACAAGCATAAACGGTTGATGCTCGGTGCTTGGGTTTGATCTGATTTTTTGCAATAAGGTGTCGGCTGTTCCATCGGCCAAATACATGGCGCTTATTACTAAATCTGGTTGGTATTTAATAAGCAGTGCTAATGTTTGCTCTTGTGTGGTTGCCGTTTCTACTTGTTTAACGCCACTATCTAATAACGATTTTATAATTATTTTTTGTTGAACGTCTGAAGGTTCTACTAAAAGTATTGATAAATTGGCTATTGCGGTTAAATCACTCATTTATGTCTCTTGTATATTATTATGTTTTTATAAAGCGATTGCTTTTGCTAATTAATATTATAGAACAACATGTATAACTGGAGAGATAAAAACTTTGCAAAATTGTAAATAACATTAAAGATTGCGCGTTAAATACTCATAACGCGCTTACTTTAGTTGTTTTGAATGTACTCCAGTGCCGTCATTTTTTTATAGCTTACATTCGGGTGTAAAATATGAGCCGGCTCGGGGTCTACAACTTCAATGGGAATGTTGTAATCGCGGGCTATTTCTATTGCCATTTGTGTAATATTAACGCTAAACGAGGTGCCCATAAATACAATTTTATCGGCGTTGCTCATACGCTTTTGCGCTTCGCTAATTCTATAAAGCTCGGTGTAGTACTCATCAAACAGCAAAACAAAGGGTTTAAAAGAATGATTAAGCTCGGGTGTTTGGTTTTTAATATTAAACACTTCAAATAATGAGTTGTGCAAGCAGCTTTCATCAACGTTTTCCCACGGAGCGGTAAATGGCGTTACATCGTCGCCTTGCTCATGAAATAAGGTCATTTGATCAAGCCTGCCGTGTATAGCTATGTAATTTTTATTACCTGCTTTACCATCAAGCCCATCTATGTTTTGAGTAATTAAGTTTTTATTACTCAACCAATGGTGCACGTCGTTTGGGCCATGGTTACGATACGTTGCAAAGCGATGGTAATACCATGCTAAAAACTCTTTAGGAGCGTTTTGGTACATTGCGCGTGTTGCCATTTCCATAGGCGTATAATTTTTACTGCCTATGGTCCAGTAGCCATCCTCACCTCGAAATGTGGGAATACCACTGGCTGCGCTGACTCCCGCCCCGGTAATGTAAAGGGTGTTCATTTTTGAACCTCGTAACCGAGTACGTTAGCACTTACTTGCTGGTTATTATCAATACCGCCAATTCGGTATAAAACACCGTTGTGCTCAAGTAAACCACGGTGATCCATACTTTTTACGTCAACCGGTGATAAAACCTGCCATTCGTTTTTATCAACACTAAAGCGCCAAACATGATTGCTTGCTGGTGCAGGCTTGCCGTCGTAGCCTATTGCACTGTAGTTATATGGGTTATTAGAGCCTGCCAGCATATAAATATTGCCGTTATAGCTGGTGGCTGCCATTCGATAGTGAGCAGTACCCGTTGGGTGTGGCAGCGTGCGCCAATCTATTTTTTGTGGATTAGTTGAATCTATAGAGCCTTTTAAGCACTGTGCTACGCCTGTAAACGAGCGACGCGAATCTGGGTTTGCTTGCGTTTTAACACCATCACAAATAACAATGGTATTACCGCTAATTGCAGCGGCTTGGCCAAATACGGGTTCACCGAGAAATGGCGAGGCTTGTTGCCATGTATTATTTTGTGTGTCGTACACTTGTACTAAATTTACGTTGCCGTCGTTATGCCAGCCACTAATTAAGTAAATGTAACGCGCTTTATAGCTAAGCGCTACGCTGTCGTCTACGGGTACTGGCATGCTCGCAAGGTGGGTGTAAGTATCTTTTATTACGTCGTACTTATATACGTCTGGGCTTGAAACTTCAGTATGATCTTTTGCTACCGTATAGCCGCCAAACACATAGGCGTACTCACCTAAACCCACTGCGGTACTAGCTAAGCGCCCTTTTAGTGGCAAACTTGAAGGCACGCCAGTTTTAGATTGCCACTGTGAATCGCCAATTTTAAGCGCCCACACTTTGTTATGCACTGACGAGTGCTGTTTATCGCGGCCCAGCCCCATAAAGCTTAAAAAATAGGTTTGGTTTTGTGCTGTTACTTTAGCTACCGCATTATTAGCAACAGGCTCTGGTAAAGCGGGAAGACTTGCTAACGCAAGGGAAAAAATAAGGCTCATAAGGCAAATAATTTAATAAAGATTAATATACCCAGATTAAATTATTTTAGCCTTATGAGCCAGTATTGTTATATCTAAATAATCAAACGCTTTTAATTGATAATTAGGCTAGTAGGCAATACTAATATGCTGATTTACATGCGCCGCATTTTGCGCTTCATCAACCATTGCTGTTGCGTAATCAGTGACCGAAACTTTGCTTTCGCCTGCGTCATTAGTAAAAAATGTATTGTCGCCTATACGGTAATCGCCTTCATTATCACCCGGATAAATAATGGCAGCAGGGCTTACAAACGTCCATGAAGCAGAGCTAGTTGTTGTTTTAAATACTTTAAGTGCTTCACCTTGTGCTAGCGCTTCGGCTTTATATTCATCAGGAAACTCTGGTGTTGATACAAGCGTAACTCCAGGTGCGACTTCTAAACTACCTGCACCACCCACCCACAATAAACGTGTATTAGTATTATTAAGTGCGTTAAGTAAGCGCTCTGCTGTTTGCGCTACAAGTTCGTGATTGCCACTTGCTCGACCGCCTACCGAAGCAATAACAACATCAACGCCTTCAAGTACTGATGCAATGCTATCTTGGCTTTGTAAATCAAATACACGAACGACTGTGTTATCATTTACTTTTGCGGCATCGCGTACAATGCTGACTACTTCTAAACCACGTTTAGTTGCTTGTTGTACTATTGTGCTGCCAATCCAGCCTGTTGCGCCTAAAACTGCTATTTTCATTATCGTTTCTCTATCTGTTAAGTTGATAAAGTTAGTTTACTTGCACTACTTAAAGTGATAAATACACAGTTAAGACACATATTAGTTCAAAGTAAGTTACCAATGGATAAAATAACCGCAATTACGAGTTTTGTTGAAGTTGCCCGCTGTGGCAGCTTTACTAAATCAGCCGAACATTTAGAGTTAAGCCGTTTACAAGTTACTCGCCATGTACAAGAAATAGAACAATGGCTTTCACTCAGGCTATTTCATAGAACCACACGTAAAGTAAGCTTGACCATTCAGGGCGAAGAAGCACTTATTTACTGCCAACAAATCCTCAGTACGGTGTCTGATTTACAAAGCAGAGCGCATAGCCATAATAATGAGCTGGTGGGCACAATTCGAATCGCCTCTCCTATTGGGCTTGGCCAAAACTTGTTATTTGATATGGTGGAGCAATTTGTTGCAATTCATCCTCAAACTAATATTCAACTTGTACTTTCGGATAACTTGTCGCAATTGGTTGATGAACGTGTTGATGTGGCGCTGCGTTATATTGATCAACCTAGTGAGCAGCTTATTGCGCGTAAACTCATGCATATAGATAGTGTGTTGTGTGCATCAAAAACCTATTTAGCTACATCACCTTTGCTAAACGAGCCACAAGATTTACTTAATCATAATTGCTTAGTGCATAGCAGCGCGGCTAAATGGCGAATATTATCGAGTAAAAGTAATGACCAAGTTGGCGTAAGTGGCAATTTGCAATCAAACGAAATGACCGTATTAGTTAAAGCTGCAGTTAAAGGAATGGGGATTGCTAATATTCCGTGCGATTTAGCTAATCCTTATTTGAGGAGTGGCGAACTCGTTGAGGTTTTACCTGAGTATTACTCACCAGGACACAATTTATGGGCAGTTTATTTATCAAGAAACTACCAACAAACTGTTGTAAGAGCATTTATAGATTTTTTAGCAGAGCACTGGCAAAGTGATATTAAAAATATGGCGACAAGTAAGATACTGTAGCGAAAGGTGTTGTGGTCATGAGTTAGTTTAAGGTGAAAAATCAACGTCGGTATTAAGGTAAATAGGCTACGTTGTCTAGGCCTCGTTGTTTATTTTTGTACATCGCTTGGTCAGCATGTTTTATAAGTTCGTGATCTGTTTGACCGTGCTCGGGGTAGTTTGCAATACCAATACTAGGTGAGATATTTAAGCTTAATTCATCAAGTGTAAATGTCGCTTTAAATTGGGCAAGCAATTTTAATTTTATAAAGTCAGCCTCGGTTAGTGATTTTAAATTATCTAAAATAATCAAAAATTCATCTCCCCCTAAACGCCCAGCTGTATCGTACTCTCTAATGACACTAGAGAGCCTAATAGCAATGCTGTGCAATAGTTTATCTCCCACACTATGGCCGTAAGTATCGTTAACAGCTTTAAAGCCGTCTATGTCGATAAATAGTAATGAAAAAAATGAATCGTTTCTTTGTGCTTTTATTAGCGTGCTTTGCAATCTATCCATTAATAGCGAGCGATTAGGTAAGCCGGTAAGTACATCGTGGCCTGCCAGATAATACAATTGTTCTTCCATTATTTTACGCTCAGTTATGTCGTGCGCTACAGCAATTCTTACTTGATGTTGCTCTGACCAACGAACAGACCATAGTATATGAACTACTTGACCATCTTTTCTTATCCAGCGGTTTTCAAAGCGAGGGTTTACCGTTTCGCCAGACAATAGCGTAGCTACAGCGTTATGTGTTTTATGATGATCACCTTCGTAAACATAGTTAATCATTTTTTTGCCAACAACTTCATCTGCCGTATAACCAAAAATTTGCTCAAATGCGGCACTGACAAAAACAAATGTGCCTTGTTTATCTACCACGCATACGGCATCAAGCATTAAATCGAGAACTTCTTCTACATTAATCAATTCATTTTTCATCATACTTTGGTGCCTTCAAAGCAAAACCAAGCGAATTTAAGTATTCTATATACCTTTAATAAAAGCAAAGAGAATTAAGTACTCAACAATAGTTAATTTAACGTTACATTAAAATTTTATTTTTATGCCACTCTCTCTACCTTTATAAAAACATGGTCTAAAATATTAATGACCTAAAAGTGCTTTTAAATCCTCTTGAATTCAAGTATTAAGTGCAATCATTATGCAGCCACCAGAACTTCTGATTGCCCCGTAAATAATTCATGAGGGGTTT
>NZ_WTLB01000033.1 GCF_011378855.1 Pseudoalteromonas sp. Z1A8 | reverse complement strand
GGACCGTTCGAATTTCAAAAACTCGGTACACCATTAAGTCAAAACATGCTTAACTGAATGGTGTTAGCCAATTGGCGGTTTTTTTATTTAAAACTAAGGGCTAAATTATAGATCGCCTTCGTTTTCAGATAAGAACTTAGCAACGCCTTCAGGGCTTGCGTCCATACCTTTTTTACCTTCAGTCCAACCAGCAGGACATACTTCACCGTGCTCAGTGTGGAACGCTAGTGCGTCAACCATGCGAAGCATTTCGTCGATGTTACGACCTAATGGTAAGTCATTCACTACTTGGTGACGTACGTTACCTTCTTCGTCGATTAAGAATGAACCACGAAATGCAACACCCGCTTCTGGATGCTCAACGTCATACGCTTTACAAATTTCGTGTTTAACGTCTGCAACTAGTGCGTATTGAACTTTACCAATACCGCCGTCTGCAACAGCCGTGTTACGCCATGCGTTATGTGAGAATTGTGAATCGATAGAAACACCAATTACTTCTACGCCACGCTTTTGAAACTCTTCAAAACGCTTATCAAAAGCAATAAGTTCAGAAGGACATACAAACGTGAAATCTAGCGGGTAAAAGAAGATAACTGCTTTTTTACCTTTAATTGTTTCATGAAGGTTATAGCTATCTACAATTTCACCATTACCAAGAACTGCTGCAGCGGTAAAGTCTGGTGCCTGGCGGCCTACTAATACACCCATTTTATTCTCCAAATATTTTGAGTTTGTTTTCAATTGCTTTCGCAATGCTGGTACTTATATGGGCGCTAAAAATTAAAAACCAATAGCGCGTACATATAATTAATTGGCATTCTAAAGTTATTCCCTGCAAAAGAACAATCGCATTTAACGATGTGAGCAATCGAAAATAACGAACACTCATAACTTTTACTAATACACGTGAATAATAAATCTATTCTCATGTATAAGTTGCGCTGTGATTAGAGGAAGTTTTTAATTAGATGGAAGAGAGTTTAATACATAGATTGTTTAAAATTTATATGCTGTGGTGCTTAATTTTTATAAACACAAAAAAACCTGCAAATGCAGGTTTCTCGTTTAGATTTAATCCATTATATCTGAGGGCATATCGCCACGGATTTTCTGCCAAATCTCACCTGTTTGATGACCGTATTTACGCATCATCGAAATAGCACCATCGTGCTCTTTATTCTCTGCTAAGATTGTTAAATCTTTATAAAACTGACGAGCAAGTTCACGAGTTCCGGCATCAGAGAAGTAATGACAACCAATCTTTGAATAAAAACCTCTAAAACCGTTGAGTATTAATACATAAATACGGTTATTACCCGCAACGGCTAATTCGTGATGAACTTTATAATCGTAGTCAGCAAATGCCTGCGCAGTGTCTTCTAGCTCATGACTTTGTGATAAAATTTCAATTACACGTTCAGGATTCAACTTAATTGCAGCACGTGTATAAATAGCACTAATATTAGTACGTGCAGATAAAAGCTGATCTGTCAGCTCTGGCATCTTGTCTTCATCTAAGCGCGCTAGTGTTTCAAGAATATTTAAGCCAGACGTTTCCCAAAAGTTATTTACTTTTGTTGGTTTACCATGCTGAATTGTTAACCAGCCATCACGTGCTAAACGCTGTAATACTTCTCTCAAGGTCGTTCTTGTTACACCAATTAACTCTGAAAGTTCTCGCTCGGCAGGTAGAATTGAACCTGGAGGGAAATCGCCGTTCCAAATAGATTCAACTATATATTCTTCAGCAAATCCTGCTGGGCTTTTCGCTTTAAAAATTCTCATCCAGTTCCCACTCGAATTAATCAACACTCATCGTTTTACACGAATAACTGACTGATTGTACCAGACGAAGCATAACTAACAAGTAAAGTCAGGTATATTAATAAGCAAATGAGTAGAAATTAAAGATTAATAAATAATAAAATTTAGGTTTCTCTAATATCGCTACAATGTATAAATATACAGAGCAATATTCATTGTAGGTACATTGTAATTATTGATATTTTTATTTACACCATACTTAACTGAATAAACTTAATACACATAAGTACATTAAAAAGGAACACCTATGCAACAGAGCGTTCTAACAGCAACTTTAAAGAATTGATCAGGCAATGCACCAAAGTTTATAACTAAGCTCATGTATCAATGGGAACTAAGTAGAGCATCATGTAACCTCTGCTGAGGCTGGATTGAGTGGTCAATAATTTCATCTTACAAAAAGCGACTTCGGTAGCTTTTTTTTCCTTTTTGTTGCCGCATACATTATCCTAGGTCATAATCTAACGTCTTATTTAAACGCGGAATTTTTATGAACTGGCTTGCGCAATTACCCACCCAACGTACCCCGTGGCTTTTATTTACAGCTATCGTTTTTTTACTTGAAGTGACCGCCCTTTTCTTTCAATACCAAATGGGATTGGCGCCTTGCATAATGTGCATATATCAACGTACCGCTGTACTGGGTTTATTAGGTGCAGGCATTGTAGGTTCGACTAAACCACAGAGCAAAGCAGTTCGTATATTAGCGTATGTAATTTGGGGTGTATCGAGTGTTTGGGGATACCTTATAGCTCGCGAGCATATTGATATGCAAACCACCACAGACCCTTTTGCATTTAGCTGTGAGTTTGAACCAAACTTCCCATCGTTTATGCCGTTACACGAATGGATACCTAGCTTTTTTCAGGCGACCGGGGATTGTGGAAATATAGATTGGCAGTTTATTGGTTTGAGCATGCCTGCTTGGATGGAAATTATATTTGCGCTATTCTCAATCACTTTGTTTGCTTTAGTGATTAGCCGCTTAATAACAAAAAAGTCGATTTAATATGTTTACCTTTTTTTCAAGCCAATTAGATGATCTTAAACACTTAAAAGTGCGCAAGCGCCAGGACGTAATAGCACTTTCGTTAAGTATGTTATCGCCAACTGATAAAGTGTTACTACGTATTATTAAATTAATATTACTAAGTCCACTATTTTTAATATTCACGGTATTTAAAGGTTGGATATTAATCCCGTTTTTGATACTTGGTGGGCTTTGCTATCCGCTATTAACAACACCTATTGAAATTAACTTTGCTAAAAAGCACTTAAGCGATGCATTAAAACAATTTAATCAGGGCGCATAGCGCCCTGATTATTACTTAATAGCTTTAAAGTGAAATTTTCCCCTCTAATTTAGCTAATAGTTTTTTACCAATTCCTTTAACTTGCGATAAATCACTGACGCTTTTAAATTCACCGTTTTCTTCACGATAATCCACAATTGCCTGCGCTTTTTTCTTACCTATACCCGGTAGCTTAGCAAGCATATCTGCATCAGCATTATTTATACTAATTGTCTCAACTTGAGGCATTTGCTTGGTTACTTCCGATAGTTGTGCATATACGGTAGTTGCAGGTAGTAAGCATAATAAGCTTATGATGAGTAAATTTTTTAACGTTTTCATTAAACTTGCCCTTATTCTTCTTTTCTTAATTTTGAGTATTGCTCAGGAAATCAATAAATAAGGAACTGTAAAGTTCATCACTTAAAGTGTACCTAAGCGCATTATCACTATGATCCGAAATCCTGAAAATGCAGCTGGTACAACAAAGTGATTGCTTAACTAAAGTAAAGTTACCGTTTTTTGTCAAATTTAAGACACCTAAAAATTAATACTTCACGCTTGCAAATTTACTTGCAAACCATTACTGTACATAAAAACAGTAATCTAATGGTTTTTACAAACCACGGTGCCAAGCAATTTTGCAGGAGAAATCATGGCTGTTGTTGTTAAATATGTTGTAGAACGAAACGGAGTCGAGCGTATGACGTTTACTACCAAAAAAGAAGCTGATGCTTATGACAAGATGCTCGATATAGCAGAATCACTTGAGCTAATGCTAGAAAAGGTAGACGTACCGCTTAGTGAGCAACAAATTGAATCACTTGCTTTAGAAATAGCGAAAAGCAAAGATGACTTTATGACTATATTAAAGGGCGGCAAAGATCCCGTTGTTGCCAAAGCGCCAACAAAAAGTAAAAAGTCAGATAATGTTGCATCAATTGAAGATAGCAACGATAAAAAAGCAAGTTAATTCGTAGATTGCCCTTTCCTCGGACGGGACAAACTAAATAAAAAAGGGAGCAACTAAGTTGCTCCCTTTTTTATTATATCAATTCACTTAATTAAGTGATCTATTTTAAGGATAAAAAAACGTGTTGATAGCTAGGCAAAAAATTCGATATTTAGTTGTTCTAAATGATAATTTTTAATGCCAGTAGCAACACATTAGCCCCGAAAAATAATTAAGTATTATTGCGGATTGGTATTAATTACTACTCATTCAAAAATGAGTAGTAATTGCTATTTAAAGCTCTTTTTCTACTTCATCAAATAAAGCGGTAATGTTTTGCTCTGGCTCTTTTGTAGCTAAGCTAACAACAACAATTGCGATACTAGATAAAATAAAGCCAGGTACTATTTCGTACATAAAGCTACTTAAGCTTTCACCATTAATAGTAAACGGACCATAAACCCAAACAAGCACTGTAAACGCACCTACTAACATACCCGATAACGCACCGGCAAAATTCATACGTTTCCAGTAAAGGCTGAACAGTACCAATGGACCGAAAGCAGCACCAAAGCCTGCCCATGCATTACTTACTAGGTCTAAAATAGAGCTATCTCTATCGTACGCTAAATAAATTGCAAACAGGGCAACAAATGCAACGCTAATTCGACCAACAGTAACTAATTCAAAGTCGCTAGCATCTTTACGTAAAAATGTTTTATATAAATCTTCAGTCAATGAACTTGAGCTTACTAGCAATTGCGATGAGATAGTACTCATGATAGCAGCCAAAATTGCAGCTAGTAAAAAGCCAGCAATAAGTGGGTGGAACAATAACTCAGAAAGAATTAGGAAAATCGTTTCAGGATCTTCAACTACAATATTATTTTCATAAGTATAAGCAGCACCAAATATACCAGTACCAACAGCACCAAGGGCAGCAACAATCATCCATGTCATACCAATACGGCGAGCTTTAGGCATATCTTTAACACTACGTACCGACATAAAGCGAACAATGATATGTGGTTGACCAAAATAACCTAAGCCCCACGCCATTGCAGAAATAATACCTAATGCAGAGCCTGCACCAATCCAGTTAAGCATATCTGGGTTTACGCTATGCAGAGTTGACTCTAGAGGTTGTTCTAGTAAAGAGTATGCTACGGTAGGCACTAGAATCAGTGCGATGAACATAATACAACCTTGCACAAAGTCAGTTAAGCTAACCGCTAAAAAACCACCAAACAAAGTATATAAAACTACAACACCCGTTGTAATGTATAAACCCACTTCATAACTTAGACCAAATGAGCTTTCAAATAGTTTTCCGCCAGCTACAACACCTGATGATGTATAAAGAGTAAAGAAGACTATAATCACAACTGCTGATACAACACGTAATAAGTTAGACTTATCATTGAAGCGATTTGAAAAGTAATCTGGGATTGTTATAGAGTCATTTGCTTTTTCAGTGTACACACGCAATCTTGGTGCAACTAACAGATAGTTTAACCAAGCACCAATCACCAAACCGATTGCTATCCATGTACTACTAAAACCAGTAACAAACATCGCACCAGGTAGGCCCATTAAAATCCAACCACTCATATCAGATGCACCTGCAGACAGTGCAGCAACACTTGGAGATAGATTTCGTCCACCTAGCATGTAACCTGATACATCGCCAGTAGATTGCTTATATGCATATAGTCCGATACCTAACATTACAATAAAATATAATGCTAGTGAAATAATCATTCCTGTTTCCAAATTAGCCTCCGCATAATTATTAATAATAGGCTTTATCCAAATAATGACTCTTAAAGTTTTATAGTTAAGACACTATTGGGGTAAAACCATTCTCGCTGACTATATCATGCTTAATAATAAAATCTCCAACTTGTTACTTCTAGCTGATGTAAAAATATTCATGTTGAGCATTTTAAAAGCGAATTGATGAAATATAATAAATTAAATGCAGAAACGCCTTCATTTTTAATGATAATTTATTAATCTAGCAAATATACGTAATGCTATTTTGAGTCTTTTGCCATATATTATTACAATAACTAATTACATTAATCTTACGGAACTATTTATGTATTTTTACGCTGCACGCCAACCAATTTTAGACAGAGATAAAAAACTCATCGGATATGAGCTTTTATTTCGCGATGGCGTTGATAACGTATTCCCCGATATAGATGGTGACGAAGCAACTACACGACTTATTGAGGGTAGCCAGTTTAACTTTGGCTTAGAAGATTTAACCGACAATAAACCCGCTTACATAAACTTTACCCTAGAAACGCTATTAAAGGGTTACCCTACACTACTGGGTAAAGATACTATAGTTGTAGAAATACTTGAAACAGTGCAGCCTGGTAAACGCTTATTAGCCATTGTTAAAGATTTAAAAGATAAAGGTTACACTATCGCTCTTGATGACTATATTCATCAACCTGTATGGCGTCATTTTTACCCATTTATTGATATTATTAAAATAGACTTTTTAGCATCCGATATAGATACAATAAAAACAGTTCTTAAAGACTTAAAACCACACTCGCATATTAAGTTGCTTGCCGAAAAAGTAGAAACCTACGAAATTTACCAACAAGCTTTAGAGCTAGGTTTTGATTATTTCCAAGGATTTTTCTTCTCAAAACCTGAAATGGTGCAAAGTAAGGCTCTACCACCTTCAGAAATGGCGTTAGCCGAATTACTTTACGAAACATCAAGCGTTGATATGGATCTTAAAAAGATCACCAATGTGTTCGAGCGTGATGTAAACCTATCTTATAAATTACTTAGGTATTCAAATTCAGCAGCGTTTGCTAGGCGTGCTGAAATAAGCACTATTAAGCAAGCACTTATAGTACTTGGTGCTAACGAAATTAAAAAGTTACTATCACTACTATTTGCAGCCCAAGTCTCAGCAGATAAACCTGTAGAGCTTATTAGGCTATCACTTACGCGCGCTCGATTTGGTGAATTACTCGCTATATCTCATGGTCAATTTAAAGACACCGGTATGGCGTTTTTAACAGGTATGATGTCACTAATGGATGCCATTTTAGATGAGAGCATGGAAAGCGTAATGAAAAAGCTGCCACTTTCTAATGATATAAAAGCAGCATTATTAAACGATGAAGGCTTGCTAGCAAAGTATTTGAGCTTAGTTAAATACTACGAACAAGCAAACTGGTCCGCTGCAAACGAAATCACTAAAGAGTTAAATCTAGGTGAAAAAGTACCTGATGCCTATCATGAAGCACTGGCTTGGGTTAATGAACAAATGCAATTAATAGTTAACGAAAAGTGAAACATAAATGGTAAATAAAAACGCCAGCATTAAGCTGGCGTTTTTGTGAGTGTAATTAGATTATAAACTTTCTAAAAAGTCTTCATCAAAATCAGCTGGCTCTTCTTTAATTGGAGGATTGCCATCGTACAGCTCATAAATTTGACGCTGAAAGTAAATATCTTTTACAAATAAGTACGGATCAAGTGAATCATTTAATAATCCTTCTTGCGGGATTAATGACGCACGCGCTTCAACAGCCTTTAAAACAAACACTAAAATAGTTTGTGGAGTCGTTAGCGCAACTTCAGGTAATACAAAATTGTCGACTACGTCACCTGTTAGATTACGTGCTGTTGTTGGACCCATGCCTGGAAGCATTAAATAAGCACCATCACCCACTCCCCATACACCTAACGTTTGTCCAAAGTCTTCGTCGACAATTTCAAGACCAAGTGAGCTTGCAACATCAAAGATACCAAACAGACCGACAGTAGAGTTAACTAAGAAACGCGCGAGGCTCACACTTGCGTTACCCGGTTTACCTTGTAGACCCGCATTAATCATATCGACAGGTGCTGTAATATTACCCGTAAAATTCACAATACCGTTTCTTACTGGTACAGGCGTTACTTCAACATAACCTACAGCAACTGGACGCAATAAATAAGCATCCAATACATCCATATTAAAGTCGTATAACGGACGATTAATACTTTGCAGCGGATCCCTGTCATCTACTTTGCTTTGTGGTACTTGAGCACACCCGGCTAGTATCAATAAACATAAAAAAGTAAAACTGTGTTTTAACATCTAACGTCCTTAAGGTATTAATGTATCAATTTGAAGTTGGTAGTCACTTACACTTTCACGCTTTAACGACTGTGAATGCCCTTCTAGCTCACCAGAACTTGGCATAACCGAATCATCTATAGAAATACGCGCCGAAATAATAATATTTTCTGCACTAGATAAGTTAAGCCCTGCAACCATCGCACTACTATCACTTAGCTCAATAGTAATTGGAAATGAATATTTAGCGAGTTTAACAGCAGCTAGCGGCATTGGCGAACCCGTTGCTGCTTTTGCAAATATAAACAAAATGCCGTCTTTTGGTTGTTTATCAATAAGCTCTTTTGCAATATCTACGGTAACCGCAATCGTGCTGTTGTTACTGATAGTAGCAGGTATAACAGAGCCTTCACTTTGCATTTTCTGTTCTATATCACTAATACGCTCAGAGATCATGCTATATCGAGAATCATTTTTTTCCATACTCGCTAATAAAACCTCAAAAGCGGCTTTGGCTTGCGGCCAATCTTTACGCTCATACGCTATCAGCGCGAGTAACGAAATAGCATCTAAATTTGTAGGCTCAACTTTTAGTACTTTTGAAAGCATACCTGCCGCACGGGTCATATTAGCTTCACTGCCTTCAAGTAATAAAACCTGGCTGTAACTAATAAGTACCTGCATATTATCAGGGTTCATACGCAATGCTTTATCAAATGACTGCTGCGCCATATCAAACTCGTTCAGTGACATAGCAACTCGACCAAGTAGCATCCAAGCAACTTCGTCATCGCCAGAGCGGCTAAGCTTAGTACGAAGCGCCAATGCAAAAGCCTGCAGCTCATTTTGGCTAAGTGGTTCGCCTGTTTGCATTACAGCGCGCTCGCCGTAATCAGCTAAATTATCCATTGCATCATGCCAAGCTGATATTTGTTGCTGGCTACCCGTTAGACCATAAAAAACACCGGTGAGTGCCAGAACAAACGCGCCACCCGTTAAAGCAAAAATACGATTATTACCTTTGCTGTTTAGTGATTTCTCTGGTGATAGCTCGTTCAATAAACGGCGTTTTAATTCAACGATTGATTCTGCATGATTTACGCTATCAATACGTTGATTATCTAAATCAGTTTGCAAATCAACTAAACGCTGCTCATATATGCTAATTAGCTCAGCATTGGCATTATGAGTAATTGTTTGTACACGCTCTTTTTTTAAAAAAGGTAACATCACAAACCCAAGAGCAATCAGTGTGAGTAAAACAAAACACGCCCACATTAAAATCATTTAACTTTGCTCCTGACGTTTATTTTGTTCAATTAGCTTAGCTAACAGCATTTCGTCGTCGCTGCTCCACGTTTGTTTTACTGATGCTTTTCGCTGACGAATAACAATAAAACCAAAGCCGACTATGACAATTAATACAGGTAATACCCACAGTACTAAAGTCGCTGGTGTAACCGGTGGATCGTAATGAACAAAATAGCCAAAGCGGTCGATCATGTAATCAATCACTTCGTCTTTGCTCTTACCTTCTTTAACTAACACGAGTACTTTATCGCGCAGGTCTTTGGCAACAACAGCATCTGAATCTGCAATGTTTTGATTTTGACATTTAGGGCAACGTAGCTCTTTAGTCAGCTCTTCAAACAATATTGCTTGTTTATTACTATCAAATTGATAGCGATCTTGCTCTGCAAACGCACCCATGCTTGCAAAAAGGCTAAGAGTAAGTAATAACCACTTCATTATTTAAGCTCCTGCATTATTGGCGCAAATTTAGCGCGCCATACTCGCGGGTTTATATCACCCGTGTGATGCAACAAAATAGTGCCGTTTTTATCGACTAAAAATGTTTCAGGGGCACCCGACACACCTAAGTCCAATGACAAAGTACGGTGTAAATCTAGAATGTTAAATTGGTATGGGTCGCCAGCACGTTGCAGCATATCGCTCACTTCTGTGCGAAGTGATTGCATATTAAAAGGGCCATCAAAGTCAGCATCGTAGCCTTGTACGTAATAAAGCCCAATAATTTTAACGCCTTGCTCACGTAACTTAGTTAAGTAGCCAAGCTCAACTAAACATGTTGGGCACCAAGTGCCCCATACATTTAGTAAGTAAACCTCACCTTTTAACGACTCGTTAGTCCACGGCTTATTGTCTTGCATTAAATCGGGGAGATTAAATGATGGCATTTCTTGGCCTAATCGTCCCGTTTGAATTTCACGAGGATTAGCAAACAGTCCTTGGTATAAAAATACACATACGAAAGCAAACACTAAAAGCGGCGCAATAGCTAAAATTTTACGGTTCATAAAACACTCTCCGATGCAGCCTTACGAGCTGTTTTAGCTGATGTACGATAGCGTTTATCAAATAAAATCATAAATCCAGCAAGCGAAATAAGCACACCACCAATCCACATCCAACGAACAAACGGTTTATGATAAATTCTAAGTGACCACGCACCTTGGCTTAACTGCTCACCTAATGCTAAGTATAAATCACGTGTAAAACCGGCGTCTATTGCCGCTTCAGTCATAAACTGCATACCAATGTCGTACTTACGTTTTTCGGCGTGTAAGCGTGTTACGAGCTCATTATTTTTAAGCACAGATACAACACCCGCATGGCCGCTGTAGTTTGGTCCGCGAATCGTTTTAACACCATCAAAACGGTATTCATATTCGTTAAGTTGAACGGTATCGCCTTGCTTCATCGATACGTCACGCTCTACTGAATAAGCAGATGTAAGTGTTACACCTGCAATAACAAACGAAATACCAATATGTCCAAGTACCATTGCCCAGTAGCTTACACCTAAACGTTTTAAGCCTTCTTTTAAGGTACCGTGCACAGCCGCTTTGGTGTAAATATCAATAACTGTTGATATCGCAACCCAAACTGCAAGCGTGGTGGCTAGTAGCGTAAGTGGTTTTACTAAATCGTAACTTGAGAACAACCAAGCACAGGTAATCACTACACTGGCTAATACGCCCATTAATATTTTGTTTTGTAAAAAGGCCCATTTATTTTGCTTCCAGCGTAAAAATGGTCCTATTCCCATCAAAATAGCAAACGGGACTAAAATTATTGCAAACATCTTATTAAAAAACGGTTCACCAATAGAAATACTGCCCAAGCCCATTTCTTTATGAACCATAGGTAATAACGTACCCAGCAATACAATTAATGTAGCAACCACTAAAAATATATTATTGAGCCATAATGCCACTTCGCGTGATACAAGTTTGTATCGGCCTTCGCTGTGTACTTGCGATACACGCAGTGCATATAACGCTAAGCCACCACCTACAACTATGCCTAAAAAGGCGAGTATAAATAAACCACGATCAGGGTCTGTAGCAAAAGCATGCACCGATACAATAATACCTGAACGCACAATAAAGGTGCCTAACAAGCTTAATGAAAATGCTGCGATAGCAAGTAATACGGTCCATGATTTAAATACACCGCGTTTTTCGGTTACGCTTAACGAGTGCAGTAATGCGGTTGTAACAAGCCATGGCATTAATGATGCGTTTTCGACTGGATCCCAAAACCACCAGCCACCCCAGCCAAGTTCTGAGTATGCCCACCAGCTACCAATTGTAATACCTAGTGTTAAAAAGCCCCACGCAGTCATTGTCCACGGGCGAGACCATTTAGCCCATGTGTTATCAAGCTTGCCAGTTAATAGCGCAGCAATAGCAAAAGAAAAAGCAACCGATAGCCCTACATAACCCATGTAAAGTAATGGCGGGTGAATAATCATGCCCGGATCTTGAAGTAACGGATTTAAATCACGCCCTTCAACAGGGAAATAAGGAAGTAGGCGCTCAAACGGGCTTGAAAGTAGTAAGGTGTACATCATAAAACCTACACCTAAAAAACCAAGTACGCCCAATACACGAGCACGTAGCACCCAAGGCAATGATTTAGAACGCGCAGCGACAACTGCAGTCCAACCAGCTTGCATTACTAGCCACAGTAAAATAGCACCTTCATGGCCGCCCCATGTAGAGGTGATTTTATAATACCAAGGCAGTGTACTACTTGAATGATATGCCACATACGATACGGTAAAATCATCCGTTACACTGGCGTAAATAAGTGCTGCAAAAGAGATTAAAACAAAAGCGAATTGCCCAATTGCTAAAGAGGGAGCTGCACGCATTAATCGAAGATTACCGGTATGCGCGCCCCAAAGAGGAAAAATACACAGTAAAACGCTTAGCACCATGGCAAGCGTTAATGAAAAATAACCAATTTCTGGGATCATAGCTAATTACCACTATCTAAGTTGTATTTTGGTTTTTCGTGCTTAATACCTTTAACTGCCTCAGCAACTTCTGCTGGCATATATTCTTCGTCATGCTTTGCAAGCACTTCAAATGCTTCTATCACATTAGGTTCGATTAATACGCCCTGCGCTACAATGCCTTGCCCCTCACGAAATAAAT
The DNA here is from genome assembly GCF_011378855.1 of Pseudoalteromonas sp. Z1A8. Taxonomy (GTDB): domain Bacteria; phylum Pseudomonadota; class Gammaproteobacteria; order Enterobacterales; family Alteromonadaceae; genus Pseudoalteromonas. The sequence goes on along the minus strand of NZ_WTLB01000033.1, from coordinate 36,565 downwards.
CAGGCAATATACCTTGATAGCGCACGGTCACTAATGGACCTGTATCAATTAGCTTAAAGCTTACTTGCAAACTCTCTTCATTACGTTCAACCGTGCCTGGTACAACCATGCCACCAATACGTAGCTTTTGCCCAATGAATGGTTTTTCTTTATTAGGGCCTTTACCATCGATAAGCTCGCTTGGCGTATAAAAAAGATTTATGTTTTCTTGGAGTGCATAAAGCACTAAACCAATTGATCCACCAATACCAAACAATACGGCAATAATTACCAATAGGCGCTTTTTACGTCTAGGATTCATGATACTTGTTCCTGTTTAGCTTTTTTAATTCGCGCTTCACGTATTATTTGTTGCTCTACTGAAGCCATAATACGTTTAGTATCTCTTAAAGAGTTCACTAAAATACCGAGTAAAATAAGTGCGCACGTACCAAAAGAAAGCCATACATAAAACCCGTAGCCTCCCATTGCAATAAAATCAGAAAAAGAGTCAAACTGCATAATTACCCCTTATTTAACAACAAACGCACCCACGGTCGGTGCTTTTCGCGTTGTAAAATTTCATTTTTAAGACGAATTAAAGTCACTGTCCCTACAAAAGCAGCAAAAGCTAAAATATTAACCATAAGTGGCCAAAACATACTTGGGTCAATTGCTTTGGTGTCTAGCTTTGTAATGCTTGCGCCTTGGTGTAGCGTATTCCACCACTCAACTGAGTAATGAATAATAGGTAAGTTAATTACGCCCACAATCGCTAAAATAGAAGCCGCACGCCCTGCTGACTTTTTATCTTCAAACGCATGGTAAAGCGAAAGTACGCCAAGATATAAAAATAATAAAATAAGCTCAGAGGTTAAACGTGCATCCCACACCCACCAAGCACCCCACATAGGTTTACCCCATGCAGCGCCAGTAATAAGTGCGATAGCTGTAATACATGCACCAACAGGCGCAATTGCAATAACGGCGAGTTCAGCATTTCGCAGCTGCCATACAAGTGCAACAATGGCGGCAATTGCCATTGAGGAGTAAGCACCCATAGATAAAATAGCAGAAGGAACATGAATAAAAATGATACGGTAGCTGTCTTTTTGTTGGTAATCGGCAGGTGCAAAACCAAGACCCCATACCCATCCAACAATCATACTAACTACGGTAACTACGGCAAAATAAGGCAGTAACGTATTGCATAACTGGTATGCACGCTCTGCTTTAGCATAGGGATGTAACCATTTCCACATTAACTTACACTCACTTTTAAAGCTGACGATATGGCAATTGGTGCGCTAATAATAGCAATAAGTAACATTGCACCAAGGATGGCAAGCTGCCCGCTATAATCCAGTGACATAGTACTGGTATCGATAGCTGACGTTGCAAAAATCAAAACAGGAATATACAAAGGCAGTACGAGTAAACTCATCAAAATACCCCCTTTTTGTAATCCCACAGTAAGCCCAGCGCCAATTGCGCCAATAAAGCTCAATAGTGGTGTGCCTAATAATAATGTTAACACGGTTGCTGTTAGCGCCGTACTTTCTAGGTTTAATAACAACGCAAATAGTGGCGTCATTAATACAAGCGGTAACCCTGTTACTACCCAATGAGCAGCCACTTTAGCAAGTACCGTTAACGACAACGGATAAGACGATGCAATTAATTGTTCTAATGAGCCATCATTAAAGTCATCTCTAAAGAGCTTATCTAAGCCCAGCATGGTAGAAAGTAATGCGGCAACCCAAATAATCCCCGGCGCCATTCTCGCCAATAGACCGGGCTCAGGCCCTATCGCTAACGGAAATAATGAAATTACAATTAAGAAGAACAAAATAGGATTTACAATTTCGGCACGCTGGCGAAACGCAAGCTTTACATCTTTGCTAAATACCGCACTAAATAACAACCAATAAGAGTGTTGACGAGTCATTAGTGGCGATACTCCAATGTAACTGTTTGCAAGTTACTAAAGTGGGTAGTTAAGTCTTGGTGGGTCGTTAATAAAATAGCGCCACCACTTTGTAAGTGTTCGGTAAATCGCTGCTGTAAAAAGGCAACACCGCTTTTATCAAGCGCGGTAAATGGCTCATCAAGTACCCATAGCTTTGCATCACTTAGCCAAAGCCTTACTAAAGCAACACGTCGTTGTTGCCCCGCAGATAACATTCTAACGGGTACATCTTCAAGTCCAACAAGGCCAAGTTGCGCTAAAATAGGGTATAAGTCTGGCTCGTATATATAGCCATTAATTTGTAACCAGTGGCGAACATTTTCAACTGCACTGAGCTGGGTGTTTACACCTGTTTTATGGCCTATAAAAAGCAGTTCTCTGGCATACTCTTCATAGTACTTAGATATAGGCTGTTCTTGAAATAAAACAGCCCCTTCGTCAGGCACAGAGAAGCCTGCGATAATACGCAATAGCGATGTTTTACCAGCCCCATTAGGACCCGCTAATTGCATGATTTGACCGCTATTAAGGCTAAAATTAAGATCCGCAAACAAACAACGATCTTGCTTGATGCAGGTGACGGACTTAATGTGTAACAAGATGAGATTCTCTCTGCCAAAAATTAGGCGTTAGTCTACCATAATGATAGGGTAATACGAATATTGCTTTAAAATCGATTCACTTAAAATAGAGAAAACTTGATTTAAAATAATGAATACGCCAACGCAAATAACATTATCTAATTCATTGGTTATCAATCAATCGACCAATAGCCAAACCAATGAGTTACCACAGTTACCTAATGAGGTACTTGCGGCTAAAAACATTCAATTTTCGAAGGACTCGATTACGCTTGATGTATTTATAGATAAGCATTGGCAAACATTAAGACTTGGCACTACAAGCGCACCGCAAAATTTACAAAAAATAGCCAGTGCTAACATACAGCTCAGTCCCGATGGCAAACAGCTCAACATCACGCCAAGCAGTACAACCCTTACTTTAAATCAACCAGTGCAATTACAGCGTTTATTAAATTATGTAAGCACAGGCACTGAGGTACAAAGCCAACCCATGGATGTACAAGTGGTTATATCGCCTACTCCTAAGTTAGTTATTGATAAACTCAACTCGAGTATTGCAATAAATAAAGAGGTAGCCCAGTTACTTATAACCGAGCAGCCTTTAAAAGTAGTTGTTAGTACTACTAACAAAGGCGCACAGCTTAATGTTATTAATCGCTTTGCAGATACAATTCACTCGCAACCACTTAGCCAAACTAAGCTTACTAATTTACTCGCGGCCTTATTGCCTAGTGCGCAACTGCAAGCTACACCTAAGCTAGCAATTTTGACTCATCCTCAAAAGTCAGGTTCGTTTACAACGCCTATTACTAATCAACAACTTGCCGAGCTACCTAACACTCCTATTAAAGTAAATTTAGTGAACCAGGCAGATAAATTATTTATTAAAACCGATACAAACAATATAAAAGTAACGCTTAACAACTCATTTTCTAAACCATTTAACGAGTTACTTTTAGCGCAAAAAAGCAGTGTCCCTGAAATACCTTTTTCTGCGTCCACTATTAAAGTAAGCCCACTGCTTACACCTGATAGCCCAATAAAGTCGTGGCTACAAAATAGCTTTAGTGATTTAAAAACGCGAATTAATGATGCAGTTAAATATTTTGAAAGTAAGCCCTTTGCAGCAGCAAATAAATCTGAATTAACAGCGTCATCAATACCCTCTGCTCTACAAAAAGTGCCTTTAGATATACAACTGAGCGAATCACCGAAAAATAGAGTTAATATTATCCAAGGTGCAAGTACCCAGCTAACAAGTAACATTTTGCCAGAGCACTTTTCAAGACTCCCGCCGCTTATGCAGTTAACTCAACTTATGAAAGGAAGTGTTAGCATTTGGCAGTCACCACAAAATACAATAATAACATCAGCTAAAGCGCCGATATCAAGTAATATTAATCAAAGTAAAGTCACTAGCCCTTTGCTTAATGATTTAAAAGCAAACCAATTTAGTCCTCTGAATATTAGTACCAACAGTAAAGTTGATACGTTAATTAAGCCTACAAGTGAAATTGTTACTAAAGGGCAAATAACCTCTTCAGTGCAACCAGTAATAAACGGCAACAATCAAAACAGTGCAAACTCAGCCACGATTAAAAACATTCTCCCATTAGCAGAGCCGTTATCTAATATTGCCTCTCGTAGTCAAATGCTACAACCAATAGAAGCAAAGCTATTAAGCACATTATTAAAGCTTCCTGATACCCCAATCCCTATGAATATAGGGACTGGTAGCAAACCACTTTTAAGTAGTCAAATTACTGACATTACAAATAAAGCGACAAAAGAAACGCCCGATTTAACTCGCTTAATTAACCAAGCATTTAATCGCATGGTCTCAAGTAATAATATTAACCCTGCGACCATACAGCGTGAAGTATTAGCCACCTTACAACCATCTCAATTAACGGGCGATATGCTGCAAAGTAGCTTTACTAAAGGGCTTGAACAAGTTGCTGTGAGTATTTTAGCAGCCCCTATTATCAGCCAATCGGTAACACCAATAAGCTTTAATAACCAAACTGGTTTAGATGCACTTTTAAAAGTACTCATACCTACCTTTAAAACGGGTAACAGCGGGGCAAAAATACTAGAGCAACTTCAGCAAACTCAAGTGCAAGCTTTAGCCAGCGAAATTGTAAACGTTAAAAACACACTTAACCAAGTGAGTGTTTCAACACAAAACCAACAACCAGACACAAACCCACTTGCACAATTTTTATTACCAATGAAATTACCGCCAGACGCCGCCCAAACAGAAATAACGCTGGGGCAATATAAAAAGCCAAGCGCGGATAAATTAGATGATAAAAATGTATGGTTTGTAAGACTGAACTTTGATTATGCACAAATTGGGCAACTACAAATTACCGCTGAGCTAATGGATAAAGCACTTGATTGCCAGCTATTAGCCTCAAGCCAAGAAGTAAGCGCTATTGCTCACCCTCACTTAGATAATTTAAGATCTAAACTAGCGAAGCATGGCTTACAGGTTGGAGAGCTTAACTTAAAGCGAGGCGATGCAAGTAATCAGGCATTTTATAAATCTCATGCAATCATTAATATTAAGGTTTAGTTATGAGTGATACACCCATTAATAAATCAGCCATTGGGCTTTTATACGAAGCTGGCAACACCCCCACTGTAAGTGTAAAAGGGTTTGGTGAGTTAGCTGATGAAATAATTGCAGCGGCAAAATTAAAAGGAATTATGATCCACGAAGATGCCGCGCTTGCTAAAACGTTGTCGCATTTAAGCTTAGGAGAAGAAATCCCTAAAGAGCTTTATTATGTCATTGCAGAGCTTATTGCGTTTTCGTATGTATTAAGAGGTCAATTTCCACCAGGTTGGCAGGATTTTCAAGGTAAGTTAAATATTAAAGCGTGAGATTATTTATACGTTTATAAACAAAAAGGCGCTAAGCGCCTTTTTGTTTATGTAATGAAAATAGTAATTCGGCTTCTGCTCTAGGTAATTCACATTCGCGTATTACTTCATCTAGGTCCGCACCTAATTCAACCATTTTTACAGCACGAGAGTAAATTTTGGCATCAGGATCATCGTACTTTTGCGCTGCTTGTTGTTGCATTAAATCTTGATTTTGTTGCTCAACCTCAAGCACGCGCTTACCAATACTTAAGAGCCCTGTTCTAAGCTCTGATATTTCACTGCGCAAAATATGAGTTTGTTCTGAACTATCTTTAAGCTGCTGCAATACAGCATTAATTTCATTCGCTTGTTTATTTTTTAATGCAATTATTAGCGCAAGCGATATAAGTCCTACCGCTAACGCTGATATAGCTATACTAAGTAACAGCATAATTTATTTGGTAAAGCTTATATATCGCTTAACTCATCCCATTCGTCATCACTGAGTAATTTATTTAAATCAACCAAAATCAGTAATTCGTTATCGCGGTTACAAACACCTTGAATAAACTTAGCACTTTCTTCAGTACCAACATTTGGTGCACTGTCGATTTCAGAGCTGCGTAAATAAACCACTTCAGATACGCTATCAGCTAAAATACCAATAACTTGCTCTTCTGCTTCAATAATTAAGATACGAGAGTTGTCAGTTGCATCCGCAGGTAGCAAACCAAAACGTGAACGTGTATCAATAACCGTTACAACGTTACCACGTAAGTTAATAATACCAATCACATAAGAAGGTGCACCTGGTACAGGGGCTATTTCTGTGTAACGCAGTATTTCTTGAACTTGCATTACATTTACGCCGTAAGTCTCTTCTTCTAGCTTAAACGTAACCCACTGTAAAATTTCATCATTATTATCTGCGTTTTTATTTGCTGACAGTAATTTATCTTGATTCATGCTATTACCCCCTAATGGTCATTATTACTGACGGCTATCTAAGCCTTTCTCTAATAATATATTTAAATTATCTACGTCTATTAAAGCACACATTTTTTCTTTTATAACACCAGCAAGCCATGGGCGCTTACTTTTATTTGTACGCCATTTTACATCTTCTTTACGCAATGTAATATTATTTATCAACTTTTCAGCCAATAAACCCCACTGGCTATCGCCTAAGGTAATTAAATATTGATAATTTAAAGACGCTTCTAATTTATCATCATACTTTTCTGGCATTACCCAACGCGCAGTATCAACAACATTAAGCTTTTCTTCTCTGTTGAGCATAACGCCCTTAAACCACTTTGGCTTACCAAACAAATGATTTACTTCACCTAATTGATGAATACCGCCGAGTGCTTTTAATGGCACCGCAAGAGTTAAACCTGCTACTTCAAAAAATAATGCCTGAAACTCACCATCAAAATAGTCAGATTGACTATTGGCCTCAATCTCTGGCTCTGGTTTTTCTATTGTAGTAGTTACAGGATTTGTAACTTCATCATCTGCGGCTTTATTAACTTCTTCAGCCTCAAACGTTGGTTCAACTATTGGCTCAATTTCAGCATTGAGTAAGTCTTTATCAAATATTTTTTCTGCTGCTTTTATCTGTTCTTTAGGTTTTAAATGAATGCGCTCTTGCTGTGAATCGTCTGGAATTTTCTCAAGTAATTTTGCAACTGGCTCAAGGTCATCTACAGGCTCGTCTTCACATAACAAAGCCCCTAAGTATTGTTTCATTACTTTTTCATTAGCAAACAATTGCTTACTCATTCATTAACCTTGTTCAATTAAATATTCTAGTAGTGCTTTATATGCGTACACACCACGCGAGCGAGGACAATACTCTACAGGCACTTTTTGTGCAAAGCTTGCATCTCTAAATTTGGTATCCACCGGTATTACACCAGGCCAAACTTTATCACCGTATGTATTTTGCAGCGTTTTATATGCTTCTAACGATGCTTTAGTTCGTTTGTCGTACATAGTAGGAATTATAGTATATTGATAATCTTTCGCTTGAGAGGTTTGCATTAATTCCATGGTACGCATCATTCTATCAAGGCCTTTAAGTGCTAAAAATTCCGTTTGCACTGGTACTAAAATCCGCTCGCTTGCTGCAAGCGCATTCACCATCAACACTCCTAAAACCGGAGGGCAATCTAAAATGGCATAATCATAATGTTCGCTTATTTTTGCAAGCGCTTTTTTTAGTATTAACCCCATGCCTGTTTTATTACCCATACTTCTGTCAAGCGTGGCTATCGCCATTGTTGCGGGTAAAATATCTAGATTATCAAGTGTTGATGGGCATAAAGCTTGAAGTATTTCTTCACTTTGCATGCTTGTTCCACGTGCAAAAATATCGTACACACTGACTTCTAAATCTTCTGAGTCAATGCCAAAGTAATAAGTGAGTGATGCATGGGGGTCTGTATCTATAAGCAACACACGCTTACCTTGCAAGGCCAAAATACCAGCAAGGCTCACTGCGGTCGTTGTTTTACCAACTCCCCCCTTTTGATTAGCGACAGTCCAAATCTTCACATTACATCCTAATTACTGTTCATTGCGCGTTGTTATGCGAATACCACCATGAGGCAAACGAATTATTTTTATTGTATCGTCATCTGAAGGTAATTCAATTTCAGGCTCGGCCACTAAAGGTTCATCAGATTGCTCATGACTTTCAATATCTTTTTTTGGCGGTAGCCCATACTTAGAAAGTGCGATAACAACTTTACGATTCTCTGCTCGCCCTTGCTCTGTGTCGTTACTTGCAAAAGGTGAGTATTGGCCATAACCTTCTATCGCCATTCTGGCAGAATTAATACCTAATGCTTCAAGTTCTACCAAAATAGACGTGGCTCTAGCTACAGAGAGCTCCCAATTTGAGCGAAATATTTCATTACGAATACTCTCATCATCAGTATAGCCACGAACTCTTACATAGTTATCTACTGGAGCAATAATATCTTTAACAATTTTGACGACTTGCTTTGCCCTAGAATGTGCCACTGAGCTACCACTTGAAAATAGCATGCCTGAGCTTAGCTCTATAATCAGCCAATCTTGGTTAAGCTCTAAACTAGCTTCTCCATCGCGAATTTCATCAATAAGCGCTGACTGTAATTTAGTTAGTAAGCTGTCGAGAGGCTTTCCTAGATATTTTTGTTGTATGTTACTTGTATCACTTTGACCGTCGAGTAGCTCTGGGCCTTGTTCTTCTTTTAAAACACTTTCGCCGTAAAGAACTTCTTGTTCAGGTGTCACTCTATCGGTCAATATCCCATTACCATTGACGCCTTCACCCTGACCAGAGTGCTGGCGGGCTGATTTATCAAAAACATGTTCGAGGGAGTCTGACAATATTTGAAATTGCTCTTCTTTGTTAATCGCTATTGCATACAGCACTACAAAAAAGGCAAACATAATGGTCATGTAATCGGCATACGATACAAGCCAACGTTCTGTATGTTGGCTTTTAGGAGCAGAATGACGAAGTCGTCGGCGTAACATATTATTCGCCCACTAGATTAGGACGCTCTACGCGGTAGGCTTCAAGCTTTAATTCTATATTTACTGGGCTTTCGCCAACGCTTATTGCGATAATCCCTTCAGCAAACATTTCATGGTAAAGCATTTTTTGCTCTACACGCTGCTTTAACTTATTTGCCATAGGTAAAAACAATAAATTAGCTAAGCCAACACCATAAATGGTCGCAATAAATGCCGTTGCAACGCCCGCACCAAGCATTTGCGGGTCAGTAATAAACGACATTGCCTGTATTAAACCAAGCACTGCGCCTAAAATCCCAATGGTAGGACTGTAGCCTCCCATTGCTTCATAAACACGCGCAGCTTCAAGTAAACGATCGCGTTCTAGCAGTAAATCAATTTCTAGTGTGTCATGCAGTTTTTGCTCTGAGCAGCCATCTACAAGTAAGCTTAAACCCTTTGCAGCATACGCATCTGGGTGAGCCAGCGCTTCATTTTCAAGCGCTAAATAACCTTCTTGACGCGCTTTATGAGACCATCGTTTAACTTGCTCTATTGCGTCTTCAATATCGTATTGTGGCGCAACAAAAACCCACGAGCTCATATTTAACATTTTTTTAAAGGTACTTGCTGATGTTTGCAACATAACAGCGCCAAGCGTGCCGCCTAATACAATAATAAGTGCAGGGCCATTAAATAAAGCAGAAACAACGCCGCCTTCTAAAGAATACCCTAAACTTATTGCGCCTAGTGCTACAAATAGTCCAAATACTGAGAGTTTATCCACAGCCCACCTCTCTCTTTATGCGCGCCGCAACATCACTCAGTGCTAAGCTTTCACTCGAAAGCCCAGCATTAGCAATGGCTTGAGGCATTCCATAAACAACACAGCTTTTCTCATCTTGCGCCCAAATAGTAGCACCCGTTTGTTTTAACATTCTGGCACCGTCACGTCCATCAGCGCCCATTCCTGTTAAAACAATAGCTAGTACATCACCTTGATACGTTTTGGCTGCGCTTGCAAAAGTAACATCTACGCTCGGTTTATAGCTTATTCTCTCGCTATGATCTTCAAATACGCGCAGAGTTCTATTTGCTCCACGCCCTTCTACCATCATTTGCTGTCCACCAGGCGCTAAATAAGCAGTTCCAGACTGTAAGCGGTCACCTTGCTGTGCTTCTTTAACTTTTATTTGGCACAGACCATTTAAGCGCGCTGCGAATGCAGGTGTAAATGCAGCTGGCATATGCTGAATAAGTAAAATCGGGTGAGGAAAATTAGCTGGCAATTGAGTCAGTATAGTTTGCAGTGCAACAGGCCCGCCTGTAGAAGTACCAATAGCAACAAGCTGGTATTGCTTTCCACTTGCTCGCATTGAGGCAACATTTGAACCTGACGATGTTGCAGGGGTTGCTTTTTGAAAGCTTCTATCAGGCTGTTTTATGGAAGGCGTTAATGTGCTTGTTCTTTGCGAAAGTGAACTTGTTGTTGGTTTAGTTGGAATTACTGACTTAGGCGGTGTTGGAACTCTAAATGTTCGCGGTAAACGTCTCCGCCCTATGTCTTTCACTTTACTTTGTAAAAGCTTTATTGCGTCTTCGTTATTGCGTGCAATGTCTTCAAACTTTTTCGGTAAAAAATCCATTGCTCCTGCATCTAGCGCATCAAATGTTGCAGTTGCGCCATCACGCGTAAGTGATGAAAACATCAAAATAGGCGTTGGATTACTCGCCATAATCTCTTTAACTGCGCTAATACCGTCGAGCACAGGCATTTCGACATCCATAGTAATCATATCAGGACGTAGTTGAGCTGCTTTTTCAACAGCCTCTCTGCCATTCACAGCAAAGCCTATAACTTGTATGTCGCTATCTTGCTCAAGAATTTCGCTTACCCTGCGGCGAAAAAAGCTTGAATCATCAACAACTAAAACTTTAACGGCCATTTAGCTCTCTTATTAAATTTATGCGTAGGTATATATTAAATATATACCTACTTTATTATCAGCCTGCGTAATGTTTTAACATGTTTGGAACGTCTAAAATCAGTGCAATGCCACCATCCGAAGTAATTGTAGCACCTGCCATACCTGGCGTGCCTTGTAGTAATGCATCAAGTGGTTTAATTACAACTTCTTCTTGACCAATTAGCGAGTCAACAACAAAACCTATTTGCTGCGTACCAATTTGGACAATGACTACGTGGCCTTTTGCTTTTCGCTGAGAACGATCTGAGCCCTTTACTAACCAGTGCTCAAGGTAAAATAACGGTATTGCCTTTTTACGCACAATAATTGTTAATTGCCCATCAACTACATTTGTCTTAGTTAAATCTAAGTTGAATATTTCACTCACACCGGCAAGTGGTAACGCAAATGTTTGTGAGCCAACAATCACCATTAAGGTCGGTAATATAGCTAAGGTAAGTGGTACTTTTATTTCTAAAATAGTACCTACGCCTAACTCAGATTGAATACTTACTGAACCGTTTAATTGGGTGATTTTAGTTTTCACCACGTCCATTCCTACACCACGACCTGAAATATCAGATATCTCTTCTTTTGTAGAAAAGCCGGGTGCAAAAATCAAGTTATACGCTTCGGTGTCAGAAAGTCGACTCGCTTGGTCGTGATCGAGCACGCCTTTACTAATTGCTATTTTTTTCAGCTTTTCAGCATCCATACCTGCGCCATCATCTTTAATGGTTAGCAAAATATGATCGCCTTCTTGAGACGCTGATAAAGTAACATTACCTGTTCTAGACTTACCTGCGGCCTCACGAACAGCGGGCATTTCAATACCATGGTCAACTGAGTTTCGAACTAAATGCACAAGCGGATCGGCAAGTGCTTCCACCAAGTTTTTATCTAAATCGGTTTCTTCACCTACAAGCTTTAAGTCAATGTCTTTGTTTAAACTGCGCGCTAAATCGCGAACAACTCGAGGGAATCGACCAAATACTTTCTTGATTGGCTGCATTCGGGTTTGCATTACTGCACCTTGAATATCAGCAGTAACCACATCTAAGTTAGAGATAGCCTTGCCCATCGCTTCACTGTCTGAATTAGTTGCTAAACTAACCAAGCGGTTTCGCACAAGTACTAACTCACCAACCATATTCATAATTTGGTCAAGTCGTTTTGTATCTACACGAACGGTAGTTTCTGCTGCTGGCGGCGCTGATTTTTTTGCCGCTGCGGGTGCTGCTTTAACAACAGGCTTTTCTACCGGTTTAGAAACAGGTGCTTTCGCAGGCACTGGTTTTTTTACAGGCACACTAGCTTTAGCGGCTGGTGTTGCAGGAATATTGGGCTGATTCACAGCTGACGTGCTTTCTATTGATTTAGGTGCAGTGCCTTTGCCATGAAGTTCATCAAGGAGTGCTTCAAACTCGTCATCACTAATTTCATCATCTGATGAATTAACCGTGTTTGAGACTGGTTTTGCTGGTTCTACAGGCGCTTTACTTACAACATCACCAAAACTGCCGACTCCATGTAACTCATCTAATAAGCTATCAAATTCATCATCCGTAATGTCACCATTAAAGTCATTGCTGCTTGCTACTGGCTTCTCAATTACAGGACCTTGTCCTTTACCGTGTAGTTCATCCAGTAAGTTTTCAAATTCGTCTTCAGTTATTTCATCAATTTCAGCATCGCTAACCGAAGGCGTTCCGCTAAATAGTTCATCAAATGCAAACGGATCTTCGTCATCAACTATGGGCGTATCAACTACTTCGTTTTGAGGTTGTTCAACTTCATTGTTCGAAGATACACCGTTAAGCTCATCTTCTGTTGGAGGTAGACCTAAAATGTGAAGGGTATGAAGTAATTCAGGATCTGCAGGTTCTGGCTTATCCCTATTTTGGATAGTCGCGAACATTTCATTAATGGTGTCGAGCGCTTGTAAAATAACATCCATTAACTCTGAATTGACCGTCCGCACGCCTTGACGTAATAAATCAAATACGTTTTCAGCACCATGACAAGCATCAACAAGTTCTGTCATAGCTAAAAAGCCTGCGCCACCTTTTACAGTGTGAAAGCCTCTAAATATAGCGTTTAGTAACTCTGTATCTTCTGGATTATTTTCCAGTTCAACCAACTGTTCAGATAAAAGCTCTAGGATTTCTCCTGCCTCTACGAGAAAGTCTTGTAAAATATCTTCATCGACTTCAAACATGCAGTTACTCTCCTCTTAGAAGCCCAAACTTGATAAAAGATCATCGACTTCATCTTGATCAGATACAACATCGTTACGCGATTCTTTATCAATAATAGGGCCTTCAGGACCTGCTAAAGTTTGTGTGGCAACTGGTTCTTTTATTTTTTGTTGTTCTACTTTATTCACGGTGCTGTCACTGTCATCTTGTTCAGCAAACGCTGTTAAAAGATGAAGTAAGCTTTCTTCTACTTCCCTAACAAGTTCTATAACACGGCGAATAACTTGGCCTGTTAAGTCTTGATAGTCTTGAGCCATTAGTACATTTGTCATTAAGCTTTGAAGCTCATCTGTTTTATGATGAGAGTTATTCATAAACTTATCGATACTGTGGCAAAGTTGTTTAAACTCACCAAGCTCGATCTCGCGGCTCATTAAACGATCCCATGTCGGTTTGATATGAGATATTTCATCTGCTAATTGCTGGGCTATAGGAAGACTAGCCTCCACTGCATCCATTGTTTTATTAGCCGCATTTTCTGTCATTTCTATAACATAATTAAGCCGCTTTTTAGCATCTGGAATAGCATCAGTCGTTATGTTAGTTAAGCGAGTGTCAAGCTCAAAACTTTTAAGGGCTTCGTGCAATTGACGGGTCAACTTTCCAACTTCAGCAAATAATTCAGACTGCTCTTGCGAGGCAGTCTCTAAAATCAACTGATTTGCTTTATCTTGCTCATCATTTTCTAAAAAAACAACGAGCTGACGAGCTTGTTCTAACGTTATTTGAGGCGCAGCTAGTGCTGGCATAAGCCTCTCCCCCATCATTAGCCTAAGCGTTCAAATACTTTTTCTAACTTAGTTTTTAATGTTCCAGCCGTAAAAGGCTTAACAATATAACCATTAACGCCAGCTTGCGCTGCAGCTATTATTTGTTCTTTTTTAGCTTCTGCCGTTACCATTAATACAGGGATATGTTTTAACTTATCATCTGCACGAATTGCTCTTAAAAGGTCAATACCTTGCATTCCAGGCATATTCCAATCAGTAACTACAAAATCAAACACTTGATTTTGCAACATAGGCAAAGCTGTAGACCCGTCATCAGCCTCTTGAACGTTAGTGAAACCTAAATCACGTAACAGGTTTTTTATAATGCGTCTCATCGTTGAAAAATCATCAACTACAAGAATTTTCATGTTTTTATCCAAAACATCCCCCAGTGAGGTATTAACCTTTGTTTACTTACTACTAATTTATCCAGTCATTGATTTTAGCTTTAAGCTTAATCATCGCCTGACCATGTATCTGACTTACACGCGATTCACTTACATCGAGTATATGTCCTATTTCTTTTAAATTCATTTCATCGTTATAGTACAAAGAAAGCACCATTGCATCACGCTCTGGTAATGACTTAATTGCACTTAGCAAAGACTCATTAAACCGATCATTTTTAACATTATTAAAAGGTTTATCTTGCGCTAAATCTTGGCCTACGGGAGTAATGACATCCTCATCAACACCAAGGTCTTCAATACCTAGTATTTTACTCGCATTCACATCATTTAAAATATGATGGTACTCATTGAGTGAAATTTCAAGTTTTTCAGCAACTTCTGTATCTGTTGGTTCGCGATTAAGACTACTTTCGAGCCCTGTAATTGCTTCTGCAACTTGTCGGCTTTTACGATGTACTGAGCGAGGAGCCCAATCACCACGGCGCATTTCATCTAGCATGGCACCACGAATACGAATACCTGCAAAGGTTTCAAAGCTTGCGCCCTTAGTTGCATCGAAGTTTTTTGAAGCTTCTATTAAACCTATCATTCCTGATTGAATTAAATCATCAAGCTGAACGCTAGGTGGTAATCGAGCAATTAGATGACATGCCACTTTTTTGACAAGTGATGCATGCTTCTCAACAATCACATTTAAGTTTTGTGTTGATTGATATCCCATAGCTCTATTCACCAATATTGTCATAATTAGCCGTTTACTAGTTTCTCAATGAAAAACTCTAAATGCCCCGATGGTTGGTTTGGTATTGGCCATTTAACTGCTTTTGTTGCCAGCGTTTTAAACGCAAGAGCGGCTGGCGAATTAGGAAAGAGCTCTACTATTACTTTTTGACGACGCGTTGCTTTGCGCATATTTTCGTCATAAGGAACCGTTGCTACTAGCTCCATTGACACATCTAAAAAGCGATCGGTAACCTTAGATAGCTTTGCAAATAATTCAGTGCCTTCACGCATACTGCGGACCATATTGGCAACAATTTTAAATTTATAAACGCCATGCTCACGGCTTAATACTTTAATAAGTGCGTAAGCATCTGTGATTGATGTTGGTTCATCGCACACTACAACCATTACATCTTGTGCTGCGCGCGAAAAGCTCAGCACCATGTCCGAAATACCAGCGGCGGTATCTACAATTAAAATATCAAATTCGGTATTCAATTCGCTAAACGCACGAATTAGTCCAGCATGCTCCGATGGTGATAACTCAACCATACTTTGCGAACCCGATGTAGCGGGTACAATTTTAATACCAGCAGGACCTTCAACTAAAATTTCGTCAAGCTCACACTCACCAGACAAAACATGTGATAAATTACGCTCTACACGTAAACCAAGCATCACATCACAATTTGCTAAACCTAAGTCAGCATCCAGTACTAGTACTCTATTACCTTGCTGCCCTAGTGCAATAGCGGTATTTAGAGAAACATTTGTTTTCCCCACCCCACCTTTACCACCGGTTACAGCGATAACTTTAACGCCGTTGTTATTGTTTTGACTCATTTTGCGCAGGCCGCTTGCTTGATCTAATACTGTGTTAATCATACATCCCTACTGTACTTGGCGCCACTGCTTGATGCCTTGAATGTTGTGCTTTTGTTCTTTTTAAATATAATTGCTCAGCCTTTTTCACTAGTTTTTCAGCATTTGCAACACGAATATCTTCTGGTACTCGTTGTCCGTTAGTAAGATACCCTATTGGAAGGCGATTTTGAATCGCAATACTAATAATCTCACCCAAACTTAATGATTCATCTAACTTGGTGAAAATACAACCACTTAACTGTACTTTTTTAAAGTGGCGTACAGTTTCTTGTAATACATTCATTTGCGCTGTGGCACTGAGTACCAGGTAGTTGCGAATGTCCACACGCTGGTTGCGCATTAACGTATTTAACTGCTCAGTTAAGCGTAAATCTCGTTGGCTCATACCTGCCGTATCAATTAACACTAGACGTTTATTTCGTAAATGATATAAAACTTCAGCTAACTCATTAGCATCTTTAACTTGTTTAACACCACAACCAATAATACGGCCGTAAGTTGCAAGCTGCTCATAAGCACCAATTCTGTATGTATCCGTGGTTATTAAGGCCACTTTATCAGCGCCATACTTTTGTGCACCTAACGCTGCAAGCTTAGCAACTGTCGTGGTTTTGCCCACACCGGTTGGACCCACTAACGCATATACACCACCTTGGCGAAGTATTTCGTTATTGGTCGTTTGCATTTGATCTTCAACCATTGTTAGCAATGCTTTCCAGCCTTGTTGACGAGATACATCGTCAGGTACAAAACATGCCATTTGCTGCGCGACTTCTTTATCAATACCCATGCCGACCAAACGGTCAACCATACAAGCACGAGTTGGGTCGCGGCGTGCCATGTCTTGCTGCATTAAACCCGATACTTGATGTTCTAATAATTGACGAATTGCGTTCATTTCTTCACGCATTGTTGTCATTTCTTCGCTTTCATTATTTTTATTTTGTGGGCGAGCAGTTACCGGGCTATCTAAATCATCAAAGTCACGGTCTAAATCATCAAAACCTAAGCTATCGGCTTGAGTTTGTGGACGTGCCAGGGCTTCATCATCACGTGCAAACATATTTTTAGTACGCGGCTGCGCAGCCGGTTCTTGATAGTTATCGGTTGTATCAATACCCGATTGTGAAAACATAGATGCTAGTTCAGGAGAACGTGGACGCGGTGATTGACGCTCTAATAATGCTTGTAAGCTGTCAGCCACTTTTGCTTGAGGCTCAGGTTTGGCACGCTGAGGCTCTGGCTTTATAAAATTATGCATACTTTGCTGTGGCGCTTGAACACGAGGCTCAGCAGTACGTTGTGGTTGCGCTGCTACTTTAGGGGCTGCTTTGTCATAATCAACTGCCGCTACAATTTCTACACCGTTAGCCAGCTTCTTATTTGACATAATAACCGCATCAACACCTAACTCATCTTTAACTTCTTTAAGTGCTGTGCGCATATCTTTAGCAAAAAAACGTTTAATCTTCATGGTTTAACCCCTGTTAAAATCTTATTGTTGGCCTACCGAGCTTACAATCTTGATCTGTCTTTCATCTGGTACCTCTTGATAAGACATCACTCTCAATCCTGGAATGGTGTACTTAACAAAACGAGATAACACAGTGCGTAACATTCCTGACGTTAGCAATATAGAAGGTTCACCGGCCATTTCTTGATTTTGATGCGCTTGTGTCAATGACACTTGAAGTCGCTCTGCAAGTCCAGGCTCAATACCGGCACCTTCATCGCCTGCATTTTGTAATGACTGATGCAACATCTGTTCCAACTCAGGCGCCAAGGTTATGACAGGGATTTCTGATGACATACCCACCGCATCTTGAACAATTAATCTACGCAGAGAAATACGCACTGCGGCCGTTAATACATCAGGGTCTTGGCTACGCGGGCCGTATTCAACAAGGGTTTGAACAATTGAGCGCATGTCGCGAATAGCCACCCCTTCATTCAATAAATTTTGTAGTACTTTTACAATTGCAGTTAATGGTAATACATCGGGTACTAGTCCTTCCACTAAACGAGGATGACTTTTAGCAAGCATATCAAGCAAGTTTTGGACTTCTTCATGTCCTAGTAATAACGCTGCACTGTTGGTTAATAACTGGCTAATATGGGTTGCAACTACCGTGGCAGAATCAACTACGGTATAACCGAGTGATTGCGCTTCATCTTTTTGATCGGGTTTTATCCATACTGCATCAAGGCCAAAAGCAGGGTCTTTAGTGTCAACGCCTTTAATTGGACCAAATACTTGCCCTGGGTTAATCGCTAGCTCGTCGCCATGTTTAAGCTCGCTCTCACCGGTTGAAACACCCATTAACGTTATTCTGTAAGCATTAGGGTCAAGCTCTAAATTATCGCGAATATGCACAGGCGGCACCAAAAAACCAAGTTCTTGGGAAAGCTTTTTACGTACACCTTTAATACGATTAAGTAACTCACCACCTTGTGATTGGTCAACTAAAGGAATTAATCTGTAACCTACTTCTAAGCCAATTACATCAACCTGTTGAACGTCATCCCAACCAAGTTCTTTTTGTTCTTGTTTATTTGCAACACCCGTTGCTGCACTTCCACCATTGGCGGCCTCTTCAGCTTCTGCAGCAGCGGCTTTTAATTTACTTTGTTGTGTGTAGTAAGCTAAATAGCCTAATAACGCACCTAAACTCAAAAAAGCAAAGTGCGGCATGCCAGGCACAATACCCATGATGATCAAAATACCTGAAGCAATAAATAATGACTTTTCATTACCAAGTTGTTTCTTGAATTGATCCCCCATATTGAGCGATTCATTTTGGCGTGTTACAACAATTGCAGTACCAATAGAAAGCAATAAAGAAGGAAGTTGAGCAACTAAGCCATCACCAATGGTAAGTAATGTATATACTTCCATGGCATCGCCAAAGCCCATATTGTGCTGAATCATCCCTACAAATAAACCACCAACAATATTGATGATTAATATGACAATACCTGCAATGGCGTCGCCTTTTACAAATTTACTTGCACCATCCATTGAACCGTAAAAATCGGCCTCGCGTGTTACTTCCTCACGGCGGTCACGCGCTTGCTCAGCACTGATAAAACCAGCGTTTAAATCGGCGTCAATGGCCATTTGCTTACCCGGCATTGCATCAAGGGTGAAACGTGCAGATACCTCAGAAATACGCCCAGCACCTTTAGTAATTACCACAAAGTTAATAATGATCAGAATTAAAAATACGACCAAACCAACAGCGTAGTTACCACCAATAACCACGGAACCAAACGCTTCAATTACTTTACCTGCAGAGTCACCACCATTATGACCTTCAAGTAGTACAACACGAGTACTGGCCACGTTAAGCGCTAAGCGCATAATCGTAGCGATAAGTAGTACAGAGGGGAATATACCAAACTCAACCGGCTTCATCGTGTAAACAGTCACGAGTAAAACCACTAATGCGAGGGCAATATTAAACGAGAAAAGAATATCGAGTAAAAATGGCGGTAACGGTAAAATCACCATTCCTAAGGCAGCAAGCACCAGCAAAGGAGTACCTACCCCTTTGGCATAGTCTTTTTTATCTCTGTTAAGTTGTTGTAATACCGCTTTAAAACTCATAATTCTACAATTTCAAAAAATTGACACTACGTAGAATTAGCAATAACTATTCCAAGTTACTAAGTTAGCAGTTTAATACTTATAGTCGTCGGGGATTGGGAGCTTATTATTAAGTTTAGTTGGACGTTTTCCGCGCCCTTTATTAAAGCGTTTAAGCTGAAATACATACGCTAAAACTTGCGCCACAGCGGTAAATAGCTGATCAGGTATTTGCTCTCCTACTTCAGCTGTATGATAAAGCGCTCGCGTCAACATGGGGGATTCTAAAATAGGTACTTCGTTACCTATTGCTACTTTACGAATTTGCATCGCCATTTCATCAATACCTTTCGCAATTACAATGGGCGCTCCTGCGCGCTCTGTATCGTATTTTAATGCCACTGAGTAATGAGTTGGATTGGTAACAATAACATCAGCGTCTGGGACGTCTTGCATCATGCGGTTTTGCGACATTTGCCGTTGTGTTTGCCTAATACGCGCTTTTATTTGAGGATCACCTTCAGAGTTTTTATACTCATCTTTAATCTCTTGCATGGTCATTTTAAGTTGTTTGTTATGGTTATAACTTTGAAATGGCGCATCAATAGCCGCAATAATAATTAAAGTGCATGAAAGGCCTAAAAACATCCAGCCTAAAATCTCTAAGGCATGAATAATATTACCCGGTGCACTTTCTAAACTTAAATGCAGTATTTCATCAAAATAAGTATTAATTAAAAACACAGCAAAACTTGCAACCAAGCCAAACTTTAAAAGTGATTTTATAAGCTCAATAGCCGCTTGCGGGCCAAACATGCGCTTAAAGCCTTTCATTGGCGACATTTTACTTGCTTTAGGGGCGGCGGCTTCCCAGCTAAAGTTAAAACCACCCAACAACGTATTACCGATAAATGCAGCTAACACTATAATTAATACAAACATAGCCATAGGAAACATTAGTGCGTCTGCAACTTCTCCCCATACGGCAAACATTTTAGTAGTATCAAAGGCTTCGTTGCGATTTAAGCTAAGGGTTCGGCCCATTACATTGTATAAACCTTTGCCAATTTCGGGTCCATACATCAAAAGCGATATAGCCGAAAAAATAAGTACAAACATGGTACCTAGCTCTTTTGAGCGCGCTATTTGGCCTTTCTTTTTAGATTCTTCAAGCTTTTTGGATGTGGGTTCTTCTGTTTTTTCTTGTCCTGAGTCTTCAGACATACCTTTCTCCTAAGGTGAGCAACCAACTAAAGTACACATAAGCTCAACCATTTTTAGCCACTGAAACTCAAACTGAGTAACAAAGTTACCTAATGTTGCCCAAATAATAATAAGCCCAGCCACCAAGGTAAACGGAAAACCAATAGAGAAAATATTCAACTGCGGTGCCGCACGCGTCATAATGCCAAACGACATATTAATCACGAGCATAGCGGTAAGCGGAGCAAGGGAGAGTACCAATGCTGTAGTAAACATCCAGCCACCCCACGTCACTATGTCCCAGTAATGGTCTACAGACCACCATGTACCATCAATCGGTAGCACTTGAAAGCTATGCACCACCATTTGAATCATCATTAAATGACCATTAAAAGCAAAAAATAGCAAGGTGGCCAAAATAAGAAAAAACTGGCCAACTGCGGGCACACTTGCACCATTAGAAGGGTCAATAACCGAAGCAAAACCTAAGCCTGTTTGCATAGCGAGTATTTGCCCTGCCAACACAAAGGTATTTAATAAAAGTATTGATGCAAAACCAATAGCAACACCAATCATCATTTGTTGGATAACGACTAAAATCATCTCAAACGAAAACAAATTAGTGAAGGTTGCAGGCGGCAGAACAGGCACTACAACAAGGGTTACAACAACCGACAACCCCATTTTTATACGCGTAGGCACATTTTTAGCACCCAAACCTGCCATAATCATAATCATTGAGCTAATACGTACCAGGGGCAGCAAAAAGTCGCTCAACCATTGAATAACTACCGCAAAGGGATACTCCACATTTAACCTGCAATTTCAGGAATGAGTAACACTAGGCGAGTAAAAAAGTCCATTAGCTCTTGAGTTAGCCAATGCCCACCAACAATAAGCGCACTTATGGTAATTAATAAACGAGGTAAAAAACTCAATGTTTGTTCGTTGATTGACGTTGCAGCCTGAAACACCGCAACCACTAAACCAATAATTAAGCCTGGTACTACAATTGCCGACACCAATTTAATAACTAAAAATAGTGCGTCACTAAGAATATCAACAAAAATTTCCGGTTCCATGTTGTACTCCTATTGTTGAATCGTGTTGATGCTTTGCATACTAAGTCCCTAAACCAAAGCTTTTGGCTAAAGTACCCATTACCAAGCTCCAACCGTCTACAAGTACAAATAGCATTATTTTGAACGGCAAGGACACTATCATGGGGGAAAGCATCATCATACCCATCGCCATTAATACCGAAGCGACCACTAAATCTACGATTAAAAATGGGATAAAAAACATAAATCCGATTATAAATGCGGTTTGCAGTTCACTGGTTACAAATGCAGGGATCAATACTATTAATGGCGTATCTTGTGGCGAGTCGAGTTGATCGTAACCTGCAATTTTAGCAAACGTTTCTAAATCTTTAAGACGAACTTGAGAAAGCATAAACGCTTTCATTGGCTCTTTAGCAAGCTCTAAAGCCTCTACTGATGTAACCTGTTCATTTAAGTAGGGTTCTATAGCTCGCTCGTTTACCTGCTGATAAATAGGCGACATTATAAAAATACTTAAAAAAAGCGACATACCTAATAACACTTGGTTTGACGGTGTTTGCTGCAAACCTATTGCTTGGCGCAAAATGGCGAGTACAACAATTATTCGTGTAAAGGAGGTCATCATAATTATGGCAGCCGGTATAAAACTCAGCGCCGTCATAATTGCTAAAACTTGTAACGTTACTGAGTAATCCTGTGTGCCATCAGCGTTTGTTGTAATAGTAAGCGCATCAATTCCTTCTGCGCTTACACTTGGTACAAACACCATGGCAAAAATAATAAGCAGCCACTTTGTCATAGGTTTAATTCTTTTTATTTTGGTTTGATTGCGGGTTTAAAAGTTTACCAAATCGTTTAGCGAGTTCAGGCAGTTCTTTTTCACTTAATGGGGTTTCTAACTTGTGTAAGTAATTAATACTGTGAGGAGTTACACCAAGTAAGTGCTGAGCATTATCTATTTCAACAACCATTAAACGCTCGCGAGAGCCTAAAGGTAGGCTTCTGACTACTTTAAATTCATCGCTGTTTGCTAAATTTGGATTAAGCTTTTTAACAAAAAATGCCAGCACAATAATTAGTACTAGCACCATAACAAGCGACAGCACCATAGAGAGTATATCTCCAGTGGGTGTTGCCACATCTGCTTTTGAAAAAACGGAACTCGTTAAAGCAATTAATAAGCTCATCGTAGTTTTTTGATCCGCTCTACTTGGCTTATTACGTCAGTTAAGCGAATACCAAACTTATCGTTTACTACAACTACTTCGCCATGCGCAATCAATGTGCCGTTAACTAATACATCAAGTGGCTCACCTGCAACACGATCAAGCTCAACTACTGAGCCTTGGTTAAGTTGCAATAAGTTACGAATATTAATTTTAGAGCGCCCTACTTCCATTGAAATAGTAACGGGAATATCTAAAATAGTGTCGAGTTTTCGCTTTTCATCGCCACTCATTTCATGTTTTGAATCGCTTAACTCATCAAGCTCTGCAACGTGTGCTTCGCCACTTTCATCCGGACCTTCGGCTTCTGCTAATGCTGCTGCCCATTCGTCCATTGTATCTTGATCATCGCTCATACTTTTAACCTTTTAATCAATTACCAGTCTAAGTCTACACCGTCAGAGAGGTGTAAATCATCTTCTAGTTCTGCTAATTCTGCATCTGAGTCAATTTTCTTGCCGCCTTTGGTAAATACATGCAGCTCAGATTTAACTGAATCAGGTCGTTTAATTTTTTCACTAATTTGCAGCGCAACATTATCGCGAGAGCGACCCATTTTAGCTCTAAATGTAGGGAGTTCTTCAACAAACACGGTTATATGCTCAGGCATTTCAACCGGAATAATATCACCGGCTTTGAGTTCCATAATTTGTTTTAAGGTTAAATCAACTTCAAGTAACTGAGTTGATATTTCAACCTCTACATCCATTATTTCATCACGAAGTGCTTTGCTCCAACGTAAATCCGTATCTTCAGTATCAGATTGAACACCCGCATCTAACAGTTCTCGAATCGGCTCAAGCATTGAGTAAGGTAAAGCAATATGAAAATCGCCACCGCCACCATCAAGCTCAATATGAAAAGAGCTAATAACCACAACCTCGGTTGGGCTTACAATGTTAGCCATTGCTGGGTTTACTTCAGAATCGAGATATTCAAACGATACATCCATAACCGGTGCCCATGCTTCTTTGTAATCTTCAAAGATTATTTTAAGGAGCATTTGTACAATTCGACGTTCTGTAGGAGTAAATTCTCGGCCTTCTATTTTTGCATGATAACGCCCGTCACCACCAAAAAAGTTATCTACCAAAATAAACACAAGCCGTGCTTCCATGGTAATCAGGCCAGTGCCTTTTAAAGGTCTAAAACGCACCATATTCAAACTGGTTGGTACAAATAGAGTATGAATATACTCGCCAAATTTAATCATTTGTACGCCGTTAATAGACACCTCTGCGGTGCGGCGCATCATGTTAAATAGGCTAATTCGCATATGGCGAGCAAAGCGTTCATTAACAATTTCCAGCGTCGGCATACGACCACGTACGATCCGATCTTGCGAAGAAAAATCGTACTGAAGCGTACTCCCTCCGCCATCTTCACCTTCGTGTATATCTTCCTCTTCAACGTCATCAACACCATGCAATAGCGCATCAATTTCCTCTTGGGATAATAAATCGCTCACGCTAGCCCCTTATTGCATTACAAAGCCGGTAAACAATACCCGCTCAATTACTTTACTGCCTTCAACATCCATTAAGGCTTTTTGTACCTTTTCAAGTGCAGAAAAACGAAGTGTTTCTTTACCACTACTTGTACTTAATTCATCAGCTGTTGTAGTAGAAAACACGCTTAGTAGCGTCCCTTCTATAAGCGGAATATGTTTCTTGGCTGTTTCTTCATTTACTTCACCACGTACTAATAATTGTACTTTAATTTGTACAATTCTGTCGCGGCTTGAGCCCGGTACGTTAAACACAAATGGGCGTGGCATAGCAACATATAAAGCACTGCCCATTTCTGCTGAATCACCCGCTGCAGCAGAAGGAGCATCAGTAGACATTGCAGTCTCTTCATCTAAGGTTTCAACTGGCGTATCCGAACCCGACATAAAAAAGTAACCCGCAGCCCCACCTACAATAAGTAGTACCGCTACTATAATTATTATTAGTTTCTTTTTACTTTTTCCGGTTTCTTCAATTTCTAAACTTGCTTCTTCAGCCATCATGATTCCTTTAATTGCAAAGGTACTTGCTTGTTTTAACTATTATAATAGCAGTACTTAGGCATAGTAATCTATTGATGATGAAGTTTGTTGTCGAGAACTTTGTGCAGTATTATTTGCTTGCTCGTTATTTTCATCATTAACCGACTTATTATTAGCCAAATTACCTTGAGTTCCGCTCTCACTTTGATCCGAGGTTTCACTACCTGATTGCCCATAAGAAATAGTGCTTTCACCAAGCTCTAGCCCCTGTTGCGCTAGCATTTCACGCAAACGCGGCATTGATTGCTCAAGTGCCTCTTTAGCTTGTTGGTTTTGTACTACAAAGTTTATGTGTGCTTGTTCTGCATCGCTACGAATACGAATTTGCATGCTACCCATTTCAGGTGGATCAAGGCGAATTTCTGCTTCTTTATTATTAATGCTCAGCATTGAGCTAACGCGATCTTGCAGTAATTTAGCCGCATCACTTTTAACAATATTAATTGCCTGCATAACACCTGGGTCAATACTTATCTGCTTTACTTGTGATGTACTTTGTAATTGTTGAGTTTGTATTATTTGGGTATCAAGTAAGCTCTGATCATAACCCAATGAGTCGTATTGGCTTAATGTACTTGATTGCTGAGTATTTAGAGCGGCTGTAATTTGCGTAAATACTTGTGCTACGCGTGCCGGTGTTTGCTCTGCAGTAATATTTTTTAGCCCATCTTTTTGCATCAGCTCAGATGACTTTGCTGCGTTTTCATCCTTTATATAAGCTGTAGCAACCTTACTTGGTTCAGCATTTTCACTTATCGATATTTTTGAGCTGATTTTTTGCAAGTCATTTACAACGCTCTGAGTAACTGGCGCTACAAATATTTTTGAGTCTGATTTTGCTGTATCAGCCAAACCTATTTCAATTGAAGCTTTTAATTCATTAACTGTTTGCTTAAGCACTGACAACTGCTCGCCTTTAGGCTGCTCAGCTTTAATATAAGCGTTTAATTGTGTTAACAAGCTTTGCTTTTCAGTGGTATTAAGCGTATCAATCTCAGAACTAAAAGACTGTTTAACTACGCTACCTTGTGCTTCTTCATTATCAGTAATAAATTGCGCAAGCATTTGTTTAAGGTTGGCAGTGCGATCAGTAGTCGCACTATTAGTCGAGCCGGCATTGTCTAATGTCTTAATTTGCGCATTAAGTTGCGAGCGCTGCTCAGGCGTTAAACTAGTAATAACGTTATTAGCTTTAATTAAGCTCGTATCCTTAGTCATTAAAGTATCTATTGCAGCACTTTTTTCACTTTCAGATGTCTGTGAATTTACTTGTATCATTTCTGGTTCAGCTAATAGAGAGGTCGCTGAAGAAGGAGTTACTGGCGTAGGCACTGGTGTTGGCAACACTATATTTTTTGAGTTTTTATCAACGGGTTTGTCTTGAACTAATTGATTTTTTATATCCATTGAAATTAATTCAGCATCATCAACTATAGGGCCAATACTGTCATCAGGCTTTTTATTTAATGGCTGTTCAATAGCTTCGGCAACACCACTTTTATGATACTTGCCTTCATTTAATGGTAACGAATTCAAAGGTAGTGAGTTTGAGCTATCAATTTTTGAGCCCTTTAAGTCCGCTGTTTTAGAGTCAGCATTATCTAACTCTGTACTTTCAGTTGCTTCAAAAGGCTTATTAATCGAAGTGCTCATTGCTTGTGCTGAATTAATCTGGTCAAGCATCTCAACAGATACAAAAGTAACGTCGTCTGCTGTGTCTTCATCTCGCTTTGCACTCAGATTTTCATTTTCTTCTTTTTGTTTATGCTTAGGAATGGCAATCGAATTTTCGGCATTAGGATTTTTATTGCCTTTTAGCAAAGGCTCCATAGAGTTATGCGCTTCGTTTAGTTGGCTTAAAAACTCCTCGCCTAAATTTTCTTCGCTATTAGCTAAGCTATTGTCTTTAAAAGCTAACAAAGAGTCTTTTTCAGAAGAAGCTAAAAACGAAATGTTATTCATCGCCATAAATCACCTAATACCATTACGGCAATATGCCACCGCATACTGCCAAAAGTTAAATTCCACTAAGTAACAAAGCAATTAACGTGCCTGAATTACAAAGCTTTACGACGTTGAAAAAACTGATTAGCAGAAAATTCATCTAACATTTTTTGCTCATTTTTTGCCATTAACGCATTTGCTTTGAGTTTTTGATTTTCGATTAATTTGGCGACTGCTTTAGCTTTAATTTGCTGCTTAAGCCACAGCGTTTTACGTTGAGTAACAACTTGCTTAGCCGTATTTACGGTACTTGCTTGTTGACGAATTGCTTCTTCAATTTTAGCTATAAAGGCATGGTACTGCCCAAACCCGGCGCTGGATAAACCCGACTTACCTTTTATGTGTAACTGCTGAGAGTATTCAAGTCTAAAATTATTTAAACCTTGTAGCTTTTGTTGATTCGATTGCAAGTTTTGATTAGCTTGTAAGTAACTCATGCGCAAATTTTCTTCTTTATCATTTTCAATTTTGAGCAATAAATCGAGTTTGTTTTTAGCCATTATGCTTGTCCTAGTAACTGAGCAAGACCTTGCAGACCATCATCGTAACTAATGACATCTCGCATACCTTGTTGTAAAAATGCATTTACTCTTGGCATCATGTTTATTGCTTGGTCGAGCATTTGATCGGTCCCTTTTTGATAGGCACCTAACGTAATCATGTCTTTGTTTTGTTGATACATTGAATACACTTGTTTAAGCACTCGGGCTTGTTGCATATGCGGCTCAGAAACAACTTGAGGCATAACACGCGAAATCGACTTTTCTATATCTATTGCGGGATAGTGCCCACTGTCAGCTAAATCACGCGATAGTACAATGTGGCCATCTAAAATAGCTCGCGCGGCATCAGCAATAGGGTCTTGCATATCATCGCCTTCACTTAACACCGTAAAAAAAGCCGTTATTGAGCCTTGCCCTTCACCACCATTACCAGCACGCTCCACCAGCGCAGGTAATTTAGCAAACACCGAAGGCGGGTAACCCTTTGTAGCAGGCGGCTCGCCTACAGCAAGTGCAATTTCACGTTGCGCCATTGCGTAACGCGTTACCGAATCGAGTAACAATAATACGTTTAAACCCTGATCTCTAAAATACTCTGCAATAGTTACGGCGCTCTCACAGCCTTTTAAACGCATAAGCGGTGATGAATCAGCAGGCGCTGCAACAACGACTGAACGTTTACGGCCTTCTACACCGAGTATTTCTTCAATAAATTCTTTTACTTCGCGGCCACGCTCACCTACTAGGCCAACAACAATTACATCAGCTTCGCTACCTCGGGTCATCATACCCAACAGTACTGATTTACCGACACCAGAGCCTGCAAACAAGCCCATACGTTGGCCTTGCCCTACTGTAATTACCGAGTTAATAGCACGCACACCTACGTCCATAGGTTTAGTGATTGGTCTTCTTGAAAGCGGGTTTATAGTATTTTGCGCAAACTTTAAATGATGCTCAGCATTAATTTTACCCAAGCCATCTAGCGGTCGACCTAAGCCATCCACCACGCGCCCCAATAAGCTCATGCCTACAGGTAAACCTAAATTATTAACTTGGGGAATAACACGCGCACCAGGAAGTACACCAGAGATATGATCGTTAGGCATTAAGTACAAAGT
This sequence comes from Pseudoalteromonas sp. Z1A8, assembly GCF_011378855.1. Lineage (GTDB taxonomy): Bacteria > Pseudomonadota > Gammaproteobacteria > Enterobacterales > Alteromonadaceae > Pseudoalteromonas. The sequence goes on along the minus strand of NZ_WTLB01000033.1, from coordinate 7,882 downwards.
TTGATCGTTAAAACCGACTATTTCGGCATCTACAAAGCCGTTCATGGTTTCTATTTTACATTGGCTACCAACGGGTGCACGTAAACCTCTAGCCTCAAGCGTAAGGCCAACAACACGCGTTAAAATACCGGCCACAGCAGGCGCTGGGGTTTTAATATGTTGTTGATACTGAGATAAGCGTTCGCTTAAAGGTGCACGTTGAGTTGACATAACACGCCAATAAAGTAGTTAGATACCACTATTATGCAAAAAACTATCCAACGTTTCTTTGACACGTGTTTTAAGAGTCATATCGAGTGACGATTGCGCTGTTTTAACTTCACAGCCACCGCGTTCAAGTGTCGGTTCTGCCATTAATTGCCAGTTATTATCAATAATGGTTTGTTCGCCGTAGCTCTCTTTTATGAGTTCTAAATCTTCGGGATTTAAATGTATTCGTACTTTTTCTTGTTCCGCATTAAGTGAATCAATACTTTGCTTTAACGTATGTAAAATCACATCTGGCGATGTTTTTACTTCTTGATAAATAACAGCTTCCGCCAACATGCTAGCAAGTTGTACTAATTGCTTCTCGGCTTGTTCGTCCACTTTATCTAGCGGTGCAGTTAACCCTTCTAAAATAGCTTTTAAACTTGTTAACTGCTCTTCAATTAATGGTTTTACATCTTCAAGGCCTTGTGTTTTACCTTGTTCTAAGCCTTCTTTGTAGCCTGCTTCTTTACCTTCGCCAACGCCTTTTTCAAAACCGTCTATGTAGCCTTGCTCATGACCTTGCTTAAGGCCTTCTTCGTACGCGTCTTGTCTTATGCGTTCAAGCTCAACCATGGTAAGCGCAGGAAGCTCTGGTTCTTGCGGCTCATCAATTGGCATTTCTTCGGCTAATTCTTTTTTGTACAACTCACTAAGTGGAGTGCCATAAGCTGTAGAGCGATTACCAAAACTGCTCTCATCTGGTGCTACATCTGGAATAGCCCAGTTTTTTAATAATTCATCTGCTTCATCAGCTCGAAGTGTGCGCCCTTTGAGTTTGCTCATGGTTTACAGGAACTCCTCGCCACCGCCGCCGCCCAGCTGAATTTCACCCGAGTCAGATAAACGACGTGCTGTTGATAAAATCTCTTTTTGTGCTGCTTCTACTTCGCTTATACGCACCGGTGCCATGGCTTCTAAGTCATCAGCAAGCATTTCGGCTGCGCGCTTAGACATATTGCCCAGTATTTTATCTTTAAGGGCATCGTCGGTGCCCTTAATTGCTTTCATTAATACGTCTTGTTGTACTTCTCGTAGGATTGCTTGAATACCACGGTCTTCAACATCCATTAAGTTTTCAAATACAAACATTAAGTCTTGAATTTGCTGCGACATCTCTTCATCGTGCTCACGAATAGAGTCCATTAACTGCCCTTCTACGTTGGTATCAAGGTAATTCATAATATCTGCAGCCGCTTTTAAGCCGCCCATTTTAGCGGCTTGTGCACCAGCTTGGCCGGCAAATTGTTTTTCCATGATTTCGTTTAGTTCTTGCAGTGCAGCTGGCTGAACTTCTTCAAGGTTTGCAATACGCATTGTTAAATCTAAGCGCACTTTTTCAGGAAACTGAGCAATAATTTCAGCCGACTGCTCTGGCTCTAAGTACGATAATACAATGGTTTGAATTTGTGGATGCTCATTACGAATAATATTCGCTACCTGCTTAGAGTCCATCCATTTTAATGAATCCAAGCCTTTAGCGCCTGAGCCCATAACAATTTGGTCAATAAGGCTAGCGGCTTTGTCTTCACCAAGTGCTGCTGTAAGTGCTTTTTTAATAAAGTCTTCTGACTGAAAACCAATAGTACTAAAGCTTTGAATTTGTTCTATAAACAAGTTGTGTACAGCGCTAATCTTAGCTTGTGATAAGTCCTGTAAACCAGCCATTGCCATACCCACTTTTTGCACCTGTTTTGGTTCTAAGTGTTTAAGGATTTGCGCGGCATCTTCTTCTGATAAACTCAAAAGTAATATAGCGGCTTTATCTACTCCATCTAGCTTATCAACATCAAAGGCTGGTGGGAGTTGTTTTTGTTCTTGATCAGTCATCTTCTGTTAACCACGCTTTGACTACTTGTGATGATAGTTCTGGTTCGTTAGCTACAAGGGCACGAATTGCTTTAAGTAGATCTTCGTCGCCATGTAAATCTGGTAATTGCAGTGTACCATCACTTGAGAAACCAACCGAAGCAGAATCAAAGTCTTTATTTAGCATATCAAGTGTATTGTCGCCAATATCTACGCCTGAGCTTAATGCATCGTCATCGTATTCTTCTAGTGTATCGTCTGGGTAAATTAAGCGTTTAAGCATTGGTTTAACTACTGCCATTATCAGTACTATAATAACTAAGGCTCCCAATACAAGGCGGGCTATTTTCATAAACCAGTCTTGTTCCCACAGTGGCACTTCTATTGCTAAATTTGTTTCTTCACGTACAAACGGCACTGTTACGACTTCAAGTGCATCACCACGTTGCATATCAAAACCCACACCACCTTGTAGTAAGCGACGAATATTTGACAATGCCTCTACCGAACGTGGAGTCATGGTTGTTTCGCCGTTTTCTCCCACTTTAGGGACGTAGTCAACAGCAACTGATACGCTTATTCTACGTATTACACCGCTTTGCTGGCGCTTATGAGAAATGGTTGTATCGAGTTCATAATTACGTGTGGCTTCTTTGTGGCTGCGTGTTGGTGATGTAGCTGTGCCTGCACCACCTTGCCCTGCAACCTCAGGAATGTTCGAGTTTAACGGTGGCTGATTTGTAAGCGCACCTGGAATACCAACAGCTAGGCCGCCAATGTTATTTTCTTCAAATGTGGTTTCGCTTCTAACCGCTGGTAGGTCTGGGTTATAACGCTTTTGAGTTTCCTCAATCGAGCTAAAGTCCATACTCAAATCAACTTGAGCTGTATAGTTTGCAAGCCCAACAACCGGTATTAAAATACTGTCTATTTTTTCAAGGTACTCTTGTTCGCGCTTACGTTCTAAATCGTATTCTTTACGAGAGCGTGCTGCTAATGAGCTTTGCGAACCTGAATTTAGTAATCGACCATTTTGATCGGTAACAGTAACTCGCATAGGCTCTAAACCCTGTACTGCCGAGGCAATCATATCAACAACAGAGTCTACTTCTTCACGGTCGAGTGAGCGACCACGCTTAAGCGTTAATACAACAGTTGCTGATGGTTTTTTCTCTCTACGCGCAAATACGTTTTCTTTAGGAATAGCTAACAATACTTTGGCGCGAGTAATGTTGTTAAGCTCTTCAATGGTGCGAGCTAATTGTTGTTCACGGCCATGTTTTAGGCGTTCACGCTCTAAGCGTTGGCTTACACCAAAGCCCATATCTTGCATGATGATGTCAGAACCCGACGCAGGACCTTGCTCTAACCCTTCGCGAGTCATTAACAGTTTAATATTTTGGTATTCACTTTCATCAACCGATACCACATTGCCATCGAGTTGATATTCAATTTGTTGCGCATCTAAAAAGTCGAGCGTTTGAATCAGCTCTTCAGTTTGCATTTTCCCCAATGGGCGCATATCTGGCTGACGAGCCCAAATAATAATAAAAATCGCGATAGCTAAACAAATAGCTAATGCTATAACCAGTGTTACTTGGCGCAATACATCAACGCCATTTAAAGCACTTAAATAGCCTGATTTTTGTTCTTGTTGATCATCACCACTTTGGTCGATACCGCCACCAGCAAGTGCTAGGTCTGTAGATTGGTTAGATTGCGCCACAATAATTCTCCACTACCTAATTAAACAGGCATGTTCATGATTTCTTTATAAGCTTCAACAAGTTTATTACGAACCTGTACTGTAGCCTCAAAAGCAACTGACGATTTTTGAGAAGCAATCATCGCCTCAGCAAGCGATACACTTCGATCCCCCATTTCAACCGCTTTTACTTTTTGACCCGCATCTTGTTGCAAACCGTGCACTGTATTTAGCGCATCACTTAACATGTCGCCAAACTGGGAAGTAGAAGTAGGCTGAACTTGAGTCGGCAATTTATTTATTTGATTATTACGGCCGGCTTCTAAAGCCATTGATTGCATTTCTTGAAATACAGCACTGTTTTGAATTTTCATAATTTATCTCTGACACGCAGTGAACTCTTACAAGTAATAAAGCACAAAGCATGCCAAACATTTAATTGTTTAAATACAGTAAGTTAACTTGATATTTTGTGAGTCAGAGTTTTGACAACCCTAAGTTCGCAGCGCAAACTTAGGGTTTATAGGAGGTTATGCAGGAAGTGAAATACCTAAATCGCGCATTTGCGCTAGTTTATAACGTAAAGTTCGCGGGCTTATTCCCAACGTTTCGGCAACGTCTTTACGTTTACCTTGGCAACGTGCAAGAGTTTCTAAAATAATACGATGCTCTTTGTCTTTAAGCTCATCTTTATAACTACCGGTATCTGCCGCTAGTAAACCTTGCTTAGGTTCAACCTCAACAGGTGATTTTTCATCGTAATATGCAGAGCTTAACGTGCTTTTCTCAATACCTTTATCTGCGTGAGCTAATTCTATTGGTGATACGGTTTGAGCAGGTGCCAATGAAGGCTCCATAACAAAGTTACTAGATACTAAATTTTCAATAAAAATTGCATGCTCATTTATCGTGTTACCAGTTCGCAGTATAAGTGCACGCTGTATAACGTTATCAAGCTCGCGTACATTACCAGGCCACGCGTGAGCCAATAACTTTTGCTCAGCCGCTTTATCTAAATACGCCATGGGCTCTTTGCTTTTACTTATATGGCGCTCAATTAAATGCTTAGCCAATACAATAATATCGCCAGGGCGTTGGCACAATGGTCTCCACATAAGTGGAAACACATTAAGCCTGTAATATAAATCTTCTCTAAACTGGTTTTTAGCAACCGCTTCTTTTAAATCACGATTACTGGTTGCCAAAATACGTACATCAAGCTGAATTGTTTTACGACCCCCTAAACGCTCTACTTCACGCTCTTGCAGTACGCGTAACAGCTTAGCTTGTAGCCCTAAGTCCATCTCTGTAATTTCATCGAGTAAAATAGTGCCGCCTTGTGCTTGCTCAAACTTACCCGGACATGCTTGAATCGCCCCCGTAAAAGCCCCTTTTTCGTAACCAAATAACGTGGCTTCGAGCATATTTTCAGGAATAGCCGCACAGTTAATCGCCACAAATGACTCATTACATCGGCTCGACTTATCATGAATATAACGAGCAAGTACTTCTTTACCAGAACCACTTGGGCCAAGTACCATTACACTTGCATCAGAGCGTGCTACTTTACTTGCAAGCTCCAATAATTGAATACTGGTTGGGTCGGCAACAATAGGGCCGTCGGTTTCTTTTGCTTTTTCAGGCAAATAACGGCTCACCATATTTAATAACACTTCAGGTGCAAATGGCTTAGCCATGTAGTCAATTGCACCTAGGCGCATAGCCTCAACCGCATCATCAATTGTGGCGTACGCCGTCATCATCAATACAGGTAAATCAGGGTGGTTTAATTTAATACTGCGTAGTAAATCAAGGCCACTCATTGCGCCCATTTGCACGTCGCTTACTACAAGCGAAAATTGATCTTTTTTAAGCAGTAACATTGCTTGCTCAGCACTGTTGGCTGCAACACATTCAATACCCGACATTTCAAGGGTATCAATTAAGGCTTCACGAAGCCCAGCGTCATCTTCGACAACTAAAATAGTGTTACTCATAATGACCCCTCTAATTTAGATGTTGCCTTAATAGGCAGTAACAAGCTAAAGCAGGCACCACCCTGCGTATTATTAGTCACATCAACACGGCCTTGGTGCGCACTAGCCACCGAACTCACTACAGCAAGCCCTAAACCTGTGCCCTGACTTTTTGTAGTAAAAAATGGTTCAAAAATTTTATCGCTTTGGCTTAAATCAACACCTGGGCCATTGTCGCTCACACTAATACGAACCATATCTAAATCTTTTAAATCTCTTTGTGCGCTAATTTTTACTTTTGCACCGCCGCCAATAACTTGAATACTATTGTGCACAAGATTTTGAATAGCACTGGCCAGTGCCGTTTTATTACCGACTATTTGTATATCCGGCTCTGGTAAACTTACATCCAACTCACTTTCATTAAGTGCGACCATCGCATCGGCGCCTGCTTTAACTTCTGTTAAAAGCTGCTGCATTGAAACTTGCTCAACCACTTGCTGATCGCCACTTTTAGCAAATAAAAGCATGTCGTTTACTTGAGTTTCTAAATCTTTTAAGCGCGACATTAACTTTGTTTGAAAGTTATCACGAGATGTTTCGGGTAAGCGCTTTGACCCTAAATTAGCAGCATAAAGCATAGCGGCTGAGAGCGGCGTACGTACTTGATGCGCTAACGATGCAACCATTTTACCCAGCGCGCTTAAACGCTGCATATGTGCAACACGTTTTTGTAAGCGGCGGGTTTCGGTTAAATCCGTCATTAAAATAAGTTGCCCAGGCTCTGGTGCTAAAGCGGTAATATCAAGCTTTATTAGGCGCCCGTCTTTTAAAGACACTTCGTGGCCATCATCTTGATGCGGCCTAAAAGAGCGCTGAATAACATTAAACCAGCGTTCGCCTTCAAGTGGCTCACCGAGCATATCAATCGCTATTTGATTCGCTTTCGCAATCAAGCCTTTGCCATCAAGTACAACCACGCCTGCTGGCATGGTATCAACCAAATGCGAAAGCCAACTTGCTTGCTTGCGCAGATCGCTTAATTCACCAATGTACTCCTCTTGAAGTAAACATGGGTTATACTGATTTGCAGAAAAAAACTGTGGTTTTAGCACGCTAGCAAGGGCCATAATCAAATCTCGAATTGATGTAGATACATGTCTAAATGCACGATTTATACCAAAATTTATTTACATACTTATCATTAAGTTACATAAATAATTTGAGCGACATAAAAATGACGCACACAAAAAGGAATAATAATGAGTGAGCAAATAAAGTGCCGTTGCCCGTGGCTCGACACCACTAAACCCGACTACGTTATTTACCATGATGAAGAATGGGGCGTCCCCCTTTATGATGATACAAAGCTGTTTGAATTTATCACGCTTGAATCCGCGCAAGCTGGCTTAAGCTGGTACACAATTTTAAAAAAACGCAGCGGTTATAAAAAAGCATTTGCTAATTTTGACGTACAAAAAGTAGCGCAATTCAGACAAGATGACGTTGAGAGACTAATGCTTAATGAGGGTATTGTGCGCAATCGCTTAAAAATTGCGGCAACTGTTAACAACGCTAAATGCTTTATAGAAATACAAAAAGAATTTGGAAGTTTTAGTAACTACCAATGGCAGTTTGTGGGTAACAAACCGATTATAAGTAATTTAAATAACGTTGAGGATTATCCAGCAATTACAGAGGCATCAACTGCATTCGCTAAAGATTTAAAAAAGCGCGGATTTAAGTTTTTAGGACCAACCACGGTTTACGCTCATATGCAGGCCTGCGGCATGGTTAACGATCACAGTAATGATTGTTTTAGAAAAAAAGAAATTATTGAAGCTTTTAGTGGTGAGTGATTAAAAGCCATAAAAGTGATTTGTTCACAAAGAGGCCAAGAGACGCTGCGCTTTAGAAAAGTAAAGCGTAAGTTGACTATGGTTTCTCATTTACCTTCGTTTTTTTCTTTGTGAAATAACGTTTTATTTAAGTAATTAAAAGCTTCGCTTTTCACGCGAGCAAGCTCTACGTCTACCGCCGAGGTTTAAGTTTGCGTTTATCTTGTAGATACCATCTCTCATTTTAAGCTTCAAGGTCGTATTTAACTTTCTTGGAGCTTAAACGCTTCTTGGTTTTTTATTAC
>NZ_WTLB01000032.1 GCF_011378855.1 Pseudoalteromonas sp. Z1A8 | reverse complement strand
ACCTGCATAAATCTTTGATCAATTTAACGAATTAAATTGCACTATAACGTCGTTAAAAGTTTTTTATTTAGAACAACTAGATACAAAAATTCTTGCCTAGTTCTAGCGTAATTTTCTTAACGTTAAGTAGACCCCATATATAAGCAGATTGGTATAAAGCCCACCTATAAATTCAACAACAAAACTAGGTGCACCTAATAGTGCGTGCTAAAATCCAATTTTTATGAATGATGATATAGAGGTCTAGATTGCCTACAGCTGATTACCAAAAGGTGCTTGATGAAATAGCACATGAAGTGCGTCCTTTATTATCACAGGGGAAAGTAGCTGATTATATACCGGCGCTTGCCGAGGTGGATCCAGAGCAATTTTCTATCGCTATTTATACAACGGATGGTGAAACTGTGTGTGCAGGGGATTGTTCTCAACGCTTTACTATTCAATCAGTTTCTAAAGTTATGACACTTACTATGGCACTACAGCGTTATGGTGATGAACTTTGGCATAGAGTTGGTAAAGAACCTTCAGGTACAGCCTTTAACTCGCTTACACAGCTTGAGTTTGAAAAGGGGATTCCTCGTAACCCATTCATCAATGCAGGCGCAATTGTAACGTGTGATGCATTATACAGCCGCTTATCTGCGCCAATGCATTCTATGCTCGAAACCTTTAGGTTATTAGCTGGTAATAGAGGCATAGTAATTGATAAAAAAGTTGCTAATTCTGAGTATGAATTTAGGCATCGAAATGCTGCAATGGCGCATCTAATGAAGTCGTTTGGTAATTTTGAAAATGAAGTTGATGATGTTTTATGGTCTTACTTTAACTTTTGTTCTATTGAGCTTAATTGTATTGAATTAGCAAAAGCTTATAATTTTTTAGCTAATAAAGGTGTTGATAATCGTTCGGGAAATCGTGTTCTAAGTAGCCGTCAAAACAAGCAGCTAAATTCGCTTTTATTTACGAGTGGTTTATATGACGCTGCGGGTGATTTTGGTTACAGAGTTGGCATGCCAGGTAAGTCGGGAGTGTCAGGGACTGTTTTAGCTGTGTTACCAAATAAGTTTACTGTAGCTGTTTATTCGCCGGGGCTTAATTCGTTTGGTAATTCTGTTGCAGGAATCGCAGCGTTAGAGCTGTTATCTAAAAAACTCGATATTTCTATTTTTTAGCTAAACGAAAGGGAGCAGTAATTGCTCCCTTTATTATTTATTGTTCCCAATAAACCTGCTCTAAACAATCTTCGCGTTCAGGTAAGCCACGAGATAAACGTGGAGAATGCTGAACTAATACTTCATAGCTGGCTCGGTTAGCATATTTACTAATTTGCGATAGTGACGAATAAGTAATAGCTTGTTGTTGATGCTTAGCTGAGTTTGCCACATTAAGTTTATGATAAACATTCGCTGATAAATCATGAAGCACAGCTGCTAATGCACAATCACCCGCACCATTGGTGTTTTTGATTGAATCAGGTCCACCCATAAATGGCGCTGTATGGCTATATGCTCTGATAGGCTCATCACATTCATCTTTGCGCATTGCTCGTGAAAATTCGTAACGGTTAAAATCAGGTATTGCACCTGGTAATAACGGATATTCGGTTTCACGCTTTAAACTTTCGTCAACGTAGCCGGCCATAAACAAGCCTTTTTCGCCAGCGGTGCAAATAACTAAATCTACCCAATCAAGTGCTTTATCAGCAGCTAAAAGAGGATCTTCAAAACCCGTAATAGCTAAACCTTCTTCTTCGTTCATAGCAAGAATATCAACATGCTTTTCAACGAAGCTTGCCCACCAGGTAGGGTCTTGTTCAATTAAAAACTTAGTACCAAGTGTAAGCACAACTGGCACACCTGCATCATTAGCGTATTTAACGGCTTGCATGGTGGCTTCAGTCATCGTTTCGCTACCTTGAGTACGCATAAGATAGGCACTGATCACTAACGCTGATGAGTTTTCAATAAGGTCTTTATCGATAGATTCAGGACGTAAGTGATTCATTAAGCCTGCACTTATTGCAAAAGTACGCTCACCGGTTTCATCAATTAATGTAAAACAACGGCCTACAGGCCCATCAACTGGTTGAAGGTAGTTTAAGTCTACACGGCTTGAGGTATTACATAAAAAACGGTAAGCGTAGCTACCTATTTTTATATTTTCGCTCATTACGCCTAATAAAACTGAGCGATCATCTGCAAGTACAGAGTAGTTGTGCATAGTGTTACCAATGGTTCCACCGGCAAACTCAAAATCAACCATATCGTTTAATTTTAAACGATCGTATAAGGCGTTTGTTGTGTCGCTATCAATAACTTGCGACATACCCCTACGTAGTTGAAATTCGTCAAGGAAAGCTTGATCAACTTTTGCCTCTATATCAACAACGATTTGATCGATACCCGTAATATAACTACGTTGTAATCGCTCTGTTGCGTTAAGTTGATTGGTAAGTGGATCTTTGGCTTCCACTGGAAAATAATGTTTATGCCTGCGGCGTCCAGGAAATTTCATTTGCTACCCGTGTTGTGAGCTAAATAAAAAAAGCGTGCGATTATAACGTAAATCAGCACTATTGAGCCATGACAAACAGGTAAATAGTGTTTTATTTTTGCAATAAAGTAATGAATGGCGCACTTTAGAGTGGTAACTAGGTATAATTACAGCATAAAAAGTTATTAAAGTAGAAATAATGAACGAACCATTTGATGACTCCTACTGGATGGAGCAAGCGCTTTTGTATGCAAAGCAAGCAGAGCTGCTTGATGAAATTCCGGTTGGGGCGATTGTAGTAAAAGATAACCAGCTTATTTCAGTTGGATATAACCGTTCAATTACCGATAACGATCCATCTGCACATGCTGAAATGATTGCAGTTCGAGAAGCAGGAAAGCTACTTAACAACTATCGTTTAATTGATTGTACGTTGTATGTAACGCTTGAGCCGTGTTCTATGTGTGCGGGATTGTTAGTGCACAGCAGAATTAAGCGTTTAGTATTTGGTGCGCTCGATGCGAAAACAGGATCTGCAGGTTCAATTATGAACTTATTGCAAGAACCAAAGCTAAATCATCAAGTAGAGGTGTGTGGTGGTGTTTTGGCACAGCAGTGCGGTGATACTATTTCGGATTTTTTTAAACGAAGAAGGGCGCAAATTAAAGCAGCTAAAAAAGCTGCTCGTGATGATCAAGTAAATAAGGCTTGCTAAGTTAACTGGCTATTGGCTCTATTTCTGATTCAGCCATTTGCTGCATAGCAAACATTCGGCGACGCCAGATGATTTTTTTATGAAGCTTACGTAACATAACACGACGACGTGTGGCCGTTGAATAAATGACATTGCGTTTTAATCTTTGTGTGCGTCTACGTTTTAGCATGTTTTCTCCTAATGCAAGAGTGAGAAAGGCACGGGTACATCTTATAAAGTATTGATATACAATTAACACACATTAGTGATCATTTGATGACAAGTAAACAGATATTTAATTTACTTAAATTTTGCTTAACGACATGCTCTAAAAACGGACACCTATATTAATCTTAGTTATTATTTTCACTTGATTGTTTGGGCTCAATTATAGGTTGTTGTTTTTGTGTTGAAGCTTCATCTGCCTCATTTTTTATCGCACTCTTTACTTCATTTTTCTCGTTTAGCTTAGGCTCTGTATCATCATCAGTGCTAAGCTCTTTAATTGGTTCTGGTTCAGGCGTTACGGCAATGGCATCATTCTCATCTAACCAGACAAGCGCATCGTAATAACGGCGTATATTATCTACATACTTAACTGCCACATCCCCACGAGCATAACCGTAACGAGTTTTACGGTAATAGCGTTTTTTAATTAATAGTGGTAAACGTTTTTTTACATCAGCCCACTTATCAGGGCTTGCACCTTGTTGCTCGGTAATTATACGTGCGTCGTTAACATGCCCCCAACCTACATTATATCCGGCCAGAGCAAGCCATGTACGGTCGGGTTGCGGGATACGGTCAGGAATGCGTTTAATAAGCTTGCTTAAGTATTTAGCGCCACCACGAATATTTTGCTCCGGTTCCAGCCTATTTGTTACGCCTACTTGTTTAGCTGTGCTGCGAGTTAGCATCATGATGCCGCGCACACCTGTTGGTGATTTAGCGCGAGGATTCCACATAGATTCTTGATAGCTTAGTGCCGCTAATAATCGCCAGTCAAGGCTACCTGCATATTGTTCAAACCATGGCTGGTATGTTGGTAAGGTTTCTTTAATTGCTTCTATATAAGCAAGGGTATTTACATAATTAAATTGGCGTACGTGACCAAAATACTTTTCTTCGAGTACGTAGAGCTGGTTACTTTGCTTAACGTCACCAAAAAATGGCACCAATAACGCATATAAAGAGTCGTCATCTGATTTATTGAGTATCCATGCAATAGGGTCGTTATGGCTAACTGAAAAACCGATGCTTAAATTGGGGTGATAACGGCGAAACAACGATAATGTATGTGTATCGGCTAGGGTGTAATCTATCTCGCCATCAATAACCGCTTGAAGTAATTCTTCTTCATCAAACTCTTCGCTCTCTATCCAGGTAAGGTCTGGATTGTTCTTCTTCATTTTTTGTAGAGTAAGCGAGTGGCTACTTTTAGCTATAACAGTAAAGTTACCGTCTAAATCGTCAAACTCTCGAGGACGAACGCGACCTTGCTTATAAACTAATTTTTGGCTAATTGTTCTGTAAGTTGGCCCAAAGCGGTATTGCTCTGCACGGGTTTTATTATAGGTAAGTCCTGAGGCTATTAAGTCTAAATCACCGCTTTCAAGGCGTTCAAACATATCAGATAAGTTAAAGAAGGGGACTATTTCAAGCTCTACACCTAAATATTCGGCAAAAGCTTGAGATAACTCATATTCAAAACCTTGCTCGCCTTGTACCGCTTGATAATAGTTACTGGCGCTGGCAAGCGTGCCAACGCGTATTTTATTTTGTTCTTTTATTTGGGCGAGTTGAGTTGGCTGTTCTTGCATATCACATGCACATAACAGCATAACTAAAGTAATGATAATTATTAGTTTTTCTTTGAACATTGAGTGCCCCTTAAGCTCGCCAGCCACCGTTATAGCAAAACTAAGCCATCGCGTCACTTTACGTTTTATTTTATTGTCTAAAGTAGGCTATAAATAAAGCTAAAAAGTTAATTTTATGAAAAGCGCAATTTGGAGTTAAATCTGAACGCTAATTGGACTATAATGCGTGCCTAAAATATCGTTCAATCCCTAACCCCGGATGAAATTATCTATGTTGATCCTTCGTGGTGCACCAGCACTTTCAGAGTTCAGAGTTAATAAAATTTTAGCGCGTTGCAAACAATCGCAACTTCCTGTTACTAACGTATACGCAGAGTATGCTCATTTTGCCGATTTAACATCGCCTTTAGGTGTTGATGAGCAAACCAAGCTTGAAAAGCTATTAACTTATGGTCCAACTATTGCTGAGCATACCCCAGCTGGCAAACTTGTACTTGTTACACCTCGCCCAGGTACCATTTCGCCTTGGGCATCTAAAGCAACCGATATTGCCCACAACTGTGGTTTAAAGCAGGTTCATCGCGTTGAACGTGGTATTGCTTATTATGTTGAAGGTGACTTAAACGCAGAGCAACTAGCACAAGTAACTGCGTTATTACACGACCGTATGACTGAAGCAACACACAATCAATTTGAAGATGCTGCTCAATTATTTCGTACTGATGCACCACGCCAAATGTCGTCTGTTGATATTTTAGGTGGTGGACGCGAAGCATTAGCAATAGCTAATATTGAGCAAGGTTTTGCCCTTGCTGATGACGAAATAGACTACTTGGTAGAAAACTTTATAAAGTTAGGACGTAACCCTAACGACATCGAATTGTTTATGTTTGCACAGGCAAACTCAGAGCATTGTCGCCATAAAATATTTAATGCTGACTGGACAATCGATGGAAAAGAGCAGCCAAAATCGCTGTTTAAAATGATTAAAAATACCTTTGAGCTAAATCCTGAAAATGTATTGTCGGCGTATAAAGATAACGCGGCAGTAATGAAAGGCTCAAAAGCGGGTCGCTTCTTCCCAAATGCGCAAGGTGAATATGCGTATCATCAAGAAGACATTGAAATACTAATGAAAGTTGAAACTCATAACCATCCAACAGCTATTGCGCCATTCTCTGGTGCAGCTACAGGCTCTGGCGGTGAGATTCGCGATGAAGGCGCAACTGGTCGTGGCTCTAAGCCAAAAGCAGGTTTAGTTGGCTTTACTGTATCAAACTTACGTATTCCAGGTTACGAGCAACCATGGGAAAGCGATTTTGGTAAGCCGAGTCGCATTGTTAACGCACTTGATATAATGACAGAAGGCCCTCTGGGCGGCGCTGCATTTAATAATGAGTTTGGTCGTCCTAACTTATTAGGCTACTTTCGTACTTACGAAGAAAAAGTAACAAGCCATAACGGCGAAGAAGTACGTGGTTACCACAAGCCAATTATGCTTGCTGGCGGTTTAGGTAATATTCGCTCTGATCATGTTCAAAAAGGGGATATACCTGTTGGCGCTAAATTAATTGCGCTAGGCGGACCTGCAATGAACATTGGTTTAGGCGGTGGTGCTGCATCAAGTATGGCTTCAGGTCAATCAAACGAAGATTTAGATTTTGCTTCAGTACAGCGCGAAAATCCAGAAATGGAACGTCGTTGCCAAGAAGTTATCGATAAATGTTGGCAGCTAGGTGACGAAAACCCAATTGCATTCATCCACGATGTAGGTGCTGGCGGTTTATCAAATGCGTTTCCTGAGCTTGTTAACGATGGCGGACGTGGTGGTAAGTTCCAATTACGTAGTATCCCTAACGATGAACTAGGCATGGCACCACACGAAATTTGGTGTAATGAATCACAAGAACGCTATGTACTCGCTGTTGGTGTAGAGGATTTTGATCGCTTTGAAGCTATTTGTAAGCGTGAACGCGCTCAGTACGCTGTTATTGGTGAAGCAACCGCTGAACCTCACTTAACCGTGTCAGATAGCCATTTTGAAAATAACCCTGTTGATTTACCGCTGGACGTATTATTAGGTAAAGCACCTAAAATGCACCGCGATGTAACGTCAAAGCAAGTTGTTGGTAAAGCGCTTGATACTACATTAATAAGTGCAGCAGATGCAGCGCAGCGCTTAATGCGTTTACCAGCCATTGCAGAAAAAACATTCCTAATAACAATCGGCGATCGCTCAGTTACGGGTTTAGTAGCGCGCGATCAAATGGTCGGTCCTTGGCAAGTACCTGTTGCTAACTGTGCAGTAACTGCGGCAACGTATGATACTTACCACGGTGAAGCTATGTCACTCGGTGAACGTACTCCTGCAGCATTACTTAATTACGGTGCATCTGCTCGTTTAGCTGTAGCTGAGTCGTTAACTAATATTGCCTGTGCAAACATCGGTAGCCTTGAAAACATTAAGTTATCAGCAAACTGGATGGCAGCAGCGGGTCACCCGGGTGAAGATGCTGGTTTATACGAAGCGGTTAAAGCCGTAGGCGAAGAACTTTGCCCTGCGCTTGGTTTAACGATTCCAGTAGGTAAAGATTCTATGTCAATGAAAACGACATGGAAAGATGAAGGTGACTCACAAGAGAAGTCAGTAACATCGCCGCTTTCATTGGTTATAACGGCGTTTGGTCGTGTTGACGACGTACGTAAAACAGTAACTCCACAACTGCGCACAGATAAAGGCGATACATCGCTTATATTAGTTGATTTAGGTGCGGGTAAAAACCGCATGGGCGCATCAAGCCTTGCACAAGTTTATAAGCAATTGGGTGATGTAACACCTGATGTTGATAGCCCTGAGTTATTAAAAGGCTTTTATAACGCAATGCAAGCGCTAGTGGCTGATAGTAAGTTACTTGCTTATCATGACCGTTCAGACGGTGGTTTATTTACCACGGTTGCTGAAATGGCGTTTACGGGTCATACCGGTGTAACGGTTGATTTAGCGGGTTTAACAGGTTCAGATATTGAAGCGCTTTATAACGAAGAGCTAGGTGCAGTAATTCAAGTTGCAAATAGTGATTTAGATGCAGTAAATACTGTGTTTGAACAACATGGTATTGCAGCAATTACTCACAACATCGGTACACTTAACAGCGACGATACGATTATATTTAACCGTGGCGAAAACACGGTACTTAATCATACGCGTACTGAGCTTCGTACTATTTGGGCTGAAACAACGTATCAAATGCAAGCGCGTCGTGATAACCCCGAGTGTGCTAAGCAAGAGTTTGATGCAAAATTTGATGCAAAAGATCCAGGCTTAAATGTAAAACTAAACTTTGATTTAAACGAAGACATAGCAGCGCCATACATTGCAACCGGTGCTAAACCGCAAATGGCTATTTTACGTGAGCAGGGTGTTAACTCTCATTTAGAAATGGCAGCAGCGTTTAACCGTGCAGGTTTTGCAGCCGTTGATGTACACATGAGCGACATTTTAGAAGGTCGTTTAACACTAGAGCAATTTAAAGGTTTAGTGGCATGTGGTGGTTTCTCATACGGTGACGTACTTGGTGCGGGTGAAGGTTGGGCTAAGTCTATTTTGTTTAACGACATGGCACGCGATCAGTTCCAAAACTTCTTCCATCGTGAAGATACCTTTAGCTTAGGTGTATGTAACGGTTGCCAAATGTTATCAACGTTAAAAGAGTTGATCCCTGGCACTGAGTACTGGCCGCGTTTTGTAACTAATAAATCAGAGCGTTTTGAAGCTCGCTTTAGTTTAGTTGAAATACAAGAGAATCCATCTGTGTTCTTTAACGGAATGGCTGGCTCACGTATGCCAATTGCGGTTTCTCATGGTGAAGGTCATGCTGAGTTTGCAAACGATGCAGCTACTAAAGCGGCGCTTAATAGCGGCACTGTAGCGGTTAAGTTTGTAGATAACTATGGTAACCCTACAACGCAGTACCCAGCTAACCCGAATGGTTCTCCAGAAGGTATTACAGGTATCACGTCTACTGATGGTCGCGCCACTGTAATGATGCCGCATCCAGAACGCGTATTTAGAAGCGTTGCTAACTCTTGGCATCCTGATGAATGGATCGAGGATAGCCCGTGGATGCGTATGTTCCGTAATGCACGTAAAAATGTAGGTTAATTACATTTGCGTTTATACAAGTTAGATTCATAATCTAGCTGTAAAATAAAAAAGGCTGCATTGTGCAGCCTTTTTTGATTAGTATGCTTTTTGCACCAAGTTAAAAGCACAAAGCATGTAAGGATAGTATGTTTAAACGAGTTGGTTTAATTGTTGGGGCTATATTGCTAAGTATCTTGCTGCTTGGTTATGTATTTCGTTTACCTTTATTACAGTGGGCTATAGCGCCTGAGCTTAAAAAAGCAGGCATTACGTTAAGTTGTCTCGACTTTTCAATTACGTCTGAGCTAAATATCTATGCTGATAAAGTGTGTGTGAATTATCAAAATCAACAGTTACAACTTACTGGTATTACTGCAAATACAAAACGTATAGATATTAAAAATGCTGTGCTAACGGTTAATCCTTTCCCTAAAAACGATAATGCTAATCAACTTGCTAAAAATCTCGATTTAGCGCTTCCTTCAACCCGTCCATTAATCAGCATTAAACAGCTTGCAGTAAAAAGTGAACAGCTCAATAAGCCACTAAAAATAAGTATATTGGAACCCACACTAAATCAGTTTAATGTCACTGGTGATATAAACGCGAGTGCGACTTTGACTGCTGATAAAGTAAGTGGTCAGTTTGCAGTAAATGACACTCTTTTAAAGCAAGTTATAAACACTAAAAACACCTTAATAGCTGGCGTTAATTTTAATACTCAGCAAGCGTTTAGCTTTGACGGTATAGAGCTTAAATTAAATGGCGATATTAGTGCCCAGTTAGCTTATATTTATGAGCAATGTCAGGTCAACGTATTAACCACTGGCAAGTTGGCAACTCATTTTAATTTAAACAGCCAAGCGTTAATGCTTAATACCGATTTGCTTAATAACAAAATTAATTTAACGCCAAGTTGTGCGAATTTAATTTCACCGAGTGAATATGCAGGTTTTGTGAGCAATCAAGTTCCTTTAAATTGGCAACTTAAACTCCCTCAATCAATTCGCTTAGAGGGTAGTGAGCTCAGTGTACCTGCAATTAATTTGGTGAGTGAGGGCGATAAGCAATTTGATATTTTAATGACAGATACAGCACTTAATATTAAATCGCCACTTGAAAACTTACAGACAAATTTATCAGCTCAAATAAGCACACCTGATATAAATAATATCAACGTTAATGCTCAGTTAGTGGGCACTGCGATTAAAGGCGATTACGCGGTTACGCTTGAAAGCTTGCCTGAATTTGTTCCTGCAACAGCGAATGGGCTTAGCCTTAGTGGTCGCTTTGATTTAAGTGAGTTTATTGACTCAAAACCAGTTGGGCTTATAAATGCTAAATTAACGCTCAATAGTGTAGATGCATTTGATATAAGCGCAGTGCAATACCAAGGTGATTTAACTGCAAAAATGGATAAGCAGTTAAACGCAGAAGTAACATTAACGCATCAATTTAAAAGCGCACAATATAAAGAATTTAAAGCAACGGATATAAGTAACACATTAACAGCAAATGCTAATTTAGGCGTGGGCGAGTTATTTGCCGAGTTAACAGCAAAAACGAATATAAAGGCTGTTAATAGCCCTGACATAAAACTTAATAATATAAAAGTAGAGTCTACGGGGCTACAAAGCCGTGCACTAAAAGCCAGTCATCACGCATTTATAAACGATGTCGAGTTAGTGATAAATCATCATGTATCGGCGCAAGCTCATCCGTTTGAAGTTATTATTCCTGAGCAAAGTGTGTTGCCGTTAAATACGTTTATTAGTCAATTTGAACCACTTGCGCAACTAACCGAGGGTAAATTTAATGGCTATATTAGTGGTGATGTAAACTTGCAAAACGCTTCATTCAATATAGGGGTTACTCACATAGGTGCACTTTATAACGATTACCTTGCGAGTGATTTGAATAGCGTATTTAGCGGGCAATATAATTCAGGTAAGCTTAATGTAAAACCAACTACCTTTAATTTAAATGAATTTAGAGCCGGTGCTGTTATAAAAAATATTAAAGGGCAGTGGCAAGTTAACGATAATAGCGCTCTAGTAAACGATATAACGGGCGATGTATTTGGCGGCGAGTTTTCGTTAGATACCTACACATTAGGTCAGCCAAACCAAGTTGCTAATGTTAAGTTTGAAAATATTGATGCGAGTAAACTCGTTACACTCGATGATAAGTCGGGCATTGTATTAACGGGACGCTTAGCAGGCACGTTGCCAGTCCACTTTAATAGTGGTGAAATTGAAATAATTGATGGCAGTTTATTTAGCCAAGGCACAGGTAATTTAAAAATTACTAATAACGCAGCGTTTGATTCGGTGATGCAGCAACAGCAAGAGTTGCAACCTGTGTTAGGATTATTAACAAATCTAGATATTCAAAAGTTAAATAGTAGTGTTGCACTAAAAAATGATGGCTGGTTAAAACTCGGTGTTAATTTACAAGGTTATAATAAAGCAGAGCAGCAGCAAGTTAACTTTAACTACAATCATGAAGAAAACGTATTTACACTTTTACGCGCATTGCGTTTAAGTGACGAAATTACACAAAAAGTTGAGCAACAATACTCACAAAAAGGAAACTAATAATGAGACAGTCGTTATCGATAAAAGTACTGCTCGCGCTGGGTGCTATTAGCGTACTAAGTGCCTGCACGCACCGTGTTGAGGTGTCTGCAAAAGAGCCTATTACAATTAATTTAAATGTGAAAGTTGATCACGAAATTCGCGTAAAAGTAGACAAAGAACTCGACAGTTTATTTAGTGACGACAGTGAGTTATTTTAAGGAGCCATAACATGAATACGAAGAAAAAATTAAATATTATTACATTACTTAGTGCTGTATGTATGTCGTTCTCTGCGTGGGCTATTAGCCTTGATGACGCCAAAAACCAAGGTTTAGTCGGTGAAGATAGCTCTGGTTATTTAGGGCTTGTTGTACAAAATGCAGAAGCAAAAGCGGTTGTTGATGACATAAATGCAAAGCGTAAAGCGCAGTACTTAAAGCTGGCTAAAAAGAATAACTTGTCACTTTCACAAGTAGAGGCACTCGCCGCTGCCAAAACAATTGAAAAAACCCAAAGTGGTCATTACGTTGAAGTTAATGGTAACTGGGTTAAAAAATAGCGATCCCAGCTAGCTTTACTTTGCTAAAGCTAAGAATAAAATCAAGAATAAAACCGAGCCTCTAAGCGCTCGGTTTTTTACAGCCTTCGAGTAACTGCTGCCAAAAATCAATACCCTTACGCCTTGCTAGGTTTATATTATGCTCTGGAATAGATTCAGGCTCGTTATAACTATCAAGCGCTTCGCTCATACTTGCTTCGCGGATTAAATGCAGAGTAGGAAAAGGCGCTCTATTTGTGTAGTTTGCGGCATCGGTTTCATCACTGTCGGCAAATACGTAATCAGGATGAAAGTTAGCAATTTGATACTTGCCTTCAAACCCTTG
Source organism: Pseudoalteromonas sp. Z1A8 (assembly GCF_011378855.1). Lineage (GTDB taxonomy): Bacteria > Pseudomonadota > Gammaproteobacteria > Enterobacterales > Alteromonadaceae > Pseudoalteromonas. The sequence continues at coordinate 39,256 of NZ_WTLB01000032.1, read as the reverse complement.
CGCGACTAAAAGCGCATTAGCTAAATCGACCAAGTCTAAAAAGTCTTCAAAATCACTAAAGCCGTTATCAAACATGATAAGCGTTGTTTCGCGCTCTGGTTCACGGTCAAGCTCAACACATTGCTCAAGCATATCCATTACGGCGTCATCCATGCTCGTTGCTGGGCTTACGATGTAATGAATACAATTATTTTCTACTTCTTTGCGGGCAAACGGGCAAAAGTTATATTTAACAATAACAGATGATACCCATTCGCGGGTTTGGCTTATGGCTATATTGGTCACGATTTTGGCTCTAAATATTGATTAATAATGTTAAGTGTTTTTTGTATAGCACCTTGGTTTTTAGCAACGCATTGAGCAGCTTTAATACCTAAGGTTTGGCATGCTTTTGTATTTTGGCTAAACGTTATAAGCTGTTTTGCAAGCTCGTCGTTATTATCAACCACTACAGCGCCTTTAAGCTTTATTAGCTCGGGGTAAACATGATCAAAATTGTATGTATGCGGACCCGTTATTACGCCCACCGAAAATGCTGCTGATTCTAATGGATTGTGCCCACCTCTGCGGATTAAGCTGCCGCCAATAAAGCTCACATTTGCAGCGCCATATAAACACTGTAACTCACCAAGCGTATCAGCAAGGAGGACTTGTTCATTGTTGTAGTTATTTTGTCTACGACGGCTAAAACTAAGTGGGCTTTGTGTTAAAAGCTCTGCCACTTTATCAAATTGCTCTGGATGGCGCGGAGCAATTATAAGTAATGCATTCGGTTGTTTTTTTAGTAGCTGTTGGTGAGCTGCCAATACCAATTCATGCTCTACAGGATGTGTTGAGCCTGCAACCCATACAAAGCGTTCGCCATTGTTGTGTTCAGTACTGCTATTTTCATTACTATTATTTTTATTAATACTATAAAGCTGTTTAAGGTTGAGTACCTTGGCTAATTGCTCTTCACTTGGCGTTATATCAAATTTTATAGAGCCCGTTACATGGCTTTTTGAAGTTTCGAGACCAAGCTCTATAAAACGCTCCGCATCTGCCTTGTTATGACTCGCAAGTACTGTAATTGAGCGCATAATAATATGCGTTAATTTAGCGACCTTTTGATAGCCTTGCTGCGACTTTTCAGAGAGTCTTGCATTGATGACAAGCACGGGTATGTTTTTTTTATGACTTATCGCCATTAAATTTGGCCATAGCTCGGTTTCTAAAATACATAATGCTTGTGGCTTTATACGTTTTAAAAATCGGGCTGTCGCAAACGGAAAATCGATTGGTAAGTAGCTACATGCTACTGTGTTTTTAAATTGGCTAAGTATTTGCTCTCTGCCTGTTGGAGTATTGCAGGTTATAAGTATATTTAAATTTGGATGCGCTTTTTGAAGCGCTTTAATAAGTGGCGTTGCGGCAAGTACCTCACCAACAGACGCACAATGAAAAACTAAAGGTTTAGCTTTAGTCGAAAATAAAGACTTACTGACAAACCCAAAGCGCTCTTTAAAGTGTGCACGATAGCCTTGGTTTTTTTTACCTCGTAAAATATAGAGATAAAATACAATCAGTGGGCTAATAAAAATTAATGCTAGAGAGTAAAAAATGCGTGCCATACTGATCTTTCTTAAAGGGAAGTGGCGTTAGTTTACCGTGAAATAGTCGTTTTCTAAACATACTCACAATAAAATATGGTCTGGGTTCAGTTATAACCCGATAAAATGCACACAATTAAATAAAATTATGGAATAATAGATTTAATTTTTCCCTGCTATTTCAGTTCCTAGAGGAATTTTTCATGTCAATTATCGATTCAGTGGCAACTAGCTACGTTGAAACATTAAACCGTCATCAAGCATTATTTGAAACGATGGAAGCTTATCATCAAGAATCTATGCAACTGTTAGAAGCATGCCACAGCGCATTACAAGCGGGTGGCAAGATTGTTTGGTTTGGTAACGGCGGTAGTGCAGCAGATGCTCAGCATTTAGCAGCCGAGTTTGTAGTGCGCTACAAATTAGAGCGTGGCCCACTTGCCTCTATGGCATTGACTACAGATACATCAATTTTAACCGCACACAGCAACGATTATCACTTTGATACGGTGTTTGAACGCCAAGTTCAAGCGCTATGTAAACCAGAAGATTTAGTTATAGGTTTAACCACATCAGGTACTAGTAATAATATTAATTTAGCATTAGAAGCTGCAAATAAACTAGGCGCTTTTACAGTGGCATTAACTGGACGTGATGGCGGTAAAGTAAAAGATATTGCTAAGTTACCTATTATTATAAAAAATGATGAAACAGCACGTATCCAAGAAGCTCACATGTTTATAGGTCACTGGTTATGTGAAGCCATGGATATGGTTGTTGCGGAGCAGCAGTAATGGATTTATCGTTATTAAAAAATTTATCGGCAGCACGAATATTGGTTGTTGGCGATGTAATGCTAGACCGTTATTGGTATGGCGATACAGGGCGTATTTCGCCAGAAGCGCCAGTACCTGTCGTTAAAGTAAGTAAATTCGAAGACAAAGCGGGCGGCGCAGCTAACGTTGCAAAAAATATAGCGCGGTTAGATGCAAAAGTCGGCTTGCTCGGTTTAATTGGTGAAGATGAAAGCGGACAAATTTTAGAAACAATTCTAAAAGGTGAAAAAATAAGTTCACAATTAGTCAGTGTATGTGATTTACCGACTATTTCAAAAATGCGTGTTATTAGCCGCCACCAACAACTGGTTCGTCTTGATTTAGAAGAAACATTTACCGAGCAACACAGCCAACTTTTATTAAACCGTTTAGAGCTTGTACTTGATGAATACGATTTTATAGTGTTCTCTGATTACAGCAAAGGATCTTTAAGCTTAATTAAAGAGATGGTAAGCCTTGCTAAAAGTGCAGGTAAAACAGTTTTAATCGACCCTAAATCACCTGATTTACATTTATATGAAGGTGCTGATTACATTACGCCTAATTTACATGAATTTAAGTTAGCGGGTGGTCAAACTGATTCAGAAGAAGCTTTAGCAGCAAGTGCTCGTGATTTAATTAGCAAAAATGGTATTAAGGCAATGTTACTTACGCGTTCTGAGCAAGGTATGTCGCTTATTAACGCAGATGAAAAGTTTGACTTTGCAGCGCAGGAACTTGAAGTAAGCGATGTTACTGGCGCTGGCGATACTGTTATAGCAACACTGGCGGTAATGCTTGGCGCGGGCATGGAACCTAAAGACGCTGTAGAGATTGCTAATTTAGCGGCAGGTATAGCGGTTAGTAAATTTGGAGCAGCTACGGTTTCGCCAGAAGAATTAAGTCGTAAGCTTGGACAGTATTTACATACTACTGGTGAGCATTACCAAACACCATTTGATGATGTACTTCAGCATATTGAATTTGCAAAACAAAACGGTGAAACCATTGTATTTACTAATGGCTGCTTTGATATTTTACACGCTGGACATGTACGTTATTTAGCGCAAGCTAAAGCACGTGGAGACAGACTCGTTGTTGGGTTAAATAACGATGAATCGATCACGCGTTTAAAAGGGGCAGATCGTCCTATTAATCCATTAGATGAGCGTGCGATGGTACTTAGTGCGCTTTCTTCTGTTGATTGGGTTATTCCATTTGGCAGCTTAGATGAAAATGATACACCAGCTAAATTAATCGAGCAGATAAGCCCTGATATTTTAGTTAAAGGTGGCGACTACACCGTAGAGCAAATAGCGGGTGCTGAGCATGTACTTCGCCATGGCGGAAAAGTTGAAGTGCTTGAATTTTTAGATGGGTGTTCAACATCAAAAGTAATTAGTAAAATTAAACAGTAGCTACAGATTTAACTTATTAAACAAATACAAAAAAGGGATGAAAACAGTGTTTTCATCCCTTTTTATTTTTAATAAAGTAACTTATTAAAAATTGAATTCGTACTTGGCAAATGCTGATGTATCATTATCTACGTCATCATTGTTTGATGCAAAAGCACCTAAAGTGACGCGGCCGCCCATAGAAAGCATTCTGTAACGTACTTCTAGCTGTTTAGAGTTAAACCCTGTTTTAGTAATGGTGTTACCTAAGTCAGGGTTGTTAGGATAAAGATCGCTGCTATCGCTATTGTAATCAACATTGCGTAACTTCACTTGCCAGTCATCCCCGTTAGAAAGTTGGCCAAGTAATGTTAAAACTACTGATTGTGTATCATTATCGTAAGTTGAGCCAATTGTACGGCCATGGTAGCGATAGCCTGATTTATAATTGCCATCTAAATGTTCATAGTAACAGTTTTCAGATTCAGTAAAAGTCTTACATGCAACTCCTGTATCTGTGTATTCTATATTTAATAATACGTTTTGGTCGTATATGCGTTGTGTAGTTTGTAAACCAAATAAATAAGCTCTATCTGATGGTTTAAATTGTGAGCTTGCGTCTTCTCCAATAGTACTGGCGTAGATCGCATATGGGCGCCCTAATAATGTGTCAGACCAACGAATGTCAAGTCCAGCTAATTGATTACCTATTTTGGACTCTAATCCACTATTTGATAAATCACAGTTTGTAGTTGCATCTACACATTCTGTTTTTCCAGTAATCAAATCAATAAAATCACCTGCAGAACTAGGTTGTCCATCGCCAGCCCATTGTGCAGACCAACTAAGTGCAATTTCTAATTGTTGAATAGGACGAAAATTAACACGAGTACTCCACAGTAATGCATCAGGAATAACACGTGTTGATTCAAGTTTTGCCATTTGTGCAGTAAAGCCCCATTGGCCGATCCAGCTTAACCATGGTGCTTCAAAAGCGGTACTTTTTTCTCGAGTAACACTCAACGCAGGGAGTGGTTTTGCATTACCAGACATTATTAAGCTGTTATCAACTCCAGGGCCCCAAAATTGTTCAACAGCACCCGCTCTAAAAATCCAGTTACCTAAACGGTAAGCTAAGTAACTATCATCAAGTGAGGTATCGTTACAATCGGTTAAAGCTTGCTCGTTGGTAACTATATCGTCAGTCATTTTTCCATCAACTAAACACTTTTTACCGTCTTTTCTATAATTTATAGCTACTTTAGCTGCAAAGTTATCGCCTAAATAAGCGTAAGCTGCAGAAAGCTCTGTTTCTTGAGTATTTGTTGCACCAAAGCTTGTTGCTATGATTGGATCTGTGGCTGCAAAAGCTGATAATTGAAGACTATGTGAGCTACTATTTTCTGATTTATATCGATGTTTAACGCGAAGTAAAGCATCTTGTAAGCTTGGAGATAATTGCTCCAGCGGCATACTTTCCACATCGCTTATAAAACTTTTCCACATAAGCGGATAGGTAGTTACAGGAGCTAAAATAACACCGGCATCAGCTAATTGTTGAATATCAGCTCTTAGACCATAATCATCGGGTTTTACCCATGGCTCAGCATTAACTGATGCGCTCATAGCGCAAAAAAGAGTAGAAAGTAGAAAAATTCTGTTTCGCAAAGTTCAGATCCTTGTGATTAAGATTGCGGCTAAGTTTATCAATCTAAGTCTGCTATTGCAGTAAATAATCAAATATATAGAGTTAATTTAATATATTAAAATGTAACCTGTCTATCGTAATAAGTATCTGATTGATATACTGGAGCTCAAATAGGACATTGAGAATGCAATGAGCAACAAACGACTTTTATTTATTCCAGTATCATCACCAGAAGGCATTGGTGAATATATGCGCTCGTTGTTGTTGGCTCAAAGTTTAAAGGCAGAACTTGCAGATTCTCTCGATATTCACTTTATATTAAATAAGCATACAAGCTACGCAAAAGATTGTCCTTTTGAAGCCACACTACTCGAACACTCAGCGACTAAAGAGCTTGATTTTGTTTGCGACTTTATAGAGCAATTTAAACCTGATGTCGTTGTTTTTGATTGTGCAGGACGTGCAGGGCATATGAAGGCGGCTAAAAAGGTAGGCGCTAAAGTTATATTCATTTCTCAGCATGCAAAAAAACGTGCTAAAGGCTTAAAACTTAACAGAATTAATTTAATTGATACACATTGGGTTGTACAGCCTGATTATTGTATTGAGCCACTTACATGGGCTGAAAGTACTAAGTTAGACATGTTTCCCTTGGCACATCCTCGAAATGTAGGTCCTTTTGTTACATTTGCCTCTTGCGCGCAAAAACGTGATGTTTTAAATCGCTATAACTTAGTATCGGAAGGCTATTTTATTGTAAATGCTGGCTCAGGCGGACATGTATTAAATAACCTTAATTGCGCTGATGTTTACTTTAAAGCCGCGCTTAAAATTACTAAGCACACTGGTTTAAAAGCAGTTGTTGTGTTTGGTCCCAATTATAAGAAAGCCATTCCTGAAAGTGATGAGGTTACTTGTTTAGCAAGTCTGCAAAGTACTGATTTTTTGGCATTAATGAGCCAAGCTAAAATCGCATTACTTAGCGGTGGAGATACTTTACTGCAAGCAATTGCAGTTCAAACCCCCGTTGTGGCATGTGCTATCTCAAAAGATCAAAATACACGTTTGGATCATTGTGTTAATGCAGGTGTTGTCATAAAAGCAAATCTTGATATTGATGAAATCACTACGAAAATAGCTCAAGTTATTAGCGAGCCTTTCTATAATGAATTCGTTGCTAAATATAGCCAACTTGATAATACACATAGCTTCGATGTGATCACTAATGGCATAAAAAATATGCTTATAGGGGATCGCTAATGAATATAGTGATTGTAATTGATTCCCTAGTGGGTGGTGGTGCTGAAAAAGTAATGCTTACCCTTGCTGAGGAAATGGCCAAGTTAAAGCACCGAATCACTATTTTGTCTCTTGCTAACTCTATTGAATATAATATCCCTGAAGTACTTAACGTGGAGAGTTTATTCGCACATAGGGCATCAAAAGTAGATCGATTTTGGCAGCGTAAAAATAGCATTTTAACACTACAAACTTGGTTTGAAAAAAAACAAAGCGAGCTGGGCAATATTGATTTAGTGCTTTCTAATCTTGATAGAAGTAATAACTTGCTCGCGCGTAGTAATATCAAAAATGTTCATTTTGTTATTCACAACTCAGTTAATGCAGAACTTGCACGTCAAAAAAAGTTAGGTCCATTTTCATACTTATATCTTAAAAAAAGTAAGCAAAATTTAAATGGTAAATCACTTATTTGCGTATCAAAGGGTGTTGAAAAAGAAATAATACAAGGGGATTTAATTAACCCAAGTGCAATTGCGACTATTTACAACCCGTTCGATTTTGAAAAAATAAATCAGCAAGCAAATGAGCAAAATAACAATATCCCAAATGAGCCCTACTTAATTCATGTAGGAAGACTCGCCAAACAAAAACGCCACGATATATTATTTGCAGCATTTGCAAAGCTTGATAAAAAATACAAGTTAGTACTTTTATGTAATAAACCGGCTAAAGCGCTAAAGCTTGCACAGGAATACGGCATAGAAAAACAGTTAGTAGTGCCAGGATTTCAACAAAACCCGTACAACTGGATTAAGCAGGCTGAAGCATTATTGCTTAGTTCTGATTTTGAAGGGTTTGGGAATGTAATTGTTGAAGCTTTGGCTGTGGGCACCCCCGTAGTTAGCACTAATTGTACATTTGGACCAAGCGAGATATTAACAGGCGAGCTAAGTAAATATTTAGTACCTGTTGGACAAAGTGAGGCATTAGCCAATGCCATTAAGCAGGTGCTAGCAGATAAGCCAAATGTAGAAAACGCAGATATTCTAAAACAAGTGCAGGCAGAGCACGTTGCTCTGCAGTATTTAGCATTGGCTATACATTAGCTAGCGCTTTAAGGTAGTTGCTGTGCAGAGTCTGCCAGTCACTTACTTGCCAATTAAATGATTCGTTTCTACCCTGTTCTTTTAAAAATGAGCGCTCAAGACGTGCCATATTGCTTTGTTGCCATTGTGGATTGGGCGTTTTTATTTCACCTCTATCAAAGTCGATAATATACACATCACCAGTATCATCAAACAAAATATTATTAATGTTTAAATCAGCGTGGTATACACCTTTTGAATGAAATAGTGCGATTGTTTTAGCAATGCGCTCTAACTCATCTTGAGTCAATGGGCGTTCAATTAATACATCGAGTACACTTTTAGCGCCTGTAACGGCCTCGGTAATAATATCACCACGATAAATTAACCCGCTGCGAGTTATTTTAGCTGCTATAGGAGCTGGTACATTTAAACCAAGTTCTATAAGTTTACTCATTAAGCTAAATTCTTTATAAACACGGGTTTGTTCAAGCCCTGGGTATAAATATTGATCGCTTAGCAATTTACCGACCAAACCACCGCGCCAATAATGCCTAAGTACGGCTGTTAAATTATCTTGTTTAAAAAACCACGCTGTTGCTCTGCCTTTTTTAGCACCCACAATTTTATTTTGTTTTTGCCAAAAGTTGGCATCAAACCAATCAAGAGTAATTTGGCTTGTGTATTTGGGGTGGCTTAATACAGTGTGATTGCCTTGCACGTGTTGTTTAAACATAGCTCTGTGTAATTGCTAAATAATGTGTCTATATTAGCGCGTTTTAAAGCTCAGGATAAGTGCTTGCAATAGCGTGATTATAATTTAAGATCGGCTTTTGTATTTAATACCTAAGGGAATGTGTGACTCAAGCTCCTAATTATTCATCTATTTGTATATTAAGACTCTCAGCCATTGGTGACGTATGTCATGGTGTGAGTGCTGTACAAGCCATTCAAAAAGCACACCCAAATGCAAAAATCACGTGGGTTATTGGTAAAATAGAAGCGATGTTACTTGCCGACTTACCGGGTGTTGAGCTGGTGGTATTTGATAAAAAACAAGGAAAAGCCGCACTTAAAAGCTTAAAGCAACGCTTTAAAGATCAACAGTTTGATGTACTACTTAATATGCAAGTTGCATTAAGGGCTGGGTTTGTAGCGCGTTGTATTCCGGCAAAAGTAAAAATAGGGTTTGATTGGGCGCGTTCAAAAGAATTGCACAGCTTGTTTATTAATAAACGAATAGCCCCAGAAGCTCAGGCGCATGTGCTTGAAGGCTTTAAAGGTTTTGCAAAAGCCATTGGTGTAGCTGATTATAAACCGAGTTGGGACATGCCATATACAGAGCAAGACCAAGCGGTTGCTGATGAGTTACTAACACCAAAGTACCTAACTAATAAACTGTTAGTAATATCGCCAGCAGCAAGTAAAGCACAGCGCAATTGGCTCGCTGATCGTTATGCAGCATTGGCTGATTATGCAAATGAGCAAGACTTTAAGGTGGTATTGACAGGGGGGCCAACAGAACTTGAAATTAACCTAGCAAATAGTATTGTTGAGTATAGTAAAACACCTATTTTAAATTTAGTGGGTAAAACGAAACTCAAAGAGTTGTTGTGCGTGTTAAAGCGTGGCAGCTTAGTGCTTGCGCCCGATACGGGTCCTGCACATATGGCGGTAACGGTTGGTACGCCGGTTATTGGTTTATACGCACATTCAAACCCAGCACGCACAGGTCCTTACTTATACCAAGACTACGTGGTAGAGGTTTATCATCAAAATTTGCTTAAGCAAACTGGTAAAACAGCTGAGCAAGTGCCGTGGGGTACGCGCGTAAAAGGCGATGATTTAATGAGCCAAATTACAGTTGATGACGTAAAAGCGATGTTTGATCATGTTGTACAAAAAGAGTCTTTGTAATGAATGCACAAAAAAAAAATAAAGCACTTTTTTTAGACCGAGATGGCGTAGTAAATGTTGACCATGGTTATGTGTATCAAAGCGATAAATTTGAATTTATTGAAGGTGTTTTTAGTACTTGTAAAGCATTTTATGATGCGGGCTATAAAATCATAATCGTCACTAATCAATCTGGAATTGGCCGAGGTTATTACACCGAAACTGATTTTTTAGCACTAACTGATTGGATGAAAACCCAATTTAGCGATCACAGTATTGAAGTTGCCGATGTGTACTTTTGCCCTCATCACCCTAAAAAAGCGCACCCTGAATATTTGAAAAAGTGCAGTTGCAGAAAGCCTGCGCCAGGGATGTTATTGCAAGGCATACAAGAGCATAACATCGACCCTGCTTGCAGTATAATGGTGGGCGATAAACTCAGTGATATGCAGGCTGCGAAAAAAGCAGGGATCACTACCCGCGTTTTAGTGCGTTCAGGTCAAAGCTTTGATGAAAGTGCCAAGCAAGAGGCTGATTTAATTATCGATTCTATAAACAGTTTACCTGCACTTTTAAAGACATAAATAGACTAAACAGATTAGCCTGTAAACTGGCAGGAATTCCTTCCAGTTTAGGGCGTTTGCGACGAACTGCAAACCGTGCATTTTCCCCATTAAACTTTTACAATACCCCCCATAATAAACAGTCGCTTAAATGTGGTCGTTTACCCGTTCAAATAAATGGAGAACACAGATGAGAGCATCTGCTTTTTTTAGCCAGCTACAACAGCAAATTGAAGACGTAAAAACCGAAGGTTTGTATAAAAACGAACGTATTATCAAGTCCCAGCAGCAAGCTCAAATCGAAGTTGCATCAGGTAAAGTAATCAATTTTTGTGCTAATAACTATTTAGGTTTAGCTAATAGCCCAGAGTTAATTGAAGCGGCGCAGAATGGTTTAAATAATCATGGTTTTGGTGTGGCTTCAGTACGTTTTATTTGTGGCACTCAAGATATCCATAAAACACTAGAGCAAAAAATCAGTGCGTTTTTAGAAACAGAGGATACTATTTTATATTCTTCATGTTTTGATGCAAACACAGGTTTGTTTGAAACTATTTTAGGCGCAGAAGACGCTATTATTTCTGATTCATTAAATCATGCATCAATTATTGACGGTGTACGTTTATGTAAAGCTAAGCGTTTTCGTTATGCAAATAACGACATGGCTGATCTTGAAAAGCAACTTATTGCAGCAGATGAAGCTGGCGCTAAAACTAAACTAATTGCTACCGATGGCGTGTTTTCTATGGATGGCGTTATTTGTAATTTAGAAGCTGTGTGCGACCTAGCTGATAAATACGATGCACTTGTAATGGTTGATGACTCTCATGCAGTTGGCTTTGTTGGCGAAAACGGTAAGGGTACACCTGAGTACTGTAATGTATTAGACCGTGTAGATATTATTACCGGCACATTAGGCAAAGCGCTAGGCGGCGCTTCAGGTGGTTATACTTCAGGTAAAAAAGAAATTGTTGAGTGGTTACGCCAACGTTCGCGCCCATACTTGTTCTCAAACTCATTAGCGCCTTCAATTGTTACTGCATCAATTAAAGTACTTGAAATGCTAGAAAATGGCGGTGAACTTCGCGCTAAACTTTGGTCAAATGCTAAATATTTCCGTGAGCAAATGGAAGCTGCTGGTTTTACGTGTGCAGGTAAAGATCATGCAATTATTCCAGTAATGCTGGGAGATGCAAAAGTAGCCTCGTTAATGGCTGATAAGTTACTTGTTGAAGGTATTTACGTAACGGGCTTTTCATTCCCAGTAGTACCAAAAGGGCAAGCCCGCATTCGTACACAAATTTCAGCGGCGCATAGCATTGAGCAACTCGATATTGCTATTGATGCATTTACCCGTATTGGTAAAGAAATGGGCGTTATTTAATTTTATTTTAAACCGAAGCCTCGCTTCGGTTTTTTAGTTGAGTGTGAATTATGAAAGCATTATCTAAATTAAAAGCAGAACCGGGCATTTGGATGACAGATGCGCCAAAGCCAGAAGTGGGTCATAACGACTTACTAATTAAAATTCGCAAAACAGCTATTTGTGGTACCGACGTACATATTTACAAATGGGATGAATGGGCAAGCAAAACTATTCCGACTCCAATGGTTGTTGGTCACGAATATGTTGGTGAAGTAGTTGATATGGGACAAGAAGTTCGCGGCTTTAAAGTTGGCGACCGCGTATCAGGTGAAGGCCATATTACCTGTGGTCATTGTCGAAATTGTCGTGCAGGGCGTGTACATTTATGCCGTAATACAACAGGTGTTGGCGTAAATCGTGAAGGTGCATTTGCTGAATATTTAGTTATTCCTGCATTTAATGCATTTAAAATTCCAGATAATATTTCTGACGAATTAGCCTCTATTTTTGACCCATTTGGCAACGCCGTTCATACCGCATTATCGTTCGACTTAGTTGGCGAAGATGTGCTTATTACCGGTGCAGGTCCAATTGGTATTATGGCAGCGGCTGTTGCAAAACACGTGGGTGCTCGCCATGTTGTTATTACCGACGTGAACGAATACCGCCTAGACTTAGCACGTAAAATGGGCGCGTCACGTGCTGTAAATGTGGCTAACGAAAAGCTTGAAGATGTAATGAAAGAGCTAGGTATGACAGAGGGCTTTGATATTGGCCTTGAAATGTCAGGTGTGCCAAGTGCTTTTAATTCAATGCTTAACAACATGAACCACGGCGGCAAAATTGCCATGCTAGGTATTCCACCATCAGATATGGCGGTTGACTGGAACCAAGTTATTTTTAAAGGCTTAGTGATTAAAGGTATTTACGGTCGCGAAATGTTCGAAACGTGGTACAAAATGGCAAGTCTTATTCAGTCTGGTCTTGATTTGAATCCAATCATTACACATCAGTATTCTGTGGATGACTTCCAAGCTGGCTTTGATATGATGATTTCAGGTCAGTCAGGTAAAGTAATTTTAAACTGGGATTAACTCCCACCTAAATTACAAGAAGGGCGGCTTTAGCCGCCTTTTTTATACTATTAATTAAAGAGACTTCAATGGCATTTAAACATATTTCTATAGCACAAACGTTAGAACTTTTAGATAAAGAAGACGTTGTAATTGCAGATATTCGCGATCCTAATTCGTATCAAGCAGGTCATATCCCAGGTTCTGAGGCACTTTCTAACGGTAATATTGCCCAGTTTATGATGGAAAAAGAATTCGATCAGCCAATTATAATTGTGTGCTATCACGGTATGAGCTCTCAAGGCGCCGCTAGTTATTTAGTTGAGCAAGGTTTTGAAGATGTGTACAGCATGGATGGTGGTTTTACCGCTTGGGAAGCAGCTTACAGCGAGAAAGTAGAGCGATGATAGAGCTTGGCAGTTTAAATAACCCGCGCGCCGCACAAGGCTTTATAGATTATTTAAAAAGCCAAGGTTTAGATGCAAAGATACACTCGGGAGATGGCAGTAATGTCATTATTAGCGTGACTGAGGAGGACTTTCATCAAGTTCAGCCTCTATGGGCTGAATTTACACAAAACCCTAATCATGAAAAATACCTACAAGCATCTTGGGATGTAGGTAGCACGCAATCGCCGCTTAAATATCAAGGGCAATCACTCAATCTAATAGCCCGTTTTAAAGCGCTCAGCTGGTTAAATCAAACTGTAAGTATTGTAAGCGTTATAATTTATTTTGCTTTTTTACTAGGTGGTTTTGAGACCATTTACACTATGATGCAGTTTAAACCTACGCAGCCTTTAAGTTGGTTAACGCCCGCCCTCGTACATTTTAGCGCGATGCATATAGTGTTTAACTTAATTTGGTGGATGTCGCTTGGTGATAATATCGAAAAACAATGCGGAAAACTAAGCTTAATAGGCTTGTTTTTAGTGACTGCACTTATTAGTAATTGGGCACAATATTTAATGGTTGGTCCCAACTTTGGTGGTTTGAGCGGTGTGGTATATGGGTTACTTGGTTTTTGTTGGATTCATAGCTTTTTAAATCCGAACAAACCTGCGCTGGTTAGTACCGCAATTATTGGCTTTATGTTGATTTGGCTAGTACTTGGTTTTGCAGATGTATTGTTTGTTGGTATGGCTAATTGGGCGCACTTAGGTGGGTTAGTTAGCGGCATGGCTTTTGCCTATACCGCTAAAATATTTAACGTTAACCGTTAAATACTAATGATATAAATATTTAGTGAACAAGACTTCACGGATGATCTCTTGTCCTGTTTCTTCTTTTAACAGGCTTTTTAGTTTTTCGGCGCACTTTGCACGTATTTCTTCTCGACCAGTAAGTGATTTTATTTTCTCTTCAGACTCTTTTGAAAATATTTCTACTAAGGCATCGCGCAGTAAAGGGGTGTGGTGCTCTACTATTGCAATATCTGAAGTGTCATTAAGCATTAAATCTATAGTTACGCGCACATAGCCCATTTTTTTACTTGATGGGCCAATATAGTTAGTAATTATATCTGGCTCAAAACCAAAATAACCAACTGTGGATTCAGCTCGAGCTGTAAAGCTTATAACGCTTACAAAGAATGTAAAAAGACCTGCGTATACTATTTTTTTCATATTTAAAGCGTTTCTAAAAACCTGTTGTAAATAGTTTATACCCAATGGTGTGTAATAAACAGCGCCAAGCAGTTATTTATCTTAGTTATTTATGGCAGTAAATCATCACTTTTTCAAATGCATTGGCAATGTTATTATTGCTCCGGTTTTTATTTAATTGAGCAATTGTGACTACTTTTCCTATTTCTTTGTCTGCCAATTGGCAACATACTTCACAAGTAAGTGGCTTAACAGCGACTGAGCGTGATTGGCTATTTGAGCCTCATTCATTAACGGCTAAATTAAAAAGTCGATCGCAAAACTTCTCTGTAAAAGTGCTCAGTGAGCAAACGTTTGATTTATCGGTTGAGCAACAAAAATTACTTAGTTGCACAGCCGTATCGGCACTAAATAGAGAAGTAATTTTGTTATGTGATGATAAGCCAATGGTCTACGCACAAAGTTGGCTACCCGACAATAAACGACAAGATAAATCGGATAATCCTCTGCTTAACATGGGAGAGCGACCTCTTGGTGATGTTATTTTTCAAGACCCTCAATTAGTGCGCACTGATATAGAAATAGCATGTTTTAACAGCGAACATTCATTGCAGCAGTTGGTGTCTCAATTAAATTTATCTAAACAAAACTTACTAGGTCGTCGAAGTGTGTTTTCGCTACGAGATTATAAGTTTTTAGTGTGTGAAGTATTTTTACCCGGGGCGTATTTGTACTCATGAGATTAGCTACTTTAAAGCCAAAACATATTCCTTACTACATACAGCTAATGCGTATAGATAAGCCTATAGGTACCTTGTTATTACTTTGGCCAACATATTGGGCTTTGTGGTTTGCTAATAGCGGAATGCCTAGCTTACTCAACTTTATCGTATTTACATTAGGTGTGGTTGTTATGCGAAGCGCAGGGTGCGTAATTAATGACTTTGCAGATAGGAAAATAGATGGCTCGGTAAAGCGTACTGCTCAGCGGCCGCTAGCTTCAGGGCGGGTTAGTAGTGGTGAAGCACTTAGCCTATTTTTACTGCTCATAGTTATTGCGTTTATTTTAGTATTAATGCTTAGCGTTAATACTATTTTGCTTTCTTTTGGGGCTTTGGCTTTAGCCTTTTGTTATCCCTTTATGAAGCGCTATACACAATTACCTCAAGTCGTTTTAGGAGCTGCATTTGGTTGGGCTATTCCAATGGCATATATGGCTTCAATAAATGCATTACCGCAGCAGGCATGGTTATTATTTATAGCCAACATTTGCTGGACAGTCGCTTATGACACTATGTATGCCATGGTTGATAGGGATGACGATTTAAAAATAGGGGTAAAATCAACCGCTATTTTATTTGGTAAATTCGACCGCCACATAATCTTTTTACTTAATGCTGTATTTATATCGCTGGTTGCGTTTATTGGTATAAGTAATCATTTAAGTGTCGCGTTTGGCGTTGGTTTGAGTGTAGCAGCTGGTTTATTGGCCTACCAACAAACGCTTATTCATAAACGTGAAAGAGATGCCTGCTTTAAAGCATTTTTAAATAATCATTATGTGGGTTTGGCTATTTTTATAGGGTTATTATTTTCGTACCCAATGGCATTTTAAAAGCCTCAATAAAGGCTGTTAAAATACTTAATTTAGAGCTATCGGGGCGGATCAATAATGCCGCTAATAGAGGCGTTTTTTCTAAACCATCCAGCAATAGAATAGCGTTCGTCAACTGCAGGAAGCACTTCATGAGCAAAACGTTCGCTTTCAAACATAACCAATGTGCCAGCAGTTGGTTTAATGGTTATTTCTACTTCTTTACTTTTAGGTTTATATATAACAAGTTCGCCACCTTGCTCTGGCGTATTCAAATAAAGCACCGTTGTAAATACTCGATTAGAGCGACCTTTAAATGCATCTAAGTGTTTTTTGTAAAAGTCCCCCTGTGTATATTTTGCATAATGGCATTCGTAATCAAATAGCCCCATAAAAAAGCTACGATTTAACGTGGTTTTTATACTTTGCATTATTGCTTGATACGTAAGCTGTGCTTGAGAGCTGCCGTCAAACCAATAGGTTTTGTCAGTGCGAATAGTTTTATCTATTTGTAAGTTATTTAATCGACCAATACCGGCAAGGCTAAAGTGGGGGTTTATACGGTGGCAGTCTGCAACTAAATCGTTAACTAAATCGGCAATAAGCGCGTTATGAATTACGGTGTATCCTTGGCGTTCTATATCATCTAAATAGACATCAGGACAAAAAAGTGTGTTCATCCACATCAGCTGTTTAAAAAAGGTGCGACAGTGTAGCCGAAAAGCGATTTAAAGCTACTGTTTATTATGCCGCACTTTTTAAAATATAGGATTAGCTAAATGTAGCTCCCGCTTTCTTTATAAGCGATAGTAAATGCTCTACATGTTCAGTAATAGAGGTTTGCTGGCTTGTTTGTACAACGAGTTGTTCGTGGTTTAAATCTTTATTTGTTTTCAGTTGCACGAGTTCAGGGTTTTCTGCGATTGTGTTTGCATGTTCAATGCTTGCAATAGCAAAATGATCTGATTTAACTACGCCAGCCATTACTTGCTCGATACTGCCCACTTTAATACTTGATGATTTATTTAAAGAATCAATAGCTTCATTAAGCATCGTTTGCACTTGTTTCGATTGAGAGAAGCAGCCAAACATAGGGTAGCTATCAAGATTTTGCTTACTTATATCGTTTTTATGTGCAAGAGGATGATTTTTTGAAACAAATAATACAAGCTGATCAGGTAAGTGAATATCACTGCCAATACTATTAATCGCTTGAGAGTATACACTTATGTCTATTTCTCCTTGTTGGAGTTTACGTGTTAGCTCTTGCTGATCTTGTAATTGCATTTCAATTTTTATATGTGGATATTGAGCTAAAAACTGCCCACAAGAAATAGGTACTATGCTGCTTGCCTTATTGGTATAGCCAATAACCAGCTTTTCGTTAGCATTACCGTTTACTAATTGAAAAATCCGTTTTTTCGTTAGCTCAAGCTCCGATAGAGTCGTTTTAGCATATTCAAGAAAAAGTTCGCCTTCTGGCGTTAATTTAACTGAACGTGTTGAGCGTTTTACTAACTCATATCCCATTTCATTTTCAAGTGTTTGAATGCTGCGCGTTAGCGCTGAAGTACTGATTTGGGTTTGTTCAGCTGCTTGTCTAAAGTGACGTAACACTCCAAGTGCTACAAATTGCTCTAATTGTTCAAATCTCACTTTATAGTCCTTTTTTATAAGTAAGTCGCAGATACAGCGGACATCAAATATATTAATTTTTATTCTAAAGTTTAGTAAAATTTTATATTGAAATATATTTGCTAGTTCATACGTGTTTCCAGCAGGATACCCCCCTTTTAGTATTAATTAAAGAAAAAAGCGACCAAATAGTATTACTTTTTTAATTGAAGACTAGTTGTTTATTGCTCTTTATCGACATTTTTGCAATTGACTATTTTCATAAAGTTATTCTTAGTCAATAGGTTAATTGGATAATTGGAGTCTGATTGTTCTAAATAATAAAAAAGTATGTCCCAAAATGGGGCATACATATAAGATTATTGTGACAAATAATAGGGAGGCGATAAATACAAATTTATTTCACAAAATTCCGACTAATCCTATTGCTTAATGGTTTGTTTTCAATGCTTTGCAGTTCTATTTCAATTGCATCGCAGGAAATATGTATTTCAAATAAAGACGTTAATAACGATAGACTTAAACAAGCTAAACTAACACCAAATAAAATAATGCCCGTGGTATTAAATTCAATAAATAAAGCAAACATTGAAAATGTACACAGTAGAAAAGAGGCGACTCCGTATACTTGCATTGTTCTAATTAGCTTAATGCGTTTACGTAAATTAGTGATTTGAGCCACTACAACAGGGCGAATAGATTCACCCTCGCGCGTATTTAACTCCCTAATTAATTGCGCTAAAACTAAAAATCGGTTTGTATAGGCTAGTAATAGCAGCGATATGGCCGGGAAAAGTAGGCCCGGGGTTGTAAGTGTCATGTTTATTCCTTAAAAGTGCAGCATGCTAGTAATCTAGCGCAGGATATTGTTAACACAAAATAAATGAGGTGAATATTGCAAAATATTAATAATAAAAAATCAACAGATAGCTCCTTTCAATGGGTTACAATTTATAAAGCCGAAAATACCCTTGAAGCTAATATTATTAAAGGTTTAATACAAACCAGTGGCATTGAATGCAAAATAAAAGGTGAGATGCTCCAAGGCGCAATGGGAGAAATTCCATTTGATCAAACACAAGTTAGTGTGCAGGTTTATGCGATAAAAGAGCGCCATGCGCGACAAATATTGGTAAACTATCAACAAGTAAAACAATCCGCTCCAGATTGGGTATGCCCTAACTGTAATGAGCATAATGGATCAACATTCGATTTTTGTTGGTCGTGTGAGACGTTAAAGAATGACTAAAGCAAATAATTTTCAGCGTATTAGAGAGCTTAACTATTTACAGAAAGCCGTTTTAGCGAGTGCTTTAATAGAGCGAATGCTGCCAAATTACGGTTTATTTAGCGAAGCAACGGGGTTTGGTGACGAAACCTTATTACGTAGTTCGCTTAATGTTTGTTGGGAAAAAATATTACTGCCAAAGAGTAAAATAGATCTCGAAAAACAAGTTGAAAAAATAGAACCTAATGTTCCTGAGCTTGCTGATTTTGATATGTTTGGTGCTTACCCTGCTATTGATGCTGCAACGTCTTTACTTAGCTTAATGCACGGTTTAATGGCGCAAGATGAGCAAGAGTTCATTAGTGTTAGCAAAATATCTCAAGCAACCGTAGCGCGCTTTATTGAATATCAAATGACGGTTGAGGGCGAGGTTGCAGATAACACTGCAGTTAGAGAGCATCCATTAATGCAGTATGAAATTGAAGTATTAGGTGAGCTAATTGATTTTGTAGAAAATATGGGGCGTATTACCTCTGATAGCGTAAAGGCACTTAAAAAGTTTGCCCTTGAAGATGGCCAAACAAATATTGGTCTTACGTTATAAAAGTAGCAAAGTAAAAATTTAAAAGGCAGGAGAAGTACTGTGCGAATTTTAGGCATTGAATCGTCATGTGATGAAACAGGTATTGCAATATACGATGACGAAAAAGGCTTGTTAGCTCATCAATTATACAGCCAGGTAAAAGTACACGCTGATTATGGCGGTGTAGTACCGGAACTTGCATCACGCGATCATGTTCGTAAAACGCTGCCACTTATAGACGCTGCTTTTGCACAAGCGGGTTGTGGCCCCGAAGATTTAGATGGCATTGCTTATACCGCAGGCCCAGGTTTAGTTGGTGCATTATTGGTAGGCACTTCTATTGGTCGCTCGTTAGCGTATGGTTGGGATATTCCTGCTGTTGCAGTTCATCATATGGAAGGGCATTTACTTGCTCCCATGCTTGAAGAAAACATCCCTGAATTTCCGTTTATAGCACTACTTGTATCGGGCGGTCATACCATGATGGTTAAAGTAGCGGGTATTGGCCAATACGAAGTATTGGGCGAGTCAGTTGATGATGCCGCAGGTGAAGCATTTGATAAAACCGCTAAGTTACTTGGTCTTGATTACCCTGGAGGTCCGCGCTTAGCTAAAATGGCCGAACAAGGCGTTGCGAAGCGCTTTATTTTTCCTCGCCCGATGACTGATAAACCGGGCCTTGATTTTAGTTTTAGTGGTTTAAAAACTGCGGCATCAATCACTATTCGTGAAAACGACGATGATGAGCAAACTAAAGCTGATATAGCGCATGCATTTCAAACTGCAGTTATTGATACGCTGGTTATTAAGTGCAAGCGAGCGCTTAAACAAACGGGTATTAAGCGTTTAGTAATCGCCGGTGGTGTAAGTGCAAATACACAACTACGTTTACAGCTTGAACGCGTAATGAAAGGTATGAAAGGTGAAGTCTTTTATCCGCGTACTGAATTTTGTACCGACAACGGTGCAATGATTGCGTATGCCGGAATGCAACGTTTAAAAGCAGGGCAATTTGCCACGCTTGATATGAAAACAAAACCTCGTTGGCCAATAGATAGCCTTGAGCCGATTTAACTGCTCATATTTTAAAGATTTTTGTTTTCATCAGTGGGTGCTTTTTTAGCGCCCACTTTTGGTTCGTCTCCACTAAATAGTCTAATAACATTAGTACGATGACGAAATATAATTAACAGCGTAATAAAAGCAACAGGAAGTGTATAAAGTGGTTTTATCAGCCATGTATATAAAGGCGCTAAGGATACAGCTACAAGCGCTGCAAGTGATGAATAGCGTGTTATTGCTACAACAACAAGCCAAGTGCATACAAGCAAACCAGCTAACGATAAGCCAATAGGTAATAATGATCCAAATGCAGTTGCTACAGCTTTACCGCCTTTAAAGCTAAAAAACAGTGGGTACATATGGCCCAAGCAAGCTGCTACAGCGACTAAACCTAGCTCTAAAGGTTCAACTTCTAAAAAATAAGCGCCCCAAACCGGAATAGTCCCTTTTAAAATATCAAACACTAAAACCAAGCAAGCCGGAAATGCTCCGCCTAATCTATAAACATTTGTAGCGCCTGGGTTGTTAGAACCGCTATTACGAGGGTCGGGGAGTTTGAACAACCGCGACACTAAAATAGCCGACGAAATCGACCCAAGTAAATAAGCTAAAACAAACATTATAGTGGCTAACACACGCTTCCTTATTTTTTAATTGCTATACCAATTGATAGTACTTTTAAGCTATTATTGGCAGCAAAATTTATCGTGAAAATTATTAACAGGCTATTTAATAGCTAGTTTATACCAACCTGCATAAATCTTTGATCAATTTAACGAATTAAATTGCACTATAACGTCGTTAGAAATTTTTTATTTAGAACAACTAGATACAAAAATTTTTGCCTAGTTCTAGCGTAATTTCCTTAACGTTAAATAGACCCCGTATATAAGCAGATTGGTATTAGTTATTTTGCTATTGTAGAAGTTATTTTTACATATTTAAACACTGGTTAAACCATAGTCAGTATTAATTTTATTAATGCTTTGTATAGTTGCTTAGTAGTTTGTTGTTATTTGGAGTATCAATGGATAAGGTTTTTATATCTCAATTGCACGTCGACACCATCATTGGAGTGTACGACTTTGAAAAAGAAAGTAAACAGAGCCTTTATTTTGATATTGAAATGCTCAGCGATATTAAGCCTGCAGCCGAAAATGACGATATTAATTTAGCACTCGATTACTCAAAAGTAAGTGAGCGAGTTATTGAGCACTGCACTTTAAAACCTGTAGAGTTGCTAGAAACTTTAGTTGAACAATTAGCGCATATTATTTTAAGCGAGTTTAATACGCTACAAGTTACTATAAGAGTAAGTAAACCAGCAGCAGTAGCACAAGCGCAAACTGTAGGTGTTGAAATTACACGTGTTAAGGCAACTGACTAAATGGCTAAAATTTATATCAGCCTAGGGTCAAATATAAATAAAGCGCATTATATACAATGTGCATTAATTGCACTTAAGCAGCACTTTGAACATATTGTACACTCGTCTGTTTTTGAAAGTGAAGCAGTTGGGTTTGCTGGCAATAATTTTTATAATTCAGTGGTTGGTGCATCAACGGATATGCCATTGGTTGATGTATGCGCTTTATTAAAGCAAATAGAGCGCGATAATGGTCGTAATGCAAGCGACAAAAAATTTAGTCCACGAACGCTCGATTTAGATTTACTATTTTATGATGATGTAATTTGCGATTCCCCTGCGCAACTACCACGAGATGAAATAACTAAAAACGCATTTGTATTACAACCTCTTAGCGAGGTTGCCCCAGATTTCTATCATCCTGTAGCTAAACAAACAATTGCCCAGTTATGGAATGAATATAATAATCCTCAACAAAAACTATGGAAGGTGGAGTTTTCTAACCCATGAGTATCATCGAAATAATTATTTTAGCCCTCATACAGGGATTTACTGAGTTTTTACCAATATCGAGTTCGGCGCATTTAATTCTCCCATCGCAAATTTTGGGCTGGGAAGATCAAGGGCTTGCGTTTGACGTAGCAGTACATGTTGGTACTTTAATTGCTGTTGTTATTTATTTTCGCAAAGAGGTCGTCGACATACTCAGTGCGTGGTTTAAATCCTTTGGTGCTCAAGGTACTACCGATGACAGTAAATTAGGCTGGTGGATTATACTAGGTACAGTGCCTGCCGCTATTTTAGGTTTACTTTTAAAAGACTTTATTGAATTGTATTTGCGAAGCGCTTGGGTCATTGCCACAACAACCATCGTATTTGGTTTACTACTTTGGTACGCCGATGCAAAAGGTAAGCAAATTAAAACTATTTACCAGCTCAATTGGAAAACGGCACTTATTATTGGCTTTGCGCAAGCTGTTGCAATGATCCCGGGTACTTCTCGATCAGGTATCACGATGACCGCTGGTTTAATGTTAGGTATGAATAAGCAAAGCGCAGCGCGTTTTTCGTTTTTATTGGCGATTCCTATTATTTCAATGATGGGGCTTTATTATATTGCAGAGCTTGCACTGGGTGATCATGTAGTTGATTGGAACACATTATTACTTGGTGTGGTGTTATCGTTCTTATCGGCTTATGCGTGTATATTTATGTTTTTAAAAGTAATAGAGCGAATGGGTATGTTGCCATTTGTGATATATCGTTTATTACTCGGTGTAGGTTTGATTGTATTTTTAACGCTATAAACAAACCTAATCAGTAAAACCAAAAAAGCACCTAGAGGTGCTTTTTTGGTTTTAAACTCAGCTTATAAATTTAATAAATAAGCTTCAATAAAGCGGCGTTGGTTAGCGGCTTTTGGCGCTGTTTTAAATATAAGTGTATTACCATTTTTACGTAGTTTTAGCTCATTAGTAAATTTACATTCGATAGCATTGAACTGCGCTATGTCATTTTTAAAGCTTTGGTCGTTTTCACACATGCTTGCCATTTCGTTTGCTACTTGTGCACAAAATGAACCTACTGCATACTCTTTTAGGTTTTCATCATCAATGTTTTCCCAATCAACATTGGTATTTATTTTTAACCCGCATTGCTTATCTATTTCGCTATTAGCGGCAGCTATATTTTTTTGCTGATACCCTAAATGCTTTTCACGATTAAACTTTGCAAGTTTAGCTTGAGTGCCTTTACTTAATTGTTGCTCGTATTGCGCTTTTAAATCTTCAACAATAGCAGGATTCGACTCTTCTTTTTTTGATAAGTAAGTACCATCACGAGTGTCTGGAATATAAAGGTTGTAAGAGCAACAGCGGTAGCCTTCTTCAACACTTACTAAACTTCTTTGTGTACCATCGTAAGTATATTTGTACGCTTTATTACTACCATGAGGTTTTAAATCGGTTAAAAATACAATCCCATCAATATCATGGTTTATGCCTGTTACTTTTACTAAAGCTTGTTTTTTATCTGTTGTTGGGGCAATAACAACATTAACGCCTTCGCCCGAACTTAGTTCTATTGGGTACTTAGCAAATTCCAAAGCAAAGCTTTTTTGACTAAGTAAAATACAGGCTATAAAGAATAGTTTTTTCATATTAAGTCCTTTTTAAGTTTTAAAGTTATACAGCAAGCTGGTTTATAACATTGATAATAATTGATTAAAAGAAATACAAGGTAAGTGAACTTGCCTATTTTAAAGTTTTTAGCGTTTAAAAAACTAATTAACGTGTTTTTGGCACGAGTGAATTGTGCAGACGTACATAGTAACTAAGCACGAATTTTGGCATTATAGCGCCATTAAACTTTGCATAGCTGTAAAGTGAGCATACGATTTAAGGAAAGTATATGCATATACATATTTTGGGCATTTGTGGCACGTTTATGGGTGGCATTGCAGCCATTGCTAAATCATTGGGTCATAAAGTAACGGGTTCTGATCAAAACGTTTACCCACCAATGAGTACGCAACTTGAAGAGCTTGGCATTGAACTGACTCAAGGCTACAACGTATCTCAATTAGAGCCAAAGCCAGATATGGTAGTTATTGGTAATGCAATGAGCCGTGGTAACTCATGTGTTGAGTATGTGCTTGATAAAGGCTTGCCTTATACTTCAGGCCCTGAATGGCTTAAACATAATTTATTACAAAACTCATGGGTACTTGCTGTAGCGGGTACCCATGGAAAAACGACCACTGCGAGTATGCTTGCATGGGTTTTAGAATATGCGGGTTTAAAGCCTGGTTTTTTAATTGGCGGCGTTGTTCAAAATTTTGGTGTATCTGCCAAAGTAGGTGAAACGCCATTTTTTGTTATTGAAGCGGATGAGTACGACACTGCATTTTTTGATAAGCGCAGTAAGTTTGTGCACTACCTTCCGCGTACACTTATTTTAAATAATCTTGAATTCGATCACGCTGATATTTTCGAAGATTTAAACGCAATAAAAAAACAATTTCATCACTTAATGCGTACATTACCTCAAAGCGGCAAGGTAATTTGGCCTAAGCAAGACGTAGCGCTTAATGACGTAATAGCACAAGGGCTTTGGAGCGAAAGCGAAACACTCGGTGATGATTGGAGCTATGAATTAATAAAAGCCGATGGTAGTGAGTTTAATGTGCTTTTAAATAACGAAAAGCAAGGCACTGTTCGCTGGCAAGCAATAGGCGAGCATAACGTTAAAAATGCAATTATGACTATCGCAGCAGCGCGCCATGTGGGTATAGCCATTGATCATAGTATTGATGCCTTAGGAGAATTTATTAGCCCTAAAAGACGCATGGAACTAAAAGCCGATATTAATAATATTAAAGTGTATGACGATTTTGCGCATCACCCAACAGCAATTAAAACTACGCTTGCAGGACTGCGCGCAAAAGTAGGCGATGAAAAAATTATCGCTATTTTAGAGCCGCGCTCAAATACTATGAAAATGGGTGTGCATCAATATACATTATTAGATTCACTGCGTGATGCTGACGACGTACTGCTTTTTGAACCAGAGAATCTAAATTGGTCGCTAAAAGAGCAAGCAGATAAAGCGGGCATGCAATGCTTTAGCAGCACACAAACAATTATTGATACGGTGCTTGAAAATATTAAGCCAAATCAACATATTTTAATTATGAGCAATGGCGGTTTTAATGGCCTTCATCAACACCTTGTTGATGGTTTAGCTGATAAATACAGCGGAGAATAGTGTGCAATTTAAAGATAGAATTACGCTCGCTTTTAGCGGTGCATCAGGTGCGCCTTATGGTTTAAGATTACTTGAGGTATTACTAGAGCAGCAATTTCAAGTTTACGTACTAATCTCAAGTGCGGCACGAGTGGTGCTTGATACAGAATCAAATATCAAGCTCTCTGGTAATGAAGATAAAGCCACAGAGCAGTTAAGTACGCTGTTTAATGCCAAACCTGAACAGCTAAAAGTATACGGTAAAGATAACTGGTTTAGCCCTGTGGCTTCGGGCTCTGCTGCCCCCAAAAAAATGGTAGTATGCCCGTGTAGTGCTGGGTCGGTTTCTGCAATTGCAGTAGGGGCGTCAGATAACTTATTAGAGCGAGCAGCCGATGTAGTTATTAAAGAACGCGGACAGTTAATTTTAGTGCCGCGCGAAACACCGTTTAACGAAATTCATTTAGAAAACATGCTTAAGTTATCTCGTTTAGGGGTGACAATTATGCCAGCAGCCCCTGGTTTTTATCATAAGCCACAAAGTATTGAAGACTTAGTTGATTTTATGGTGGCGAGAATTTTAGATCATTTAAACATTGAACATAACCTAACAAAACGTTGGGGTTATGGTGAGGGTAAGTAATGAATAAGCAAAATATTGCTTTAAATATAGAAGGCCTTACCAAGGTTTATAAAAATGGTGTTGAGGCTATTAAGGGCGTTGATTTACAAGTTCATGAAGGTGATTTTTTCGCTTTGCTTGGTCCAAATGGAGCCGGTAAATCAACCACGATTGGTGTTATTTCGTCGCTTGTTAATAAAACAAAAGGCAAAGTAGAAGTATTCGGTTGCGATATTGATACTGATTTAGAAGCTGCAAAAGCGCATTTAGGCTTAGTGCCACAAGAGTTTAACTTTAGTCAGTTTGAAACGCTTAGCCAAATACTTGTTAATCAAGCTGGTTATTATGGTGTACCGCGTGGTGAAGCGCATAAACGTGCTGATAAATACTTAGCGCAGCTTGGCTTATTAGAGAAAAAAGACAAACAAGCGCGTACGCTTTCAGGCGGTATGAAACGCCGATTAATGATTGCGCGTGCCCTTATGCACGAACCCAAGTTGCTTATACTTGATGAGCCAACGGCAGGGGTAGACATAGAACTTCGTCGTTCAATGTGGGACTTTTTACGCCAAATAAATGAGCAAGGCGTTACCATTATTTTAACCACGCATTATCTTGAAGAAGCAGAGCTGCTGTGTAAAAACATCGCTATTATTGATTCTGGTCGAATTGTTGAAAACACGACCATTAAAGCACTGCTTGCAAAGCTTGATAAAGAAACCTTTATTTTAGATTTAAAAATGCCAGCAAATCCTGTAACGCTTGATGGCTACAAATTTACCATGGCGGACGATCATACAATTGAAGTCGAAGTAGCTAAATCACAGGGCTTAAACGCGGTATTTAGCGCATTAACAACTCAAGGTAATACAGTATTGAGCATGCGAAATAAAGCAAACAGACTAGAAGAATTATTTGTAGAATTATTAGAGCAAGGGCGGGGCGAATAAATGTTTAAATATGGCGTAGCCTTAAAAAGTTTATGGATTAAAGAATGTATTCGTTTCTTACGTATTTGGGTGCAAACCTTAGTACCGCCAGCAATTACGATGAGCTTATATTTTGTTATTTTTGGTAACTTAATTGGTTCACGAATTGGCGATATGGGTGGCTTTAGTTATATGGAGTTTATTGTACCTGGCCTTATAATGATGTCGGTTATTACTAACTCTTATTCCAATGTAGCCTCTAGCTTTTACTCAACAAAGTTTCAAAAAAGCATTGAAGAGCTTTTAGTTGCACCTGTACCTAACTACATAATTGTACTGGGTTATATGGGTGGCGGCATGACACGTGGCATTATGGTGGGCTTTATAGTTACCTGTGTGTCGTTATTATTTGTTGATATTCAAATTCATAATATTTTTGTAATTATGGCAACGGTTATTTTAACTTCCGCTGTATTTGCTTTAGGTGGTTTGATTAATGCGATTTATGCAAATAGCTTTGACGATATAAGCATTATCCCCACCTTCATTTTAACGCCATTAACTTACTTAGGTGGTGTATTTTATTCGATTACCTTATTGCCTGAATTTTGGCAAAATGTATCACAAGTTAACCCAATTATTTACATGGTTAACGCGTTCCGTTATGGCTTTTTAGGCGTGTCGGATGTTGATTTAAGCGTGGCTCTTGGGGTTATTTTAGTATTTATAACAGCGTTATTTACATTAGCGCTTACATTGATTAAAAAAGGTGTGGGGCTAAGACACTAATGAGTGATGCAAATTCACGTAGTATTGTATCTAATCAAGCGGGTATTCACGAAAAGCTTGATGAAATAGTAAATAAGCACTTAGATGCTGAGTTTAAAAAGCCAATTGCAGCGCATACTCAAGCTGCGTTTGACGAGGTTAATGCTAAAGTACAAGCCTTTAATGGCCCGCTTATTTTAGACTCGTGTTGTGGCGTGGGTGAAAGCTCAGCTAACTTAGCTAAGCGCCATCCAGATGCCCTTGTTATTGGTATTGATAAATCGTCGCACCGATTAGATAAGCACGATGTTGAGTATAAGCAAACCGACAGTGGGCAGTACATCTTAGTTCAAGCAGACTTAAACGACTTTTGGCGCTTAGCGGTTGCTGCTAATTGGCAACCTACGCACCATTATTTGTTGTATCCAAACCCGTGGCCTAAATCTAAGCATATTCGTAGGCGCTGGCATGGAGCAGCTATTTTTCCGTTTATCGTTAAGTTAGGTGGGCAATTGGAAGTGCGCAGCAATTGGGATATTTACGTGAAAGAGTTCGCAAGGGCGCTTGAACTAACTGGCAACCCTTGCGATGTAACTCTTTATGAGTCAGACGACGCAATAACGCCTTTTGAGCGTAAATACTGGGCCAGTGGCCAGCAAAGCCACCGACTCGTTATTAACTTACCTCGCTAAAGTAAGTCAAAGTGCTAATTCTTCTTCTATAACCGTATTAACATGTGGTACTGGGTGGGCAAAATAGTTGCCTTGCATTAGTACCACATTCGCTTTTTTAAGCGCGGTTACTATGGTTGCGTTTTCTACCGACTCGGCCATTAGTTGCAAACCAAGCTGATTAGCAAAACTGGCTATGTGTTCAATAAACAAGTAAATGTCTTTGTCATTCACTATTTGCTTTATTAGCGCGCCATCAAGTTTAATACCATCCACTTCTAGCTTAAGTACGTTTGATATATTTGAGTAACCACTACCAAAGTCATCAATAATAACCTTAACGCCTTTTGTTTTAACCATACCAATAAATGCTTTTACTTCAGAAAAGTTGGCAATAGCTTGGGTTTCTAAAAGCTCTAACGTGATGTTGCTTGGGTGCGGGTAACGCTTTAGTTCATCAGCAATAAACTCGCTCAAATTAGGATCGAGCATATCTTGTGCTGTTATATTTAAACTCCAGCAAATATCGGTTTTTCTAAAGCGGCTAACACATTGTGAAAATATAGTACGGGTAAGTATTCCGTCCATTCTTGAGCGAGTCACTACATTTAAAAATGCATCAGGTTTTAACACTTCCCCTTGCGCTGTTACCATTCGAGCTAAACATTCGTACTGAACAACTTTATTGGTATTAGTATCAATAATAGGTTGAAAGTAAGGCACAATACGGTTGTTATCAAACGCTTCACGTACTTCTTTAGCCATTTCTACATTGTATTGATATTGTGTTTTTACATCGTGTAGTGCTTTTGAGTAGTTAACGACGTTGTGTCTACCTTGCTTAGCCTGTAGGGCCGCTATATGCGCGTTTTCGAGTAATAGCGATTTATTACCACTGGCAATACCTGCACAAAGGGTTATATAAATAAAAGGGTCGGTTAATACTGGCGTATTAAAGTTATAAGTTTTTACTAGGTCAGTAAATTCGTCATTACCCATTTCTTTAGGCGCGAGCAATACTATTTTGTTGGTTGCTAATCTGTATATATAGCAATGTGCAGAGCTTCTAAGCTTAAAGTGAGTAAGTAAGTTTTTCATTACTTTATCGCCCACTTCAGTACCATAAAAGCTGTTTATATCTTCTATTTCATTAACCCAAATAACGGCTAATTGCATGTGATGGGCATTACTTTTTTTAATGTAGTATTCAAGCGCGATATGATTTGAAAAGCCAGTACTTGAGTCAGTTGCTAAAGAGCGCTTTAGTAAATAAATGTATATGGCGGCAACGAGTATCGCGATAAAAAAGAAGAAGCTAGCCATTGCAGCAGCCTTCGATACGCTTTCTTTAAGTTGTAAATAGTTATATCGGCGCCCGTTAAATAGGTATTGCCGTTATTTGGGTCAACGTAAGGAATAAAAATAGTTTTAAAATGACCCCACTGATCGCTCGATATTTCAAATACAGGCTCTGTTGAATAAAAAGCACTTAGGTTGGCATCGGTGGCTTCAGGGTAGAGATCTAAAAATTGTGTTACTTTGCCATTATTTTGATCGTCTTGCGTGTAGCTTGATGAGCTAAAAAGAACCTTACCGTCTTTTAAAATCATTGAATATACGTAGGCAATATCAAGTGCTTGAGCAAACTCAGACAGTTGCTTACTTTTATTTTGATAGTAAGAAAAGCTTATATTATCGCCTTGATTAACAGCACTTAAATAATCCTCACCTAAAATATGTTTAACGCTGGCGGCGGCGTTAAGTAAGCGATTATCAACCGACTGCATTATTTCAGCACGCGTGGTTTGGTAAGTGTAGTAAACATAGGTAAGCAAGCTTATTAAAAATAAGCTAAAGCCTGCCACTATCCAACTAACTTTGACTCTTCCTTCTGGCATATGTGTCCCTTTTTTGTTATCAAATTTATTATACCCAAAATAAGTAAATGCCCAATAAATAATTAGGTTTGGAAGAGTTTTAATTAAATTATCATTTTTTTGTCATCGCTTTGATTGCTTTTATAGGTTTAAACGAGACATTTTAGTTATATTGCAGTAAAGTTAGCGCAATTTTTAAAGAAACACGATTGCTCTAAATGTCCTAATAAGTAGGCGTTTTTGATGGGTAAGCGCGTGTTTTAGCTACACACACTAGGTATTGAGATGGATCAAAAGCGTTGTGCCGTCGCCTCTAAAGAAAGCCTTAAGCGTATATTTACTGTACCTGAAGCGCCAGACTCAACTTTAAGCAAAATCGAGCTTGAAATTTCGAGTAATTTAGCAGGTTTTCTAAACGAAAATATAGCGGCAATTGAAAAACCATTACATGAAATCGAAAAAGATTTTCAGTCGGCAGTGATCCCAGAGGATCCAACGTTTGTATCTGCTTATGCCCAAGACATAATGGAGCAACTTGTTGCACATTCTGTGCATACAGCTGCGCCTAGCTTTATTGGTCACATGACCTCTGCCTTGCCGCATTTCTTATTACCGCTGTCAAAATTGATGGTAGGGCTAAATCAAAATCTAGTAAAAATAGAAACGTCTAAAGCGTTTACGCCTCTTGAGCGTCAAGTGCTTGGAATGATGCATCATTTAGCTTATGGGCAAGAAGATGCGTTTTATTCTAAATGGATGCATAGTGCTAAAACCTCATTAGGTGCATTTTGCTCTGGTGGAACGGTTGCTAATATTACTGCGCTTTGGATTGCTCGAAACCGCTTATTAAAACCCGATGGCGATTTTAGAGGTATCGGCGCACAAGGCCTAATTGCCGGTATGCTGCATTACGGCTATAAAGGTTTAGCAGTATTAATATCAGAACGCGGACATTACTCATTAGGTAAATCGGTTGATTTACTCGGTATTGGCCGCGATAACTTAATTGGTATTAAAACCGGCGAAAATAATAAAGTAGATGTAAAAGCTATGCGCGAAAAAGCACGTGAGCTTGAATCGCAAGGCATTAAAGTAATGGCGATTATTGGGGTAGCGGGTACAACCGAAACCGGTAATATTGACCCACTTGATGAAATGGCCGACTTAGCACAAGACATTAACTGCCATTTTCATGTAGATGCGGCATGGGGCGGAGCAACGCTTTTATCAAACACGCATCGTCCTTTACTCAAAGGAGTTGAGCGAGCAGATTCAATTACTATTGATGCACATAAGCAAATGTATGTACCAATGGGCGCGGGTTTGGTGTTATTTAAAGACCCCGCTGCAACCGATGCAATAGAGCATCACGCTGAGTACATATTGCGTAAAGGTTCAAAAGACTTAGGTAGCCACACACTTGAAGGTAGCCGACCAGGTATGGCAATGTTAGTACATGCTTGCTTACGTGTTATTGGCCGTAAAGGTTACGAAATGCTGATTGATCGAAGCATCAAAAAAGCACATTACTTTGCTGATTTAATTAAAGCTGATGAAGACTTTGAGCTTATTTCAGAACCTGAATTGTGTTTATTAACGTATCGTTATGTACCTAAGCAAATTAAACAAGCAATAGCCGAAGCAGATGCTGCAACTCGGTTAGATATTTTTGCCTCTCTGAATCGTTTTACTGCCAGTATGCAAAAACGTCAGCGAGAGTCTGGTCGCTCATTTGTATCACGTACTCGTTTAACGCCTTCTAAATACGACAATCAACCTACCGTTGTATTTAGAGTGGTACTTGCAAACCCGCTTACCTCAGGCGCTATTTTAAAAGAGATATTAGCTGAGCAAAAAGAGTTGGCTGCAACAGATCCGGTATTCAAAAAATACTTAAGAAAGTATATGTAATCTAAATACAAAAAAGGGTCACTTTGAAGTGACCCTTTTTAATATAAAAAGTATTTATTAATGTAAAATACGTGCTCTAATTGTACCCTCAACAGCGCTTAGTTCTTTAAGTGCTACCTCAGATTGATCTGTATCTACATCAATAACTACATAACCAATAGATGCGTCTGTTTGCAGGTATTGCGCAGCAATATTAATACCGTGCTGTGCAAACGCTTGGTTAATTTGCGTTAGTACACCAGGGCGGTTGTGGTGTACGTGTAATAAACGGCTACGATTAGCAAGCTCAGGCAGCGATACTTCAGGGAAGTTAACCGCAGTAATAGTTGAGCCATTATCTGAATATTTAGCCAGTTTACCCGCTACTTCAATACCTATGTTTTCTTGTGCTTCTTGTGTTGATCCACCAATGTGCGGTGTTAAAATAACATTGTCGAATTGGCGCAGTGGCGATACAAATTCTTCATCGTTAGATTTTGGCTCAGTAGGGAATACATCGATTGCTGCACCACTTAGTTTTTTCTCTGTTAGTGCTTCTGCAAGTGCATCAATATCAACAACAGTTCCGCGTGAAGCATTGATCAAAATAGATCCCTGCTTCATAACAGCAAGTTCTGCGCTACCTATTAGGTTTTTAGTTTGCGGTGTTTCTGGTACGTGTAAGCTAATAATATCAGAGCGTTGTAACAGCTGAGTTAGGTTGTGCACTTGCTTTGCATTACCCAGTGATAACTTATCTTCGATATCGTAATATTCAACGTTCATACCGATGTTTTCAGCCATAATGCCTAGCTGAGTACCAATGTGACCGTAGCCAATAATACCTAAAGTTTTACCACGTGCTTCAAACGAACCATTTGCTGTTTTTAACCAGCCACCACGATGAGCCGCTGCATTACGCTCTGGAATACCGCGTAATAAAAGTAGGATTTCACCAAGTACAAGTTCAGCAACTGAACGAGTATTAGAAAATGGAGCGTTAAATACAGCAATACCGCGTTCGCGTGCTGCATCTAAATCAACTTGGTTTGTACCAATACAAAAACAACCTACAGCAACTAGCTTTTCAGCTGAGTCTAGTACGGCTTGGTTAATATGAGTACGAGAACGAAGCCCTACAAAGTGAACATCTTTAATGCGCTCTTTTAGCTCGTCCTCAGGTAAGGATGTTTTAACGTAGTCGATATTGCTATAGCCGTTACGTTTTAGCGTTTCAACAGCGCTTTGGTGAACACCTTCAAGCAAGAGAATTTTAATCTTGTCTTTTGCTAACGATACCTTACTCATAACCTCATCCTATTTAATTTGTGGCCCATTTTTAGTACCGATAATCACTTTATCAGCACCACGCATCGCAAATAGGCCGTTGGTAACTACGCCAACAATTGAATTTATTTGTGCTTCAAGTTGTTTAGCATTGGTAATTTTTAAGTTAAATACATCTAATATAACGTTACCGTTATCGGTAACAACACCTTGGCGATAAACAGGGTCACCACCAAGTTTTAATAATTCTCGTGCAACGTAGCTGCGCGCCATCGGGATAACTTCTACCGGAAGCGGAAAATCACCTAATGTATCTACTAATTTGGTGTCATCAACAATACACACAAATTGCTTAGCAACAGCAGCTACTATTTTTTCGCGAGTAAGGGCTGCACCGCCACCTTTAATCATTTCGTTCTGAGCGTTTATTTCGTCAGCGCCATCAACGTATACATCTAAAGCAGCAACATTATTAAGCTCAAATACTTCAATACCTAACGCTTGTAGTCGCGCAGTTGAAGCTTCTGAGCTAGATACCGCGCCTACAATAGTGTCTTTTACTGAGCCAAGAGCATCAATAAAATGGTTAACAGTAGAGCCTGTACCTACGCCTACAATGGTGTTTTCTTTTACAAACTCGAGTGCTGCCCAAGCAGCTGCTTTTTTTAATTCGTCTTGTGTCATTGCTTTGTGCTCATATATGTCAGAAATATGCGGTTAGTAACTAAATTTAAATGTTACCAACTGTATGTTTTATCTGGGGTGATAATGGTTTTAAGTGGTACATCCCACGATTCTATTGGTAAAGTTTCAACTTTTTGGCATTCATGTGCAAGGCCAATTAGTTGCGGTTTTTGCCAATTTTGTTCGTGTAAACGTGCCAATGTTCTGTCGTAAAACCCACCTCCCATTCCTAGGCGATTACCTTGTTTGTCAAATGCAACTAATGGCATAAGGAGGTAATCAAGCGCTGGTAATGGGCATATTTGAGAGCAGTTCAGCTTAGGCTCCAAGATACCATAGCGATTTGCTCTCATGGGTGAGTTTTTCTCATAGCGCTGAAATAGTAAATTAGCGCCATTAAATGGGTGTATTATAGGTAGGTGAATAGCATGCTTTAAACTCCATAATTCTTTAATTAACAATGAGGTGTCTAGTTCTCCATCGTTACTTAAATAAATGGCAATATGCTTTGAATTCGTTGTTTTTTCGCTTTTTAGATGTTGAATAAAATTCATTTTTAGCGATTGAGCAGCAATTACTTGCTGATTATTTGACAAGTTATTACGAATTTCACGAATATCAGTTCTTATTTGTGCGCGCTTATTGCTCATTAAATTATTAAACCGCTACTAAAAAGAGAATAAATCAGGAAAAACTAAAAAAATAGCCAACACTATTAGCAACGTTGTGGCAGTAGCAATTAGTGAATACAAAAGTAAGTTGCTACGTTTTTTAGGTGTTGCTAAGTCATCATCTAGCATTAGGTCGTCATCTTGCCATTCGTCAATATTTTCGTCTGGTGCTTTTAATTGAGTTTCAGGAAGACGTTGCTCTAACTCATCTAGTTTTTCTTCAAGGCGAATTAAGCTGCTAGTGATGTAATCGAGTGCATCAAAAATACGTTCATCACGTTGGTTGTTATTTGCAGCAGGGTTTGAGCCATTTTGAATGATGTTTGAAACAGCTTGAAGCTTACTTTTAATGCCTAAGCTTGCTAGTAATTTAGCCTGTTTTAACGCTTTGTCTTTATCGCTTGGTGTAAACAGTGGCTTACCTTTAAAAAAAAGAGCTACTTTTTCATCTGACGTTTTTAATTTTGCAGCTAAGTTTGCGCACGCTGTTTTTATGTCAACGTTATCGGCAAGTCCTGAAAATATAACACGAAAGTTATCGGCCATTTAACTGTCCCTAAAGCTTTTATAATGAAATGAGTATATACCTAAAGTACAAAAGAATTCGAGGTCGATTTAATAGTTATTTTGTCGGCGCTCTACAAACAATATAGCGAATAAGTTTTAGATGTAAAAACGGCCCTTAAAAGGGCCGTTTTTAATTTACTACAACAATTTTGGCTTAAAGGCCAGCAGCTGCGCGAAGTGCGTCTGCTTTATCTGTACGTTCCCATGGGAACTCTTCACGACCAAAGTGGCCGTAAGCCGCTGTAGGAAGGTAGATAGGGCGCTCTAAATCAAGCATTTGAATTAAGCCGTAAGGGCGTAGGTCAAAGTGTTCACGAATAAGCTCGATTAAACGGCTTTCTTCTAGCTTGCTTGTACCAAACGTTTCAACGCTGATAGAAGTTGGCTCTGCAACACCAATTGCGTAAGAAACTTGTAGCTCACACTTATCAGCAAGGCCAGCAGCCACTACATTTTTAGCTACGTAACGTGCAGCGTATGCAGCACTACGGTCAACTTTTGATGGATCTTTACCAGAGAAAGCACCACCACCGTGACGAGCCATACCACCGTATGTATCTACAATGATTTTACGACCAGTTAAACCACAATCGCCCATTGGTCCGCCAATTACAAAGCGACCTGTTGGGTTAATGAAAAACTTAGTTGCACTTGTAATAAGTTCTGCAGGAAGTACCGGCTTGATGATTGTTTCCATCACCGCTTCTACTAAATCTTTTTGTGAAATATCTTCGCTGTGCTGAGTAGAAAGTACTACAGCATCAATACCTACTGGTTTGCCATTTTCGTATGCAAAAGTAACTTGAGATTTTGCATCTGGGCGTAACCAGTTAAGCTCGCCGCTTTTACGAACCTCAGCTTGGCGCTGAACTAAACGGTGTGAGTAAGTAATTGGAGCAGGCATTAGTACTTCTGTCTCGTTACATGCGTAACCAAACATTAAGCCTTGGTCGCCAGCGCCTTGTTCTTCTGGGCTAGTACGGTCAACACCTTGGTTAATGTCAGGAGACTGTTTACCAATAGTGTTTAAAATTGCACACGAGTCTGCATCGAAACCCATGTCTGAATTTGTGTAGCCAATGTCACGAATTGTTTTACGTGTAATTTCTTCGATATCAACCCATGCGCTAGTAGTGATTTCACCACCAACCATAACCATACCGGTTTTTACGTAAGTTTCGCATGCAACACGGGCATGAGAGTCTTGCTCTAGGATAGCATCAAGTACCGCATCAGAGATTTGATCGGCGATTTTATCCGGATGACCTTCAGAAACTGATTCAGAAGTAAATAAATGTTTTGCCATTGTAATTCTGCTCACAAATATTGCGCTTCACAAACGTCGGTATTAGCGCTAAAAAATTAAGGGGCGTATTTTATCGAAAACAAAACACCTTGCATAGTGTTTTTACGCCTAGACGTCTAAATAAAATGTATAATAACTTTTTGGTCTTAAAAAATATTCATAATGCCTCATTTTTATGGGGTTTTTAATTGCACACAGCCCCCACAATAAGTAAGAATGGTGCCATAAAAGCTCTTAAGTGACTTATGAGCATAAACGATTACATAAATACCCGCGCAAATACACATAAAGGTAGGAGAATTCATGCCATCTCGCAAAGAACTTGCAAATGCTATTCGCGTCTTGTCAATGGACGCAGTACAAAAGGCCAAATCTGGTCACCCTGGAGCCCCTATGGGCATGGCCGATATCGCAGAAGTACTATGGCGCGATTATCTAAAGCATAACCCAACAAATCCAGAGTGGGCTGACCGTGACAGATTTATTCTTTCAAACGGCCACGGTTCAATGCTTATCTATTCTCTATTGCACCTAAGTGGTTACGATTTACCATTGGACGAAATTAAAAACTTCCGTCAAATGCATTCTAAAACACCAGGTCACCCTGAATACGGTTATGCACCAGGAATCGAAACTACTACGGGTCCATTAGGTCAAGGGATCACAAATGCCGTAGGTATGGCAATTGCTGAAAAGGCGCTAGCTGCACAGTTTAACCGTGAAGGTCACGATATTGTTGATCACTTTACCTATGCATTTATGGGCGACGGTTGCCTAATGGAAGGTATTTCTCATGAAGCGGGTTCACTTGCTGGCACATTAGGCCTTGGTAAACTTGTTGCATTTTGGGATGACAACGGCATTTCTATCGATGGTGAAGTAGAAGGTTGGTTTACAGATGACACGCCAGCTCGTTTTAAAGCCTACGGTTGGCATGTAATTAGTGGTGTTGATGGTCACGACAGCGATGCTATAAGTGCTGCAATTAGCGAAGCAAAAAGCGTTACCGATAAACCTTCACTAATTTGTTGTAAAACAATTATTGGTTACGGCTCACCTAATAAATCTGGTAGCCACGATTGTCACGGTGCACCACTAGGTGATGACGAAATTAAAGCGTCTCGCGAATTCTTAGGTTGGACTGGCGATGCGTTCGAAATTCCTGATGATATTTACGCACAATGGGATAGCAAAGAAAAAGGTCAACAGCTTGAATCAAGCTGGGACGAAAAATTTGCAGCATACGCAAAAGCATACCCAGAGCTTGCAGCTGAATATAAGCGTCGTATTAATAACGAACTGCCTGGCGATTGGGCTGAAAAATCTCAAGCGTATATTGAGCAATTACAAGCAAACCCAGCAAACCCAGCGTCTCGTAAAGCGTCGCAAAATGCATTAAATGCGTTTGGTCCGTTATTACCAGAATTTATGGGTGGCTCAGCCGATTTAGCTGGCTCAAACTTAACAATTTGGGATGGCTCTAAAGGTTTAACACGCGATGATGCAAGCGGTAACTACATTTATTACGGTGTGCGTGAGTTTGGTATGTCAGCAATTATGAATGGTATTGCCCTTCATAAAGGCTTTATTCCTTACGGTGCTACGTTCTTAATGTTTGTTGAATATGCAAAAA
Source organism: Pseudoalteromonas sp. Z1A8 (assembly GCF_011378855.1). GTDB lineage: Bacteria > Pseudomonadota > Gammaproteobacteria > Enterobacterales > Alteromonadaceae > Pseudoalteromonas. Next base: position 862 of record NZ_WTLB01000032.1, on the reverse strand, counting down.
ATGCCGTACGTATGGCTGCATTAATGAAGCAACCAAGCATTTTTGTATACACGCACGATTCAATTGGTTTAGGTGAAGATGGTCCAACTCACCAACCAGTAGAGCAAATTGCAAGCATGCGTTTAACGCCTAACTTATACAACTGGCGTCCGTGTGACCAAGTTGAGTCGGCAATTGCATGGCAACAAGCTATTGAGCGTAAAGACGGTCCTACATCGTTAATCTTTACTCGCCAAGGTCTTGAGCAACAAGCGCGTGACGCACAGCAATTAAGTGACGTTAAAAAGGGTGGTTACATCCTTAGCTGTGACGGCAATCCAGAGATTATCTTTATTGCGACGGGCTCTGAAGTGCAACTAGCACAAGATTCAGCAAGCGAACTACGCAGCCAAGGTAAAAAGGTACGTGTTGTATCTATGCCTTGTACTGATGCCTTTGAAACGCAAAGCGCAGCATACAAAGAAAGCGTATTACCGGCATCAGTTTCACGCCGCGTAGCAGTAGAAGCGGGTATTGCTGACTACTGGTACAAGTACGTAGGCCTAAACGGCGCAGTAGTAGGTATGACTACTTTTGGTGAGTCAGCACCTGCAGGCGAGCTGTTTGAGCACTTTGGTTTTACAGTGGCAAACATTGTAAGCAAAGCAAACGAGCTTTTTTAATAGTATTTGATTAAATAAAGTAAGTAATTGAAAAGCCCGCACTGTGAAAAACAGCGCGGGCTTTTTTGTTTGAATAACTGTAAAAGCGTTGCTTTAAAACGCCAGCAAGCTGCGCGTCTTGTATCTCTCATTGATAAATGATTAGCTATCATTTATCACATCGAAGTCAGTGAGCTTGCCTGTGCGTCTAGTATTTAATA
>NZ_WTLB01000031.1 GCF_011378855.1 Pseudoalteromonas sp. Z1A8 | reverse complement strand
TGTTTCAACTTCATTAGGTTTGATGTTGTTGATAATATCGAGAGCATTAGAAAGTTGCATAAAAAAATCCGAATTCTACAAAATAATTCGGATTCTTACATACCTAGAAGATCGTTCAAGTGCTATTAACTATTTCTTAAATGATCGGCATTACAGCCAAAGCTGGGTTTTCAAACAAATGCTAAAAAGTTAAATTACTTCTTTTTAACTGCTTTTTTGTTTGGTAAGTCAGTGATTGAACCTTCAAAAATTTCAGCTGCAAGGCCGATTGATTCGTTCAATGTAGGGTGAGCATGAATAGTAAGCGCTAAGTCTTCACCATCTGCACCCATTTCAATACCTAAACCGATTTCGCCAAGCATTTCGCCCGCGTTAATACCGATCATAGCACCACCGATTATACGACCACTTTCTTTATCAAAAATAAGTTTTGTAGAACCTTCAGTACGAGCAGATGCAATAGCACGGCCAGATGCTGCCCACGGGAATACCGCAGTTTCAATTTTTAAGCCTTGCTCTTTTGCTTCTTTCTCAGTAACACCTACCCAAGCGATTTCTGGGTCAGTGTACGCAATCGAAGGAATACATTTAGGGTCGAAGAAATGCTTCTGACCAGAAATAACTTCTGCAGCAACATGACCTTCATGAACCGCTTTATGCGCAAGCATAGGTTGGCCAACTAAGTCACCAATTGCAAAAATATGGCTTACGTTAGTACGTAATTGCTTATCAACATTAATAAAGCCACGCTCATCAACGTTTACGCCTGCTTTATCAGCATCAAGTAAGTTACCGTTTGGAGTACGGCCAACTGCAACAAGCACTTTGTCGTAACGTACAGGTTCTGCTGGTGCGTTTTTACCTTCAAACGTTACGTATAAGCCGTCTTTTTTAGCTTCAACGCCAACAACTTTAGTTGAAAGCATTACGTTGAATTTTTTGCTTACGTATTTTTGGTAAATTTTGATAATGTCTTTATCAGCTGCTGGCACTAATTGGTCAGCAAATTCTACAACATCAATTGCAGAACCAAGAGCACGGTAAACAGTACCCATTTCAAGACCGATAATACCACCACCAAGTACAAGTAGTTTTTCTGGTACATCTTTAAGCTCTAGCGCGCCAGTTGAATCAATTACACGGTCATCTTGTGGGATAAAAGGTAAGTTAACTGGTTTAGAACCTGCTGCAATAATCGCGTTATCAAACGTGATAGTTGTTGCGCCATCTGCGCCTTCAACTACTAAAGTATTACTGCCAGTGAATTTGCCGTAACCAGATACAACTTTCACTTTACGCATTTTAGCCATGCCCTCTAGTCCACCAGTTAACTGGCCAACTACAGAATCTTTCCAAGTACGAACTTGGTCAAGATCGATCTTTGGTGCGCCAAAAGTAACACCATGAGATGACATTTCAGCTGCATCATCAATCACTTTAGCTACGTGTAAAAGTGCTTTTGAAGGAATACAACCAACATTAAGACATACGCCGCCTAATGTTTCACGAGATTCTACCAATGTAACTTCTAAGCCCAAGTCAGCAGCACGGAAAGCCGCAGAATAACCACCAGGACCACCGCCTAGTATAACAACTTGAGTTTTTAATTCGTTGCTCATGCTTTTACCTTAATTGTTTGAACGGGACACTGCCCTAAAATTTAACTGCCATGTTTCTGCAAGGCAGAAAGAGTAAGCAGCGCACAAAGTGATGCAATTCGTACAAAGATTGTATCATTGCAAATGGTAAAAATCCCAGCTAAAAACAACTGGCTGGGATTTGATTCTATTTATTATCTAACGATTACATCACCAATTGGCGAATATCGCTCATGTAACTTGCAAGAGTCACAGTAAAGCGTGCAGCTAAGGCTCCGTCAATAACCCTATGGTCGTATGACATAGACAGCGGAACCATTAACTTAGGTTCAAATTCTTTGCCATTCCATTTAGGTTTCATTTCAGATTTAGAGACACCTAAAATAGCCACTTCTGGTGCATTAACAATCGGCGTAAATGCCGTACCGCCAATACCGCCAAGGCTAGAAATAGTAAAACAACCACCTTGCATATCAGACGATGTAAGCTTCCCGTCACGTGCTTTAACAGATACTTCCATTAATTCGCGTGATAGTTCAATAATGCCTTTTTTATCAACATCTTTAAACACTGGTACAACTAAACCGTTTGGCGTATCAACCGCAACACCAATGTTAATATACTTCTTAAGAATTAAGCTTTCGCCATCTTCAGAAAGCGACGAGTTGAATTTTGGAAATTCAGCAAGTGCTTTCGCAGCTGCTTTCATTACAAACACAAGTGGCGTAATTTTAACACCCAGCTTTTTCTTCTCGCTAAGCACATTTTGCTCTTTACGGAATACTTCAAGGCTTGTGATATCAGCTTCGTCAAACTGTGTAACATGTGGAATTTGTACCCAGTTACGGTGTAAGTTTTTACCCGACAGTTTTTGAATACGAGAAAGCTTTTGCTCTTCAATTTCACCAAACTTAGCAAAATCTACTTTAGGCCATGGAATAAGACCCAGCTCACCGCCACCAGTATTACCTTTGCTAGCCGATAACTGACCAGACTCAACTTGCTTAACTAAGTTTTTAACATAGTTTTGCACGTCTTCTTTAACTATACGGGCTTTGCGACCAGTGCCTTTAACGTTAGCTAGGTTAATACCAAACTCACGCGCTAAGCGGCGAACAACTGGCGATGCATGAGCATACGCGCTGTTTTCTGTGAAGCTTTCGTTACTTGCTTTTCCAGGTGCTGCTTGAGCCGGTTTAGACTCTGCTTTTGGTGCCGCTGCAGGTGCTGATTTTTCAGCGGGTGCAGATGCTGCTGGCGCACTGCCTGCAACTTCAAATACAAAAATTAATGAGCCTGTCGATACTTTATCGCCAGCGGCTACTTTAATTTCTTTAACTGTACCTGCAAATGGAGCTGGTACTTCCATTGCAGCTTTGTCGCCTTCAACGTTTAAGATTGATTGATCTTCTTCAACCGTATCGCCAACTGCAACCATAATTTCAGTTACTTCAACTTCATCGCCACCAATATCAGGTACATTCACTTCTTTAGTACTTGGAGCTGCGTTTTCAGTTGAACTAGCTGCTGGCGCTTCTACAGGAGCCGACTTTTTGGCCGGTGCTGCAGATTCGCTGCCTGCTACTTCAAAAACAAACACTAATGAGCCTGTTTTAACGGTATCGCCAGCGGCTACTTTAATTTCTTTAACTGTACCGGCAAATGGAGCAGGTACTTCCATTGCCGCTTTGTCGCCTTCAACGTTTAAGATAGATTGCTCTTCTTCAACGGTGTCGCCAACAGCAACCATAATTTCAGTTACTTCAACTTCATCATCGCCAATATCTGGAACTGTTACTTCTTTAGTCGAAGAACCTGTAGAAGCAGCGGGTGCTGCCTCTTCAGATTTAGCAGGAGCAGCGGCTGATGTATTTTCCTCACCAGTGCTTTCACTCTCGCCTTCAAACAAAAATACTAAAGAGCCCGTTGTAACGGTATCGCCAACGTTTACTTTAATTTCTTTCACTGTACCCGCTTGCGAAGCCGGTATTTCCATTGATGCTTTGTCGCCTTCAACATTCAGTAAGGATTGGTCAACATCTACTTTGTCGCCAACGCTTACTAATATTTCGGTTACTTCTACTTCATCGTCACCAATATCTGGTACTTTAATTTCAATACTCATTGCAAACCTCTTATGCGTACAGTGGGTTAAGTTTGTTAGTGTCGATGTTGAACTTTTTAAGAGCTTCAACAACTACTGACTTCTCAACTTCACCGCGTTTAGCAAGTTCAGATAATGTAGCAACTACAACGTAGCCCGCGTTAACTTCAAAGTGACGACGTAGGTTTTCACGGCTATCAGAGCGACCGTAACCATCTGTACCTAGCACTTTGTAGTTGCTGCTTGGAATGAATGAACGCGCTTGTTCTGCGTAGTTTTTCATGTAATCCGTTGCTGCAACAGTCACAGAGTCGTTTAATACGCTTGTGATATATGCTGTTTTTTGCTCGCCTTCAGGATTAAGCATGTTGAAACGTTCAACATCTTGACCTTCACGCGTTAATTCGTTGAAAGACGTTACAGAGAACACGTCAGACGCAATGCCATACTCTTCGCTTAGAATCGTAGCGGCTTTACGTACTTCAGTCATAATAGTACCTGAGCTTAATAACTGTACGTTGGCTTTTTTACCTTCGTAACTTTCAAGCTTGTAAATACCCTTACGAATACCTTCTTCAGCGCCTTCTGGCATAGCTGGCTGATGGTAGTTTTCGTTCATAAGCGTTAGGTAATAGTAAATATTTTCTTGGTCATCACCGTACATACGACGAATACCGTCTTGTACAATAACAGCTACTTCAAACGCGTAAGTTGGGTCATAAGAAATACAGTTAGGAACCGTATTAGCAAGAATATGACTGTGACCATCTTCGTGTTGCAAGCCTTCACCATTTAACGTTGTACGACCCGCAGTAGCACCTAATAAGAAACCACGTGCTTGTTGATCGCCCGCCATCCATGCCATGTCACCAACGCGTTGGAAACCAAACATAGAGTAGTAAATGTAGAATGGGATCATTGGTAAATCGTTAGTGCTGTATGATGTTGCAGCAGCAACCCATGACGACATTGCACCTAACTCATTAATACCTTCTTGAAGTACTTGACCAGATGTTGCTTCTTTATAGTAAGAAACAATATCACGATCCTGTGGCGTATAGTTTTGGCCATGTGGATTGTAAATACCGATTTGACGGAATAAACCTTCCATACCAAATGTACGTGCTTCATCGGCAATAATTGGTACGATGTTTTTACCAATGCCTTTATCTTTTAATAAGATATTAAGTGCACGAACAAAGCCCATAGTCGTAGAGATATCACGTTTTTGCTCCTCAAGTAGCGGCTTAAATGCATCTACTTCTGGCAACGCTAATTTTTCACTAAAACGTGGGATACGCTTAGGTGTATAACCTTTAAGTGCATCACGACGAGCATGTAGGTATTTATACTCAGGAGAACCTTCTTCAAGCTCTAAGTATGGTAATTCTTTTAATTGATCTTCAGATACTAAGTCATCAAGACCAAGTCGTGAACGTAAATGTGCAACATGCGACATGTCCATTTTTTTCACTTGGTGCGCAATGTTTTTACCTTCAGCTGCTTCACCCATGCCGTAACCTTTTACAGTTTTAGCAAGAATTACAGTTGGACGGCCTTTCGTGTCTTCTGCTTTTTTAAATGCAGCAAATAATTTTGATGACTCATGACCACCACGCTTAAGCGCGAAAATTTCGTCATCTGTCATGTCAGCAACAAGTGCTGCTGTTTCTGGGTAACGACCAAAGAAGTTTTCACGTACGTACGCGCCATCTTTAGCTTTATATGTTTGGTAATCGCCATCAACAGTTTCGTTCATTAACTGTAGTAATTTACCCGTTGTGTCTTTAGCTAGAAGAATATCCCAACCGCTGCCCCATACTAGTTTAATTACGTTCCAGCCAGCGCCTTTAAACAAGCCTTCTAGCTCTTGAATAATTTTACCATTACCCATAACTGGGCCGTCTAAACGCTGTAAGTTACAGTTAACTAAGTAACAAAGGTTATCTAGTTTTTCACGTGCAGCAAAAGAGATAGCGCCACGTGATTCTGGCTCATCCATTTCACCGTCACCTAAAAACGCGTATACACGTTGGTTTTTAGTATCTTTTAAGCCACGACCATCTAAGTATTTTAAGAAGCGCGCTTGGTAAATAGACGAAATAGGACCTAAGCCCATTGATACCGTAGGGAACTGCCAAAATTCAGGCATTAACTTAGGGTGTGGGTACGATGGTAAGCCTTCGCCATCAACTTCTTGGCGGAAGTTATCTAATTGTGCAGCCGATAAACGACCTTCAACAAACGCACGTGCATATATACCCGGAGAAATATGACCTTGGTAATAAACTAAGTCACCACCGTCTACGTCATTTGGCGCTTTAAAGAAATGGTTAAAACACACTTCATAAAATGCAGCAGATGATTGGTAAGACGCCATATGGCCGCCTAAGTCGAGATCTTTTTTCGATGCACGTAGAACGATCATAATCGCGTTCCAACGTATGATCGAACGAATACGGCGCTCAAGGTTTACATCACCTGGGTAAGCCGGTTCTTGATCTACAGGAATAGTATTAACGTAGTTCGTGGTAATACCCGTTGGCATATCAACGCCGTCTAAACGGGCTTGCTCTAACACTTGCTCAAGTAAAAACTGAGCTCGTTCAACACCTTCTTCGCGCACAACTGATTCAAGAGCTTGTAACCACTCTTGTGTTTCTAGCGCGTCTACGTCAATTTTATTGACTTCAGACATATGGAGGTTTCCTTATGTTTAAAATACGAATGTTTTAATTTAATATCACTGTTACTTAATTTTGTGTGTTCAAAGTAGCAATGTACTAGCTTAATTTTGTTTGGTGCGTCTTAAACTACGTTCAATTCGCGAATGTTCCTTGCCTGCTTCAAGTAGTGCTTCTTCTATAAATGCTAAGTGCGCATTACTTGCTAAACGGGCTTGTTCTGGATTACCGTCAATAACGGCATCCATTAATAAACGCCTATGCTGGGCTAACTGACTGCTAATATCTGACTTTTTTAATAGAACAGTTAAATTTTGCAATACATTTTGCTCAAGCAGCGCTTTCATACCTCTAACTAAATGCAGTAAAACCACATTATGCGAGGCTTCTGCCACGCTAAAGTGAAATGCATTAATTGCTTTTGCTTTTTGCTGTAAATCATCATTAACTAGGGCAATTTTATCAAAGCTTTCTTTCACTTTGCTAAAATCGTTGCTGGTCCCGCGCAGTGCCGCGTAGTAAGCAGCAATCCCTTCTAATGCATGACGAAATTCAAGTAAATCAAACTGCGATTCAGGGTGTTTACTAATCAAATCAAAAAGTGGATCAGTAAGCCCTTCTTCGAGCTGATTTTTTACAAACGTGCCGCCACCTTGGCGACGCGTAACTAAACCTTTTGCTTCTAATTTTTGAATTGCCTCGCGCAGTGACGGGCGAGACACTTCAAATTGCTTTGCTAGTTCACGCTCTGGTGGCAACTTTTCACCTGGTGCTAACGAGCCTTCAAGAATCATGTTCTCAAGTTGCTGTAAAATAACATCAGATAACTTTGCCGCTTTAATCTTTAAAGACATGAATCAACGTCCGCGTTGTATAAATACCAAGAGCCCATAAAACAGGGCTTTAAGCAGTATGATTTACCCAAAAGGTAAATTGGTCATACCAAAAATTTTCAATAAGGTATCAAAAACCCTAATAGCTGTCAATTTACAGTCTACTTATACGGGTAACGTAGCGTAACGCATTTTGAACGAAGATTAAACAAAGCACAATTTGCAAAAATAATTACAAAGTTAATGAGATGAAAATAAATGGTCTGACCAGAAAAATAGAGTGTTAACTCTAGTTGAATTTATTAAAGAAATTAACAACAGGATAAAAGTAAACCACAATGCGCGATGTAAACTCGCGACTACGCAATATCGTAGCAGCGGGTTTACCCCCGCGACCATTAGCCGAGCAATAATCCAACCAACCATAAACACATGCGCGATATAAAATCGCGACTACGCAAATTTATAGAAATTGCATATGCTTTAAATTCGTGGGTCTGTGATTGCTAAAATACGGGTATGTTATGCATCGTTCATATTTATTACGAAAGGGAAGAGTATCAAAAGCAAACCACTATTATGCTATTACACTGGTTTGTCATGAGCGAAACAATCTATTCACAAGCTTAATAATTAATAGAGCTATTATCAATGAAATGAGGGGATTAGAAAGAGAGCAACTGATTAAATAAAATACTTTCGTGATAATGCCAAACCATATTCATTGGTTATTACAATTATCCGATAGCGCAACATTAAGCGAGGTAATTAGAAGCTTCAAAGGACGCTCAGCCTCGGTGTATAGACAATTTGGCAAACAAAAGCTTTGGCAGAAAGGGTTTTATGATCACTTAATAAGAAATACCGAAGATTTAAATAGCTGTGCTAGGTACATAGTAGCGAACCCTTTACGTGCAAATTTAATAGAAAACATTGCAGACTACCCATATTGGGACAGTATTTACCTAAACTCGTAGCAGCGGGTTTACCCCGCGACCATTAGCCGAGCAATTACCTACCCATCAAACATATTGCGCGATATAAAATCGCGACTACGCAAATATCGTAGCAGCGGGTTTACCCCGCGACCATTAGCCGAGCAATCAACTAAACATAAAACACAATGCGCGATATAAAATAGCGATTACGCAAATATCGTAGCAGCGGGTTTACCCCGCGACCATTAGCCAAACAATTACCTACGCATCAAGCACAATGCGCGATATAAAATCGCGACTACGCAATATCGTAGCAGCGGGTTTACCCGCGACATTTGGCAACTAACCTCCCAACCGAAAAACACAATGCGCGATATAAAACCGCGACTACGCAAATATCGTAGCAGCGGGTTTACCCCGCGACATCGTAGCAGCTACATTGGGCAACATTAACCCAATCACAATGCGCGATGTAAAATCGCAATTACGCAATATCGTAGCAGCGGGTTTACCCCGCGACCATTAACCGAGCAATTACCTAAACATAAAACACAATGCGCGATGTAAAATCGCAATTACGCAAATATCGTAGCAGCGGGTTTACCCCGCGATATTTGGCAACTAATCTCCCAACCGAAAAACACAATGCGCGATGTAAAATCGCGACTACGCAAATATCGTAGCAGCGGATTTACCCCGCGACATTTGACAACTAACCTCCCAACCACAAACCACAAACCACAATGCGCGATATAAAATCGCGACTACGCAAATATCGTAGCAGCGGGTTTACCCCGCGACATTATAGCGATATTAACCGACCAATGACCCAACCACAAACCACAATGCGCGATGTAAAATCGCGACTACGATAGCCCGCCAAATAATGTAAGTAGCGCTATAAGTACTAAGTAAAAAAGCACATTACGCTTAACCAGCTTAATCATACAAGTGGCTTCGTAGGTACAGCCGTAATAACGCTTTTCAACTTGCTCTGCAGCCAGTGCAGTACACGTAACTACTTCGCGATTTGGAGATTTAAAGTTAAGTACGTAACGTAGCCAACAGCTAGTGCCTTTATTAAAGTTACCTATTACTAAATAACCAAAGCTGGTAATACGTGCAGGTAACCAGTCGAGCCAAAATAAAAGTTTGTGTATAAGCTTAAACCGCTTAGCAAATATTACTTTATGATCTTCTCGTACTAAATCGGCTAAGGTACGCACTAACGCATATAAAACCGCACCTGGCGCCCCTAAAACAACAAACCAAAAAATAACCGCACAGTAAAATCTAAAGTTTACCCACGCCAATGTTTGGCCAAAGGTTTCACCGTTTTCTTCGCCTTCAGTACGCTTTTGCCCTATTTGCAACGCATATAAAGATGCAGCAGTACCATCATCTCGTGTTAACGCATTTAAGTAAGACTTGTATAAAGCACGCTGCTTAGCACAACCAAAGCACACTAAAAGCACTGCGATATTAATGCCCAACTGCCACAAAACAAAATCAGATAAACAATAAATTAGTGCCATCGCAATCACTGGAAGTAAAAGCCAAATTAAAAAGCCCGGTGCTGAGCTAAATAAGCCCTTATCACCAAGTAATTTATTAGAGCGATTTAAATAACCATTTGCGTAATAACTTATCTGCCAGTAATTAGACCGAGCCCCTAAGCGCTCTAGTATTAATGCAATTATTATAGAAACTAAAATCATGGGAATAACTCTCTTAACTTAGTTGTTCAAGCATATTAAAAAACAATGGCCAATTAAAGCTACTGCCAGGATCAGTTTTACGCCCTGGGGCAATATCGCAATGCCCAACAATACGCGAAGGGGTGATTTTTGGATAGCGTTGCATTATAGATTTACTAAGTGTAGTTAATGTTTTGTACTGCGCTAAAGAATATGGCGTGGTGTCGGTACCTTCAAGCTCAATGCCAATACTAAAGTTATTACAAGCAGGCACGTCCTCAAACTCAGATTGCCCAGCATGCCAAGCACGCTTCTCAAAGGGCACGTATTGTATAGCCTCACCAGTGCGTTTTATAAAGCAATGGGCCGATACACGTAAATTCTTTAAGTCACTAAAACTCGGATGAGCATTGCAGTCAATATTTCCCATAAATAAATCGTCTACAAATGGCGTACCAAACTGCCCTGCTGGCAACGATATATTATGAATAACCAATAAAGAAATATCATCCTCATCAGGGCGCTCATCAAAATGCGAGCAAGCCCGCTGCGCTACCGTACTTAAAACACCGTTTAAATCTATTTTCATGATACGTTTATTATATAAATATCAAGATATACATATCGCTGATGCTAATGGATTTATTAAAAAAATGATAGTAACAAGCGAGGTATAAAACCTCACCTACAAATATCTCAAAGCTACCTTGTGAGCGCAAATTCACTATTCACTTCACGCTATTATCTTTCAGTAGCTAGAGGCTAGCCGCTTCTCTTTCTTTTATAAACATAGTAAAATTTGTTTAATTTATTAACGCTTATGAGCATTTTATGTCTATTTCGCACACCCTTATCACTCAGCTTGTTACTCTAGCACTTGACGAAGATTTAAATTATCAAACAGCACAAGAAGGCGATATAACCGCGCAATTGATCCCACAAAACGAGCAAGCGAGCGCCAAAGTAATCACCCGCGAAGACTGCATTTTTTGCGGAAAAGACATCATCCTTGAAGTATTTAAACAAGTAGACCCAAGTGTTGAAGTTAATGTACTTATAAATGATGGCGACGCAGTTAAAGCAAACAGCACATTATTTACCGCTATTGGCTCGGCTCGTTCAATATTAACCGCCGAACGTACTGCACTTAACTTTGTACAAACTCTGTCAGGCACTGCAACTACTACAGCGCATTATGTAAAAGAGCTGAGCGGTACAACTACGCAGCTACTTGATACACGTAAAACCATACCCGGTCTGCGAGCACTTCAAAAATACGCAGTAAAATGTGGCGGCGGTGCAAACCATCGCATTGGTTTATTTGATGCCTTTTTAATTAAAGAAAATCATATAGCGGCTTGTGGCACAATAAACAAAGCTGTAGCTCAGGCTAAACAAAACCACCCAAACAAACCTGTTGAAGTGGAAGTAGAATCACTCCCAGAGCTTAAGCAAGCTATTGATGCTGGCGCCGACATAATTATGCTAGACAACTTTAGCGTAGAGCAGATTAAACAAGCCGTAATTTTAACCAATAAGCGAGCAAAATTAGAGGTTTCAGGCAATATGACCCTAGAAACGCTCAAAACTTACTCACAAGCAGGTGTTGATTTTATATCAAGCGGGGCATTAACAAAAAACTTACAATCAATCGATTTATCGATGCGTTTTGAACAACTTTAGAGCTATTTCAGGTAATTAATACGGCTAATCAATTGACAAGTTAAGTAAAAAAGCATTAAATAACCCAAAAGGCTTACTTTGTAACAAATTGTTAAATAAAATCGCTTTTTTATGAGAAGATACGTGCTAAATACTAAAATAAAATGATAGACTAATACTGTTGTATTACTTTGCTTTAAAAGTTAATCATAAACAACTAGAACCTTTAGTTGTTCTTTATTTTTAAAAATAAAATTAAAAACTAAAGCAACTAAACTACTTACTTTATGCCTATACTATTTGTTGCTACAACGTGTAGTGCTCTTAGTAAACTTTTATAATTAGTACTAAACATAATGAATTCACGCCTAGCTTTTGTGTTTCATACTCTAAAGCTAAAGTGTAATAAAATTAATTTTAAGTAAAACTGTAAAGTAAATCAGTTAAATTAAGTAAGGCATTTGCCGCTTAAGTGATTTAAGTTACAAAAATCTATCCTTTAGGAGAGGAAACATGAAAACAATGACTCAAAAACAACAGGGGTTCACCCTAATTGAATTAATGATTGTAGTAGCAATCATCGGTATTCTTGCAGCAGTAGCATTACCTGCTTATCAAGACTATACAAAACGTGCACATGTGAGCGAAGGCATTACCCTAGGTGCATCAGCTAAAGCTGCAGTTACAGAATACTACGTTTCTGAAGCAGGCTGGCCTACAGATAATACTGCGGCCGGTTTACCAGCTAGCACATCTATAACTGGTAATGCAGTAACTGGTGTGGCAGTAAATGATGGTGTAATAACTATAACTTACAATAATAAAGTTGAAAGCGGTAAAACTATAGTTATAACTCCAAGCGTTGCTGGTGGCGGCTCTATCAAATGGACTTGTACTGGCGGTAATGTAGATGACAAATATCGCCCTTCTAACTGCCGCGGCACTTAGTCCAAACTAATAAGAGGGGCCTGCCCCTCTCCACTCATTATGAAAAGAATTATTTTTTATTTTCCAGCAATCTTTTTAATAACTATTTTTATTACGAGCGTTTTTACTGCAAATTTATTTGATACAAAGAGGCTCGCTCAATCTTTATTGTTAACAGTTATTGTTTTATCAATCAAAACCATTCCATTAATTTCGAAAAAAAACAAAGTAATTCTTAGTATACTTTTGCTTATTGGCTTTTATTCATCCATCCTTAGCAATAGTCAACTAACTTCTTTTTTACACTTTCTCCATTACATACTTTTACTTAGTTTAGTGATTTTAGGGATTAAAATATCAACGAAACTAAGCCCACTATTTTTTTCTTTGTTTTTATTCAATATAATTATAGTCAGCTGCTCAATCCTTAATTGTATGTTTTATATTTTAAATTCAGAGAGCCCGAATATATACGATGTTACTTTTGGCTTTAACAACATTCGTTTTTTTAACCAGATGCAAGTTATATGTATCCCTATTTTAATTTATTATCTCAAAAAAGATTCAGTAAAAAACATTGCGGCCTTATTTATTATTTTTAATATATTCTTTATATTATTAACTGGGGGTAGAGGAGCCTTAATCTCTCTTCTTATGATGCTATTGATTGGTTATATTTTGAAAATAGTAAAAGTAGAAACTCTAAAGAAGTTATTTTTTTATTCTGTAATCGCTTTCTCTCTCTTTTTATTTTATACATACAGCTACCCTGATGAACACTCATTAAATTACATATCAAGGACAACAAGTTCAGGAAGGCTTGATATTTGGCAGCACTTAGTATCTAATTTGAAAATTAAAAACTTGATTTTAGGCAATGGCCTTGGTAGCTACCTAAATATAGAACAAAGAGTAAGACACCCCCACAACAGTATTTTACAAGTGTTGAATGATTGGGGATTAGCGGCAGCAGCATTTTTCTTTTTTTTATTTTTAAAAATAACAAAGCATCTAAGATTACAACTTAAAAATAAAAGCATTGAGTATGAAACTTGCACTTTAGTTTTTATCGTTTTAGCATTTTACTCATTATTAACAGGTATAATCATCACACCTATACCGCAGACATTTTTATTTGTTTTTATTGGTATAATATTAGGCTATAAAAATAAAGACATTATCTTTGTTAAAGTTAGACTAAATTATTACATATTGATAATTCTAACTCTTGTTTTATATTTATTCACAGTCCTACTTAGTTATAAGTGTAAAGATAGTAGTTTTTTAGGACCTAACTTTTGGGGTAGTGGTGAATTTTCATTAACCGAATGCCACCTGTTAAAAGAGAACCATAATGGCAAAAAAGACTGAACATAAAAGCCTAGATACCTTTCAGTGGGTTGGTGTTAGTGCTCGCGGTAAAAAACTTGAAGGGGAATTAACAGGTCATAGCATAGCCTTGGTGAAAGCACAATTAAGAAAACAAGGTATAACGCCCTCTAAAGTCAAACGTAAACCAAAACCTTTATTTGGCTTACAGAGCGTACAAAAAATAACCCCTAAAGATATTTCTTTAGTGACACGTCAAATTGCGACAATGCTATTAGCAGGAGTTCCATTGATACAATCTATTGAAATGATTGGTTCGGGGTCTACGAATAAAAGTATTGGCAAACTCATGGGAACAATTGGCGATGAAGTCAAAGCTGGGCAAACCCTTAATTCTGCACTAAGAAAACACCCTCGCTACTTTGATGATTTATATTGTGACTTAGTTGCATCAGGTGAACAATCAGGATCTCTTGATAAAATATTCGACCGCGTAGCTTTATACAAAGAAAAGTCTGAAGCACTCAAATCAAAAATTAAAAAAGCAATGTTTTATCCAATTGCTGTTTTAGTAGTAGCACTAATAGTTACATCCATCCTTTTAATATTTGTTGTGCCTCAATTTCAAGATATATTTAATGGCTTTGGTGCAGAGCTCCCTGCATTTACATTGTTTGTAATTGGTATATCAGAATTTATGCAAGAATATTGGTGGATGATACTAATCGCTATTGTGGCTTTCGGTTACGCATTTAAAGAAGCAAAACTACGAAGTTTAAAACTCCGGGATGCTACCGACAGAACTATACTTAAACTCCCTGTTATTGGCATGATTTTAAATAAGGCTGCTGTTGCTCGCTATGCACGTACTCTTTCGACCACGTTTGCTGCGGGTGTGCCGCTTGTTGATGCACTTGATTCTGCTGCAGGCGCTTCAGGTAATGCTGTTTATCGTTACGCTATTTTAGATATAAAAGCAGAGGTTAGCTCTGGTAATCAGATGAACTGGGCAATGCGTAACTCAAAAATATTCCCTGATATGGTAATACAAATGGTCGCTATTGGTGAGGAGTCTGGCTCACTAGATGGCATGCTCGCAAAAGTAGCCACTATTTACGAGCAAGAAGTTGATGATGCTGTAGATGGTCTTTCAAGCTTGCTTGAGCCACTTATTATGGCTGTATTAGGTGTACTTGTTGGTGGCTTGATTGTTGCCATGTACTTACCTATTTTCCAATTGGGCTCAGTTATTTAATACCTTTAAAAATATAAACACCTATTTAAAAACACACGTAGTCGCGATTTTACATCGCGCAATAATTGTAACAATCGCGGGGTAAACCCGCTGCTACGGTGCCGTGGCATAAACCGCGTAGTCGCGATTTTATATCGCGCAATAATTGTAACAATCGCGGGGAAATAGTAACAGTTGCGGGGTAAACCCGCTGCTACGGTGCCGTGCATAAACCGCGTAGTCGCGTTTTTAATTACGATTTTACATCGCGCTGTTAATTGGTATTATTAAAAAATTTTAGTTTTAGGTAAACAAATGCAAAGTATTATAGAAGTAATGCAAAGCCAATTGTGGTTTTACTTAACCACAATTGGCTTAATTAGTTTATGTATCGGTAGCTTTTTGAATGTCGTTATTTATCGCTTACCGTTAATGATGCAACGTGAGTGGCAAAGCGAATGCAGACTACTGCTAGAAGATGAACTTACAGCTAATAAATCTAAACAAGCTAATATCAACGAGCCTTTTAACTTAGTAAAACCCAATTCTACCTGCCCTAAATGTAAAACTGCCATTAAGCCTTGGCAGAATATTCCTATAATTAGTTGGTTAATACTTAAAGGTAAATGCGCAAGTTGCAGTAACCCTATTTCTGCTCGCTACCCTGCTGTAGAGCTAATTACTGCCCTATTAAGTTTAATTGTTGCCTATAGCTTTGGTGCGACCGAGCAAGCCCTTTTATATATTTTTGTAACGTGGATTTTAGTAGTACTGACCTTTATTGATATTGATCACATGTTACTGCCAGACCAGCTTACATTACCACTTGTATGGCTTGCACTTATTGCCTCGGTAATGGGTTACACAATTACGCCTACTGATGCCATTATTGGTGCTGCTTGCGGTTATTTAAGCTTATGGAGCGTGTTTTGGCTATTTAAGTTATTAACCGGTAAAGAAGGCATGGGTTATGGCGATTTTAAACTACTCGCTGTATTTGGTGCTTTGCTTGGCTGGCAGTCATTACTTACTATTATTCTACTTTCGAGCGTAGTAGGTGCCATTATAGGTATTGCACTGTTGAGCATTCAAGGTAAAGACAAAGCGACCCCTATCCCTTTTGGGCCTTATTTAGCGATAGCGGGCTGGATTGCAATGCTTTGGGGTAACCAAATTCAAGGCGCTTATTTTAATTTAATTGGTTATTAAAATGAGTGAGCAAATTACTAAAGTAAACAGCTGGGTATTAGGTTTAACTGGCGGTATTGGCTGTGGAAAAACTGCCGTTAGTAATATGTTTGAAGAGCTTGGTATTACAATAGTTGATGCCGATATAATTGCGCGTCAAGTAGTAGAGCCAAACAGCAAAAGCCTAAAAGTGATTACCCAACACTTTGGTGAGCATATTTTATTGCCAGATGGCACATTAAATAGGGCAGAGCTGCGTGCAAAAATATTTACTAACAACAATGAAAAAGAATGGCTTAATGCGTTACTGCACCCTCTGATTCGCGCAAAAATACTAAACGATTTAAATAATGCAACTAGCCCTTATGCTGTTTTAGTCGCACCATTATTGTTTGAGAATAATCTTGATAAGTATTGCGACCATACCTTACTTATTGACGTGCCAACCTCTGTACAAATAGCACGTACAGCAAAACGTGATAACACAAGTATTGAGCAAGTTAAAAGTATTATTGCCTCACAAATGTCACGAGCCAATAAACAGCAAAAAGCGGATGATATTTTAAATAATGACCGCAGTTTAAACCTAGTGCATATAGAACTTGTTGATCTGCATAAAAAGTATCTACAATATGCATTACACAACAAAACAAACTCACATTAACACTGTCCTAACTCACACAAACTCGTATTTTAGTTAGTAAAATCACAACAAAGAATGAAAGGTGATGTAATCCCCTTCTTTTTTCTGATAAATTGCTTACTATTGAAGGAATAAAACAGGTGCGCAATGAATATTAACTCACCGTTATTGAGAAAATTTATAACCCTTGGCCGCATTGATGCCGACACGGTTAAAAACAAACAAAATGAATTTGCCTCAACAGCTGAGCTTATTTCTAAATGTGGAAAAATCGATAGTAATGATTTAGCTGAACAATGTATCGATTTGTTTCGCGTACCCTATTTTGATTTAAAAGATTTTGATCCTACAAAAATCCCGGCCGATCTCGTAAAAGAAAAGCTGATCCGCAAGCACCATATTTTACCGCTTGTTCAAAAAGATCGAAAAGTTTATATAGCAGCATCAGACCCAACAGATTACGGCGCATTTGAAAACTTTGAGTTTAGTACTGGCCTCTCATGCGAAGTTGTTGTTGTTGATTATATTCAACTCGATGCCAAAATTGAGCAATTACTAGATGCCGCTGGCAGTTTAAATTTAACAGATGACGAGTTTCAGGAATTTGCTGACTTAGATTCAGAAAGCCAAAAAGATACATCTCAGCAAGATGACGATAAAGACGATGCGCCTATCATCGTATACATCAACAAAATTTTAATGGATGCCATTAAAAAAGGCGCTTCTGATTTACACTTTGAACCTTACGAGCACAAGTACCGTATTCGCTTTCGTATTGATGGCATTTTGCATGAAGTGGCAAGCCCACCTAATACATTAGCGACCAAGCTTTCTGCGCGAATTAAGGTTATGTCACGACTCGATATTGCAGAAAAACGCAAACCACAAGATGGTCGTATAAAACTAAAAATCACTGAACGCAAAAGTATCGACTTTCGTGTAAGTACTATGCCTACCTTGTGGGGCGAAAAAATAGTAATGCGTATCCTTGATTCATCAAGCGCCATGTTAGGTATTGATGTATTAGGTTACGAGCCCGAGCAGAAAAAGCTCTATATGGATGCGCTTGCCCAGCCTCAAGGGATGATATTGGTAACCGGGCCAACAGGCTCTGGTAAAACGGTATCGCTATACACAGGTTTAAATATACTAAATCAGCCAGAGCGTAATATTAGTACTGCGGAAGATCCGGTTGAAATTAATCTTGAAGGTGTAAACCAAGTACAAATTAATATTAAAGCCGATATGACTTTTGCCAACGCACTGCGTGCATTTTTACGTCAAGATCCTGATGTAGTTATGGTAGGTGAAATACGTGATCTAGAAACCGCAGAAATATCAATAAAAGCAGCGCAAACAGGTCACTTGGTTTTATCAACATTGCATACAAACTCAGCGCCGGAAACAATCACCCGTTTATTAAATATGGGTGTACCCGCTTATAACGTAGCAAGCTCAATCAGCTTAATTATAGCTCAGCGTTTAGCGCGACGACTATGCCCTAAGTGTAAAACGCCAGAACAACTGCCGAGCGAGGAACTAACTCGCCAAGGGTTCAGTACAAAGCAAATTGAAGAAATGACGTTATATACGCCTAAAGGGTGTGATAGCTGTACCGATGGTTACAAAGGGCGTGTGGGTATTTACGAAGTAATGCAAATTACCCCTGAAATTGCTCAAATTATTATGCGCGGTGGTAACTCGCTTGAAATAGCAGACGTATCTCTTAAAGCGGGATTTAATAATTTACGCCTATCGGGTTTACGCAAAGCCGCCGATGGTTTAACGTCACTCGCTGAAATAAACCGCGTCACTAATATGTAAGTATATGGCTCTGAGCTATTGTTCTTGGAGCTATAAAGAAAAATTGTAGAGAGTAAATTATGCCTACTGTTGTAAACTGCCCGACCTGCAAAACTAAAGTTGAATGGTCAGAGCAAAGCCCATTTCGCCCTTTTTGCTCAAAGCGCTGTCAGCTAATTGATTTAGGTGAATGGTCGTTTGAAAATAATAAAATTTCTGCGCCAATCACCTCAGCTGAAGAGTTTAGCCAAGACATGATTGAAGATATTGAAGCTATGCTGGCTAAAAATGAAGATGACTTTTTTAAGTAATTTATCTTCATTATGCCCTAAAAGCAAAAACCAGCATGTAGCTGGTTTTTTAGTGTTTAACCTATAATTAAACGATTAGTCTTTTTGCTTACGCTGTTTCTTTTTGCCCATGCGTTTTTGCATTTTAGAAAATTTCTCTTGTTGCTCTGCATTAAGTACTTGCATTACTTGGTGCTGAGTTTTAAGTTTAATTAAACCGAATTGCTCACCTTTTTCATGGCGTTCGTTTAACAATTCTTTTGCTGCATTTTCGTCAAATGTTGCCGCCGAAAGTAATGCATCCATTTTTGCTTTATGCGCTTCACGCATCGCTTTACGGGCTTCTTTATTGTCGCCACGTAATGCTTTCATTTGTGTTTTTTGCGCTTCAAAAATAGCCTTTAGCTTAGTTTGCTGCTCATCTGTTAGGTTTAATTTTTCAACGCCGCGATCAGAAAGTAAAAAACGAGCTTGAGAATGGCCTTGCTTATGCCCGTCGCCTTTAGCTAATACGCTACCAGCACCAAGCGTTGCTGTTGCTAAGCCACAGATAAGTACTAATTTTGAAAGTGTGTTTAATTTAGTCATAATCATTACCTTAATATTGAATTGGTTGGTTGAGCGATTGTGGCTGCTAAGCCAGTGAGTTAACTATACCTAACTCAACGCAAAGTAACGCAAAGCAGTGTAAAGGTTGTGTAAAGATTCACCTTTGCACTATTTAGCGGGTAAAATAACGCTATAAACAACTCTAAGGGTTTGTAAATGAAACTATTAATGATTGATGACGATACGGGCCTTTGTGAGCTATTAAGTGAATATTTAACTGCTCAAGGCTTTGAAATACAAAGCGTACACGACGGTGAGCAAGGCCTTAAACTAGCACAAGCTAACGATTACGCACTTATACTGCTAGATGTAATGCTACCCACGCTAGATGGCTTTGAAGTACTTAAACAGCTTAGGCAAACAAAACTCACCCCTGTAATAATGCTTACAGCAAAAGGGGAAGACTTTGACCGTATTTTTGGTTTAGAGCTCGGCGCTGACGATTATATTCCAAAGCCTTTTAATCATCGTGAATTACTGGCCCGCGTTAAAGCGATAACACGCCGTATAGAACACATTAATAGTTTAAATGCTGCTGCAACGAGTAAGTTACTCGTGAATGGTATTACCGTTAACCTAGCAGCGCGAGAGGCCTCAATAGACGGCTCTACATTAACCCTTACTGGTACAGAGTACGAAATACTCACGCTATTGTGTAAAAATGCAGGTGAAGTGGTTAGTAAAGAGCAAATTAGTGAAGAAGTACTAGGTAGGCGTTTAGCTTCTTTTGATCGCTCTATCGATATGCATGTAAGTAATATCCGCAAAAAAATAGCAGAGCACATTCCAGGTGAGCGAATTAAAACAATGAGAGGTACGGGCTATGTCTTTATCCAAGGCGAATAAAAGCAATTATTTTACTTGGTTAAAACACCCTGGGCACTACCTGTTTTTTAAAATATTTATTTGGTTTTGGTTAACTATAATCGGCACCGTTGCAGCGCTTATCTTTTTAAGTAACATTACCGCTATTAACGCGGTAACTAACGAGCCGCTTTATGGCCCAATGAAAAAAAACCTAATATATACCGCCAAAAGTATTGAGCGAACTGCTATTAAACATAAGCGCAGCCTAAGTAATGTATTAGTACACCCCCGTCTATCAAAGCGTAAACTTTTATATTTAAGCGCAGATCAAAGCGAAGACTCTCTTAGTAGTAAAGAGGTGCCAGAGAGCATTGACTTAAGTTTATTAAATTTCACGCAAAATATGTCACCGCAAATTATTTTCACTGAAAAATACCAAGCCTTTGGCCCTGTTAATATAAACGTGCCTGAAGGGAGTTTTTATCTTTACGAAATAGATATTACCCATCAACCGCCACTAATAATGCGCTTTAAGCTTATGCCTAATTGGATGAAAATCGTCATCGCAATTGTTGCATCTCTCATTTTAAGCTTTTTATTTAGTCGTAACTTAATAGCCCCTATAAATAGCCTTAAAAAAGCGGCAATTAAACTATCAGCGGGTAACCTAAGCGCAAGAGCCGACATTTCTGTAAACCGAAAAGATGAGCTAGGAATACTAGGGCGAGATTTTAACAGCATGGCTAATCAGTTAGAGCTTTTAATTAGCTCGCAAAAGCGCTTATTAGCCGATATATCGCATGAGTTACGCTCGCCTCTTACACGTTTAAAAATGGCTACCGGCCTTGCACAAATGCAAGCTAACGATGCCAGCCAATCGTATTTATTACGCATAGAAAAAGAAGCAAACCAACTCGATAAAATGATTGCCGACGTGCTGCAAGTGTCTCGCTTAGAGGCCAAAAGCCAAGCGCTTTCACTACAAAAACAATCATTACAAATAATTGTTGATCATGTACTTAACGATGCGCAGTTTGAAGCAAAACAAAATAATAAGCAGCTAAATATAATGGGCGCTGTAGACATCAATATTAATTGCGATGAAAGCCTTATTGCCAGTGCACTCGAAAACCTCCTTCGCAACGCCATTAAATATGCAAATAATACGATTAGCATTACTCTAAAGCACACAGATGCCATTTATATAGAAATATGTGATGATGGCTGTGGTGTACCAAATGAGCAACTAAGCAAGCTTTGCGAGCCCTTTTTTAGGCAGTCTGATGCGCGCGACCGCGTAAGTGGTGGCACGGGTTTAGGGCTCGCGATTGCTAAAAATGCTATTACTGCGCATGGCGGTGAATTAGTGTTATCTAATAAAACAGAGGGTGGACTTTGTGCTAATATCACGCTGCCATTAATAAAAGAGTAAACCATGTTTTATAGTAGTGAGCGTGAGCTTAAAAGTAATCAAATAACAATTAATAACTTTTATAAAAACACGCTAATTAAAGCTTATTTAGATACGCCTAACGGGCAATTATTTTATGCTTATGCCATACCTGAAAAAGCTCAAACTGCCATTGTTATCAGTTCGGGGCGCCTTGAAGGGTTAGATAAATATAAAGAATTGTTGTGGGAGCTTTACAACAATAATTTTGCCATATTCATAGCCGATCACCAAGGACAAGGCCGCTCTTATCGCCACTTAATAAATAAGCATAAAGGCCACGTTAACCAATTTAACGATTATAGTGCCGATCTAAACTTATTTAATAAACAAGTTGTGGATACTTATTGGCAGGGCAAAAAAGTGTTAGTGAGCCATTCAATGGGCGGTGCTATTGCTTTTGATTACCTTGCGCATTTTGAACACAATTTTAGTGGCGCGTTTTTATCAGCGCCTATGCTTGATATTTATACAAAAAACACACCAAAACCTTTAGCTAAATTAATAGCAGGTACCGCTACTCTTTTGGGTCAAAAAGACAACTACGCGCTAGGGCAAACCGATTATATACCTGATGAGTTTGCTACAAATGTATTAACCAGCAGTCCAGTGCGTTACGAGTTATTTAGGCAAACATATCAAGAAGAGCCATTACTACAGCTCGGTGGTGTTACTTACGGCTGGCTAAATGCGACGTTTGCATTTATAACTTCGATGGATAGCTTAAGCGTGACTATTCCACTTTATATTGCCAGCGCGCAAAACGACGAAGTAGTCGATAACAATGCCCAATATAAATTAGCAAACAGACACGCAAATACAATACTTAAAAGCTTTGAAGGCGCTAAACACGAACTATTTTTTGAATGTGATGAAATACGCCAGCCATTGCTTAAAAGTTTGTATCAGTTTTGTGAGTCGGTGACGGCTTAGCAAGTACCGATAAAGGGTCGAGGTGGATCAGTATATCTACCTCAGACTCAAAACGTTCTTTAAGCATTGACTCCACTTCATCAGCCACATTGTGCGCGCGAATCAAACTTAAATGATCATCAAGCTCTAAGTGCATTTGGATAAACTTAACTTTTCCGCCTTGACGAGTACGAATGTCATGTACACCGTGTACATCTGCATGGGCTCTGGCTATATCAAATATGCTTTGCTTTTCATCATCTGGCAGCTCTTTATCCATTAAATGATCGGCGCTATCTCGTGCTATATCCCAGCTGTTATAAAGTAAATAACCCGCTACACCTATCGCAAAAACCGGATCGGCATACAACACACCATAATAAGCTAACAAGATAGCTAATAGCACAGCGGCATTTAATATTAAGTCGCCTTTGTAATGTACTGAGTCGGCTTTAATAGCAATTGAATCGGTGTATTTAACTACTTTATTTTGCACAAATACAATTACCAGCGTACACGCAATAGCAAAAATACTTACCCACACACCCAATAAAGAATGGCTTAACTGGATAGGATTAAATAAACGCTCAATACCATGAAAAGCAAGTAGGCAACCTGAGCCTGCAATAAACGCAGCTTGCCCTAATCCGGCAAGCGCCTCAGCTTTACCATGTCCAAACCGGTGATCGTCATCGGCTGGGCGCAGTGCGTAACCTAAAACTAAAAAGCTCATAGCAGTGGCTGTTATATCCATTAACGAATCAGTTAACGAGCCAAGCATTGAGGCCGAACCCGAAGCAAGCCACGCCCATGTTTTAGCGCCAATCATTAAACTAACCATTACCATGGTAACAATGCTGGAAGTTTTAACCCAAAATTCGTAGCTACGGTTATGCACGTTTTAATCCGATAATTAGGAGTACTCAATAGTGTGAGTATATCATTTTTTTGAAGGGTTTCGTGTATACTGAAAATCGTTAAACTACAGATTATTTAAAAGGCTCACTATGCTGGATATTGTTTTATATCAACCTGAAATTCCACCTAATACAGGCAATATTATTCGTCTGTGCGCAAATACGGGCTATGCACTGCATTTAATTGAGCCGTTAGGTTTTGAATGGGACGACAAACGAGTAAAGCGTGCTGGCCTTGATTACCATGAATTTAGCCATGTTCAACGCCATGCCTCATTTGAAGATTATCTTGAGAAGTGTAAGCCTAAAAAAATATATGCATGTACAACCAAAGGTAGCCAATTTCACCACGAAGCTAGCTACGAAGCCGGCGATTGCCTAGTTTTTGGACCTGAAACCCGCGGCCTGCCTGATGATATGATCCAAGCACTGCCAAAAGAGCAGCGTGTACGTATTCCTATGCAAGCCAATAGCCGCAGCATGAACTTATCAAACGCAGTAGCCGTGTTTGTTTACGAGTCGTGGCGCCAGTTGGGCTTTCCTAACGCGCAATAAGCACCTTATACCAAGCAACAAAAAACCGACATAACGTCGGTTTTTTAGTTTTAGTATACTTTGTATAAATTTATTCAGAACGCTGCTCTCGGCCTAGTAGCGCCATTGCTGCTTCTTTCATGTCTTTATTTTCATAAAGCACTTTATAAATTTGCTCAGTAATCGGCATTTCAACACCGGTACGTTGCGCTAATAAATACACTTCTTTGGTATTTCTAAAGCCTTCCACTACTTGGCCAATAGACTCAATAGCAGCATCTACACTTTCGCCTTTACCTAGTGCTAAACCAAAACGACGATTACGAGATTGATTGTCGGTACAAGTGAGTATTAAATCACCAAGACCCGCCATTCCCATAAAAGTTTCTGGTTTTGCGCCCAGAGCACAACCTAACCGCGTTAATTCAGCAAGACCACGAGTGATCAGCGCTGTACGCGCATTAGCACCAAAACCAACACCGTCCGAAATACCGGCACCAATGGCAATTACATTCTTAACCGCACCACCAAGCTGTATACCAATAAAATCATCATTGTTATACACGCGGAATGAGCGGCCACAATGAAGTAAATCAGCTAGCTGCTGAGCAAATTCAGGCGACGTAGAAGACACCGAAATAGCTGTAGGTGAACCCATCGCCATTTCTTTTGCAAATGTAGGGCCCGAAAGTACGGCAAGCGGAATATCGTCACCTAACTCTTGTAAAGCCACTTCTTGCAACAAACGTCCAGTATTTGGCTCAAGACCTTTAGTAGCCCACGCAACTTTAGCGCTCTTTGGCAATGCTGGTTTAATTTGCGCAAGCGTATCGCCAAAAGCATGGCTTGGCACAACAACAAGTACAATAGCGCTGCTAGCAACGGCATGTTGTAAGTTAGCTTCAAGAGTAAGAGTGTCTGGGAAAGGAGCATCAGGTAAGTAACGTTGATTTTTCCGCTCAGCTGCAAGCGTGGCAACGTCGTCGCTATTTCTTCCCCAAAGTGTCACGTGGTGACCATTTCGGGCTAAACAAATAGCAAGGGCGGTGCCATAAGACCCCGCCCCTAATACAGTAACAGCTGTAGTTGCTGTACTCATAGGTTATGCGTCTGCTGTAACCTGGTCAGCTTGCGCAGTACGTTGTTGCATGTATTGTGCAAACAGTGCGTCAAAGTTAACTGGCGCAAGGTTAAGCTGTGGAAAAGTACCACGGTTAACAAGATTTGAAACAGCTTCACGTGCATATGGGAACAACACGTTAGGACAAAATGCACCAAGCATGTGTGCAAGTTGCACTTCTTCAACTTCAGCAATAGTAAAAATACCTGCTTGTTGAATTTCACATAAGAACGCAGTTTCTTCACCAAGAGAAGCAGTTACAGTTAGTGCTAAAACAACTTCAAATACACCTTCGTCTAGTTTGTTAGAGCGTGTATCTAAGTCTAGCTTAACTTCTGGCGTCCATTCTTTTTGAAAAATGGCCGGAGAGTTTGGCGTTTCAAACGATACATCTTTAGTGTAAATACGTTGAATAGTAAATTGTGCACCGGCTTCTGCAGCTGCTACGTTTTGATTTTCTTCGTTCATTGTTATTCCTAACTTGTTCGTTATTATAATTAAATTAAGCGTTTAACTTAGCGTCAAGTTTACCTTGCGCTTCAATAGCCATCATGTCGTCGCAGCCACCGATATGTTCATCATTAATAAAAATTTGCGGTACTGTGCTTGCGCCACCAGCTTTAGTAATCATTTCAGCACGTAGCTCTGGTTGTACACCAATATCATAATTAGTGTATTCAACGCCTTTGCTATTTAAAAGCGAAAGAGCACGCTGACAAAATGGACAATACGCCTTGGTGTATAAAACAACATTACTCATAATAAATCCTCTATCGGCCTAGCTAAACTGATTAGCGACCTGTTGTAGTTGGTAAGCTGGCAGATTGCCACGCACCCATGCCACCTGCTAATAAGTAAACTCGTTCAAAACCAGCTTTACTCATAGCGGCTGCAGTACCTTGGGCAGTCATACCTGTAGTACATACAACTATAATGGGTTTAGTCTTGTACTTTTCAAGGCTTGAAAAGTCAGATTTTTTCGCATTCTCTGGGCTTAAGTGCTCAGCGCCAGAAATACGCCCTGCATTAAACTCTTTTTGCGCACGTATATCGATTACTTGGCCGTCATCACGGTTAATAAGTAACGTAAGCTGCTGAGGATTTATTTGACGAACAGCTGAAAACTTACTTTTTATCCAGCCACTAACAATAAGGAAAACAATACCAACCCAAGCAAGGCTTAAAATGGGATGATTTGTAATAAATTCAATATATTGATCCATTCTACTTCCACTATGAAATTATGTTTTAAAACGTGATGTTTTAAGGATTTTGTACTTTAGCCACGCAAGTATACCCAAACCAACCTAAAATGCGAGTTTAGGAGCACTTAGAAACGTTTAAAAAACGATAAAGCCCCCCATATATAAAGTAAGTGAAAAAAATTAATATCTTGTTTTCAATGCTGATCCTAGCTTAAAAACACGGTATGCTAAAACTACGCTAATAAACCTTTTTAGGTGCACAGTATCCATCAACAGATACTAATTTTCAGGAGCTATTATGACAGAGCATAAAAAACCACTGGTATTAATGATTTTAGACGGTTGGGGATACCGCGAAGATACGCAGAGCAATGCTATTCTTGCAGCTAACACACCGGTATTAGACAATTTATGGGCAACACGCCCTCACACATTAATATCAGCTTCGGGTTTAGATGTGGGTCTTCCTGATGGCCAAATGGGTAACTCTGAAGTTGGCCATGTAAACTTAGGTGCTGGGCGCATCGTTTATCAAGATTTTACTCGTATCACCAAAGCAATTAACGATGGCGAATTTGATTCAACACCAGCCTTAGTTGAAAACATAGATAAAGCCGTAAAAGCAGACAAAGCCGTTCACATAATGGGACTTTTAAGCCCAGGTGGCGTACATAGTCACGAAGATCACATTGTTGCTAGTATAAAACTGGCTGCAAAACGTGGCGCTAAAGAAGTTTACTTTCATGGCTTTTTAGATGGCCGCGACACACCTCCACGTAGCGCTAAAGCATCAATCGAACGTATTGAAGCATTGTTTAGCGAACTTAAATGCGGTCGTTTAGCGTCACTTATTGGCCGTTATTACGCAATGGACAGAGACAACCGCTGGAACCGAGTAGAAAAAGCTTACAATGTAATAGCGCTAGCCGAAGGCGACTTTAATTTTGATAACGGCGTAGAGGCACTTAATGCAGCATACGAGCGCGACGAAAACGATGAGTTCCTAGCTGCTACAACTATTACACCAACAGGTGCAGAGCCAGCCGTAATTAACGATGGCGACACTCTAATTTTTGCCAACTTTAGAGCAGATAGAGCCCGCGAAATTACTCGCGCTTTTGTTGAGCCTGACTTTGATGGATTCGCAAGAAAAAGAACACCAAAGCTTAGCGCATTTGTAATGATGACAGAATACGCAGCTGATATAGATGCTCCTGTCGCCTTTGGTTCAACACCGTTAGTAAATGTACTTGGTGAGTGGTTTGAAAAAAATAACAAAACACAGCTTCGTATTTCAGAAACCGAAAAATACGCACACGTTACGTTTTTCTTTAGTGGCGGGCGCGAAAGCGAATTTGAAGGTGAAACACGCGAACTAATTCCTTCGCCGCAAGTTGCAACTTACGACTTACAACCTGAAATGAACTCAGAAATGTTAACCGACAAGTTAGTAGCAGCAATTAAAAGCGGTAAATACGATGCTATTATTTGTAACTACCCTAACGGCGATATGGTTGGTCACTCAGGTGTATTTGAAGCCGCTGTTAAAGCCTGTGAAGCGGTAGATAGCTGTATTGGCCGCGTTGTTGATGCACTTGAAGAGTTTGGTGGTGAAGCACTAATAACAGCTGATCATGGTAATGCAGAGCAAATGGCAGACCTTAAAACAGGCCAAGCCCATACAGCTCACACTAGCGAACCTGTACATTTTATTTATGTGGGTCGCGATGCAGAACCAATGCAAGGTAAAGCATTAAGCGATGTAGCCCCTACAATGCTTCACTTAATGGGCATGGAGCAACCAAATGAAATGACTGGCACGCCTATCATGATGTTGAAATAACGCATGAATAGACGTATTAGCCGGTTAATTAAGTGCGGTTTAATACTCACTTCATTAGTGACTGCATCTGCAGTTGCTAATGAAGATCGTACTAAAAAAGACTTATCAGAAGTTCAAAATGCACTTGAGCAAAGCCAAGCTGAATATAACGCACAAAGAAAAAAAATAGCTAAACTCCAAAAAAACCTTAAAAGTCATGAACTCGATATAGCTAAAAATGCCAAAGCACTTAACATGGCAGAGCAATCAGTAAAAGAAACTAAAACACAGCAAAAAGAGCTACAAAATAAAGCCGACGAGCTCGATAAAAAGCATACTCAGTTTCAAAAAGTCTTAGCCGCGCAACTTAAAAGTGCCTACATGGCGGGTGGCGACGACTATTCTAAAATGCTGTTAAACCAAGAAGACACCGCAAAGTTTGAGCGCACACTAAGTTATTACAACTACTTAAATAAAGCCCGTATTGAACAAATTGAAGATCTAAAAAACCTTCAACAACAAATAGCACAAAACCAAGAAGAGCTTGTTAAAATACAAGAAAAACTAGCGCTTTTATATAATGAGCAAAAAAGGCGCCAAACTGCATTGCTTAATGCACAAAGTGAACGCCAAGCTAATCTTAAAAACTTACAAGCTCAGCTCAACAGCACCAAAAGTTCAATAAACTATTTAAAAGAAAACCAACAAACGTTAGTAACAACGATTGAAGAACTCGAAAAAGAAAAAACACAAAAAATTGAATTACTCGGCCTAAATAAAAGCAAAGGCAAATTAGACTGGCCGAGCAAAGGCAAGTTAGAGCACACATTCGGCCAACGTAAACATGGTGGTATTGATTGGAAAGGCGTATTAATTGGTGCAAAAGAAGGCACTAATATTAATAGCGTCCATAACGGTCAAGTTGTATTCGCCGATTGGCTAAAGGGCTATGGTTGGGTAATTGTTGTAGATCATGGTGAAGGTTTTATGAGCCTATATGGCCACGCTCAAACACTATTAAGAGATGTAGGCGATATGGTACGTGAAGGTGAAACATTAGCCCTAGTTGGCCAAAGCGGCGGACAAGCTACTTCTGGTCTATACTTTGAAATACGCCACAAAGGACGCGCAGTAAATCCTGTAAAATGGTGCAGACGCATTTAATTGAATAAACCGCTGCACCGCATTAGGAGCAGCTGATGACAACTAAAAAAAACGTAATAAATACCATCGATCAAAAAAATACAGGCTTATATATAAGCCTGTATTTACTTGTATTACTAATCTTAATCACCTTTACTAGCAGTGTATTAGCAAGCTCGATTAAAGATCTTAAAAGACAACAAATCGACGAAATACTCTTTAATATTCACGCCTACTACGTTGAAGATCTCACCTTACAAAATAGCCACCACATTAAATATAATAACCAACAGTTTGAGCGCTTATATTCAAAGCTCGATTCTTACTCTAAGTACTTAAATGAACACGAACTAACCTCATTATTTGATAACACAAACGGGCGCTATACAGGCATTGGTATTGAGGTTAAAAATATCGATAAATGTATGACTATTGTTAATGTAGTTGATAATTCCCCCGCAAAAGCAGCAGGTATTCTGCCAGGCGATATTATTGTAAGTGTAAACAACCACACAGCTCAAAACCGTACAATCGATGAAGTAGCAACATTAATACGAGAAAGTAAATTTGCAAATATAGATCTAATTATAAATCGCGGTAACAATAAAAATGCAATTACGTTTCATGTTGCCCGCCGCCAAATAAACCTCGAAAGCGTAACAAGCAAACTGTTAGATTTTGGTACGGGTTATATAGCTATTAATAGTTTTTCTAACCACACTTTACATGAAGTTGCTCTGCAAGTGGCCGCCCTACAAAGTCATTTTGGTTATCCACTTAAAGGCTTAGTCATTGATTTACGCGACAACCCTGGCGGTACATTGCAAAGCGCAGTGGCGGTATCAGATCTATTTTTACAAAGCGGTACTATTGTGACGACCAAAGGACGCTTTTACGATGCAAACCAAGCTTTTTACGCTAAACGTGGCGACATTCTAAAAAATGCCCCCATTGTTGTGCTTATAAATGAAAACTCTGCCTCAGCAGCAGAAATACTAGCCGCAGCCCTTAAAGATAATAAACGGGCAACCGTTGTTGGCAGCCAATCTTTTGGGAAGGGATCGGTGCAATCGCTAATCCCACTCGGTGATGGCAACACTGCATTAAAGCTCACTACTGCTAAATACTTTACGCCGCTAGGAAAGTCGATTGATGGGATAGGAATAACTCCAGATGTGGCTGTTAATCAAACAACCCTTTCACAAAGTAATAAAGCCGTTATAATAAAAAGTGAGCAAATTAACAGTAACGCGCAATTACTCACGAGTAACTTAGCCGATTTACAGTTAGTTAAAGCAAAACAATTACTCAGCATGCAATAGCTTGTATAAGCTGTATAAATAAAGCTAAAAAGATAATAAAAACTATAAACGTGAAAATAATAAAATGGCTAATATTAGCTATTTGTTTTAGCTCAGCAACAATTAGCGCCAAACAAATAGCAATAGTGATAGACGACATAGGCTATCATCAACGGGACTTAGAGTTCCTTTCCTTACCAGGGCAATTGTCGTATTCAATTTTGCCCCACACCCCTTATTCGCAAATTTTTGCAACGCTTGCTAGTCAATCAAATAAAGAACTATTACTCCATGTACCTATGCAGGCTCTTAACGGTAAAGAATTAGGACCAGGCGCGCTTACTTTAAATATGAATAAAGAGCAGCTTCAGCAAACTCTAGGAACAGCTCTCGCTAGTTTGCCGCAAGTTAAAGGCGTTAATAACCACATGGGCTCAGCACTTACGCAGCAAAGCCAAGCTATGAAGTGGACAATGGAAGTGCTTAAAAAGCGCCATTTGTATTTTTTAGATAGCCGTACAACCGATTTAAGCCAAGCACAAAACGCCGCGAACTTTTTAGGTGTTGCTAATATTGGCCGCCAAGTGTTTTTAGACAATATAACTACACCAGAACAACTGCAGCTAAGGCTTGAAGAATTAAAACAACTAGCCACCATCCATAATTCTGCTATTGCAATTGCTCACCCCTACCCAGAAACAATCGAATTTTTACGTCATGCTTTACCCGAGCTAACTAAGCAAGGTTTTGAACTCGTACCGGTTTCGCAGCTGGTTGAACGTAAATATATTCAGTTGGCGCAAGCTGAGGGAAAAGAGGTTAGTGCTCGGTGATATAAGCTTTAAATAATACTATATCAGAATGATAAACTAACCATTCGATAATGCAGAGTATCGGTATGATTTGATAGAATATTTTATCGTTGGGTTTCGCTTCGCTCAAACCAACCTACGTAAAAACAAAAAAGCCCCGCATTTTCATGCAGGGTTTTTTAAATTTGCTGCTTGAGCAATCTTAGCTCATAGCGCTTTGTAACTTTTTCATCGCTGTTTTTTCAAGCTGGCGAACACGTTCAGCAGATACACTATATTTTTGTGCAAGCTCTTGAAGAGTCGCTTTATCATCAGACAACCAACGTGCGCTAACAATATCTTGTGAACGTTCGTCTAGTGTTTTAAGTGCGCTAAATAAACGAGTATGCGCTTGCTCTTTCCACTGTTCTTGTTCAACGTCGTCAGCTAAATCAGCTGCGCCATCTGTTAAGTACTGTACTGGAGAGTACGTGCTTGTTGGTGCGTCGTCGTTATCGTCGCCCGTTAGGTCAAAGCCCATGTCTTGGCCGCTCATGCGCGATTCCATTTCACGAACTTCTTTCTCACTCACACCTAGCTCACTAGCAACAGTGCTAACCTCAGCTTGATTAAACCAACCTAAACGCTTTTTGTTTTTACGAAGATTAAAAAACAATTTACGTTGCGCTTTAGTGGTTGCAACTTTAACTATGCGCCAGTTTTTAAGCACAAACTCGTGAATTTCGGCTTTAATCCAATGCACTGCAAACGATACTAAACGTACACCCACTGAAGGGTCAAAACGTTTAACCGCTTTCATCAGGCCTATATTACCTTCTTGAATAAGGTCAGCTTGTGGCAAGCCGTATCCCGAGTAGCCTTTAGCAATATGTGCTACAAAGCGTAAATGCGACATAATGAGTTGCTTGGCAGCACTAAGATCGCCTTCTTCCTGAAGCTTTTTAGCAAGTTCTTGCTCTTGTTCAACTTTAAGCATAGGGATAGTGCTTACCGCTTGAAGGTAACCGTCCATGCTTGCGCTTTGTTGTCCGACTGTAAGTGCCATTGCGTATAAATCTTTACTCATTTTTCACCTCGGTGATAAACATTTGAAACTATCTTAGCACTCTTTCTTTAAGAGTGCTAACCCCAATTTAAAACTTTTTTAAAGTATAAATCAAGTAGTTTTTTGGTATGTATTTAGTCTACTACAAGCGACTGAATAAGTGATGAATTAAGGGGTTGCAGCAGGTTAACCTCATAGCATCACCTTATTTACAACTCATTACTTCATTGGAGGATAGTACACAAATATGACAGTTTTAATAACAGGAGGTACAACCCAGATTGATATATTACGTATATTAAGCTGGGTTGGTTCACTTATACTTTATCGGGTTCTATTTCTTTAATATAACGATTTACAGAAAGATAAGAACCTACAAACCCTAAGCTTGTTGCAAGTAAAACTAAAAAGCCGAATTCTTTCAATGTTAAGCCAATTAAAGAAAAGCTTGCTTGGTAAACCCCTGCCACACTGCTAACCGCAGAAGATAACCACCACATCATTAAAGCAACAGATATAAAAGCAAATAGCCCGCCTATTACACCATACCAAATACCTGTCCATAAAAATGGTGCGTGTATAAAGGTGTTAGTAGCTCCTACAAGTTTCATTACTTGTATTTCTTCTTTTTTATCCATGATCGACAAGCGAATTGTGTTACCAATAATAAGCGTCACAGAGGTAAGCAATAGTAAGGCAATGGTTATTACACTTTCTTTAAGTAAATCTAGCAAAGCATTTAAACGCTCTAACCACGCTATATCAAGCTTACCAAAATCAACTTCACGTTCACTCTCAAGTTTAGTTAGAAGCGCCTTAGCGGCGTTTGGCTGCCTATTACGCTTTGTTGGCGTAACAAGTACTACATCAGGTAATGGATTTTTATCCAAATACTCTAAAGCCTGCCCAAAACCAGAAACATCTTTAAACTCGGTGAGTGCTTTTTGCTTTGAAATAAACTCAACACTCTCCACTTCTGGGTAAAGTGCTAAACGCTTTACTAAGGTTTGCGTTTCTTGCTCGTTCATACTTTCTTTTACGAATAACGATATTTCACTCGCTTCTTCAAAACCACTGCTTACCTGCTGTACATTTTTAACAACTAAATAAAGTGTTGCAGGAAGCGTTAAGCTCAAGCCAAGTACTGCAATAGTCATTAATGAGGCCAGCGGGGTGCGCCACATTTCACCTAAACTATGCACACCTTGGCGAAATATATTAATAATAAAAAAATAACCGCTAGCTAACACTGATTTTTTTTGCTTGTCGTTACTATTTTGACGACCCTTAAAAAGTAAACTCATAGTGCGCCCTCAGCAAGCGGATCTTGAAGCATTCTGCCATCTTTTAAGGTTAAGCTGCGATACTTCATACGTGCTACCAAACCAAGATCGTGCGTTGCTATCAATACAGTTGTACCGTGTTTATTAAAGTCTTCAAACAGTTTTAGTATTTCCATTGAAAGCTCAGGGTCGAGGTTACCTGTAGGTTCATCGGCTAATAATATTGGCGGAGAGTTCACTATTGCTCTGGCAATACCTACACGTTGCTGTTCACCACCTGAGAGCATAGACGGATGACATTTTATTTTATCTATCAGGCCTACTTTATCGAGCGCACCATGAACCCGTTTAGCAATATGCTTATGGTGAGTACCTTCGATAATTAGTGGTAATGCCACATTATCAAAAATAGTATAACGCTCTAATAAACGGTGATTTTGAAAAATAATACCAATATCACGACGAGCATAGGGAATTTGACGCGAGTTAACTTTGTTTAAATCAACTCCATTGATAGACACACTACCCGCCGATGGACGTTCCATTAAGCTAATTAGCTTAAGCAGTGTACTTTTACCGGCGCCACTATGGCCCGTTAAAAAAGCGAGTTCGCCAGGCTTAATATGAAAATTCACTTTTTCGAGGGCACGGTGCCCACCTGGGTAGGTTTTACTTACTTGCTGAAAATTTATCATCTTTTTATTATGCCAACGCCATTAGTTTATTAGTAACGCTGGTAATCCTCGCAATTAAAAAGGGAGCAAGCTCCCTCTTTTGGTAAATTAAACGTCGTCCTCATCTTGGCTAAATAACGCATCAATAAAGTCATCGCTCTTGAAAGCGCGTAAATCATCAATACCTTCACCAACACCAATGTAACGAATTGGAATATTAAACTTATCTGCGACCGCAAAAATAACACCACCTTTTGCAGTTCCATCAAGTTTTGAAAGCGTAATACCCGTTAAACCAACACACTGATTAAACAAGTTTACTTGGCTAATTGCATTTTGACCTGTACCAGCATCGATGGTTAACATCACCTCATGCGGCGCATCAGGGTCGATCTTTTTCATTACGCGAGCTATCTTTTCAAGCTCTTGCATTAAATTATCTTTATTTTGCAAGCGTCCAGCTGTATCAGCAATTAACACATCTACATTACGTGCTTTTGCAGCTTGAAATGCATCAAAAACAACCGATGCACTATCCGCACCTGTATGCTGGGCAATAACAGGGATGCTGTTACGCTCTCCCCAAACCTGTAATTGCTCTACAGCTGCGGCTCTAAATGTATCACCAGCAGCAAGCATTACAGACTTACCTTCATTTTGAAATTGCTTTGCCATTTTACCAATAGTCGTTGTTTTACCAACACCGTTAACGCCAACCATTAAAATAACAAACGGCTTTTTATCTTCGCTTATAACTAAAGGCTGTTCAGCCGTTTTAAGCATAGCCGCCATTTCTTGTTTCATTAACTCATAAAGCGCATCACCATCTTTTAGCTGTTTACGGTTTGCAGCATCAGTTAGGCTATCAATCAACTTCATGGTGGTATCAACGCCTAAATCGGCGGTGAGCAATTGTGTTTCAAGATCTTCAAATAATTCGTCATCTATTTTTTTACCACTAAAAATAGATGAAAAACCCGAGCCTATATTTACACGAGTTTTTAATAAGCCTTTTTTAAGACGCGAGAAAAAACCTTCTTTTTTCGGCTTCTCTGCTTTTTTAGCTTCATCTTTTGCAAGCTCAGCAGTAAGTCGCTCTTGCTCTAAGCGCTCGTTTTCTGCTTTTTCAGCCGCAATACGTTCTTGCTCTAAACGTTCATTCTCTGCTTGTTCCGCAGCAATGCGTTCTTGCTCTAGGCGCTCGCTTTCAGCTTGTTCCGCTGCGATACGCTCTTGCTCTAGGCGCTCGTTTTCTGCTTTTTCAGCTGCAATACGCTCTTGCTCTAAACGTTCATTTTCTGCTTTTTCAGCAGCAATGCGCTCTTGCTCTAAACGTTCATTTTCTGCTTTTTCTAAAGCAATGCGCTCTTGCTCTAAACGCTCGTTCTGTGCTTTTTCAGCAGCAATGCGTTCTTGATCTAAACGCATTTGCGCTTCTTGTTCTGCTAAACGTTTTGCTTGCTCTTGTCTTTGTGCTTCAGCGTCCGCTTGTTCTTTTACTAATAGCTCAGCATTAGCTTGCTCTATTGCAAGCTTTTCAGCCTTTATTGCCTCATTCTTTTCTTCAAGGCGAATTAGCTCTAGTCGTTCAGCCTCTACTTTTTCTGCAGCCAATCGCTCTTGCTCTAAGAGCATCTGTGATTCTTGTTCAGCTAAACGTTGTGCATGTTCTTGTCTTTGTGCTTCTGCATCAATTTGTTGTTTTGCAAGTAATTCAGCATTGCCTTGCTCAATTGCAATCTTTTCTGCGTTTTCAGCACGCTCTTGTTCTACACGCTCTATTTCAGCCTCAGCGTGTAGACGTTTGGCCTCAGCTTGCTCTGCTGCAATACGCTCTTGTTCTAAACGCTTTGTTTCAGCCTCAGCGTGTAAACGTTCGGCCTCAGCTTGCTCTGCTGCAATACGCTCTTGTTCTAAACGCTTTGTTTCAGCCTCTGCTTGTAAACGTTCGGCCTCGGCTTGCTCTGCTGCAATACGCTCTTGTTCTAAACGCTTTGTTTCAGCCTCAGCATGTAAACGTTCTGCTTCAGCCTGCTGCGCAAGCTTTTCTTGCTCTAGCTTCTGCGCTTCTTCTTGCGCTAATGCTTGTTGTTTATCAGCGGCTGCTTTTTGCTCTGCTTCTTTTTTATCTGACTTGCCAAAACCGAGCCACGACATGAATTTACTTTTTTTTGTCATACTTGCTAATAACCACTTATAAAAATCTGATAAACTAAAATTTGAAATAGCTTGGCAATGCCCAGCAATAGTTGCAAATAAATACAACCATTCAAAACGTAAGTGTTCAATAGTAACACTTTTAATACGGTTGAAAAATGAAGCTACACGTAATCGCCGATAATATTATCTGAGCTAGATACCATATACCATTTTTTAGTGAGCTAAATGAGAAAAAAAACAACGCAAAATAAAGCTACTAACAAGCCCATTGATGGCTTTATTAGAGTAATTAGCGGACAATTTCGAGGCCGAAAACTTCCCGTTAAAAATGTAGATGGCTTAAGGCCTACTACCGACCGAATTAAAGAAACTGTATTTAATTGGTTAATGCAAGATACGCGTGACGCAAATGTACTTGATTGTTTTGCAGGTTCTGGTGGATTAGGGTTTGAAGCGCTATCTCGTTTTGCTAAAAGCGCTATATTTATCGAGCTCGACTCATCAGCAGCTAAGCAATTAGAGCAAAACATCAGCACTTTAAAGCTCGACAACGCACACGTTAAACATACTAATTCGATCTCCTTTTTAGAGCAAAAAAACACAAGTGAAGCGTTTAATCTTGTATTTGTTGACCCACCATTTCGTAAAGATTTAGCACAAACAACCTGCGATTTATTAGAAAAAAACCAATGGTTAAGCGACAATGCATTAATTTATGTTGAAGTAGAAACCGAATTAACCACCTTTAACAACCCAAGCAACTGGTTGTTAATTAAAGAAAAAAAGGCAGGGCAAGTGTTTTGTAAGCTCTACCAGCGCCAAGCAAATTAATACTGTTTTACATGATGCGTTTCTGTTAATATTGTCCTTTACATGTGGTGTTGCTTCGGATTACAATACCGCACCATTTTTGAACCACTTGATCAATGTTTGATCAACTTGAGCAACGCTCATAATTTAGGTAGGTGAATTTTTAATGCCAGTAATTAAAGTAAGAGAGAACGAACCGTTTGACGTAGCACTTCGTCGCTTCAAGCGTTCATGTGAAAAAGCAGGAATCCTTTCAGAAGTTCGTCGTCGCGAGCACTATGAAAAACCAACAGCTGAGCGTAAGCGTAAAAAAGCTGCTGCAGTAAAACGTCACATGAAAAAACTTTCTCGTGATAACGCACGTCGCGTTAAATTATACTAATATATTAGGTCTTGTATAAATGAGCCTTTTAATAACGCTAAAAGATGCGCAAAAAGATGCGATGAGAGCTAAAGACAAACAACGTCTTAACCCTATTCGTATGGTACTTGCTGCAATCAAGCAACGTGAAATTGACGAGCGCATAGAACTAGACGACGCAGGTATTACCTCCGTTATAGTGAAGCTTGTTAAACAACGTCGTGACTCTTACACTCAGTACAAAGATGCTGGGCGTGATGATTTAGCTGATATTGAAGCCAATGAAATAGTAGCACTTGAAACTTTTTTACCTCAACAATTGAGTGAAGAAGAAATTATTGCTCTCATTGATGCGGCTATTGCTGATACTAACGCAGCTGGTATGCAAGACATGGGTAAAGTAATGGGTATAATCAAAAGCAAAGCCGAAGGTCGTGCCGATATGGGCAAGATTTCTGGTTTAATTAAGCAACGATTAACTGCCTAATACTCCCACATACATTAAAGTATGATTGAAGTGAACCGAGCCTTGCGCTCGGTTTCTTTGTTTTTAACTTTAATAAAAAGTACACCTACTAGGTTACTTTAAAATGAAATTTTTTATAGCTTCCCTATTTATTTTGCTATCATTTTGGTAAGTTAAAGCACGCTATACTTTGCACCAAGCAAGTATAAAAAGTAAATTTCATATTCGTTATTCTTCTTATTATTTCAGGACTGTATTTTACTAATGGCTGGAAAGATCCCACGTAACTTTATAGATGATTTACTTGCCAGAACCGATATTGTCGACCTGATAGACTCAAAAGTAGGTCTAAAAAAAGCAGGTAAAGATTATCAAGCTTGCTGCCCTTTCCATAACGAAAAATCGCCTTCATTTACCGTATCGCAAGACAAACAGTTTTACCACTGCTTTGGTTGTGGCGCTAACGGCAATGCTATTTCGTTTGTAATGGAGTACGAAAAGCTTGAATTTGTAGACGCTATTGAAGAGCTTGCGAGCATACTTAATTTAGATGTTCCTCGCGAACAAGGTACAAGCTCTGGACCTGAACGTACTGCAGCGCAAAAACGTTCTGATTACGACTTAATGCTTCATACTGCACGTTTTTATCAGCATCAATTAAAACATCACAGTAATTCTGCCGCCGTTATTGAATATGTAAAAGGCCGTGGTTTAAGTGGCGAAACAGTTAAAAAGTTTATGATTGGCTATGCTCCCAGCGAGTGGGATGGTTTATGCCTACAGCTAGGTCGTAATAAAGAGCAAAAAGAGCAATTGGTTGAATTAAAACTTGCCTCAGAAAAAACACCTGGTAGGCAGTTTGATTTTTTCCGCGATCGTTTAATGTTCCCTATTCGCGATAAGCGCGGGCGCGTTATTGCCTTTGGTGGGCGTGTAATGCAAGCCGACCAAGGACCTAAATATCTAAACTCGCCAGAGACCCGAATTTTCCATAAAGGCTTTGAACTTTATGGACTTTATGA
Organism: Pseudoalteromonas sp. Z1A8; assembly: GCF_011378855.1. GTDB lineage: Bacteria > Pseudomonadota > Gammaproteobacteria > Enterobacterales > Alteromonadaceae > Pseudoalteromonas. The sequence continues at coordinate 14,733 of NZ_WTLB01000031.1, read as the reverse complement.
AGCAAAGCAAGCCCATAAAAAACTTGAGCATGTAATGGTTGTGGAAGGTTACATGGATGTTGTTGCCTTAGCCGAGCAAGGGATTGAATATGCCGTTGCATCACTAGGTACCGCAACAACAAGCGAGCACATGCATACGCTGTTTAGAACAACAGATAAAGTAATCTGTTGTTACGATGGCGACAGAGCTGGCCGTGATGCAGCTTGGAGAGCGCTTGAAAACGCACTTCCTTACTTAAATGATGGTAAAGCACTGCAATTTGCATTTTTACCCGATGGTGAAGATCCAGATACGTTAGTACAAAAAGAAGGTAAAGAACAATTTGAACTGCGCCTAGGCCAAGCAGATGACTTTACCAAAGTATTGTTTAATAAATTAAGCCAAGAAGTTGATTTAACACTCGACTCAGGAAAAGCTAAATTGCTTAGTGCAGCGCTACCACTAATTGAAAAAATTCCAAGTGAATTTTACCAAGAAAACATTCTTGAACAATTAGGTCGTTTAATCGGAAGAACACGAGAGCAACTTAATAATCGTTTAAAAACACCTAAGCAGCAGCATTCAATTGAACGTAAATTTAAAATAACACCGATGCGCCAAGCGATTGGTATTTTAATTCAGCACCCTAATTTAGCTAAAAGTGTGCCGTACTTACCAGAACTCGCGCAAATGAATATTGCTGGCATAGGCCTGTTATTACGCTTACAAGAACAAGCCCTAGAAAAAGAAAATGTTACCACCGCGCAATTGCTCGAATTTTTCAGAGGAACTGAAGATTATGAGCCATTAATAAAGCTTGCAACGTGGCAACACGAAATAAATGAAGAACGTTTAGAGACGGTTTTTAAAAATACTTTCAAGTTTATTGAAGATCAGTGTTTAAATTATCGACTCGAGACCCTATTAATAAAGGACAAGACTCAAGGCCTTAGTAGCGACGAAAGACTTGAGTGTCATTTGTTAATGACAGCGTTAAAAGCCACTAACAGTTAGGGTCTGTTTATCTTTTGAGGTTAAGTTTACAGCAGTGTGTTTGGTATTTAGACAAGGCAGAGCCTATGTAGTGTGGTTATTCCACATAAATAGGCGATAACGCAGCATAAATGCCGAACACGCGCTGCCCTTTGGGTTCGTCCCAAGGGAGGTTTACTCTTTGTTGCCAGGTTTTTACTTAGCCCACTAGGTTACAAACCTGGCGCCGCGATTAAACCACCCTTGGATAGAACAAACTTTAATCCTGAAAGGCCAACAGACCCTAGTCAAAATTGATTTAAACTGTTATACTGTGCTATTCACTGCGTCACATTATTCTAGTTGGCTTTAATGCAAACTACATGATGGCGCCTGTTGTATCAACTTATCAGAGTGGAAGAAACAATCTCTATGGATCCAACTCCTCAGTCACAATTAAAACTTCTGATTCAAAAAGGTAAAGAGCAAGGCTACTTAACTTTTGCAGAAGTAAATGATCACCTTCCACAAGACATTATAGACTCAGATCAAGTAGAAGATATCATAAGCATGATTAATGATATGGGTATCAAGGTTAGCGAAAACGCGCCTGATGCTGATGAATTAATGATGCAAGAAACAACGACAGACGAAGACGCAGCTGAAGCTGCCGCTGCAGCACTTGCAACTGTAGAAAAAGAAATCGGCCGTACAACGGATCCGGTTCGCATGTACATGCGCGAAATGGGTACTGTTGAACTTCTTACACGTGAAGGCGAAATTGTAATCGCTAAACGTATTGAAGAAGGCATTAACCAGGTACAGATTTCTGTTGCAGAGTACCCTGAAGCAATTACTTACCTACTCGAGCAGTGGGACAAGTTTGAAGCTGAAGAAATGCGTTTAAGCGATATCATCGTTGGATTTATCGATCCGAATGAAGATACAGCGCCAATTTCAGCAACAAACATCGGTTCAGAATTAAGTGCTAAGCAACTTGATGATGACGATAAAGATGACAAAGATGATGCTGATAGCGATGACGAAGATGAAGAAGAAGTAGACACAGGTCCAGATCCTGAAGAAGCTCGTATTCACTTTGAAAACTTACGTGATTTATACAACAAAGCACGTGATACGTTTGAAGCTAAAGGTCGTTCGCATCCTGAATCACAAGCCGCCATTTTTGAAATCGGTGAGCTTTTCAGAACCTTTAAATTAATACCTAAACAGTTTGACCGCATGGTAAATAACATGCGTGAAATGATGGATCGTGTTCGCGTTCAAGAACGTCTAATCATGAAACAAGCTGTACAAATTGCTAAATTACCGAAGAAAACATTCGTTAAGCACTTTGCTAATAACGAAACTGACGCATCTTGGGTTGATTTAGAAATTTCAGGTAACGAAAAGTATTCAGCTAAACTTGAAGAAGTTAAGCCAGAAATCATTCGTAGCATTAATAAATTATCTGTTATTGAACAAACAACAGGTTTAAGCATTGAGCGTATTAAAGACATTAACCGTCGAATGAGCATTGGTGAAGCGAAAGCACGCCGTGCGAAAAAAGAAATGGTTGAAGCTAACTTACGTCTTGTAATCTCAATTGCTAAAAAATACACAAACCGTGGCTTACAATTCTTGGATTTAATTCAAGAAGGTAACATTGGTCTGATGAAAGCGGTTGATAAGTTTGAATATCGCCGTGGTTATAAGTTCTCTACTTATGCTACGTGGTGGATACGTCAAGCAATCACTCGCTCTATTGCTGACCAAGCAAGAACAATCCGTATTCCGGTACATATGATTGAAACGATTAATAAACTTAACCGTATTTCTCGTCAAATGTTACAAGAAATGGGTCGTGAGCCAAATCCAGAAGAATTAGCAGAACGCATGATGATGCCTGAGGATAAAATCCGTAAGGTACTTAAGATTGCTAAAGAGCCAATTTCAATGGAAACACCAATCGGTGATGATGAAGATTCTCACTTGGGTGACTTTATCGAAGATACAACTATTGATTCGCCAATCGATTCGGCAACAATGGAGTCTCTTCGTGGCGCAACTAACGATGTACTAGCAGGCCTAACAGCCCGTGAAGCTAAAGTACTACGTATGCGTTTTGGTATTGATATGAATACCGACCACACCTTAGAAGAAGTAGGTAAACAGTTTGACGTAACACGTGAACGTATTCGTCAAATAGAAGCGAAAGCGCTGCGTAAATTACGCCACCCTTCTCGCTCAGATTTACTGAAAAGCTTTTTAGACGCTAAATAATTTAGCGCTACTATATAAACTAAAAAGGCCGCTATAGCGGCCTTTTTTCTATTTGAAGGAAATAATCATGGCTTGGATCCAAATTCGTATTAACGCCAATGCTGCAACAGCAGATGCAGTAAGTGACCTATTAATGGAAGCGGGTAGTGCTTCAGTAACCTTTATTGACGCAAAAGACACCCCTATTTACGAACCCAAAATTGGCACCGTTGTATTCTGGGCTGATACAACAGTAATTGGCTTGTTTGAAGCTAATCACGATATGAATGCAGTCGTTGCGTTATTGAAACGCCATGATGAGCTAAAAGACAATTTAGTATACAAAATAGAGCAACTTGAGGATAAAGACTGGGAACGTGAATGGATGGATAACTTCCACCCGATTCAATTTGGTGAAAGGCTATGGATTTGTCCAAGCTGGCGCGATATTCCAGACCCTACTGCGGTAAATGTACTACTTGACCCTGGCCTTGCTTTTGGCACCGGCACACATGCAACAACGGCCTTATGTCTTAAGTGGTTAGAAAGCCAAGACCTAACAGGTAAAACAGTTGTTGATTTTGGTTGTGGTTCAGGGATTTTAGGTATCGCAGCGATAAAATTAGGTGCAGAGCGCATGATTGGGATTGATATTGACCCTCAAGCACTCGAAGCAAGCCTAGATAACGCTAACCGAAATGGTGTTGCAGACAAACTTGAAGTGTACCTGCCAGAAAACCAACCTGAGTTTACTGCTGATATAGTAGTGGCAAATATTTTAGCCCAGCCACTTCGCGAATTGCATAGTGTAATTTTAGGCTTATTAAAGCCTGGCGGCAAAATTGCCATGTCGGGTATTTTAGAAGAACAAGCGCAATCAGTTGCTGATATTTATGCACCCTTTATTGAGCTAGATGATATTGCCGTTGAAGGTGATTGGACTCGAGTAAGTGGCACCAAAAAAGCCTAATAAATCGCATAATCAAATTTAGAGCATTAACTCAAAACATCTGCGTAAAGCCTGTATTTAACAGGCTTTACTATTTTTTTACATATCAAAATATTTTCTGATTATTGTATAAAAAATAAAGACTGTACGAATTTCAAACAAATAAACCCAATTGTCATATGGTTATCAAAAGTCAATACGAAAAGGGCAAAAAAAAGTTACTTTTGTTCAATTTATAGCCTTTGATTTTTGCTAAAAAAACCGTAAACTTAGCGCCCCTTGAAAAGAGGCCTATTGAATATAGTGCGTATCGGTAAATACCAACTTGAGAATAATGTAATTGTCGCGCCAATGGCTGGCATTACAGACAGACCATTTAGACAACTTTGCCGTCGTTTAGGCGCAGGGCTAGCTGTTTCTGAAATGCTATCGTCTAATCCTAAGGTTTGGAAAACGGAAAAGTCGATGAATCGTATGGATCACAGCGGTGAGTCGGGTATACGCGCGGTGCAAATTGCAGGAGCAGACCCTGAGCTTATGGCGCAGGCCGCACAATTCAATGTTGCTAACGGTGCACAGATCATAGATATCAATATGGGGTGCCCAGCAAAAAAAGTGAACAAGAAACTCGCAGGCTCTGCCTTATTACAGTTTCCTGAACTTGTGGAAGAGATTATTGATGCAGTCGTTAATGCTGTTGATATACCTGTGACACTTAAAATTCGTACAGGATGGGATCCGGATAACCGTAATGGTGTAGAGATTGCGAGAATAGCTGAACGTTATGGCATTGCATCACTTGCTGTACATGGGCGTACGCGCGCATGTATGTACAAAGGTGATGCTGAGTACGCCACGATTAGGGATATAAAACGTTCAGTGTCGATTCCTGTTGTTGCCAATGGTGATATTACATCACCAGAAAAAGCAAAGCAGGTTTTAGACTATACGGGTGCAGATGCCATTATGATTGGCCGAGCCGCCCAAGGTCGCCCTTGGATATTTAGGGAGATAGACCACTATTTGCGAACTGGGGAACATTTACAGCCACCTGCTATTGCAGAGGTACGCAGTATTTTAATGGAGCATTTAACAAACCTCCATATGTTTTACGGTGAGCCGATGGGAGCGCGAATTGCTCGCAAACATGTATCTTGGTATTTGCAAACCCATGACAGTGATGGTCAGTTTAGGCGAGTATTTAATGCGCTCGACAACCCACAAGCACAGGTCGTCGCATTAGAGCAATACTTTAAAACACTAGCAGCTAACTAAGAAAGAAAGAGACTTAATAATGTTCGAACAAAACGTGACTTCTCCATTTATCACTAACCCTCATGTTCAGTCACACGAGAAACCGCAGCCATTGCGTGATGCAGTAAAAAAAGCTGTTCACCACTATTTAAAACAGCTTAACGGTCAAGATGTGCAAGACGTTTACGACCTTGTTCTTTCAGAGCTAGAAGCGCCATTACTTGAAGAAGTAATGACATATACACGTGGTAACCAAACTCGTGCAGCTATTTTACTAGGTATCAACCGTGGTACTTTACGTAAAAAGCTTAAAAAATACGGCATGAACTAATACCAATTATATTGAAAGCGTAAGTATTCTAACGAGCTAAACAAGCCCATAACTTCGTTAAAAATTTCTTATGTAGAATAACTACACAGCAAAATTTTTGCCTTGTTATAGACTTGTTTTTCTATCGTTATAACTACTTACTAATCCAATACAACTGGTATTATGCAAAAAAAGCACCCTCGGGTGCTTTTTTTATGCCTACAACTTATTAACCAAATTGCAGAATGCTCACGCTTATTAAGCCTTTATAAGTCGTTTTTTGAGTAGTAATCAGTTAAAATGCCCGCTTCTAAGCTAGCTCATTAACTGAGGAAATCAAACTACAATGGATACTCATCGTCCCATTCGTCGCGCACTATTAAGTGTGTCTGATAAAACCGGTATTGTTGAATTTGCCCGCGCACTAGAAGCGCAAGGTGTTGATATATTATCAACTGGCGGCACATGTAAACTTCTTGCTGAAAACAACATAAAAGTGACTGAAGTGTCAGATCACACAGGTCATCCAGAAATTATGGATGGTCGTGTAAAAACACTTCACCCAAAAATTCACGGCGGTATCTTAGCCCGTCGCGGACAAGATGAAAACGTAATGGCAGATAACAACATTTCTGCTATCGACATAGTTGTAGTTAACTTATACCCCTTTGCGAATACTGTCGCTCAAGAAAACTGCAGCCTTGAAGATGCCATTGAAAATATTGATATTGGCGGCCCTACAATGGTTCGTGCAGCAGCTAAAAACCACAAAGACGTAACTATTGTGGTAAACGCGAGCGACTACGACCGTGTTATTAGTGAAATGCAAAGCAACAATGGCTCAACAACATACAAAACACGTTTTGATTTAGCTATTGCTGCTTACGAGCATACAGCCGCATACGATGGCATGATTGCGAACTACTTTGGTAAAATGGTTCCTGATTACACAGAGGAAGCGGCTGAAGAGACTAAATTCCCACGTACTATTAATATGCAGTTTACTAAAAAGCAAGATATGCGTTACGGTGAAAACTCACACCAAGATGCTGCTTTTTATGTTGAAAGTGACATTGCTGAAGCATCAGTTGCCACAGCAACTCAACTGCAAGGTAAGGCCCTTTCGTTTAATAACATTGCAGATACCGACGCAGCACTTGAGTGTGTTAAAGAATTTGACGTACCAGCGTGCGTAATTGTAAAGCACGCTAACCCGTGTGGTGTTTCAATTGGGGGCAATATTCTTGAGGCATACGAGCGCGCTTTTAAAACAGACCCTACATCAGCATTTGGTGGCATTATTGCCTTTAACCGAGAGCTAGATGCCGCAACTGCACAAGCAATTGTTGACCGTCAGTTTGTTGAAGTAATTATTGCACCTAGTATTTCGAGCGACGCTGCAATAATTGTTGAAGCTAAAAAGAACGTACGCTTATTAGAATGCGGTCAGTGGACAGGTAAAGCTGCAGGACAAGATATTAAACGCGTTAATGGCGGTATTTTAGTTCAAGATCGCGACTTAGGCATGGTAACGCAAGGCGACTTAAAAGTTGTTTCTAAGCGCCAGCCTACAGAGCAAGAACTTAAAGATTTACTGTTTTGCTGGAAAGTAGCTAAGTTTGTTAAATCAAACGCGATTGTTTATGCCCGTGACGGCATGACTATTGGTGTAGGTGCAGGCCAAATGAGCCGCGTATACTCAGCTAAAATTGCAGGCATTAAAGCAGCTGACGAAAACCTTGAAGTTAAAGGTTCAGTAATGGCATCTGACGCATTCTTCCCATTCCGTGATGGAATTGACGCAGCCGCAGCCGCTGGTATTACTGCGGTAATTCAGCCTGGTGGCTCAATGCGTGATGAAGAAGTGATTGCAGCCGCTGATGAAGCCGGTATGGCAATGGTACTTACTGGTATGCGCCATTTCCGCCACTAATCACACAAAGGGTTAAACGTTGGTTTAACCCTTTTTGTTTGCTATAAATTCACGTATTCTGATTATTCAATAACCTATTTAAAATTATAATGTGAAGGAACAAACAATGAAATTTGCGCTAAAATCGCTACTTGTAGCCACACTAACGATGACATCGACTATGGCGCTTAGCCATAACCACGAATCGAGCCTTGAGCATGCACTTCAATCAAGCGAACGCAGCGCTAAAAACAGCGTTCGTGACGAATATCGTCACCCGGCTCAAACATTGGCATTTTTTGGCTTTAAACCAACTATGACAGTTGTTGAAATTGCGCCAGGCGGTGGTTGGTATAGTGAAATTTTAGCGCCAGCACTAAAAGAGCAAGGCACTTACTATGCCGCGCACTTTCCTGCTGATTCATCAGTTGGCTACTACCAACGCTCTCTTGCGGGCTTTAAACAAAAAGTAGCTGAAGATGAGCGCTTTAGTAGCGTTAAAATTACTGAGTTTGCACCTGTAACACATTTAGATATTGCGCCAGCTGGCAGTGCCGATATGGTTTTAACGTTCCGTAATGTGCATAACTGGTATATGGGCAAAGATAAAAGCGGTGCATTAAGTGCATTCCAAGCTTTTTATAAAGCCCTTAAACCAGGTGGTACATTAGGTTTAGTTGAACACCGTTTAGCTGAAGAGCGTGCTGACGAAGATCAAAAAACATCAGGTTATATGAAGCAGAGCTACGTAGTCGACCTAGCTAAACAAGCTGGGTTTGAATTAGTTGCAAGCAGTGAAATAAATGCAAATCCAAAAGATACAGCCGATCATCCTAAGGGTGTATGGACGCTACCACCAAGCTTAAGACTCGGCGAACAAGATGCCGACAAATATAAAGCCATTGGTGAAAGCGACCGCATGACGCTGAAATTTAAGAAACCGCTTTAAATAGGAATTTTCGCCATGAATGTTTTAGTCATTGGCAGCGGCGGCCGCGAACACGCTCTTGCGTTTAAAGCCGCTCAAAACACCAAAGTAAATACTGTATTTGTAGCCCCTGGTAATGCAGGTACTGCACTTGAACCAAAACTTGAAAACGTAGCAATAAACGTTGACGACTTAGAGGGTCTACTTAGTTTTGCACAGCAAAATAAGGTAGAGCTTACTATTGTAGGTCCAGAAATACCTTTAGTACTGGGTGTTGTTGATAAGTTTCGTGAACATAACATGGCTATTTTTGGCCCTACAGCGGGTGCAGCTCAGCTTGAAGGCTCTAAATCGTTTACTAAAGACTTTTTAGCACGTCATAATATTCCATCAGGCGATTACCAAACGTTTGAACAAATTGACCCTGCCCTTGCTTATTTAAAAGAAAAAGGCGCGCCAATTGTTGTAAAAGCAGATGGTTTAGCTGCTGGTAAAGGCGTAATTGTCGCCATGACCGAAGCTGATGCTGAAGAGGCTATTCGCGATATGCTTGCGGGTAATGCGTTTGGCGATGCGGGAAGTCGTGTTGTTATCGAAGAGTTTTTAGAGGGTGAAGAAGCGTCTTTCATTGTAATGGTTGATGGCAAAAACGTATTACCCTTTGCTACCAGTCAGGATCATAAACGCGCTTACAATGGCGATGCGGGTCCTAACACGGGTGGCATGGGTGCATACTCACCTGCGCCAGTTGTTACTGATGAAATCCACCAGCGTATTATGAACGAAGTGATCTACCCTACGGTAGAGGGCATGGCAAGCGAAGGCCATCCGTACACCGGCTTTTTATACGCAGGTTTGATGATTGACGAAACAGGTACCCCTAAAGTAATCGAGTACAACTGTCGTTTTGGCGACCCTGAAACTCAACCAATGATGCTACGTTTGCAATCAGACCTAGTTGAATTGATTGAGGCTGCTAACCGTGTAGAACTTGATAAAACAACGATTAAGTTTGACCCACGCGCAGCTGTGGGTGTTGTACTTGCAGCTAAAGGTTACCCTGGTGATTACCCTAAAGGTGATGCAATTTCGGGACTAAAAGTTGATTACCCTGCAGGTGAAAAAGTGTTTCATGCAGGTACTAAGCAAAGTGGCAATGACGTTGTAACCGCAGGCGGTCGCGTATTATGCGCAACAGCACTCGGTAACACTGTTACGCAAGCACAGCAGCGCGCCTATGAGCTTGTTAAAGAAATTAGCTGGAATGGTATGGAATATCGTACAGATATAGCTTACCGTGCTATTGCACGCGAGCAATAGCCTATAATGCCTATTCATTGGTATAACCAGTTAATTTAACTAAAAAAGCGCAGTTTACCTGCGCTTTTTTAGTGCTACACTAATTAAAAGGTTTTTTAAAAGTACACAAACGTTGGAACTAAGAACTTTACGCTATCATTCAATTGCTGTTGCCATACTGATATTTATATTTTTTATAATCAGTACATTGGCATCAAACTTAGTCGTGCCTACACGATATACAATTGATAAAACGGCTCCAATGTACCTCGATTACGCCTACTATATTGACGAAACCAAAACTAAAACATTCGACACTATTATTAACCAACCTGAACTACTTACCCATCAACCATTTTCAGATGTTCCATGGAGTTTTAGCCAGCAAAACTATTGGTTATTTCTTGATTTAGAAAATAAAAGCCTTAATAAGCAAAATGTTGTAGCGCACTTTGACAATCCTATGGTCGACCATCTTACGGTTTATCGCCTTGATAAAAACAATAAACTAATTGAAACATACAAGTTAGGCGATAAAGAGGAAGGCCTCTCTTTGTTTGAATATAGCGTGCCGCATATTCGTTTTTTGGTAGAGAGAAGATCTTCACAGCGTTTGGTAATGAAAATAGACACAATCGGTATAAGTAAAACACCTGTAAACTTATATCGTGATAAAGAGTTTATTGATTTAGTTCGCTCACAAACGGGGATCTGGGGAATCTTTGTAGGCGTGCTATTAATGGCTGCACTTTATAACTTGGTGCTTTACTTTGGTATAAAGGACCGTGTTTATTTAATTTATATTGGTTACATCGTTAGCGCTATAACGTTAATGGGAGCCGTACTAGGCTTTGGCTTTTATTTATGGCCTAAGCAATGGCAACTATTTATTCACGAGCAAGTCGTGTTTAGTAATTACGGGGTCGCCTTTTTTACCCTTGCCTTTTGCACCATGTTTTTACGCTATCATAAAGATAAATGCTGGCGCTATAAAATGAGCATAACCTTACTTTGGCTTATGTTTGTTCTTGCTGTATGTAGCTTGTTTATTCCTGAAAGCATAGCGGCGCCTATATTTTTTGGTGTGATGGCAGTCTTATATATTGCCTGTATTATTTTAATATATAACAAGTTACGCAGTGGTTTTAGATGGGCTAAATTTTATGTTTTTTCATGGGTACCACTAATAATTGGTGCGGTAATTCAACCTATGGAACTCACCGGTTTTTTACCGTATACCTTTACAACTCGCCATGCCTTTTTAGTCGCTATTTTGTGTGAAGTTATTTTAATGGCCATGGCATTAGCAGACCGAGTAAGGTATCAGCGCGAACGTGCGCTTTACCATGCCACGCACACACAACAAACAAAATTACTTAATAGCTCTAAACTAAAACAAGCATTTATGGCACTACAAAGCCAAAATCGCTCAACAACTTTGTGTTTAATAAAAATACGTCACTTTAATTCACTCAATACTATTATTACCTCATCTCAGGGCTACACACTTATAAAGCATGTGGCCAAAGAGCTTGAATTAGAACTAAGCCATGAACGCGAATTTACAAACCTCGAAACAGATTTAAACACCAGCCCACGCTTAGCCGATTTAAGCAGTGGCGTATTTGCCTGTATTTCTACTAAAACACAAAACCAAGAAATGCTAGAAGCACTACTGACTAAAATAATTAGCAGCCTACCAAAACAATATGAAATTAAAGGGCTAAACCTGCAGCTTAGTTACAGTATAGGTATTAGTAGTGCAGGTAAGAGTAACGACTTTGAATATTGGTTAAAGCGTGGTTATTTAGCGCTTAAAAAAGCAAAAGGTAGTGTTAATCAAGTTGGGTCATCGTCAAACGGTAATAACCTGATGATGGACGTTGCTCTAGCCGCTAAGCTGCAGCAAGCTATCAAAACAAATCAACTAGCGCTTTACTACCAACCTCAAATTAATTTATTGAGTAACAACGTCAGTGGTGCTGAGGCTTTATTACGTTGGCCAGACCCAACTTACAGTAACTTATCAATAGAGGAGTTGATAACACTTGCTGAGCACACCGGCATTATTAACGAGCTAACACTGTGGGTAATAGAGCAAGCCTGTAAAGACATAGTTGAGCTTATAAAAAATGGCTATAACGAGCATACAATTAGTGTAAATTTGAGTGCTAAAAATCTAACTATAAATAACTTAGCCGAAAAAGTAGAAAACATTTTAATTAAATACCAAGTGCCAGCTTACTTACTTAAATTTGAGCTAACCGAATCAGCCTTTGTAGACAGCCAAGATGCACTTATAAAGTTAGTTGATGAGTTAACAGCATTAGGTATTAAAGTGGTATTGGATGACTTTGGAACTGGCTATGCGTCACTTAGTTACTTAGTTAATTATCACTTTAGTGAGCTTAAAATAGATAAGTCGTTTGTTTTTGATTTACCTAATAACCCAACTCACCAAGTTATTGTACAAACAGCGATTGATATGGCGCATAACCTCAATTTATCAATAACAATTGAAGGAGTAGAAACACAAGAGATTCATCACTTACTCAAAGATATGAACGCTGATAACGCCCAAGGTTATTTATACGCAAAAGCACTGCCTTACACCGACTATTTACACTTCTTAAAAAGCCAATATAGCTTAAAAATGTTAGACTCCTCTTTTTAACATCTTTAGGGGCCAAGTAAAGATGCAAGGCACACTGCGTAAACTAAAATCGAGCTTAACCGAACCAGTACAATATCACTTACCTGTAGGTGAACACCTAGTAGACTTAAATGCATTTATAGGTAGAGAACTTACGCTTACCTTTAGCGGCACTATTTTATGCTCTAACTGCGGTAAAAAAACTAAAAAAAGCTATTCTCAAGGTCACTGTTTTGTATGTATGCGCAAGCTCGCTAGTTGCGATATGTGTATTATGAAACCAGAAACCTGTCACTACGACCAAGGCACCTGTCGAGAGCCAGAATGGGGTGAAGCGAATTGCATGATCCCACACTATGTATATCTCGCTAATACCTCAGGGTTAAAAGTGGGTATTACTCGCCACACACAAATACCGATTCGTTGGGTTGATCAGGGTGCGACTCAAGCATTGCCTATTTTTAAAGTGCAAACTCGCCTGCAATCAGGTTTAGTGGAAGTTGCATTGGCTGAATTTATTGCCGACAAAACTAATTGGCGCAATATGCTAAAAGGTCAAAACGAAGCAATTGACTTAAAAGCCGCTGCAGCCGAACTGATCCCACAAATTAGTGAAAAGCTAAACGAGTTAAGTGAGTTATTTGGCGCAACAGCAATAGAACAGCTTGATGAAGATGTGGTTGATTTAGATTTTCCGGTAACCGAGTACCCAACAAAAATCAGCTCATTTAACTTTGATAAAGACCCCGTTGTAAGCGGTGTTTTACAAGGTATTAAAGGTCAGTACTTAATCTTTGAAAAAGGCGTTATTAATATTCGTAAATTTACGTCTTACGAAGTAACCGTAGGCTAACTGGGCTATGTTAAACAGCTACCCACAGTTATTGGTTATTTATAATGAGCTTGAAATAGCCCATAACCAACAAGAGCAACAAGAGTGCTTACACAGCGTTATGCAAAGTGAGCTAGGCGATGTGCGAGTACTTAATAAGCAAGGTGACTTCCTTAATTTACAAGGCACTGTTTGCCCTGAATTGAATGGCGAGCAGCTAGCACAGCTTGTTACAGCTTACTTATTAAATGAAGGACAATGTTGCCTTGGTAAAATTAAAACCCTAAGCACAACCCAGGCGTTTGATTTACTAGAGTTATAAAACCCTCTTTAAAGCTCAGTAAGCACTTTTATATGCGCTACAGCACTTCTACCCAACGCTGATAGCGCATAGCCACCTTCTAAATACGAGATAACACCTTTGCATCCGCCCTCTTTTGTTACTTTACATAGCTGCTCGGTAAGCCAAATGTAGTCATCTTCAACAAACTTTAAGCTCGCCATATCATCTTCTAGGTGGGCATCAAACCCTGCGCTTATAAAAAGTAATTCAGGCTTAAACGCTTTTAATTTTGGTAACCATTGCTGAGTAAATACCTCTTTTAGGTCATCGCCATTGCTGGCAATTGGCAAAGGAGAATTAACTATATGGTTATTATTTTTAACCGCTGTATTTGGGTAAAACGGATACTGAAATAACGAACAAAGCAGTACGTTTTCGTCATCAATAAAAATGTCTTGTGTGCCATTACCGTGGTGTACATCAAAGTCAGCAATCGCAATCCGCTTAATCCCTTTGCTTTGTGCGTACTTAACGGCAATAGCTAAGTTATTAAACACACAAAACCCAGATGACGAATCTTTATTAGCATGATGCCCTGGCGGGCGTACTGAGCAAAACGCAGCATCGAGTTTGTCGGCAAGTATTTCATCAACCGCTAACAACCCGGCACCTACTGCACGCTCAATCGCTTTAAACGAATCGGGGCACAGCCACGTATCGCCGTCTAAATTAGCGAGCCCTTCGGTTGGTAGCGTGTTTTCTACGTGTTTAATGAGCGCTTCATCATGGGCTAATAAATAATGCTCACGCTCAGCCTTAGGCGCTTGTAGGTGTGTTAAGCCAACATCTACACCACTTGCAAGTAATCGGTCGGTAATTGCATCTAGGCGCTCTGGGCACTCGGGATGGTCATCTATCATTTTATGTTTACGGCAATGAGGATGAGAAATAACAGCGGTACGCATAAAAAGTCCCTTACAAGGTGTAAAAACTTAATATAACAAAGCCACCGACAGGTTAACACCGATCAGTTAAGGTATTTTTGATCGGTTGACCGATCTTTTGGTTGCTTCACAATACCCTTATCATCTTTTGATTA
>NZ_WTLB01000030.1 GCF_011378855.1 Pseudoalteromonas sp. Z1A8 | reverse complement strand
CATAATCAAAAGATGATAAGGGTATTGTGAAGCAACCAAAAAATCGGTCAACCGATCAAAAATACCTTAACTGATCGGTGTTACCATATATTGGGGCATTTTTTATGGTATTGGATATAGTATTGAACCAATTTTTACACCTAACCCAAAAAGTATCATTGCACTTATTATTACAACTAAAGTGATGTGGCCACGTAGCTCTTTCGACTCATATTTTAACATTGCTGCAGCTCCTTATTTCATAATAAAAAAAACAGTTATCATGCCTAATATGAAGCTGACTACTGATGACAATGCTAACACCGTGGTTATAGTGTGCTTGTTTAAAGTTGTTGCACCACTGAGAGGTGTTGTATCTTCATCAAGCTTAATTAATTTACCCTGGCGTACTTCTAAAACCGCGCATAAAGCCATTGTGGTTTCTTTTGATGCCGCGCCTTCTTTTTCTACCCGTTGGATTGTTCTCAAGCTTACATCGCAGGCATCGGCAAGTTGCTGTTGCGTCCAATTAAATTGCTGCCTAAGTTCTTTTATTGTTTTAGGATTAAGTTGCATTTTAAAATTTCCCAATCAAGAATTCTAAAATTATAATTAGCAAGTAGCCACCAACTAGGCCTCCAAAAAAGCAGCCAAAAAGCACTTTTAACGAAGTTTTTGGGTTATTTAATAATGATGATTGTTCATAACTTTTTATAAATTGGCCATTTTTATAAAGTGAGCACTCTAACCTGCCAGTTAAAATATTACGCATTTCAAACATTACTTTAAAATCATTGTCACCAATATTAAATTGATGGCCACTGTGAATCCTTTGGTTACGCTTATTACTTATAAGTTCATCATTTACGTATACTTCTTCTTTCCCTGTAAAGTAGCTACCAAAACACGCTATTTGATTATCGCCATCTTGAAAGTAAAATTTGTAACCTAATTTTCTTATATTTAATACATCGTTTTTCATCATCGTTATCCTTGTTGAGTTGATGATGCTAATTTAGCGTTTGTTTTTGTTATTTACGCCGTCAGCTGTACGCCAGTATGTATTTTGGCATATGACAGGTGAGCTGTCATATGTTGTTAGCTTTTGATTTTTATTAATTTATTATATTTTAAGTATGTATTGGAAATTTTAGCAACTGTCGTATAACTTAATCTAAAAAGTGGGTGCGTATTTAAAATATCATTTCTGGGTGCTAGTTATATCTAATAACCAGAACAAATAACTAAGGGATTAACACCTTTGTGGCTAAATCCGTTAGACTTGGGAAAAGGCTATTTTATATCAACTTAAGGCAGTGCAGTATTATGCGTCATGCAATTTGGCAACAGCTTCGCGACGAAGCTAACGATGTAGTAAAACGTGAACCATTATTAGCAAGTCATGTGTATTCATGCATTTTGAATCATGATTGTTTAGGTTCGGCATTAAGTTTTATTGTTGCTAATAAATTAGCTGATGCAGTGGTCTCTGCATTTACTATTCGTGAGTTATTTGATCAGGCATTTGTAAAATGTGACCGTATGCTGTCTTTTGTAGCAGAGGATATTAAAGCAGTTAAAGATAGAGACCCCGCAGCAGAAACGCATCTTACCGTGATGTTAAACCTAAAAGGTTTTCATGCTATTCAGGCGCACCGTTTGGCCAATTGTTTATGGCAACAAAATCGCAGAGAGTTAGCGCGTTTTATTCAAAGCCGTACATCTGAAGTGTTTGGAGTAGATATTCACCCCGCGTGTAAAGTGGGCAAAGGCATTATGTTTGACCATGCGACAGGTATTGTTATTGGTGAAACTGCGGTAATTGAAGATAACGTATCAATCCTGCAATCGGTAACGCTTGGCGGTACAGGTAATGAGCAGGGCGATCGTCATCCTAAAATTAGAGCAGGCGTATTAATTGGCGCCGGCGCTAAAGTTCTGGGTAATATTGAAGTAGGCGAGGGCGCACGTATTGGTGCAGGCTCTGTTGTGCTAAGTAATGTACCTGCACATACGACTGCGGTTGGTGTACCTGCTAAAATTATTGGTCGACCGGATTGTCCTTGTCCGGCGCAAAGTATGAACCAAAACTTTTTAGCAAATCCTGAGCCTGAAAACGAATCACACACGAGCGCAATGCTATAAGCAATTCAAAGCAATTAAAAGTAATTAAAAGTAATTAAACTAAAAGGAATTAACATGAACAAGAATAGTTTATTGGCTCTAGGGATTGGGTTTATTGCAGGTGTAGGTTTAACTTGGAGCTATTTTAATTTAGCTTCAAGTGATTCAGAGGCTACTGATTTACAGCAAGTTTATGCAAACCAGCAAAAGCCTAATGCTGAGCAAACAAAAAGTAATGAAGTAACAGCAGATGATGTTGAACCTGCCGTTACTGAGCAAGTCGCTAGTTTTGAGCAAAGTGATGATACTGCCCCAATTACGGCTGAAACTGAAGTGCTTGATGACTTACCTCTTGATGAGCAAGTTGTGCAACTCAAGCAACAACTCGCCGAACAGAAAGCGACGCTTAAAAGCGTTTTAAAGCAAATGAGGGGGCCATCAGACTTTGAGCAAATTTTACGTGAAAAATTTGAAAAGCAAACGCGTGACGAAGAATGGGCTTATCGTACTGAAATGGCATTACAAGATTTTTTATTAACAGCTGATTTGGTAATTATGCCTGATGTTGTTAGTGCAAAATGTAAAACAACGATATGCGAATTTGAACTTGCCGCACCTGCTGACAACGATGCATTTGACAGTGCTCAATGGCGAGAGCTAAGCGACAAGTTGATGAAACAAGAGTTTTGGCAACAATTTAAAAGCACTACCTCCACATCGAGCGATAGCGAGCTTAAATTCTTGCTAAGTACCGAGCTTTAAACTGTATCAGTTTAAGTAATAGGTATGACCTGTGATTCTATAGAGCCATCAACGAGCTCTGTAATTAAAACATCGCCTATTTTAATTTGATCCACAGATTTAACTACTTTCCCTTGCTGTGTTTTAGTGATGCTATAACCGCGCGCTAAAACATTAAGCGGACTTACCGAATCTAACCTACTTGCTTGCAATGCTAAGCTATTATTAGCTTGGCGTAACTGATGCTGTATAGCTTGGTTTAGCCTAGCTTGTAATTGCGAAAGTTGATGGCTTGCTGTAGCGAGTTTTTTATCGGGTGATTGGCGCATTAAACGCGGTGTTAAATTATTAAGCGTGCGCTCTTGCTGATATAAACGGTTACGCATAGCTTGTTGCAGTGCAATACTTAGCTCGTCCAATCGTTGTGATTTTTGATTAAGTTGGTTACGCGGATGACACAAATTAAGGCGATGTTGTAGCTGCGTTGCTAGTGCGCGTTTGTCAGCAATATCGTGTTTAAACGCGTTAGACAAGCGATTAACTAATTGCGTTACTTTGTTGTGTAACTCTTGCGTATTTGGGCTTACAAGCTCAGCTGCTGCTGATGGAGTAGCTGCACGAACATCAGCAACGTAGTCGCTAATGGTTGTGTCTATTTCGTGACCTACCGCACTTACTATGGGTAATTCACTTTGATAAATAGCACGCGCAAGCTGTTCATGGTTAAAACACCATAAATCTTCAAGTGAACCGCCGCCGCGTCCTAAAATAAGTACGTCTACCTCGTCACGAGCATTGGCCAACTCTATTTGATTAATTAAATGCACATGCGCTTCTTTACCTTGCACCATGGCAGGGTAAATAATGACTTCTAATTGCGGCGCACGGCGTTTAAGTATCGTTAAAATATCTTTTATAGCAGCGCCGGTCGCTGAAGTAATAACACCAATACGGTTTATATTTTGGGGTAATGGCTGTTTGTGAACAGAGCTAAATAGTCCTTCGGCGGCTAAGCGCATTTTAAGTGCATCGAATTCTTGCTTTAGCTGACCTTCGCCTGCAGGTTCCATATGTTCAACAATAAGCTGGTAATCACCGCGAGGCTCATAAAGTGATACGCGCGCTTTTACTGTTACTTGTGCGCCATTGGCAGGGCTGTAGCTTTGGTTGCGATTATTACCTCGCCACATTGCGGCTTTAATTTGTGCTTTATCGTCCTTTAACGAAAAGTACCAATGTCCAGATGCTGGGGTAATAAAGTTAGAAATTTCGCCCGTGAGCACTAAAGATGCAAAACCTTGCTCAAGGATTGTGCGAATTTCTCTATTAAGGCGTGAAACGGTGTAAACCGCCTGCGAAGGCTTCGAAAACATAAAAAACAACCTAAAACTATTTATTGCACTACTTTATCATAAATATTTGCGAAATATTATTTACTCATGGCAACAACGCTGTTAAAATTTGGCCGCAATTCCTTATCTTAGATCCACATGTGAGAAGTTGCCAAAATGCTTAGAATCGCTAAAGAAGCTCTTACCTTTGATGACGTACTTTTAGTACCTGGTCATTCTACTGTTTTGCCACACACGGCAAATATTTCAACTCGCTTAACGCGTGGTATCAAACTTAACTTGCCGCTTATTTCAGCATCTATGGATACTGTTACAGAAGCTCGTTTAGCTATTGCCCTTGCGCAAGAAGGTGGTCTTGGTTTTATTCATAAAAACATGACTATTGAAGAACAAGCGAAAAACGTACGTAAAGTTAAAACCTACGAAGCAGGTATTGTTTCATACCCTGTAACGGTGACTGCCGATTTAACAATAGCAGACGCTATTGAGCTTTCACACGAAAAAGGTTTTTCAGGCTTTCCAGTTACCGATAGCGACAATGTACTTGTTGGTATTGTAACTAGCCGTGACATGCGTTTTGAAACGAAGCTTGAACAGCCTGTTTCTACCGTTATGACTAAAAAAGAAAAGCTTGTTACCGTTAAGGAAGGCGCAGCTCGCGAAGAAATTTTAGGCTTAATGCACGAACACCGCATTGAAAAAATCCTTGTTGTTGATGACGCTTTTAAACTTAAAGGCATGATCACAGTAAAAGATTACCAAAAAGCCCAAGACAAACCAGACGCATGTAAAGACGACCAAGGTCGTTTACGCGTAGGTGCCGCTGTAAGTGTTGGCGCTGGTACTGATGAGCGTATTGCTGCATTAGTAGAAGCGGGTATTGATGTTTTACTTATCGATACATCGCATGGTCACTCTCAAGGTGTTATTGACCGTGTTTATAAAACGCGTAAAGAATACCCAAATTTACAAATAATTGCTGGTAACGTAGCGACCGCTGAAGGTGCGGTTGCACTTGCAGACGCTGGTGCCGATGCAGTTAAAGTAGGTATAGGCCCAGGTTCTATCTGTACTACACGTATTGTTACCGGTTGTGGCGTTCCACAAATTACCGCTATTTCAGATGCTGTTGAAGGCTTAAAAGGTCGCGACATTCCTGTAATTGCTGATGGCGGCATTCGTTTTTCTGGCGATATTGTTAAGGCACTTGTTGCTGGTGCATCGTGTGTAATGGTGGGCTCACTTCTTGCTGGTACAGAAGAAGCACCAGGTGAAGTTGAATTATACCAAGGTCGTTACTACAAGTCTTACCGTGGTATGGGCTCATTAGGTGCGATGGACCAAAAAGAAGGTTCATCAGATCGTTACTTCCAAAAATCAAACGAAGCAGACAAGTTAGTACCTGAAGGTATTGAAGGTCGCGTAGCTTACAAAGGTCCAATTGCAACGATTATTCATCAGCAAGTGGGCGGCTTACGTAGTGCTATGGGTTTAACGGGTTGTGCAACAATTGAAGAGCTTAATACAAAACCACAGTTTGTACGCGTTACTTCAGCGGGTATGGGTGAATCGCACGTACACGATGTGCAAATCACTAAAGAAGCACCAAATTACCGCTTAGGTTAAGCAGCGTAATTAATTTAATATACTGGGCTTGCTTTGCAAGCCCTCTTTTTAGTCGTTTACATTAACAAATGACATTTAGCATCAGACTTTACGAGATACTCCATGAGCAAAGATATTCACGATTCACGAATTCTCATTTTAGACTTTGGTTCACAATACACGCAATTAATCGCGCGCCGTATCCGCGAAATTGGTGTTTACTGTGAGCTATGGGCATGGGATGTGACTGAAGAGCAAATCCGCGAGTTCAACCCACAAGGTATTATTCTTTCTGGTGGCCCAGAATCAACAACACTTGAAAACAGCCCGCGCGCTCCAGAGTATGTATTTAATGCAGGCGTGCCTGTACTAGGTATTTGCTACGGTATGCAAACAATGGCAGCTCAACTAGGTGGTAGTGTACACAGCTCTGATAAAAAAGAGTTTGGTTACGCACAAGTAGAAAAAGCAGGTAACTGTGCATTGTTTGATGCGATTGAAGACAGCATTACCGATGGCGGCAACGGCATACTCGACGTATGGATGAGCCATGGCGACAAAGTAATGGATATTCCAGCTGGTTTTACAACAACAGCTAAAACATCTACTTGTCCACATGCTGCAATGTCTAACGAAGAAAAACGTTTTTACGGCGTACAGTTCCACCCAGAAGTAACACACACGCATCAAGGTCAGCGTTTATTAGAGCGTTTTGCTATTGATATTTGTGGCTGTGAAAAATTGTGGACTGCTGCAAAAATTATCGATAATGCAATTGAGCGCATAAAAGAAACTGTTGGCGATGACGAAGTTATTTTAGGTCTTTCTGGCGGTGTTGATTCATCGGTTGTGGCTATGCTTATTCACCGTGCAATTGGCGAAAGGCTAACATGTGTATTTGTTGATAATGGTTTACTTCGTTTAAACGAAGGCCAGCAAGTAATGGACATGTTTGGTAATAAATTTGGCTTAAACATTGTTAAAGTTGAAGCTGAAGAGCAGTTTTTAAATGACCTTGCAGGTAAGTCTGACCCAGAAGATAAACGTAAAGCCATTGGTCATACGTTTATTAATGTATTTGATGAGCAAGCCAAAAAGCTTAAAAATGCAAAATGGTTAGCGCAAGGTACAATTTACCCAGATGTAATTGAATCAGCGGCATCTGCAACTGGTAAAGCGCATGTTATTAAATCTCACCACAATGTGGGCGGGTTACCAGATGACATGAAAATGGGCCTTGTTGAGCCATTACGTGAGTTATTTAAAGACGAAGTACGTAAAATTGGCCTAGAGCTAGGTTTACCGTACGACATGCTTTACCGTCATCCTTTCCCTGGACCAGGTTTAGGTGTGCGTGTACTTGGCGAAATCAAAAAAGAATACTGTGATTTATTACGCCGCGCTGATGCGATTTTCATCGAAGAGCTTCACAAAGCTGAGCTTTACCATAAAGTAAGCCAAGCGTTTACTGTATTCTTACCGGTTAAATCGGTAGGGGTTATGGGCGATGCACGTAAGTACGATTGGGTTGTATCACTTCGTTGTGTTGAAACAATCGACTTTATGACTGCGCGTTGGTCACATTTACCGTATGAATTTTTAGGTGTGGTTTCTAACCGTATCATTAACGAAATAGATGGTATTTCTCGTGTTGTTTACGATATTTCAGGTAAGCCACCTGCAACTATCGAATGGGAATAATTAATTTTAGTTTTAATTAACTAATCTTAAGTGATTAAAAAACGGCGAATTAGCATGCTAATTCGCCGTTTTGTTTATTTAAAAAGCAGTTGAACTAAAAGAGTGATTTTTCTCTTTACCTTTGGCGAAACTTCTCTATAATTCGTCGTCATTGCAGGGGCGTAGTTCCAATTGGTAGAACAGCGGTCTCCAAAACCGATGGTTGGGAGTTCGAATCTCTCCGCCCCTGCCATTTCTTCTTTACATCGTTTTTATTACTTCTTATATTGTTCAAATGTCTAATCTACTGAGTTGTTATGCATCCACGTTACGCAGCTATTTTTGATATAGAAAATCTTGAACTCAATCAACATTATTGTCCAAAAATAAATGATCAAGCTAATACTTTATCGCAAAGTGCGATAGCTAGTTCTTTAACGCTCAATGAGCAATTACTTGCAGACATTAAACTCAGTGCAAAGCCTATTATTATAAATAGCGTTGTACAGGGTAGTGAGATGCAATTAAACGACAATAAGCTTACATTGCCAACCCCACAGCTCAACGCCTCTGAGAAGCGTGCTTTATGGGCTTTAATGAGTGAACACCTTGATAAACTTTAAATCAGTAGATGAAACAGCAATATCTCAATTAATGGCCGTCGAAACAGCGTGTCATAGCCATCCGTGGACTTTAAATACAATGGGTTCATGTATAGGTGGGCGCTATTTTAATGTTGCCGCATTTGATGAGGCGAGCATGATTGGTTTTTATATTGGTGAAAAAGCAGGGCCTGATTTTACACTTATGGATATTTGTGTAACGCCAAGTCACCAAGGTAAGGGTATTGCAAGGCAGTTGTTAGCGCAGTTTATTGAATATGGTGAGCAGCAAAATGCTGAAAACCTATTTTTAGAAGTACGTGAATCAAATACGCGTGCTATTGCGCTGTACGAGAACGCAGGCTTTACTGAAATGTCAGTGCGTAAAAACTATTACCCAAGTGATAACCCTGCTAAAAATGGCTTTGAAGACGCTATTTTAATGGGTATGGCGCTAGGTTTAAACTTTTCATAATTAAAGTCGATAATTAATATTTAAAGCACAGAGCCGCTAAAACACTGTATTTGTACCGCTTTGCTAGTTTGCTTTTTAGGACTCTTTGTCGCTAATAGCTTGCTCAATAGCTACTATCAAATCATTTACTAGCTCGTCTCTTGGTACTTTATTGTTACTTTTTAAGTTCTCTTCAAGTGCTGCTGCGCTATGGTAAATTTCATCAAAGTTAAAGCATCCAGAACTTCCTTTAATACTGTGCGCTATACTTCTTAGTGCTTCCCAGTCATCAGAGTGTTGCAGAGCTTTAACGTCCTCTAAATATGTAGGTAAGTTTGCTAAATAGTTATCAGCTATTTGCTGAAACTTCTCGCTCTTTAATAAGCTATCCCATTTATTTTGATTGTCTTTTTCAAGATGTAAATAGCTTACAAGTACTTTTTCGAGTGCATCTTTATCAATGGGTTTAGCCAGTGCTTTATCACAACCCGCTTCTAGGTAGGTGCCTATGTCATGGTTCATTACATTGGCAGTAAGGGCAATAATAGGGCCATCGTATGCTGCATGGCGTAGCATTCTAGTCGCTTCTAAGCCGCCCATTACAGGCATTTGCATATCCATAATAATAAGTTGGTAGTCGTTTACGAGCGCCATTTCTACGGCTTGCGCGCCATTACTGGCAATATCAGGTTCAAGGCCCCAGGTTTGCAGTAGTAATTTAATTAATAGTTGGTTATCTGGGTTGTCCTCAGCCACTAATATATTGGCGTCAAAGCTATTGGTCGCAAACGATAAGAGAGGGTCTTTTTCTGGTATTAACTGGCTGTCTTGTGTTAAAAACTCAAGCATTGGTTGATCATCTGATAACTGACATGCCACCCTAATTGTAACACGGCTACCAACACCCACTTCACTTTCAAGAGTTACATCACCACCAAGTAACAGTGCTAAGTTTTTAGAAATACACAACCCAAGACCTGTACCACCAAAACGACGTGTGGTTGTGGCATCGGCTTGTTCAAACGGTTTAAATACACGTTCTATTTGATGCTCAGACATACCAATACCGGTATCTTTGATTACAAACTCAAGTTTTTGACTCGCTTCCAAATAATGCACACAAATAGATACACTGCCATTTTCAGTGAATTTAACCGCGTTATTAGCAATGTTTATAAGTATTTGTTTTAAGCGGGTCACATCACTATAAATGGTGCGAGGTAGCGGCAGTTGATAGTCTATATTAAGGGTTAATTGCTTTTCTTGTGCCAGTGGTTGAATAATTGATTCAATGTCGTGCACAAGCTGCACTACGTTTAACGCTGACAAATCAACAGCTAGCTTTTCGGCTTCGATTTTTGATAAATCGAGTATGTTATTTATTAGCTCTAGTAAGTGTTTTGAATTACGTAAAATAGTGCTTAGGTGTTGCTTATCGTTAGTTACTTTATCGTTGTGTAGTAACTGCTCTGTAAAGCCCATAATAGCCGTGAGCGGCGTGCGTATTTCGTGGCTCATGTTAGCTAAAAAGCGGCTCTTAAGTTGATTGGCTTGCTCAGCTTGGCCAATAGCTAACTCAAGTTGGCTGTTCATAGCTTCAAGTGCTTGGGTACGGCTTTCTACTTTATCTTCAAGATGGTGCTTATATTCTTCAAGCTGCTGCTGGTAGTGTCTTATTTGATTAACCATGTGGTTAAAGTCGTTAAATAAAACACCCACTTCATCATTTGTATGAGCTGGTAAGTGCACCGATAAATCACCGTCACCCACGCGGTGGCTTGCAGCACCTAGTAACTCAATTGGGTTAAGTAATAAATTACGTACCACTACAAAAATTAATATAGGCAGGGTGATCACCGAAATAATAACAATTAAGCCTGTTATTAAACTTATGGCTTTACCTGATTGATAAAGCACTCCTTTTGGAATGGTCGATACGTAATAATATCCACCAGGCATTTGCACTGCAAAAATCATTCTCTCAATTTTATCTATGCTTGAGAGCTCAATGGTCGAAAGCATGCCAATATCAGCTAAGTCGTGGATTTGGTTGAGTTCGTATTCGCTTATATATTGGCCGCGCATGTTGTAGTCAGAGCTAAATAAAATCTTACCGTCTTTGGTCAGCATTAAATTAAGTGTGTTGTTATACGGGGCTTCTAAAATACTGGAGTTAAGTATTGAAGGCTCTACATGCATTACAATAAACCCAAGCTGTTGTGGGCGCTTTAAGTAGTAATCAACGCTATAAATTCGTTGAATAAAATATAAACTCGTAGTGCCATCATCTTTTTGAATCATAAACTGCTGTTTACTTAAATTACTTTGCAATACTTGATTAAAAAATGGATAGCTTTTTGGGGCTGTGGTTAAGTTGTTAGAATAATAAGCGTCACTTTTCCCGCTGGCAGAGACTAAATTAATACTAATTATATCCGGATAGGCTTCACTGTAGCTGGCAAATACATCCATTAGTGCGCCAAGTTTTCGCGTGTAATTTCCATTTGCGCGAACGTCATTTGCTAAAAAGTCACTGAGTACCGGAGATGTTGAAAGTAGCTTTGCAGTAGAGTGAAAAGAGTCGATGTAGTTAAATATTTTTTGCTGTTGCTGCTCAACAAAACGGCTCATTATTAAATCAGCTTGTTTTTGGGTTGAATTAGTTACATTGGTGAGCGTAAAGCCACCTAAAAATAGCAACGGTAGAATAACAAGGGGTGTTATATACCATAATAATCTAATACTTAACTTACTGGTTTTCATGACCAAACTACTTATCCTCCATGCAATCTATCAATAATATGCGTTACGACTTTATTAAACAAGCTTATAGCGGTCTTGATGGCTGAAATGTAACCATTAATTGTGTGGTATTTGGCTAAAAATAGCTGCTTATTTGTATAGTTAAGTTATTTTAATTTAATAAGTTACGTATTATTAAAATAGTATTTTAGTGCTTGAATAAAATTTACAATATTTATACATATAAAAGTAATTTTTTATGCCTTATATATTTAAAAAAGTGCTGTAACGCTTATTAAACTTAAGTTGTAAGTTTGTTTAAGTGCTTTGTTATTTCATCAATGCATATTTTTACAGAGATTGGCATGTTGCGCGTGTAGGGCGTTAATGCATAAATACTTTTACTACTAAGTGAGTAATCGGGGTTAATTACCTCAAGTGAAGGCTTTACCAAGTTTAAGTAAAAATCAGGTACCAGACCCATTCCAGCTCCTGCTTTTATAAGCGATAAACAACTATGGAACGAGTTTGCAAGGCAGCGAGCTTGGGTACTGAAGTGAAGTGCTTCCCCATGTTCATTTTTAAAAGTGTGATCTATATTTAACCCTTGCCAAGTGTTAGCGATGTAAGGTGTTTTATTTAATATTTCAGACTCTAGTTGTTTAGGGTTTTTAATTACTCCCGTTTTTATACACAGCCTGTCGGTAAAGCTACCTATGCGCTTTTGTTTTAGGGCGCTGTCTTTTGAGGGACCTACTCGAATAGCGAGATCAATATTATGATCTAAAAAATCTATATGCTGATCGGCACTTACAAGCTCTGGCGTTAATTTGGGGTATTGAGTCATTAAGTTAGCAATAACAGGGGTAATAAGCGTTTCCATTAATGCATTCGGAGCGGTTATCTTTATATTACCAGTAGGCTCTGCTTGTTGAGTTTTTACGGTATCCCATGCCGTAGTCGCGATATTATTTAATTCTTTACATTGTATGTAAAACAGCTCGCCGGTTGGCGTTAATGCTTGCCTACGCGTTGTGCGTTTTAAAAGGGTTACCCCAAGCTCTAGTTCTAACGCTTTTAAATGCTGGCTTACTACCGATTTAGAAACATTAAGTTTATCAGCTGCGGCAGATATAGAACCTGCCTCAACAATATTTGCAAACACCGACATTTGTTTAAATTTACTCATGTTTATTGTTCTGTTTTTCTAAACTGTATTTTTTATTATCTTTGTTTTTAGTATTAAAAGATATGACTAATATAAGCGTAATTTATTAACTACAGGTGATCTATGAATAGCGAATTAGTACTTCAAAAATGCAAACAAGGGATAGCGGATTGGCAGCATGCATTTAATAGCCAAGATGCAAAAGGCTGCGCGCAACAGTATTTTTCTGATTGTGAAATGCATGCACGCCCATTTGGTGTGTTTAATGGAGAGGCTGCGATAGAAAGCTTTTGGCAAGGGATCATGGATCAAGGCTTTAAAAATGTGCAATACACTGATGTAACATGGGAAAAGCTTGGTGAAGATGGTTATGTTTTATCAGCTAAATGGACAATGAATCAAGCACACGGTGTTGTTCATCGCGAGCATTGGGTTGTTGCAGCCGATGGAAAAGCAAAGTTAAAAAGTGACGATTTTGAAGTGTTAGGTGAGCGCTAAGTAATTATTAATTTAGAGTCGAGTATGTGCTAACTGGTAAGTCTAATTTATCTAAGGTTTTGAAATAAAATACTTATATAAATTCCTCGGTGAAAATAAGCTTAAAAAGCAACGAATCATCGCTTAAGCAATTATAAAATGGTCTGTAATTTAATTGCTGACCATATTTCAAATATTTCTATTCATATCTCTTCATTACAAAGCTAAGATATTTTTAAGTTAGATAGCACACTTTTATACCGACTCCTGTTACAATTGCCATTATTAAAAAATTAGCTATTGGCGTTTTATTATCAGCTGTTTATAACGTTAAAATCAGCGAAAATAGTAGCTAATTACGATCAACATTACGGGTTTACTCGCAAGCGCTTATTTAAATGCATTCAACCCCGCATCAAACTAAAAGAATTTATTAATGGCAGACCAAACTATTATCAATGAAATCAGCAAGCGAAGGACTTTTGCTATCATCTCTCACCCGGATGCTGGTAAAACAACTATCACCGAAAAAGTATTGTTGTTCGGACAAGCTATTCAAAGAGCCGGTACTGTAAAAGGTCGTGGCTCTAACCAGCATGCAAAATCTGACTGGATGGAAATGGAAAAAGAGCGTGGTATATCGGTTACTACCTCGGTAATGCAATTTCCGTATAACAATGCGCTTGTTAATTTACTTGATACGCCAGGACACGAAGACTTCTCGGAAGATACTTACCGCACGCTAACAGCGGTAGATTCGTGCTTAATGGTTATTGATGCGGCAAAGGGTGTAGAAGATCGTACCCGTAAGCTCATGGAAGTTACACGCCTGCGTACAACGCCAATTGTTACGTTTATGAATAAGTGTGACCGTGAAATACGCGACCCAATGGAAGTATTGGACGAAGTTGAAACAGAGCTTAATATTGCCTGTGCGCCCATCACTTGGCCAATTGGCTGTGGTAAAGAGTTTAAAGGTGTTTACCACATTCATAATGACGAAGCTGTTTTATATAAAACAGGTCAAGGTCATAAAATTCAAGAAGTT
Source organism: Pseudoalteromonas sp. Z1A8 (assembly GCF_011378855.1). Lineage (GTDB taxonomy): Bacteria > Pseudomonadota > Gammaproteobacteria > Enterobacterales > Alteromonadaceae > Pseudoalteromonas. The sequence continues at coordinate 41,887 of NZ_WTLB01000030.1, read as the reverse complement.
CGCACTATTAAAGGGCTTGATAATCCAGAGCTAGATATCGCTATTGGCGAAGACTTAGCTGCGCAATTACGCGATGAACTTGAGCTTGTTATTGGTGCATCAAACGAATTTGATTTAGAGCTGTTTTTAGCCGGTAAGCTTTCGCCTGTTTATTACGGTACTGCACTGGGTAACTTTGGTGTTGACCACGTTTTAGATGGTTTAACTAAATGGGCACCAACGCCATTACCGCGCGAAACAGAAGACAGACTTGTTGTTGCAACTGAAGAAAACTTTACCGGTTTTGTATTTAAAATTCAGGCAAACATGGATCCGAAGCACCGTGACCGTATTGCATTTATGCGTATTGTATCGGGTAAGTACAGCCAAGGCATGAAGATGAATCACGTGCGTATTGGTAAGCAAGTGAGTATTTCTGATGCGGTAACCTTTATGGCGGGCGATCGTGAGCGAGCAGAAGATGCTTACGCTGGCGATATTATTGGTTTACATAACCACGGTACAATTCAAATTGGTGATACATTTACCCAAGGCGAAAAACTTAAATTTAGTGGTATTCCAAACTTTGCCCCTGAGTTGTTCCGCCGTATTCGCTTACGCGATCCGCTTAAGCAAAAGCAATTATTAAAAGGCTTAGTACAGCTTTCAGAAGAGGGTGCTGTGCAGGTATTTAGACCGCTTATAAACAACGATTTAATTGTAGGCGCAGTAGGTGTACTTCAGTTTGATGTGGTTGTAGCACGTTTAAAAGCTGAATATAACGTAGATGCTATTTACGAAGGTATAAACGTAAATACAGCACGCTGGGTAGAAAGCAGTGATGTTAAAAAGTTTGAAGAATTTAAACGTAAGTGCGAAAGCAATTTAGCACTTGATGGTGGCGATAACTTAACTTACATAGCGCCGAGCCGTGTAAACCTTAACTTATCGGTAGAGCGCTACCCAGAAGTAACGTTTAACCATACACGCGAAAACTAGAACTCATTCAAAGAATTAAAAGAAAGCCTGCTTTGGTGGGCTTATAAAGGTAAAAACATGAATATTCGTACTATTTTAATCGAAAAAGCTATTGCAGCTATGGCTGGCGCAGGCTTACCTGAAGACACAAACCCAGCAGTAACGCAAAGCACACGCCCACAGTTTGGTGATTACCAAATTAATGCAGCAATGGGCGCAGCTAAAAAAATGAAAAGCAACCCACGAGAGCTTGCGCAAAAAATTATAGATAACCTTGATGTAAGCGATATCGCAGAAAAAACTGAAATCGCAGGCCCTGGTTTTATTAATATTCACTTAAAGCCTGAGTTTTTAGCGCAAAGCGTTAAAGCAGCTAATAGCGATGCAAAGCTTGCTGTAAACGAGCACGCTAACCCACAAAAAGTAGTGGTTGATTACTCATCACCAAACCTTGCTAAAGAAATGCACGTAGGTCACTTACGTTCAACTATTATTGGTGACTCAATTGTACGTGCGCTGGAATTTAGAGGCGACACAGTAGTACGTCAAAATCACATGGGTGATTGGGGCACGCAATTTGGTATGTTAATCGCGCATTTAGAGGATCAAATTAGCCAAGGTGTAGATTTAGATACTGTTGCACTTGCCGATTTAGAAACTTTTTACCGCGATGCTAAAAAACGCTTTGATGACGAAGAAGGATTTGCAGATAAAGCCCGTAATTACGTTGTTAAACTACAAGGCGGCGACGCACACTGTGAAAAACTTTGGAAACTATTTATAGCCACCTCAGTTAAGCACTCTGAAGAAGTATACAAACGTTTAAATGTAACGCTTACCCAAGCCGATATTATGGCTGAAAGCGCATACAACGCTGAGCTTAAAGATATAATTAGCCTGCTTAAAGATAAAAACATTGCAGTAGAGTCGCAAGGTGCACAAGTTGTATTTTTAGATGAGCTGGCAAATAAAGATGGCGAACCATCTGCGTTTATCGTACAAAAATCTGGCGGTGGCTTTTTATATGCAACAACCGATTTAGCTGCATGTGATTATCGCTCAAATAAACTAGGTGCTGATCGTATCTTAATTTTTGTTGATGCACGTCAAAACCTGCATTTTACTCAAGTAGAGCTAACAGCGCGTAAAGCAGGTTTATTAAGAGACGAAACAAGTTACGAGTTTTGCCCATTTGGCACCATGATGGGCGCCGATAACAAACCATTTAAAACACGTACTGGTGGCACTGTAAAACTTGCTGACTTATTAGAAGAGTCAATTAACCGCGCAGCAACTAAATTAGCTGAACGCGAGTCTGACTTAAGTGATAGCGAGCGCAGCGAAATTGCCCGTAAAGTAGGTATTGGCGCAGTTAAATACGCTGACCTTTCTAAGCACCGTACCAGCGATTACATTTTCAACTGGGACAGCATGCTAAGCTTTGAAGGCGCAACCGCTCCTTACTTACAATATGCTTATACACGTATACGTAGTATTTTCCGTAAGTCAGGCGTTGATGCAACTACGTTAAATTCAGACGTAGCAATTGTTGAACCTCAAGAAAAAGCACTTGCACTTAAGCTACTACAGCTTGAAGAGGTCCTTGATTTAATGATCAATGAAGCAACACCGCACGTACTATGTGGTTACTTATATGAGCTAGCAAGTTTATACATGACATTTTATGAAGCCTGCCCAGTACTTAAAGAAGGCGTAGAGCCAAGTGTACGTGATAGCCGTTTAGTGCTGTGTAATTTGGTTTCTAAAACATTAGAAACGGGATTGGATTTGTTAGGCATTGAAGTCATGGAACAAATGTAATCACCGTCGTATTTTAACCTAATACTGCGTTATCCACCCCGACTTACCCTAATCACATACAAACCGTATGCTCATAGGGATAAGTAGGGTTGGATGCCTTGTCTTAGGCTAAACTACTTAGGCTAAACTACTTAGGTGAACCTTCTGCTGCGTGTAGTTCGCTTTGACTGCGTTGTCGTGCTTTTTTAGCCTAAGTCACATACTAAATGTATGCTCCTTGGCATAAAAAAGCACTCCGTCTTGTCAGCACTTCTACACTTGCAGATATCTGAGTTGTGTAGTTCGCTTTAGCTGCGTTGGTAAAACTATTTAGCCTAAGTCACATACTAAATGTATGCTCCTTGGCATAAATAGTTTTACCGCCTTGCTAGCACTCCTACACTTGCAGAAGTAATGTTTTACATTGTAGGTTGGGTAGAGTGAAACGAAACCCAACGATACACTTGAGACTCTATGCTTCTTGCTATTGATATACCTGAATCTTAATATTTGTTATTACTCAACATCTAATGTTTTAAGCTCGCTACTCTAAGCTCTTTTCTAGGCTTTATTTAAAGGACTTGTTATGAAACTCGAAGATATCCGCCGTGAATACCTGCAAGACGCGTTAAGCGAAGATAACTTGCAAGATGATCCGTTTAAGCAGTTTGAAACTTGGCTTGAGCATGCGGTAGCAAGCCAGTTACCCGATCCAACAGCAATGGTTGTAGCAACTGTTGATGAAAGTGGTCAACCTTCACAGCGTATTGTGCTTTTAAAGCATTTGGATGATGACGGTTTTGTCTTTTTTACCAATACAGGCTCGCGTAAAGCCCAAGAGCTTAAAGGCAATAACAAAATTTCCTTGCACTTTCCGTGGCATCATATGGAGCGCCAGGTTATTGTGTATGGCGAGGCTAAACCATTACCGACATCAGCCGTTGCAAAGTACTTTTTATCGCGCCCTAAAGAAAGCCAATTAGCAGCGTGGGCATCAGCGCAAAGTCGGCCTATATCGTCGCGTAAAGTGTTGATGGAAACCTTTGCCAACATGAAAAACAAGTTTTCTAAAGGTGAAATTCCACTTCCTGATTTTTGGGGTGGTTACTGCGTAGTCCCCACTAAAATTGAGTTTTGGCAAGGCGGAGCGCATCGCTTGCACGACCGCTTTATGTATCAACGCCAAGCTGATAACAGCTGGCAAATTACACGCTTAAATCCTTAATAAATAGATGAGTAAGTAACCGTGCAATTTATTGACTCTCATTGCCATCTCGACTTTAGTGAGTTTGATTCGAATCGTGAATCACTCATAAACGAGTGTGTAGCAAAGGGAGTTAATCAGTTCGTTGTGCCTGGTATAACGCTTGCTCAATCGCATGCCCTCATAGAGCTCAAAGCAACCTACCCAAGTATAAAAATAGCCGCAGGGCTGCATCCTTACTTTTTAGATCAACATGAAGAATCGCACATAAAAGCGCTTTTTGAGTTCGCAACTACAAATAAGCGCCAACTGGTAGCTATTGGAGAGTGTGGACTTGATCGAAGTATTGAAAACCTTCCTAAACAAACTTATTTATTTGAGCAGCAAATAGCGCTTTCGAATGAGCTTAATTTACCGCTTATTGTTCACCACAGACAAAGCCATGATTTAATTTCGCAATCTTTTAAACGTTGTAGGCCAAAAAACGGGGGAGTGATTCATGCCTTTTCGGGCTCACTTCAACAAGCGCAGTATTATATTAAACACGGTTTTAAGCTTGGTGTAGGCGGTGTTATTACGTATGAGCGGGCAGCTAAAACACGTGCTGTTATTGCTGCTATTGAGCCAGAGCACCTAGTACTTGAAACAGACTCACCTTCAATGCCGTTAAGCGGTCATCAAGGTGAAGTTAACACGCCATTGCATATACCTAGTGTGTTTAACGCGTTATGTGATTTAAAGCCATACAGTGATAGAGATGTACTTGCCAAACAGCTTTATGATTCTTGCTCAGATGTTTTTTGCATATAGCGATTTACCTGCCAGCGTTTTAACCCTCGGCCTAATTGCCACGTAAAAATACAGGCAATCACTAGCATTAATAAAACCTGCCTACCTAAATCATGAAAATGATTATGGCTATCGGATATCGCAGCGCGAGTTAAATAAGTAACCGACACAAAGCCAATAGGGCGGTCGTCATCGCTTATTACCGGCTCCATAAAAGGCGTTTTTAATTTGCTTATCCCAGGCGTAGAGTCAGAAAGCTGACCATAAACATGGTGCGACTGCCAATTATCGCTACTGGCTAATAAAATACCCTGTTGATCGTAAATAGTCGCCGAAAGCACAAACTCATCTTTGCTTATATCGTTACAAATGGCATTGAGTTGTGGTTTGTTTTTTTCAATAAGCGGCGTTTTTACATTCAAAGCCATAAATTGAGTGAGGCTTTTTGCGGTGCTGTCTGCACTATCATAAAGTAACTGATGACTCTGAAAACTACTATTAACACCTACCCAGCTTAGTAATACAAAACAGCCAGCCGCAAGTATTAAGCGAACAAGTCGCTTTCTTTGAGATGCGGATATAGGGTTTTTAATATGGTTATTTTTCATAGTCACCGTTTATGCTGCTGACAGCATTTTGATTTGATGTTACAACTACACTAACTATAACCTTAAACCCCACCTGATGGCGAATTTAGTGTTGAGAATACCCATTTTGATATGCCAACTATCAGGAAAATAAAAACAAACACGGAGATCCCATGTCGCAAATCAACATGGCACAGCCAACTGCTGAGCAACCATTACAACGCTTAACTCTAAATACATGGTTTAGTTATAGTGGAGGTGTATTTACCCCTCTCGATCATATCCCAAACAAAGCATTGGGGTTATTTAGCATCGCGTTTGCAGGTGATTTTGAAGAAAAACATACTATAAATATTATCGACTTTTTAGCTACGCATAACCAAACAGTAACCGCCATATGCCAATACCAACCAGATTTAGGGTTATCTCCAGCACTATGTTTTTACACGCAAAACTGCGATCAAGCTATAAACCCGCTCGTGTTACAAGAGTTTTCAAACACGCTTGATTGCCAATTAGTGCAAGTTGCTACACCGCCTAATTTATATGAGCCTGGTTTATTGGTTATGGATATGGATTCAACTGCAATAACCATTGAGTGCATTGATGAAATAGCACGTCTTGCGGATGTATACGATGAAGTTGCTTCTGTAACCGCTCTTGCAATGGCGGGTAAACTTGATTTTAGCGAGAGTTTAAATCAGCGCGTAGCCAAGCTTGCGGGTATTGAAAAAAGTTTAATTGAAGAGCTAAAAGGTGTATTGCCTTTAATGCCTGGTATTAAAGCACTGTGCCAAATTTTAAAGCAACATAATTGGTATTTAGCAATTGCATCAGGTGGTTTTGTACCGTTTGCAGAGCGCGTTCAAGAGCTTATTAATTTAGATGAAGTACACGCTAATGTACTTGAATTTAAAGACGATAAACTAACAGGAAAAGTACTAGGTACAATTGTAGATGCACAGCAAAAAGCAATTATTTTAGAGTCTCTCCAACAAAAGCTAGAGCTTGAAAAGTCGCAAACAGTTGCTATTGGTGATGGCGCAAATGATTTAATCATGATGGCAAAAGCAGGTTTAGGTGTAGCAGTACATGGCAAGCCTAAAGTAGTTGAGCAAGCACAAGCGGCTATTTGTGAAGGATCATTATTGCAATTGTTGTATATGTTGGCTATTCCGTTAGAAAATGAGCCCGCTCTTTAAAGTTGTTTAAGTTAAACCGCTTAGCGCAAGCGGTTTAACCAAATTAGCTTACGGCGGCCCATTTGTTCAACTTGCTCTTTTTTAAGTTCTAAATGGCTTAAAGCTTCTTCAGTTATATCTACTACATCACCCACGCCTGCAACAGCCCATAATGCTTCTTCTAAATCTTTTGCTTTGTGCATTGCGTACTGGCTTACGTATTTAAGCTCATTAGATAGGTAGTCAGTATCGGGGCGGCCTGTGCGCGAAATATACAAACGCATCACAAATATAAGCTGTGATGTAATGCCTTTGCTAATTTGTTTATAAAAGCTGGAGTAGTCTTCACCTAGGGCGCATTGGCTAACAATAGCCTCTTCAATACTGCCTTTACGAGGGTCAAAATTAATAGCGAGTGTAAAAGCGAGTGGTGGGTCTTGGCGGCTACGATCTTTTATATTAGGTGTTATTACATTAATAATCTGCTCTTCGGTCAGAATGCTCGAAAAATCAGTTTTATTGCCTAATAAACCAAAGTTTCGCAAAATCACATGAATAGGGCTAGCGTATAAACCATAACCAATTGCACCCGTTTTAAAGTGTGCTACTTCTTTGTGTAAATACAGCGGAAATTGGCAAACGCTTTTCGTCACCATATTTCTAAGTGCGGTAGATAGGCCTTCTACTTTTGGCGCTTCTTCAGATACTTTAAGTTTGTCTTTATTCCCTTCTATTAGCTGAGTGAAAAAGGTCACGCCGGCATGGGGTAAATCAGCAATGCGATTCGCTTTTAAGTTGATAGTAGTGAATGATTTACTGATGGCCATTACTTCGTACTTTAGCTCACTAAGTTTATGCTTTTTAGTTATTTTTTGAAGCTCAGGAAATGTTAAAAGTACAATGTCGCCTTTTTTAAATGTAGCTGGTTGTTCGCACTCTAACTGCAAACCCATTACTGAAAAGTCACGTGTATAACCGTTAAATACTTCATCATTAATCGTGACACTAACCGGTGTTTTATAAAGGTAGCGCTTATGTGAGCGTAAATTTACGTATTCAAGTGGCACAATATCTAAATAAGGTGGAGTTTTGTGTTTAGCATGACCAAAATGCTTAAGCTGATTTACTAATGCTTTATCAAAAGTAAGCTGTTTATAATCTGCTTGCTCTGCTTTATTGCCAATACTAGTGAGTACAACAATATATTTAACGTCTTTTATAAGGCCTTTTACACGAGGTGAAGGCGGCTTATTTAATTTTTCTATATTTTCACCAGCACTATTTGGTAATGAAAGCGGTATAAAAGAATCATCCGGGTGGCTTGGCATTATTTGTATTTTAAAGCACTGCCAACTCTCTTTTTGACTACCAAAACCTAAAAATAAATCGCGTAAATTAGGGTTGTTACTTAGTTCTGTACGCGTTGCTGAGTAGTAATAAATTTTACCTGATGATACATGGGTAAATGTATAGAGATAATCTTCTTTAACCGCGGTTATTTGAGTTAATAATTGTGTAATACGCTGATGGTTAAGTACATTGTATAAACATGGAACTTTTCTTTCGTCGGTAAAGTAGCGCTGGATAAAAATATTATTTTCAGTAGTAAGGCTAAGGCTTGGGTAATATTGCTCATCTTTTTTGCTTAAAAATACATATAAAGACGTTACACGAGGGATGTAATATTGCTCATAGCCCTTAGATACTACAGCATCTAGTGTATTATCTAGATTTACTTTATAACGACGTTTATTACCGTGAATAAAGCTTTCTAAAAAGTCATTAAAGGCATCGTTATTTTCTATGTAAGTGCGTTTTAAGCGGATGTGGTTAAATTCGCGAGAGATGTTTTCTACGGCAACAACTTCGTATTGAATACCGTTTTTTAAGCCAAGTTCAAAGTCTTGTTCAAGGCCCACTAGGCGCATTGCAATTAGCTCGCCTTTTTTTATAGAGTAACGTGTTGCAAGCTTAACCTTACAACCGCTTAAAGATATATCTGAAGTACTAGCAGCAATATTCTTTTTATCTTTGTAATCAATAGTTACCTTTATTGAGTAATTCATTCGCTCTTCACGGCGACTCTCGTAAGAGGCAAACTTAATGACTTCAGTGCTTAAGTTACTTTCTAATTCTTGTAATTCTGACTTTTCGGCGGCTTGTTTTTGCAATACGCGGTGGTTGTTTTCTGTATTCATTACGGCTTCGTAAACGGCTAGGGTGTATTCTCCATGCTGTTTAAGTGCTTTTTCAAACACTTCAATGGCTGTGTCATCCATAAAGTGTTGTTTACCGTTATGCTCATACGGTTTTACTTGGCCTGTTACTAATCCACGTAGATCAACAAAGCGTGCCACCGGCTGAGATAAGCGCGACATTTCCATTTTCATCAAAAATTGCTCAGGTTTAGTTAACCCAGCTGTTTTTGATTTAAAAATTAGGTCAAATTTAGCATTACCTAAATATGTTTTTAACTCATTCACGAGGTCTTCGTGTTTGAGCATTATGTCATCAGCCATTTATAAAACCATCACCGTCTAATTGAAAAAGTAGGTATACTGTTAAGTCCATTTATTAGAAATTCAATAAACGTTAAATCGCGCTATGTCATTAATATAGGTACGATTATTCTAGTTACTACCGTTTAGCTCTTGTTATTATGTGTTATTTGCCATTTTGTTGGCAAGTTACTTTAAACTATTTTAAAGCAAAAAGTATGCCCTAAATTATCGCTAAAAAGAAACACCATTTTTATTTAATGATTGTGACGCTAGATTTTCATGCAAGCAAGAGTTTGTTGCTAAGTAAATGCTTGAAATGGCAAAATAAGCATTTAACAGTAAATGTTTTTAAAATTAAAGAATCGTAGATAAGGTTATAAATGACTAAAGCGGCAAAAATAGAGTTTGTGTGTACCGAATGTGGCATGAACTACCCACGTTGGCAGGGTCAATGCCGCTGCGGTGCGTGGAACACATTAGCAGAATTTAAACCTTCAGCAGGGCAAAGTAAAAAAACATCAGTTCGAGCGAATGTAGGCGGTTATGCTGGCGGCGCTGGTGGTGGCTCTAAAAAAATCAATGATATTGCTACATCAGAGGCTGAAAAACAGCTAACTGAAATAGGCGAGCTCGATCGCGTACTAAGCGGCGGTGTAACTACCGGCTCTGTTAATATTATTTCAGGTGACCCAGGTGCGGGTAAAACAACTTTGCTATCGGACTTGGTGGCGCGAATGTCACAACGTATGCCGTCACTTTACTGTACAGCCGAGGAGTCATTATCGCAGTTTAAAAATAGGGTTAACCGTTTAAAGTTAAACTATAACCCTGACGAGCTTTATTTACTTTCAGAAACGAGCGTTGAAACTATTATTGAAGAGCTCGAAAAGAATAAAATTAAGTTTGCTGTCATCGACTCTATTCAAGCAGTTGTAACCGAAACGGCAAATGGTAGCCCAGGCTCGCCTTCGCAAGTAAAAAGTGCCGCCCAAGCATTAACTCAATACTGTAAGCAAAACGATGTAACTATGTTCATTATTGCTCACGTAAATAAAAATAATGAAATAGCGGGCCCGCAAACATTGGTACACATTGTAGATGCACTGCTACATATAGACACCAACGATGGGCAAATTCGTACCCTTAGGGCAAATAAAAACCGCTTTGGCGATATTGATACAGTTGGCATTTTTAAAATGTGCGAACGCGGGATGTTAAGTGTTGATAACCCGAGCGAAATATTCTTATCGGGGTCTACAACCGATTCACCAGGTTCTACAATTACCTGTATCCGTAAAGGTAACCGTAATTTATTACTTGAGATTCAATGTTTAACTACCGAAACTGAGGCTGAGTTTCCGCAGCGTGTTTGTGTTGGTTTAAACATGAATCGTATAAAAATGCTGACCGGTATATTACGCAAACACACTAAAACTAAAATATTTCACGATACTTTTTTTAATATTGTTGGCGGCCTAAGAATTGATGAAACAGAAACGTGTATTGATTTAGCATTGGTTACCGCGCTACTTAGCAGCTTAAATGAGTTTGTTGTACCGCGAACCACTTGTATTATGGGCGAGCTTAGCTTAAACGGCGATGTACGCCCAATCGATAGCGGTGTACCACGTGTTAAAGAAGCCGCTCAGCATGGTTTTACAGAAATATATATTCCATTTCGTAATTATCATAAATCAATGGAAGGGCTTGGTGCTAAAATTACGCCAGTTAAAACAGTACATGAGTTGCTTAGTTTAATTAATTAACACTTACGGGTGTTAATGTGTAATGTTACTCTTAATAAAACTCGGTTTACACAAAGAATAGAATAAGGAAATAACATGAAAAAGTTAGTAATAGTTGCAGCAATTGTAGCTGCGGGCGTTGGTGGCGTGAGCTATGCAAATTATGTAGCTACACAAGAAGTGCGTGCAGAAGTAGATAAGCAACTTGCTTTAGTAAGCGAGCAAACTGGCGCTACATTTAAATATGCTGGTTTATCAGCAAGTGTTATTTCAAAAAGCGTAGAAATAACAAACATGGAAGTAATAAGCCCTGAGGGTGACAATGTTGCTAATATTCAAAGCATTGAAATAACTGGTTACGAGCCAGATAAAATATCACCACATACATCGTTTGATGTAAAAAGCTTTCAGTTTGACAAAGATTTTGTTTCAAAACTACCAGCTGATACAAACGAAATGCTAGCGTCGGCAAGTTACGACTTACATTCATCACTTGATTACGATGAAGAGTCTGGCAATAGTGATGTAGTTGTTAAGCTTGATGCAAAAGACATTGTTAGTTTTAACATGGATATGGGCTTGGCTAATTCAAAAGCCTTAATGGATGCCTCATTAGCGATTAGTAAAGCGCAACAAGAAGCGGGTAACCAGCCACTTACTTACGAGCAAGAGTTACAGCAGCAAACACTTGTTATGCAAGCAATGAGTAAGTTAGAGCCACGTAATGTTAGCTTTGTTTTAAATAACCAAGGTAAGCTAAAAGATTTATTATCAAGCGAGCTTGAAAAGCAAGGTATGACGCTTGAGCAGATGGAAATGACGCTAGAGCAACAGTTGCAACAAGCGCCTGTTACTGAAGACATAGCCGCAGCTTTAACTAGCTTTGCTAAAGGTTTAAATTCATTTAGCGTATCTGCAAAGCTACCTGAAGGTAAAACCATGATGGAAATTAATCAACAAGTTATGATGCTAGTAGGGCAACCTGAAGAGCTAGTTAAGTTTATTAATTTAGAAGTTAAAGGTGATTAAATATCAGTATTTAATCATTTAATAAAGGCGCCAATTGGCGCCTTTATTATTTGTGTTGTTATAAGCTGCTAGTGACTCTGATAGCTAAAGCAATTGGCTTTAATAATATCGGTGATTATTTGTTGGGATGGTTTTATTTTTTCCATTGCTAAAAACTCGTCAGGTTGATGCGCTTGGTTAATTGAGCCAGGGCCCATTACAATTGTTTCACAACCAAGCTGTTGTATAAAAGGAGCTTCAGTACAATAATTTACCGCGACCGCTTTTTGTCCCGCTATTTTTTCAGCCATTTTTACTAAAGCACTGTCGGTGCTGCCACTAAATGCAGGAATGGGCTCGTGTAAATCAATAACACTCACTGCGTTAGGGTATTGATCATTAATATCTTTCATTGCATCGTGTACTAATGCTTGTAGTTCTTTAATACTTAAACCTGGTAATGGGCGCATATCTATGTGCATTTCACAGCAACCACAAATTCTATTCGCGTTATCTCCACCATGAATATTACCCAAATTCAATGTAGGGTAAGGTATTTCGAAGTGTTCTATTGAATACTTATGCTTTAATTGTTCTTTTAAGATCATCAATTTTGTAATCACTTTATGCATTACTTCAATGGCGTTAAGACCACGTTCGGGATCGGAGCTATGCCCAGAGCGACCAACTACTCTTATTGCTGTACTCATATGGCCTTTGTGCATAAATACTGGAGTCATATCAGTAGGTTCGCCTATTATACAGCGTGCAGGTTTTAAATTGGGGTGTTTACATATTTGTTGTGCACCTGCCATTGTTGTTTCTTCATCGGCAGTGGCGAGTATTAAAATAGGTTGAGTTTGGTATTTTTCATCAAGTTCACTGATCGCTTGCAATACAAAGGAAAAAAAGCCTTTCATATCAATACTTCCTAATCCATACAATTTATTATCGAGTTCGGTAAGTTTAAACGGATTATGATTCCAACGACTGTCATCAAAAGGCACTGTGTCGGTATGACCAGCTAGCATTAGTCCGCCATCACCTTCTCCGCGTTTTGCTAATAAATTATAGCGTCCTTTACCTCCTTCTAATTCTATAATTTCACACGTAAAACCGAGTGTTTCGCACCAACTGGCTAGGAGTTCGATTACGTTTTTATTGCTCATACACAGGTTGTCTTCAATAGCACTAATAGAAGGGGCTGCAATCAATTGTTGGTACATGGAAATAAACGAAGGTAAAGGCATAAAAAAATCCAAAATAAGTATTCAATTTAATTGCATAACAATATAAAAGTATTTATGATGAATATCAATTCACTTTTTAAGCATAAATATATTAAAGTAACGCTATGAAAATAATGCGACGATAATCAAAATTCATTAATAAAAAAGACTTAATTAGCATCTAAGCTAGTTTAAGCGAACATTATAAGTAAGTAGTAACTAATTTTAAGATAACGAGTAACAAATGAATGTAGTGATTATTGGCGCAAGCGGTTATAGCGGCGCAGAGTTAGCAAGTTTAGTTGCTAAGCATACAAACTTAACTTTAACAGGCTGTTATGTATCAGAGGGTAGCTTAGATAAAAATAAATTGCTAAGTGATTTATACCCAGAGCACCTTGGTTTACTAGACTGCCCTTTACTTCCTCTTAGCGTATCAGCTTTTGATGACATTCAAAGTGATGCTGATTACGTATGCTTATGTACCGATCACAAAGTAAGTGTTGATTTAGCACCGCAATTTTTAGCTATGGGTAAAAAGGTATTTGATTTATCAGGTGGCTATCGCCTAGCAAGCAATGACGACTACGTTACTTACTATGGTTTTGAACATCAACATCCAGAGCTTTTAAATGAAGCCGCTTACGGTCTAGCTGAGTGGAACCATGATGCTATAGCTAACGCAAAACTAATTGCTGTTGCAGGTTGTTACCCAACAGCTGCGCTTAATGCACTTAAACCACTTAAACAAGCCGGCTTATTGAGCAGCGAAAGTATTATTATTATTAATGCAGTATCGGGTGTTACGGGTGCTGGGCGTAAAGCGAGTGTAGGTACTCACTTTTGTGAAGTATCGCTTACCCCTTATGGTTTGTTTAACCATCGCCACGGTCCTGAAATTGAACAACACCTTGGCCACAAAGTATTATTTACTCCACATTTAGGTAGCTTTCCGCGTGGTATTTTAGAAACTATTTATGTACAACTTAAGCTAGGCGTTACCAAGGAAAACGTTACTGCGGCTTATCAAGTACTTGCTAACGAGCCATTAATTCGCTTGTTAGGCGATAAAATACCGTCAATTAAAGGTGTTGCTAAGCAACCATTTGTTGATATTGGTTGGCAACAACAAGGCACACAGTTAATTGTAATGTCTGCTATTGATAACTTATTAAAAGGCGCTGCTGGACAAGCTTTGCAGTGTATTAATATTTCTATGAATTTAGAGCACACTACCGGCTTAAAAGGAGCGTTTTAAATGAGTAAAAAAACGTGGGTAATTAAGCTAGGTGGTGCAGTACTTAATACAGAAAATGCTGCTAAAGCATTGTTTGATGTACTCAATGAGCAAACAAATGATGAATTTGTCATTGTGCATGGCGGTGGCTCTTTAGTTGATACATGGTTAAAGCAAGCGGGTTTTGCTAGTGCTAAACACCAAGGTTTACGTATTAGCCCAGCAGAGCAAATGCCTTATATAGTTGGCGCACTTGCAGGTTGCGCTAATAAACAATTAATGACACAGGCTATAAGCGCAGGGCATAAACCGGTTGGCTTAAGCCTTTTTGAGGCGGGTGTTACTGCAACTCAAAAGTTAAAAGCGCTTTGCTTAGTGGGTAAATGCACAAGTAACGACGATTCTATTATTAACGACTTACTTAAAATTGGGCGTTTACCAATAGTTAGCTCGATTGGTTTTGACGAACAAGGTGTGTGGTACAACGTAAATGCAGATGAAGCTGCAGCGGCTATTGCCAGTAATTTAAATGCAGAACTAATTTTTATGACGGATGTAGAAGCGGTACTTGACGCAAATAAACAACCGTTACATCAACTTGACACAAAACACATTGATACTTTAATTACAGATGGAGTAATTGTGGGCGGGATGGAGGTCAAAGTTAAGACCAGCCTTCACGCTGCCCAACATTTACGACGCGGTGTGTATATTTCCAGCTGGCAAAAGCCAGAAAATTTAACTGCTCTGCTGCAAGGCGAGCATGTCGGAACAAAGATTACACCATAGGTTTATTATGTTTGAGAATTTTTTAACGGGTTTAGAATTAGACCAAGAAGGCGCACTTAATTTATTAAAGTTAGCGCAAGATATAAAAGCAAAGCCAGAAAAATACAGCCAAGTATTATCGGGTAAATCAATCGTAACATTGTTTGAAAAGCAAAGTTTACGTACACGTTTATCGTTTGATATAGGCATTAATCGCCTTGGTGGTCATGCTGTTTATTTAGATCAGCAAAATGGCGCTATGGGTGCACGTGAATCAATTAAAGATTTTGCACTTAATATTTCTACTTGGGCCGACGGTATTGTAGCGCGTGTAAATCAGCACAGCACATTAACCACGTTAGGTGAATATTCATCGGTACCTGTGGTAAATAGCTTGTGTGATTTATATCACCCGTGCCAAGCACTTGCTGATTTTTTAACACTTCAAGAAGTACATGGCGATGTGAGTGAGCTTAAAGTGGCTTACTTAGGCGAAGGCAATAACGTGACTCATTCATTGATGTTACTGGCCGCAACGCTAGGTACTGACTTTGTTGCTGTAACACCAAAAGGGTGTTCACCAGATTCACAAATACTTAAAAAAGCTGAGCAAATTGCAGCAATGAATGGCGCATCAGTTATGGTAAGCGATAGAGTTGAAGCTGCGGTTGGTGCAAACGTTGTATACGCAGATACATGGGTATCAATGGGTGATACAACACCGCTTGAGCAAGTAAAAGAAAAATACATGCCTTATCAATTAAATCAGGCATTGCTAGATCAAACAGGTGCGACTACGGTATTACATTGCCAACCGGCACATCGTGAATTTGAAATTACCTCTGAGGTAATGGACGGTCCATCATCAAAAATTATTCAACAAGCAGAGAATCGTATGCATGCGCAAAACGCTCTGTTAGTTACATTATTAAATCCAAATTTTGTTAAGGAACACCTATGAGTTCAATTAAAAAAGTCGTTTTAGCCTATTCAGGTGGTCTTGATACGTCGGCTATTGTGCCATGGTTAAAAGAAAACTACGGCTGTGAAGTAATTGCATTTGTTGCCGATGTAGGCCAAGGCGCAGAAGAGCTTGAAGGCGTAGAAGCTAAAGCAATCGCCTCTGGTGCATCTGAATGTTACGTCGTTGACTTAAAAGATGAAATGGTAAGTGACTACATTTACCCAACGCTTAAAACGGGCTCAATTTACGAAGGTACTTATTTATTAGGTACGTCTATGGCGCGCCCAATTATTGCTAAAGCACAAGTTGAAATTGCACGTAAAGTAGGTGCTGACGCACTTTCTCATGGTTGTACTGGTAAAGGCAACGACCAAGTTCGTTTTGAATCATGTTTTGCAGCACTAGCCCCAGATTTAAAAGTAATTGCGCCATGGCGTGAGTGGGACTTATCGAGCCGTGAATCATTACTTGATTACTTAGCAGAGCGCGATATTCCGTGCTCGGCATCAGCTACAAAAATTTATAGCCGTGACGCTAACGCATGGCATATTTCGCACGAAGGTGGCGAGCTTGAAGACCCATGGTGTCAACCGACTGAACAAGTATGGACTTGGACTAACTCTCCAGAGCAAGCACCAGATAAATCAGAACTAGTAACTCTAAAAGTTGTTGAAGGCGAAGTGGTTGCTGTAAATGGCGTAGAGCTTAAACCATACGATTGTTTAGTTAAATTAAACGATATTGCATCACCTCATGGTGTTGGACGTGTTGATATTGTAGAAAACCGTTTAGTTGGCATGAAGTCGCGCGGTTGTTATGAAACCCCAGGCGGCACCGTAATTATGGCGGCCCTTCAAGCCATTGACGAGCTAGTGCTTGATAAAGCAAGCCGTAAATGGAAAGAAGTACTGGGCGGCGAGTTCTCGCATTTGGTATACGACGGTCGTTGGTTTACACCTCTTAAAGATTCTATTTTAGCCGGTGCTGAAGCACTTTCTAAAGTGGCAACAGGTGAAGTGGTACTTAAGCTATACAAAGGCCAAGTAACTGCAGTTCAAAAGCAGTCACCAAATAGCTTATACAGCGAAGCATTCGCTACATTTGGCGAAGACGATGTGTACGACCAATCACACGCTGAAGGCTTTATTCGTTTATTCTCGCTTTCAAGCAGAATTTCAGCACTCGCTAAAAAGTAAATTATTTATAGCCCCTGTAAAAGGGGGCACTACAGGGTTTGGAGAGATTTCATGGCATTATGGGGCGGACGTTTTTCTACGGGTCCAGATGAGGCGTTTAAGCAATTTAACGACTCTCTTCCCTTCGATTATCAGCTAGCGGAGCAAGATATTATTGGCTCTGTGGCATGGGCTGGCGCGCTTGAACAAGTAAATGTGTTATCGAATGATGAGCACAAAGAGCTTGTTGCGGCATTATATGAGTTACTTGAAGAAGTAAAAGCTGATCCACTCGCAGTAGCTACTTCCGGCGCAGAGGATATTCATTCACATGTTGAAGCTGCTTTAATCGAAAAAGTAGGTGATTTAGCTAAAAAATTACATACAGGCAGAAGCCGTAATGACCAAGTAGCGACAGACTTTAGATTATGGTGTAGAGATACAGCCGAACATATTTTAAAAGCAATTGAGCAGCTTAAAGGTGAGTTTGTTGCTTTAGCTGAGCGTGAACTGGGTACAATATTACCAGGTTATACGCACTTACAACGTGCTCAGCCAGTATTATTTAGCCATTGGTGTATGGCTTATGTAGAAATGCTAGAGCGTGATGAAAGCCGTTTACAAGATGCAAAAGCACGCATGAACTTTTGTCCACTTGGAAGTGGCGCATTAGCCGGCACAGCTTACCCCATTGATCGCCAAGCACTTGCACAAGGCTTAGGCTTTACAGGCGCTACTAAAAATAGCCTTGATGGCGTATCTGATCGTGACTTTGTTGTAGAGCTATTAAGTTGTGCGTCTATTTCGATGATTCATCTATCACGTATGTCTGAAGATTTAATATTTTACAACTCTGGTGAAGCGGGTTTTATTGAGCTTGCTGATAATGTAACGTCGGGCTCATCGCTCATGCCTCAGAAGAAAAACCCTGATGCACTTGAGCTTATTCGTGGTAAAACCGGGCGTGTGTTTGGTGCGTTTAGCGCGATGATGATGACGTTAAAGGCGCTGCCACTTGCCTACAATAAAGATATGCAAGAAGACAAAGAGGGCATATTTGACGCGATGCCAACATGGCTGGCTTGTATTCATATGGCACAAGCCTGTATTAAAGGCGTTAAAGTAAGAGGCGATCGAACTCTTGCTGCTGCTAAAGGTGGCCATGCTAATGCGACAGAACTTGCAGATTACCTTGTTGCTAAAGGCGTACCGTTTAGAGAGGGGCATCATATTGTGGGTGTGCTTGTTCAGCTTGCTATTAGTGAAGGTAAAACACTTGAAGATCTTTCGCTTGCGCAGTACAAATCGGTAAGCGACGTGTTTGAAGACGATGTATATCCGGTACTTGAAATTGACGCCTGTATAAAAGCGCGTCAAGCACTTGGCGGTACATCCATTGAGCAAGTAACGAATGCAATAAAAGAAGCGAAAAAAAAACAGCAAATAACGGTTCGTGATGCCAACTTAGATGATGTTGAATCAATAGCTAAATTGGTTCAGCACTGGGCAACTGTAGGCGAAAACCTACCGCGTGCTAAAAGTGATATGGTGCATTCAATAAATGAGTTTGCTGTAACTGAAATTAACGGCAGAGTAACTGGGTGTGCGTCGTTGTATATATACGACACTGGCCTTGCTGAAATACGCTCATTGGGTATAGACCCACAAAGCGTTGTTTCAGGACAGGGTAGACAGCTAGTTGAGCACTTATTAGTTAAAGCCAAAAAATTGGCACTAAATCGGGTAATCGTATTAACACGTGTTCCGGACTTTTTCGAAAAGCAGCGTTTTATATTTTGCTCTAAAGAGAGCCTGCCTGAAAAGGTAATGAAAGATTGTGAACTTTGCCTTCGTAAAGAAAATTGTGACGAAGTAGCAATGGAATATATTTTGAAGTTAAGTACACGTGCGGAGATCCCGTGTAAATACGTAGCTTAAAATCCCTGGATATAAAAAACGTACGGTTACCCCTGTGCGTTTTTTTATGTTTGCTGCAAACTGGTCGGATCTGTTTGGGTTGATTATATAAGTATGTTTTGAGTGAGTTTTAAGGTGTCAAAAAAAGTTGGCACATTGGTTGCTTTGTATAAGGTAGATAGCAAAATAGCTATCACTACTTTAAACAGGTAATGCATTTATCTACATAATAATGTGGTTAAAAGTTGCACCAAATATAATTAAAACTTTTACAAGGATCAATCACATGCAAGTTTCAGCTAATAGTCAATTACAAATGCAAGCATACAACAAAACACAACAATTAAAGCCTGCAATGGAACAAACTGCTAGCCCTAAAACCCTGCAATCTGATACAGTAAGCATCTCTCAAGAGGCTATTGCTGCAGCAAGCAGTGATAGCTTACAGCGTGGTGGTGGTTCTATCCTTTCAGGACAGAAACCTAAATAAATATAAGGTATTGAATGTTTTTAACTGAGTTCTTTGGTCTTTTTTCATTATCAGCTTTTGTTATGTGGGCTTTTTTAATGGCTTTCTTTTTTAATATTTTTGTTTACAGCTTAGGTGTTAAAAGAAAGACGACTTTATTACTCAGTTCATTCGTTATGATGGTATCGTACACTGCGACGGATTATTTTTATACTTGGCTTTCCTATTATCAAACAACCTATCTTGACTGGGCTTTACACGACATAGTCACAGTTTCTTGTCTTGTAGCTCTATTTTTTGTAATAAAGAAAACAACCCCTTCTTTTTTGTACTTATTAATCGGTCTTTTTATTAATACTACCTTTTTTATTTTGATGTACTTAGATGTTTATTTTTATGAGAACCTCGAACCTTGGTGGTTTTGGAGCCTCTATCAGTTCACTATAAATATTATAGATATATTAATGGTTGTATCATTAATAGTAGATAGAGATTTCTTAGGGCTTCATATGGTAAAAAGTAAACTAATTAATTTACTTTTTTCAAGAAAAGTATAAGTAAAGTAGTTTAAATGTACTTCTCTGAAGCCTTAATAGGTTATGTGGGGGCATTCCCGCAGTGGGGCTTTTTAATGGCCTTCTTATATTGCTTAGCATCCAGTATAAATAAAGAGAATAAATCTCCTGTCTATTTATCTGCGCTTATGCTCTGCTCATATATTTCTAGTGGTTATATAAACTTATTAGAAAATTTATATTTAAGCTGGGCGCTTTATGATTTCATTACAATTTCAACTCTGTTAATTTTAAAATATCTTAAAGTACTCAAATGTTCGAAAGCTTTTTATTTCATCATTATTTCGCTTACAACAAATGCTGTACTCACCCTCATAATGCATTATGACCTATACGTTCTACATAATATTGAGCCTTGGTGGTATTGGAGTTTTTATTCGATAGGGGTTAACTCTATAGATACTCTAATGATGCTTTCATTAGTACTCAATAGGAACATCATACAGATGCTACATTTAAAAGCCTTCAAATTAAACTTAAAAAACTCGTAAGTAATGGGTGAGCTTTTGATTAGTCCAACAGTGTCATTGTACATAGGTGCCTTTGTACAATGGGGGTTCCTTATGGCCTTTTTGTACTTCCTTGCTCATTCGATTAATAAGCCTAATAAAGAAAGAGTGTATTTGTCTTTGGTTATGAGTATTTCATATTCATTTAGTATATTTACAAATCTTGATACGGTAACTTATCTCGATTTTTTGTTTTCCGATACTTTAACTCTCCTAGTTATTATTTTCCTTAGGCGGCTCTGGCATGATGGTATCACCTATCTATATATTATTACTGGCTTAGCTATAAACTCAGCTCTACATTTTCTCATGCATTACGACATCTATATATTAAATAATACAAATTATTGGTGGCTTTGGAATGCTTATGCGATAGGGGTTAACGCTGCTGATTTTATGATGGTAGCTATATTTTTTATAAACAAAGATTTTTTAGCTTTAGCTGTAACTAAAACATGGTTCCACAATTGTATTATGAAAAGGAATTATAATTAGTGGCTGACATACTTTGGAATTTAGTAGAGGTTAGAGATTATGTCGGTATTTTTATTACATGGTTCTTTGTAATTGCATTTCTTTATAATTTATCAGCAAGCATAAACAGCCCCTACAAAAATACAATGTACCTTTCTGGTATTATGATGATTTCGTACATCTTAAGTACACTGTTCGATATGGTTATAGTGTCTCACTTAAACTATTTTTACTTCGATATTGCAACCCTAATTATTATTTTTACGTTTAGGTACTACAGTCGAGGCCCAATTCCTAACGCATTTTATTATCTTGTGTTTGGTCTGAGTATTAATGCATCTTTATTTTTAGCTATGCATTACGATATAGAGGTTTTAGGTACTCTATATTATTGGTGGTTTTGGAACGTTTATGTATTTGGTATGTACTTTACAGATTTGATAATGCCATTAGCGCTTATCTTTAACAAAGATTTTTTAGGTCTAGTTAAGCTTACTAAATTTTTAACTGAAAAATTTAAAAGGTCACGCAATGCATGATTTTTTATGGCAGCTGGCTGGTTTATATGACTATATAACTATTTTTACTACATGGTTCTTTGTACTCGCCTTCTTATATAACTTATCCGCAAGTATTAACAAACACGATAAAGGCTGTGCTCAATTAGCTTTCATTATGATGATATCTTATACATCAAGTATTTTTATGGACCCACAGAGTGAAACACCTCACCTAACTCTTTTTTTATTTGATGTAGTGACCATTGTATTTTTGATTTTGTGGCGAATTTTTTTTAGTAAAACTATACCTATTGCGTTTTATTACCTAATTACAGGGTTAGGTTTTAATGCATTCGTTTTCTATGGCATGCATTACGATAGCATTATTTTAGGTAATTTAGACTATTGGTGGTTCTGGGCATTATACGTAATTGGACAAATTACTTCTGATTTAATAATGGTTTTGGTTCTTGCCACTAATAAGGATCTATTGGGTTTAATTAGGTTAAAACATTACTTGAGTCGTCCTGAAAAGCACATGTAACAATGAAGTCTTAGTAAAATGGAAGAGCTATTTTGGCAATTAAATTCAGTTAACGAATATTTATTACATGGCTTTTTGTTTTTTCTTCACTTTATCAGCTGCTATTAATAAGCAAGATAAAAGCCGAGTTCACCTTAGCTTTATTATGATGGCTTCGTACACATTTAGTTTGTTTATGGACATAACTACTGCAGCTCCGCATTTAAAGTTGTTTATATTTGATGTACTAACAATTGCCGTTATTTTTATGTGGCGTATTTTTTTAGGACGTAATGTACCGTACTGCTTTTATTACCTTATAGTAGGTCTTGGTATTAATGCCTCACTGTTTATGAGTATGTATATTGATAATACCCTTTATGATAATTGGGACTTTTGGTGGTTATGGATGCTGTATGGTTTTCTTATGCCTATTATTGATATTACGATGGCGCTCATACTAATTATCAATAAAGACTTACTGAAGCTGGTTTGGTTAATTAAAAGATTAAAGACATCATCTATACCAAAGCCAAATTAGCGCATACTAGTTATGCGCTAATGAAATAAATAGCTACTGGCCGTCACAGCCCAGTTTAGTTTTTAGAGCTTTGACAATTACAGGGTCTACAAACTCGCTTACATCACCATTGTGGCGGGCTACTTCTTTAACGAGAGTGGATGAAATAAATGAATTTCGCTCTGCGGGTGTTAAAAATACGCTTTCTAAGTCTGGATTTAGGCGACGGTTCATATTTGCTAATTGAAACTCGTAGTCAAAATCAGATACCGCTCTAATACCACGAATAAGTACATTTGCATTGTGATCGCGTGCAAGGTCTGCCAATAAGCCAGAAAAACCAATTACTTTAACATTATCTAAGTGGCTTAAAATAGTGTTGGCCAGTTCAACTCGTTCTTCAAGGTTAAAGCAGGGCTTTTTACTTGGGTTATTAGCAACCGCAACTAATACAGTATCAAACATTTTAGCAGCACGTTGAATAAGGTCTGTATGCCCATTAGTTAGCGGGTCGAATGTACCAGGGTAAATTGCAGTAACTTTCATAATGTTCACTATTTATTATTTTAGCGTTAGTTTAACAGTGTTTGAGATACAAAGCAGCCTAGCTAAAAAAGCATATAAACACTTACTTTCTTTAAACAGGTCAGTCCATGGTGGGAGTGTTTTAATGACTCATATTTGTTTATACTGCTTAATCTCTTTTGAGTGTAATGTAGCCTATAGATAATTGAGTATTAGCATATGAATACCAAGGATAAAATAATACACACCAGTATTTTGTTGTTTAACGAAAATGGTGAGCGTGCAATATCAACAAACCATATTGCATCAAACTTAGGGATGAGCCCGGGTAACCTTTATTATCACTTTAAAAATAAAGAGGATATTATCCGTCATATTTTTGCGTTGTATCGCGATCATTTAAATACTCACTTTAAACCCATTAATAAAGAAGATGATGCATTTAGTCATTTAACCGCTTACCTAGATTCGTTATTTGAATTGATGTGGCGTTATCATTTTTTTTACGACAACTTAGGCGATATTCTCTCTAGAGACTCAGAGTTAAAACAAGCTTACATTGATTTCCAGCTGGAGTTATTAGAGCAAGTTCGTAAAATTATTTTAGGGCTTCGCGATAGTGAAATGATTGCTATTGATGAGCAAGATGTCATTGATTTAGCACATACACTTAAGCTAACAGTTAGTTTTTGGACGCCTTATATTAAAGCCCGTAGGCCAAGCGGTACGCTTGCTGAGCAAGATATCTATCATGGTATTTTAAAAGTGCTCACGTTATTTAGAGCGTACAGTACCGATAAAAGCATTGATAAAATGAACCTATTACGAGAAAAATATACCGAATTAGCGCAACAAGCCCCAACTGTCGTTTAGCCGTTGGTCTTTGGCTGTTTCCTAGACGCTGAATTTTTTGCTATAATCGCGCGCCAAATGCCTGGGAGCGCGAATTCCCGCAGTCTAAGAGTGAACTATGCTTAAATTTATCGTCAAACTACATCCTGAAATAGCCATTAAAAGCCGTTCGGTCCGTAAACGCTTTACTAAAGTGTTAGAAAATAACATTAAAATTGTATTGCGACGTCTTGACGAAAAAGTACAAGTAAGAAATAACTGGGATAATATTTCAGTTGTTACAAAGCTTGAAGATGCACAAGTTCGCCTTGATTTTATCGACAGCCTAAAACGCATCCCCGGCATTGTTCAATTTATTGAAGTAACCGAAACACAATTCGAAACGCTTGATGATATTTACCAAAAAACAATTGCGTTAGTTGGGCATACAATTATAGGTAAAACCTTTTGTGTTCGTGCTAAGCGTATAGGGCAACACGACTTTACATCAACTGACTTAGAGCGTTATGTTGGTGGTGGGTTGAACCAGCATATTGAAGGCGCAAGTGTTAAACTTAGCCGCCCAGAAGTAACAATACGCTTAGAAGTAAAAGACGATAAAGCTTATATTGTTTCTCATACACATTTTGGTATGGCTGGCTTTCCGCTACCAACCCAAGAAGATGTGCTTTCGCTTATGTCGGGAGGCTTTGACTCCGGCGTAGCAAGTTACCAAATGATCCGTAAAGGCGCACGTACTCACTTTTTATTCTTTAACCTAGGTGGCGCAGCGCACGAAATTGGCGTTAAACAAGCAAGTTACTACTTATGGAAAAAATACAGCTCAACTCATAAAGTTAAGTTTGTAACCGTTGATTTTGAACCTGTAGTTGCTGAAATTCTAGAAAACGTTGAAAACAGCCAAATGGGTGTTGTACTTAAACGTATGATGATGCGCGCGGGTAGTGTGGTTGCGCAAAAGTTAAACATTCAAGCACTTGTCACTGGTGAAAGTATTGGCCAAGTATCTAGTCAAACATTAGCGAATTTAAGCGTGATTGACCGTGTTACTGAAACGCTTATTTTACGCCCGCTTATTCAACACGATAAGCAAGAAATCATTAATATTGCTCGCCAAATTGGTACGGCCGAAATGGCAGAAACAATGCCAGAATACTGTGGTGTTATTTCTAAAAAGCCAACGGTTAAAGCCAAAATAGACGTTATTCTTGGTGAGGAAGAAAAGTTCGACTTTGATGTGCTAGATACCGTTGTAAACAACGCACGTATAATGGACGTGCGTGATATTGACGTAGAGGCTAAGCAAGAACTTAAAGAAGCTGAATCAGTTGCAGATTTACCTGTAGGCTCTGTGGTAGTTGATATTCGCTCACCAGAAGAAGAAGAAGCTGCGCCGTTAGTAATTGACGGTGTTGAAGTGGTACATTTACCATTTTTCCGCTTAGCAACTAAGTTTGGTGACTTACCAAAAGACACTGACTACTATTTATATTGCGATAGGGGCGTAATGAGCCAGCTACAAGCACTTATGTTGCATGAGCAAGGCTTTGAAACTGTAAAAGTTTATCGCCCATAAGGTTTGTCGTCTTAAGATTAAGAATTTATATAAGCGTGGTTTATACCACGCTTTTTTTTGCCTGAATTTTGACAAACAACTCATCGTTGTAAGGTGTAGGAATACCGTGAAGTTTACCTTGTTTGCTAATATAGCCACATATAGCTGATATTTCAGTTTCTCTGCTATGCGCTACGTCTTGCTGCATTGAAGAGTAATTGTCAGACGTTAATTCCATTATTTTATAAGCGGTATTAAGTGCTTTAATCAATGGGATATTAAGCCCTTGTACCTTTGCTATATTGCACGCTTCGGTGAGTGCATTAAAAATTATAGCGTTGTACTTAGGTGCGCGTAATTCACCATTTTTTACATTACTTAAAGCGCTTAATGGATTAATGGCAATATTAACGAGTAGTTTTTCAAAACGAAGCTGCTGAATGTTATCAGTAAATTTTAGGTTTGGTATTACTTTGAAAGTATCTGCCATTGGTACACTATTTTTAAGTGCCAATTCATTGCAGCCGCCAATAATGCTTTGCCCTTCAGCAGTATGTTGCACAATATATTGGTTTGATTTAAAACCCGCTATGCTGGTAGTTAAAAAATAGAGTGCTTGATGATCGCTTAGTTGGCTATTTACCTCATCAACGTTACCCATCCCATTGTGCGATAGTACAACCGAGCAATGACTTGGTAAAAAAGGCTTTATTTGTGAAAACGCATCAAGTACTTGAAAAGCTTTAACGGTAAATAAAACAACATCAAATTCAGTTGCTTTATTTAGCTGGTTTAATGAAATAAATTGTGCGTCAATTTTTTTTGATGCGCCCTTTCCTCTGCTGTAAAAGCGAGTGTTTGTTGGGTTTTTACGAGTTAAAATACTGACATTATGCGACGCACTCAGAAAGTGGCTTAGTAATAAGCCAATAGCGCCATCGCCAACAATTAAAATATTAGCCATATGGATTCTTTTTTCGAGGAGTAAAAATAACTCTTAATATAAAGTAGCTTGCAGCACCTGCAAAATCTGCAAAAAAGTCACCGAGCGATGCTTGCCTGTAAGGGAGTGTGCCTTGCATTATTTCAATTGAGGCGCCATAGCCGGCAAGTAAAAGTATTTGCACGTACAAAGGAAGTTTAAATGCTCTATCCATTATTATGGCAAGTATGAAAAAAATCCCAAAGTGAGCTACTTTATCAACATGAGGGAATAGGTTTGTAACCCCACCTTTTATTTCTTTGGCAAATAAAAAGGTAAAAGCCACTATGCTGATTAAAAAAATTGCTTGATAAACACGCCTTGTCACGACAAATCCTAAGATCGCTTAAAAAAGAGGCGCTAGTATATCAAACTAATTTAATATCGCACCTGAACAAGATGCAGAAAAATGTAAAGATTTATAATTTTAGCGTTATAATTGCCACATAAAATTAAGATTAAATAGTTAGGAGCAAACCAATGCCTTCATTTGATATTGTATCTGAAGTAGAAATGAACGAAGCTAAAAACGCGGTTGATAATGCAAATCGTGAACTAGAAACTCGCTTTGATTTTAGAGGTGTTGACGCATCTATAGAGCTAAATGATAAATCAATTAAGCTAAAAGCCGAAGCAGACTCTCAGGTTATGCAATTGTTTGATATTTTAGCGAATAAAATATCTAAGCGTGGTATGGATGTATCAAGCTTAGAGCTTCAAGATATTACGCGAGCGGGTAAAAATGTTTTTCGTAATGTAGGCCTTAAGCAAGGCATTGAGAAAGACATGGCTAAAAAAGTAGTTAAAGCCATCAAAGACTCAAAAGTTAAAGTTCAAGCGGCTATTCAAGGCGAAGAAGTACGTGTTACGGGTAAAAAACGTGACGATCTTCAAGAGGCTATGCAAGTAGTGCGTAGTGCTGAGCTAGGTCAGCCTTTTCAGTTTAAAAATTTCCGCGATTAATAAAGCTCTATAAGCTTTGTAATAAAGCGTGCTTTAATTTTTTACTGCTAATTAAAGCCGCTTTATATTTCTCCTCCTTAAGTCTTCCTTCGATTGATCCGCTTTTTAGTATTTAAGCTACTATATTTACTACATGTAATTTTAATACAAGGTATTAAATGAAAGCCTATCAATTATTTTTGCTATTTGTGCTAACTCTATTTGCACAGCCTCGTTTGCCAAAAGCAGTTGATATTAATGTATTAGTTGAAGATGGCTATTTCCCAGTTAATATTGAGTAACACGTATGGTTAAACTGTTTTAGCTGTATAGACGTCCATTGACATTTGTAAACAAAATACTCACAATAGCGACATATTTTCAAGGTGCTTGCTTAATGCTTAGGCATTGGTTTTAAGGTATTGAAACTAACGGCAAGATAATCGGGAAGTTGGTGCGTTTTCATGATGACTACAACCCCAACACTGCCCCCGCAACGGTAAAGTATTGCCTGTTTTTACATGCTTACTGAGTCCGGAGACCGGCCTTGATGCAATCTTACTTACTAAAATCTTTGCGGTGGGCAAAGGTAGGGGACTTCATGTTAAACAAAACAGCTCTAGGCGTTGCAATTTCTGCTGCGCTTTCATTTTCTGTGTCTGGCGCAGAACAATCAATTGAAAAAATAACCGTTACAGCTAATAAATTTG
This sequence comes from Pseudoalteromonas sp. Z1A8, assembly GCF_011378855.1. Classification (GTDB taxonomy): domain Bacteria; phylum Pseudomonadota; class Gammaproteobacteria; order Enterobacterales; family Alteromonadaceae; genus Pseudoalteromonas. The sequence continues at coordinate 13,689 of NZ_WTLB01000030.1, read as the reverse complement.
AGCAGTCAATTAATGATGTTTTAGCAAGTGTGAATGTTATTGACCGTGCTGAAATAGAAGCAAGCAATGTACGTGATTTACCTACGTTATTAAGCAAGCAAGTTGGTTTTCAGGTTAATCCAAACGGTGGCTTTGGCCAAAATACAGGTGTGTCACTTCGTGGTACAGGCTCTGGCGATACGTTAATTTTGATTGATGGCGTGCGTACGGGCTCTGCAACACTCGGTGAAAAAGCTTTAAGTAATGTCCCTTTAAATAGTATTGAACGCATTGAAATTATTAAAGGCTCACGTGCAGCTATTTATGGCTCTGACGCACTCGCTGGTGTAATTAATATTATAACGCGTGAGTCAGATAACTTATCTGTAAATGCTATGTTTGGCTCTGATTCTTACCAAAATTATCAAGTGGCAGGCTCTGTAAAATCAGGTGATATAACAACAGCATTTAATGCGGGCTTTGAAAAAACAGATAACTTTGATGTACTGCAAGGCGTAGCACCAGATGAAGATGGCTACGAGAATAAAAACCTTGGTTTTAAAGTAAATTACTCCGACGCACACTACGGCGACTTTAAGTTACTTGGTCAATACAGCGAAGGTTTTGCTGATTACGACAGTAGTTTTAGTCCAGCCACAAGTACTGTTGAAACAGGTGATTTTAAAAACTATCAACTTTCTGCTGGTTGGAATAAAAATTACACGAACCAATCACACAGTGTTGATATTGCTATTGCAACGGATGACTCAGATAACACTTTTGTCGATTTTTTTACTGGACTGCCTGCAACCAGCACATTTATAACTAAACGTACTCAAATTGATTACAACGGTCAGTATCAACTGTCTAATGAATTTAATATTAGTGGTGGTATTAACTGGTATAACGACGATGTATCGCACAGCTCTGAGGTGTTTGTTGAAGATAGTCGAGATGTACTTGCTGTGTTTGTAGGTGCTTACTACGATACCGATAAAATTCTTGCTAACTTAACTGTACGCCAAGATGATGATGAGCAATTTGGTGATGAAACAACCTATACGGCAGCTGCAGGCTATCATTTATCTGAAGATGCAACCTTTAGAATAAGTCAAAGCACTGGTTTTAAAGCGCCTACCTTTAACGATTTATATTTTCCAAACTTTGGTAACCCTGATTTACAGCCTGAAAAATCAGTAAACCGTGAGCTTGGTTTGAGTGTGGACTTTGACATTACACAAGTTGATGTTGCAATATTCAGAAACGATATTGAAGATAGAATTGATTACGACGCAAATTTTGCACTCGCTAATATCGATGAAGCGCGCTTTGAAGGGGTTGAATTTAGCTTGTCTCAGCAGCTTTTTGGTTTTGATAGTAACCTTAACTTTGCTTACTTAAGCGCAGAAAATAAAGAAACAGGTGCAGAGTTACGCAATGTTGCTAAACGTACCTTTAACTGGGAACTTGCAAAACAGTTTGGTGCATTTGATGCAAGCTTAGACATGCAATATCGTAGTGACCGACAAGGTGCTGTAACGCGTTTAGGCTCATACACACTTTGGAACTTAGCCGGTAATTATCAAGTAAATGAACACATTGAAGTTTCGCTTCGTGTAGAAAACTTATTTGATAAAGAATACAACGCAGTTGATTCAAACGCTGATTTTACAACGGGTGAAGTGTATTACTACAACACACCTGAGCGTCGCTTTTTTGCAGGCGCAAGCTACCAATTCTAATTACCACTTTTAGTTTGAATACATAGACAAAAGCCCGATTTAAATCGGGCTTTTTACTGTGTAGCTAAGTTTAACTACTCAAATTATTTACTCAGTTAAAAACTCTTTAAATACGGTTTCAAACTTGTGTAATTTAGGTGCTATTAAAATACTACAGTAACCTTGCTGTGGGTTTTCGTTATAGTAATCTTGATGGTAATGCTCTGCCGGATAATACGTAGTAGCAGGGCTCACTTCTGTCACAATCGGTTCACTCACATGGCTTTGCAGTTGGGCTATCATTTCATTGGTTTGCTTTAGTTGGGCTTCATCGTGATAGTAAACAACGCTTCTATATTGTGTGCCTATATCGTTACCTTGGCGATTCAATTGTGTTGCATCATGTAAAGTGAAAAACATTGCTAAAAGTGTTTCAAAGCTAACTACAGTAGTATCAAATTCAATTTTAACAACCTCAGCGTGCCCAGTTGTGCCAGAGCATACAGAATTATAGGTTGGGCCGTCAGTTTCGCCGCCTGTATAGCCTGAACTTACAGTTAGTACGCCATTTACACGTCTAAATGCTGCATCTATACACCAAAAACAGCCGCCACCAAATGTTGCTACTTGCGTTGTTGAGCTCATAAGTATTCCTAAAATGTATATGGAGTTTAAAGGCGAGCATAAATTGTATGCGCCGCAACAACAAGGTTACGGCGCAATAAAGAGATTAGATCTCTTCGAAAGGTTTATCAGCAGCTTGTTTATTCAGCTTTTGTTGTAAAAACTCAGGTGACTGTGTATTTTTCGATAGAGCATAATACGCAGCAGGTACAACAAAAAGAGTCAGCAGGGTAGATACAATAACGCCAGTAAATACAACTACACCAATTACCATACGGCTTTCGGCGCCGGGGCCTGAGGCAAAAACCAAAGGAACAGAGCTCATAACGGTTGTTAGTGAGGTCATTATTATTGGGCGAAGACGCTGGGTAGCTGCTTGTAGTATTGCTTCACTAAACTCAACGCCTTTATCGCGTAATTGGTTAGTAAATTCCACAATCAAAATACCATTTTTTGCACTTAAACCTATGAGCATGACAATACCTATTTGGCTGTAAATATTTAAGGTCAGTCCTGTAGCCCAAAGCCCAAACATAGCGCCCATTAAACCAAGCGGTACGGTAAGCATAATTACAAACGGGTGCATAAAGCTTTCAAACTGTGCAGCAAGCACCAAGAAGGTAACGGTTAGTGCAAGTATAAATACGTAGGTCATCGCTGATGCGCCTTCGTAATAAAGCTGCGATTCACCTTTGTAATCTACTGCGCCATCTATATCGTTTTCTTGCGCGGCTACTTCGTTTAAAAAGTTAAGCGCTTGCTCAAGTGTGTAACCGTCAGCTAAGTTGGCGCTTAATGTAATTGCGCGCATACGGTTATAACGGTTTAAGCGTGATGCGGTTGCTTCTTCTTTTAAGCTGATAAGGCTATCAAGTGGGACTAGTTCACCGCTTCGTGATTTAAGGTATATATTTGAAATATCAGTAGGGTTGGTGAAATCTTCTTTAGTCCCTTTTAAAATCACATCGTATTCTTCACCACGGTCAATAAATGTTGTAACACGGCGCTGGCCCAGCATTGTTTCAAGGGTTGAGCCTACATCAGACACCGATACACCTAAATCAGCGGCTTTGTTTTTATCTATGCTCACTAAAAACTGTGGGAAGGTTTCTTTATAATCATGGTCGATTCTTACAAGACCAGGATTTAGTTCTGCACGCTTTATTATACGGTCGCGCCAGTCGGCAAGTTGTGCGTAATCGTTACCTTGTAATACAAACTCAATAGGGCGAGACGAGCCACCACCGCCAATACCACGGCGCATAATGGCAAATGCACGAACATCGGTAACTTCTTGCATTTTACCGCTTATTTCGTCCATTACTTCCCATGTTGAGCGTTTGCGTTTATCCCAATCGGCCATACCTACAATTGCAACACCGCCGCTGCCACCCCAACCAGGAACTCGAACAAGTACACGGCTTAGCTCACCTGCTTCAGAATAGGGCATTAAACGTTCTTCAATTTTTGCCATATTAGCAGCGTTATTTTCATAACTTGCGCCCTCAGGGCCGCTCATCATAATAAAGAACGTGCCACGGTCTTCTTTTGGTGTTAGCTCAGAAGGAACTTGTAAAAACAGCGAGTAACTAACAAAACCAGCTAATAATAGGCTCACCATTAAACCCCATTTACGAGTTATGTTAGTTGAGAGTGAATTACGGTAACTTACTTCAATTTTAGTAAATTGACGATCCATCCATTGGCTAAATTTATTTGGTTTGTCTGATACTTTAAGTACTTTAGAGCACAGTGCTGGTGCGAGTGTAAGTGCGGTAACACTTGAGAAAAATACAGCAGCACTTACCGCCATAGCAAACTCGGTAAATAATGCGCCTATACGGCCATCCATAAATACCAGTGGTACAAATACAGATATAAGCACAAGAGTGGTTGCTACAATGGCAAAACCTACTTCACGCGCGCCTCTAAATGCAGCTAGTAACGGTGGCTCACCCAGTTCAATGCGGCGGTGAATATTCTCAAGCATTACAATGGCATCATCTACTACTAAACCAATGGCCAGTACTAAGGCAAGTAAAGTTAGTAAGTTGATTGAGTAGCCCATTGCTAATAAAAACATAAAGCTACCAACCAGTGCGACTGGTACTGTTACTGCCGGAATAAGCGTTGCTCTTATGCTGCCCAAAAACAAAAATATAACGAGTACGACTAACCCCATAGAGATGGCAAGTGTGCTGTAAACCTCATTAATTGATTCTTTAATGAATACAGACGAATCGTAGCTATCTTGAATTGTGGTGCCTTCAGGTAAATTGCGTTTGATTTTTTCAAGCTCACTACGTGCGTTATCTACTACGGTAAGTGTGTTTGCTTTAGCTTGTTTTACAATACCTAAGCCAATCATATTACGCCCGTTACCACGAAATAAGCTTTCGTCGTCGGCAGCTTCTAGCTGTACATCAGCAACTTCACCTAAACGTACTAAATAGCCTTCATCGCCGCGTTTAATTACTAGGTTTTTAAAATCGCGTTGATCTTTATAACTACGTGCAGTACGTACTGTAAAGTCACGGTCTATTGATTCTATTTCACCGGCAGGTAGCTCAACGTTTTCTGTACGAAGTGTATTTTCAATGTCGCTTGAAGTAATACCGCGTGCAGCCATTGCTTGACGGTTTAGCCAAATTTTCATGGCGTATTGACGCTCACCACCAATACGTACATTAGATACGCCATCTACCACCGCTAAGCGGTCAACAATAAAACGCTGCGCGTAATCAGATAACTGTAACGAGTCCATTGTTTCGCTGTTTAATACAAACCATGCAATAGGGCTTTCATCACTATTTGATTTAGATACTTCTGGCGGGCGTACTTGATCTGGCAAGCTATCTAGTGCACGAGCCACGCGTTCGCGTACATCGTTAGATGCTGCATCTATGTCGCGGTTAATATCAAACTCAATGGTAATGTTTGAACGTCCATTACGGCTCGATGAGTTAATACTTTTAATACCTTCAATACCCGAAATACGGTTTTCTATTATTTGCGTTATTTTTGTTTCTATAATTTCGGCAGAAGCACCGGTGTATTCAGTGCTGATATTTACAATCGGCGTTTCAATATCCGGATATTCACGAAGTGGCAGCATAGTAAATGCAACCAATCCAAAAGTAAGAAGGAGTAAATTAATTACAATGGCAAAAACAGGGCGTTTAACACTAGTATCTGTAATTTTCACGTATTACCCCTTTACGCTTACTTTACTTCCAGAGCGAATTTTTATTAGCCCTTCAGTAACAATTTGCTCGCCATCGGTTAAGCCTTCATCAATAGCAACCCAACCATTATTTCTGCCAGCTACATGCACTTCAATTTTATTAGCTATTCCGTCTTGAATTTGAAAAACAAAGTGTTTGTCTTGTAAAGGGATAACGGCTTTTTCTGGCACCATTAAAGCTTGGTTACTACTAAGCTCAAGCGCTGTGTTTAGTAACATACCAGGGCGTAATAAGCCTGATTTATTAGCAAAACTTGCAGTTACTTCAACACTGCGTGTTACCGAATCAATACGCGAGCTAATATGCGTTACCTTGCCAGTAAATGTCTGCCCTGGGTAGGCATCGTTTTGGGTAAGCACCTTCATACCCATATTTAATTGTGCTAAATATTTTTCAGGTACTTTAAAGTCAACTTTAATAATACTAATATCATCAAGTGTGGTTATTATTGTTGTATTGCTTACGTAGGCACCTATTGATATTTCACGCTTACCTAACAGGCCCGAAAATGGCGCGGTAATAGTCATTTCATTTAACTTTGTTTTAGCGCTTTCTAGTTGAGCCTCAGTTGCATCAACACGAGATAGCTGCTCTTCAAGTAACGACTTTGCCGTTGATTGCGAACGTGAAAGTTCGGTTAGGCGATCTAACTGACGTTTTTCTTCACGTAAATTAATACCAAGCTCTTTAACTGCAAGCTGTTCTTGTTGGCTTTGTAGCTGTACTAGTTTTTGTCCTTTACTGACTAGGTCGCCATCTTTAAAATATATATCGGTGACATAATCATTTTGTGCACTTTTTATATAAATAGCTTGGTTTGCACGTGCGCTACCAATGGCTTCTATCATCACTGCGTTTTCCTGAGAGGTAACAGTATGAGCCATAACTTGGGTAGACATTTGTGATGAATCGGCTTGTTCGCCGTGGCTAGCGGGTAAATATAAATAAACGCTAAATATTAGTAGTAATGTAATAATAAATGGAAAAAGAGCTTTACCTGATTGTCTTGAGTACATCGTTTCATACCTGAAAATTAATTATATGTATTGTACGAAATAAGACCGAGAAAAGGCGGTTATGTGTCTCATAAATTTGTGCGTTAAGCGTAAAAGTAAATAAGATTTATTCATTGTTCCTATTTTGTTGAGGATAAAGCGGTAATGTATGAAATTTAAAACGACCTGTAACTTATGTATAACAACAAGAAAGATCATAATTTGGGCCATTATTATGTTTGTTTTTTATATGGTGTTTTACCAATATGGATAAATCTAACAATGTAATTAAATTTCGGGCACAAGGTGCGCGAAACGCAATTGAGGTGCTTGCAGTCGGTGCTATAGGCTTAGTGTTTATTATGTTGTTTAATTTACTAAGGCCAGGTGAAATTAGCATCCTTGAAGTGTTTTTAGTGAGTTTGTGTATTGCCGCTATTTTTATTGGATATTTAAAAACTCAAGAGCCGTATTATAGCCTTTTGATAAGTGAGTCGGAGCTTGTTTATTGCCATAAATATGGGGCTTGGAGCATGTCTCGTAATAACTTCCATCACAGCGGTATACCAAAAGTAGAAGATGGCCTTGATTACTTAGAGCTCAATGCGGTGGGTGTTAAAGTAAATGACATAGATGAGTTTTTAACAAATTTTGCACCAAGAATTGCAGGGAAACTTTTAATAGAGCAGCGTAATTTGTTTATGCAAGTTGTTCAAAAACATTGCAAAAATGGCAGTTGCCCATCAGAATGGTTAATAGAAGATACACAGTACACATCCCATAAAGGGGTAAGCTATACTGGTCTTATAGCCATGTTTGCTAACAGAACTAAGCACCTTCAACTGCTAACAGGTTACGATTTATTATTACCTGCCAGTGTATTAGATAGAGATATTTGGGCATTTAGTGCTAACTTAAATAAATGGAAGCGCGAGCCTAGTCAGTTTATAGCGTCGCAAATTAACAATTAAGCTGCGACTGTAGGAAAGAAAATGAGCCAAGACAGAGCTTTTTTAAAAAGTGGTCGAAATACCATAATACATAAAGATAAAAAACTTGATTTAGTGATTGTAAACTCTGAAATTCATCCCAAAATTAAAGTAACGCAACATGGCTTGGAGCCATTTAAAGAAGAGTTACCCAAAAACCGTCGCGACGCAAAAGAGCGTTATTTAGAGATGGTTTATGTAAGTAGCGCTGATATATTTGGCGAAGAAAAGCAGTTGCTGTTTATTCAAGCGTTAGATGGTCGAGAGTATAAAATTGATTATAGTAAAATAGGTACAAAGCTATTTGTACGTATTCATCAAGATACTTATCTGTAGTGCTTTAATGGCATCTTTATTGCTTGTGATTACACTATAGTAATTATTTGACATAAAAGGTGCTGCGTATGAAAGCGTTTGCTTTAATCCCTCTCATTTCTTGTGGTTTGTTAAGTGCGTGTGGAGGCGGTGGCGGTGATAGCGATAATACAGTTGTAGAAACCTCTGTTAATGCTGGAATCGATTTACAAATTATCGAAAAAACTGAATTTACCATCACAGCACAAGGCTCTCCCGCTGATGGTACGTTTTCATGGCAGCAAGTTAGCGGCCCAAGCCTAGAAGGCTTTCCGCTTGATGGCGCTGAGCAAACACTTACCGCACCGGATGTAAAAGCTGATAGTGAAATAATCTTAAGAGTGAGCTATCAGAGTACAGGTAGTAGCGCTGTTAGTGACGATATTTCTATTTCAGTGAGCTCTAATAACCAACTTCCTCTTGCTGTTGTTACACAAACATCTCCTGAAACACTTCCTTCTGTTTACAAAGATACGGTGACTTTGAGCGGCCTTGAGTCGAGCGATCCTGACGATAATGGCCAAATTGATAGTTACTTGTGGCAATTGCTATCAGGTCCTGATTTAGATATTGCGAGCTTTAATGAGTCAACGCTTAGCTTTTCTCATCCATTACTTGAAAGTAACGTAAATTTATCTTGGCAGCTAACCGTTACCGATGATGAAGGCGGTGAGGCGAGTACGCAATATTCAATGACGCTTAACAAAACAAATGAATTAGTGGATGCAAATGCAGGTGCTGATCAAAATATTGAAGAGTTTGAACAAGTAACGCTTGATGCAACAAGTAGTGAAACTGTTACCGATACCTATCAGTGTAAATGGCAACAACTTACCGGTAATACCGAAACATTAAGTAATAGCAACCAATGTACAACGACATTTTTTGCCTCTGATGTAGATACCGAGACCACATTGAGCTTTGAAGTAACGGTAACCGACTCAAAAGGACGTACCGATACAGACTCTTTATTTGTTGATGTATCACCTAAAGCTCTCGGGCTTATAAACGATAGTGGTGTTGGTGAGTGTTATAATAATACACAACGCATTAACTGTGAAAGCGATGACTTTCCAGCGCAAGATGCAGAGCTCGGACGCGATAGCTATGCAAATCGTTTAGATAAGGTTGGCAAAGGTAATTTAGCGTTTGATTATACTAAACTTAATCAGTTTGCTGATGAAGTTGGTGATGATAGTAGTGACTTTACCTGTATACGCGATAATGTTACTGGGCTTGTATGGGAAGTAAAAACTGAATCCTCTGGAGTATTGCCAAATACAAGTTTGCGTGAAGGGCAAAATCATTACTTTTGGGATTTAGGAGCTACGACTTTTACCGATACCAGTACAGCCAATTCAACTTGTCCGGATGATACCAGTTGCGGCGTGCAAAGTTATATAAACGAAGTGAATAGCTTAGATTTCTGTGGTGGTACAAACTGGCGCTTACCAACTTATAACGAGCTTTTAGGTTTAATTGATTACGGGAAACAAGGGCAAAGAGTGCTAATAGACGAATCGTTTTTTCCTTATATTCCTCAATCAGGTGATATAGAAAGTGTGGATTTACCGTACTGGACCTCGCAAACTGCAGCCGATGGTACAAGTTTATCGCAAGCGTATATTATAGATATGAGTAATGGTAACGACCTTGCTTATCCAAAAGAAAAGCTCGCTTATGTACGTTTAGTTAGAAGCCGTTAGGAGAAAATAATGAAATTAAAATTACTCTATGCACTAGCAACTATAAGCTTGAGCTTTAATATTGCAGCGGCGCAAACTTGCTACGTCGGTGCAGATACCACAACACCGACAGATAGATTTACCATAAATACAGACGGTACGGTTTCTGATACAGGAACTGGACTAATGTGGCAACGCTGTAGTTATGGGCAAACTTATAATACAGAGACCCAGCTTTGTGAAGGTTCTACACCTTCCCTTACTTGGCAAGAAGCGCTTCGCGGTGCTAAAAATGATACAACCGCAGATTACGATGATTGGCAAATGCCTAACATTAAAGAATTAGCGAGTATTCTAGAGCACAGTTGCACCGAGCCGAGCATTAATGAAGAGGTGTTTTTTGGTACTAAGCTTCAAAACTATTGGTCAAATACATCGGGTGTGAGCACTATGAGCTCGGCGTGGGTTTATCAATTTGATAGTGGGCTGAATAGCTTGCATGCCAAAACCAGCAATGTGTATTTACGGTTAGTACGCTACGAAAAATAAAGTACATCAAAAAATTTGATATACAAAAGTGCAGCCTTAAAACGGCTGCATTTTTTTGTTTTACATAAATTTACGTTATTTCAATAATAAAGCGCTTACAACGTTGTCACTTAGCGCGTTTTTTTGCCATTATAGGCCGTGATTTAATTACGAAGGAACATCACGGTGTATTTAAGCTATTTTGGCCTGAATGAAAAACCTTTTTCAATTTCGCCCAACCCTCATTACTTATTTTTAAGTGAACGACATAAAGAAGCCTTAGCACACCTTACCTACGGATTAGGTGAAGACGGTGGTTTTGTATTATTAACAGGTGAAGTAGGCACAGGTAAAACAACAATTACCCGCAGCATGTTAGAACAATTGCCTGAAAACACTCAAGTAGCGATGATACATAACCCAGCACTTTCAGAGCTGGAGTTATTAGCCAGTATTTGTGATGAGCTCAACATTAGTTACGATACTAATAATGCGACGCTTAAAAGCCTTACCGATATTATAAAAAAGCATTTAGAGACTAATAATAAATCGGGTGGGCATACCATACTTATTATTGATGAAGCGCAATTACTTGCTCCTAATGTGCTTGAGCAATTGCGTTTGCTAACCAATATAGAAACCGATCATAAAAAATTATTACAAATAGTATTGGTTGGCCAACCGGAGTTACAAGAACTTTTAAAGCGCAATGAGCTGAGGCAACTTGCCCAGAGAATAACAGCTCGTTACCATTTATTACCACTTACGCAAGGCCAAACAGTTGCTTACATAAAGCATCGGTTACATGTTGCAGGGTGTGAAAAAGGCATTTTTTCGTTGGATGCCATGCAAGCTGTTCATCAATTAACCGGTGGTGTGCCACGATTAATGAACTTGGTCTGTGAGCGTGCTTTGGTAGGCACTTTTGCAAAGCAGCAGTTGATAGTTGATAGCGATATAATAAAAAAATCAGCACATGAGTCATTACCCATGGATTTTGTAGCGCCAGTTAATGAGGCTAACAAAGCAACGTCATTTGTACCATATAGCCTTGCATTCGCTGCATTATTTGCCGTAGGTATTGGGCTTTCATTTATTTTATAGTTAGGTAAGTTATGTCTTATTTATTAGATGCGCTAAAGCAGTCGCAGCAATCAGATATGAGTGCTGAACAGTACGACTTGCAATCAGAGCAGTTAAAGCAACAGCAAGCACTTAAGCGTTATAGACGATTAGCATTAGTTTTTGGTACTAGTTTAGGTGCTTTTATTGCAGTAGCTGGTGGCTTTACTACTGGTAAGTGGTTTCAAGGTACTACTTTATTAAATACATCACAATCCGCTGTAATTAAGGTGGCTGAAAGCGAAAATTTAGCACCTAAAAAAGAAATTAAGCAAATAGATAATGAAGTTGAAAAAATACAAATAGCTAAGTTAGAACCAGCCAAAGCAACTTCAACAAATACTGCCACGATTGAAGGGCAGCTTGTGCATGTGCAAACGCCTACTGGTGTGCAGCAAATGCTATTAACCCCTAACGGGCAATATATTCCTATGCCATCAAGTCAGGGGGCGAGTACAGCAGGTTATAATCAACAACAGAGCATGCAACAAGTAATGCCAGTTCAAAATTATAATCAGCCAGTATTTAACCCACAAAGTAATTACGCCCCAAGCAATACGCAAAACGCTTCTGTATTTGGGCAAAATCAAAGTCAAAATACATCATCTGCTCAACTAGATATGAGTAAATATAAGGTGCTGGGTAAGCCAATTAATGGCAGTAGTCAGGCTCAACAAGTGAGCGACCCTGAACTTGAAGCGGTGCCTACAACGCTTAAAAATGCGTTTGCGCAAGCTATACAAGACGTAGAAAAAAATCAAGATTATGAAGTTACTCATGCATCAAAAACGTCATCACGTGTTGAGCCTGTAGAGTTACTACCTGATGGTTTGCAATCAATGTTGCCTAGCATTAAATATCAGGCTCATATTTACTCATCGAGTGCTGACAAACGTTGGATCAAGTTAAACGGCCGAGAGTTACATGAAGGGGAAAGTATAGGGGCTTTAACCGTAAGAGAAATTACACCTGAGCAAAGTGTACTTGATTTTGATGGCTATGAGTTTAGCTTAAAAGCACTGCAAGATTGGCCGCAGTAAGTACTTAGATATTATGTTTGAGAGCTCAATAGAATATTGAGCTCTCAATTGTTTTAGGAAAGTATTGAATTTTTATAAAAGCGTTCTAAATCAATATTATATTCTTTGGGTTTAACAGCTGATTCGAGAGTATCTACTGTTTTTTTGTTAGATAAATCGATATCTTTTACTTCGGTATAGCGGCTATGTTTAGCGCTGTAAAATGTTTTAACTACCGGTTTTAGTGGTGTGCTTGGATTACTCTCGGTAACCAAACCCACTTTTTGACTCGATAATCTAACGAGCGTTCCTACCGGATGGATACCAATACATTGAATAAATTTATTAAGTAGAACAGGATCAAAACTATCAGGGCATCCGTCTTTTAATATTTTAAACGCCTTTATTGGCTCCATACCTGCTTTGTAAACACGCTCTGCAGTGAGTGCATCATACACATCAACAATTGACGCCATACGTACGTACTGACTTATCTCATCGCCTTTCTTACCAAACGGATAGCCTTTACCATCGAGTCTTTCGTGATGCATTCCAGCAATATCAACAGCAATACCTGTTAAGCCCGACTCTTCTAGTATTTCTTTACTAAAAAGCGAATGCATTTTCATTATTTTAAATTCGTCGTCAGTAAAACGGCCTGGTTTATTGAGCACTTCATCAGGAATTTTTATTTTACCAATATCGTGCAGTAGTGCGCCGGTTGTTAGCTCAACAATAATGTCTTTTTCTATGCCTAAATGCTTTGCAAAAATGCCCATTAAAATAGAGACATTTATTGAGTGCTCAAGTAGGTAAGCGTCTTTTTGGCGCATTTGTGTAAGGCAGGCTAGTGCATCTTGGTTTCTAAAAACCGAGTCCATAAAGCCACTAGCTAGCTCTCTAAATGGCGCAATATCTATATCGCGGCCTGCTTTTATGTCTTTAAATGCTTTTAGTTGGAGTGTTTTTGCTTCGTCGTAAAGCTTTTTTGCCTTCCCAATTTCTTGTTCGGCACTGTGTGTTTTTTGCCAAGGGTCACGCTTTATTTTTGTTGTAGGTATCGCGATAGGATCTTTTTCAGGGACTGAGTCAATGAGGGTTTTATCAGGGTCTATTTCTACTTCTAAAATGCCTGCTTTTATAAGGTTATTAATACTAGCCTGAGTTTTAACCCAGCCTTGGTTTTTAATTTTAATACTGCCGGTTTGCTTGGTAACGCTTTGCACAAACATACCTGGGAGTAACTGTGAAATAGGGAGTCTTTTCAAATTTATAACTTCTGTTGCTAATCTTTTATCAACTTAACAAAGTTATACGTAACGACCAAATAAAAAAGGCACTTTTCAGCTGTCTCTTGATCACAAGTCTGGCTCAAGAGATTTTGCTAAATCGTAGCCTTCCAGGATGGCTTGTAACTTAAGCCATCCT
>NZ_WTLB01000003.1 GCF_011378855.1 Pseudoalteromonas sp. Z1A8 | reverse complement strand
AATCAAAAGATGATAAGGGTATTGTGAAGCAACCAAAAGATCGGTCAACCGATCAAAAATACCTTAACTGATCGGTGTTAAGCCTAGGCTGGTTTTTTTGTGCTTGTATTTTGGGGTCTGTAAATAGTTACGAGGTAGTCACTAAATAGTCACTAAATCACTTTTAATATTTCGATGCTTATAATTACTAACAACCAAAATACACGCGCCTGATTCAACCTATTAATTATTACGGGCACATCTTCGGGAGTAGGTAGTCTATCAGCACCAATACGCATTTTATTAAAGCGAGTACCAAAGTAAACCGCAGGCCCGCCTAGTTGCACGCCAAGTGATGCCGAGCATGTACTGAGTAGCCACCCAGTATTCGTTTGATAAAAGTGCCTGCCATAATGCTTTATGTAATGCATGCTTTGCTTACTTGCTTTACTTGCTGCAATAGTTAAAGCCAGTAAGCGCACCGGTATATATTCAATAATAAATAGGAAAATTTTAAGTGGTTTTAAAAAGTAGCTATTTGGGGATATGCCACTACGCCACGCGTGTTGTATTAAGGTAAGCAATCGATAGGCGAGGGCTGCAATAGGGCCAAATGCTAGAAATATAAATATGACTACGAAATAATATCGAGCAGTGCGTAGTATTAAGCTCTCTATTAATGCTTTGATAATGCCTGAGGATGAAAGTCTATTAACTTCACGAGCAAGTAGTGGCTTTAGCAATTCGCGCGCAGTCGACTTTTGATTTTGTTTAGTGAGCTTTGCAATACGGAGTGCTTTTTTATCAACACTTTTACTTTCAAGGCATAAATATAAAATAAGGCCTGCGAGCAACTCTGGGTAAAAAGCAAACTCGAGCAGTAACACTACAATAATGAGAATAACACTTAAAATAAGCGTGCTTGCGAGTATAGCTGCTAAATATTGATAACTTTTAGGTTCTTTGCTTTTGTATATGCGTTTGCCAATAGCACTAAAAACAGCATTTAACGCAGTATTGGGGTGATACCAGCTAACAAGAGGAATAAAGCGCTCAGCAAGGAGCGCTAGTATAAAGGCAATAAAGTCCAAGTGATTTTGAACAATATTGCTAAGCATTTACAAAGACACTGCAGTTAGCTTTTCTAAAAGTGCGACAACCATTTTAGATGAGTTGATTGATGCTGTTTCTAGGTATTCTTCAAATGATTGCGGTGATTCTTTACCTGCAATATCAGACATAGAGCGGATAACAACAAACGGTGTGTTTAGTGTAAAACACGTTTGCGCTATTGAAGCACCTTCCATTTCAACGGCAAGCATTGTAGGAAAATCACTGCGTGCTTTATCAATACGTACAGGGTCACACATAAATGTGTCGCCAGTACAAATTAAGCCAACAAGTGTTTTAACATCACTGATTTGTTCGATTGTTTGTTGTGCTGCTTCAACTAATTTAGGGTGAGCTGTAAAGCCTGCTGGCATTTGTGGTACTTGGCCAATTTCGTAGCCAAAAGCAGTCACGTCTACATCGTGATGACGTACTTCTGACGAAATTACTACGTCGCCAACACTTAGTGATGGATCGAATCCACCGGCAGAACCAGTGTTAATTACGCAATCAGGTTTAAAGTTATCAATAAGCAAGGTAGTTGCAATCGTTGATGCTACTTTACCAATACCAGATTGAACAAGTGTCACTGTGTTACCAGCTAATTCGCCAGTATAAAAAGTAAAACCTGCTTTAGTTAAAATTCGTGGATTTTGCATCGCTTCACGTAAAATTTTAACTTCTGGCTCCATTGCGCCAATAATACCAACATTCATAATGTTTAATTCCTGAGTTTGAATCATTTGATTATACGTGAAGTTAGCAATAAAAAACAAAAAAGCGAGCTTGTTTATGAGCTCGCTTTAAATACTTTTAGGAGAGTATTTAATTCAGTTTTTAAATTTCAGCTAAAGCGGTGGTTTGTGCTTTAGCTTGTGACGGTGAAAGTACCGCAGGTTTTTGAGATCTATTACGAACAGGGCGCTGCGTTTGTGTTGTAGCAGGCTTACCTATTTTAAACATAATTGCGTCGCGTACTTCTGAAGGACGGTAGCCCGATTTAACTTTCATACGAATATGTGGAATACCCGCAGACTCTAATGCACCGTTTACAAACCAGTCGCGTTGAGCTTTATGGCCGTCTTTGTTGGCATTGTTAACTAGGTCAACAGCGGCAACAATAGTCATTTTTTCTTTGTCGATTAATACAAAGTCGAGTTGTTTATTTTTAGCTTTAGCTAAAGCAGCTCGCTTAGACTTAACCGATAGGCCTTGCTTACAATCAATCACGTCAATTAACTTAACGCGGCTTACAATTTTGAATTGATCGCCAACAGCACGTTCTAGAAGATTTAAAAAAGCGCCTTCAACCTGCGTAAAAACAGTTTGCTTGCGGGTAAAAGGATACGGGTTTCCGCCATCGTCATTAAATTTTGACGCAACAACAGAAGCCCCGACAACTAATACTAGAATTAATAATAAAGCGAATTCCATACGGTAACTCCATAACAACAAATTGACACTGCTTAAACAAAGCAATTTACGTGCCTAAAAAGTATGAGTTATAAAATAAATACCGTCTGTTTTTAAAAGTGAAACTACGCAGCAATTAAGCTTTGTAGCCACCTTCAATACCTTTAACCGCAATAGCTACAGCATCATGAGCATGGAGTGATTCATAATGGTTTATTTGCAGCCAATAATCGCTGTAAGCGTCTGCTTCTAACAATGCTTTAATTTTACGTGCGGCATCTTCACAAAACATCAGGTTTTGACCATTCAAACGGGCAAATTCTTGCTCGTCTTCGCGTTTTACTGCCGCTTGTACTGGTGTTTTTAGCTCAGCTTCAAGGGTATTAATTAGCGTCACAACGTCAAATTCTTGAATATTGGTATCAAGTTTTACTTTTACATTTGCGATAGAGCGCTGCGAGTGGGGTGTCGCTACAATGCCTTGTGTAGTACCTAACCATTCGTGCACATCTTTTTGGCTTAAGGTTTCTTGGTCAAACTTTTCGTTAAACGCATTTTGTATAAGTTGGCGCGCAAGTGCTGCAGAGCAAGGGCATGTTGAAGAGTAAGTAACATCTACCGTTAGCTCGTAACTAATAACGTTATTTTCAATTGTGCTAGTTAGTAAAACAGGGTAGCTTTTCCAACCCGCTTTACCACTTAATAATGATTTACGGCGTAGCGGTAATTCAAATTTAAATTCAATTTGTGCTTTATCACTAAGCCCTTCGTGGCTCGTTATAAAAGTATCGAGTGCTTGCGCTATAGTTTGCGGATTAACTTGCTGCTCGGTTGAAAGCAGATCAAGTGCCAAAAATAAGCGTGACATATGAATGCCTTTCGCATCTTCTTTATGCAAATTTACAAATGCACGCGCTTTAGCATTAACTGTAACTGGTGATAAGTCTCGTGACTCAAAAATAAATGGCAGTTCTATTTCGCCCATGCCCACCCAGTCTAATTTACCTGTTTGTAAAGCGGGTGCAGTGTCTGCTATATCTGGCATATTGGTTTGCATGTGCGCTACTCATATTTTGGAGATAATAAAGCGGGGCATTTTACACTAAATAATTTATTGCTGAAATGATGAGTTGAGGAGAGAAGCAAAATCAAACATGAAAAATTCTGTTTTTATCGCACAACATGAATATAGGGAGAAGAAAAATGCTAAAATCTGGGGAAATGGTATGTTTATACATGCGCATTGCCTTCTTTATATTTAAGCACACAGCTAAGAGATAAAATTACGTATGACCGATTATTCTTTGAGCCCCTGGGCTCGGGTACTTTCCAGCTCAATAACGCGATTTGGTGAATTTAAAACCGCAGCTATTTGTTACACCTTATTTTTAACGGTATCTCTTATTTTATCGAGCATGTTTTATTATGTTGCGATTGGTGAATTAAACCTTGTTGATATTTTGGCTGTGGTGTTTTTTACTGCTGTGGTTTCCCCTTTAATTATAAGTGTATTGCTTAATTCAATTCGCCAATTAGATGCCTCGTATGCTTATTTAGATAGCGCAACCAAACAAGAAAAGCTTTTAAATCAAACCTTAAAAGATAATATTAGTCGTTTAAATATTGAAATTGATGAACGTAAAATGGCGTTTCATGCCAAGCACCGCGCTATTGAAGAACTACGACGAGAAATTGCTGAGCGTAAAAAAACACAACAAGAACTTGCTCAACAAAGTATGTTGCAACGCTCAATAGTTGATTCATCTCCTGATTTATTTTATTACCGCGATAACAACGGTGTATTTGCCGGTTGTAATAAAATGTTTGAAGAAGTAATGGGGAAATCAAGCAGCGAACTCATTGGCAAAACGGTTGAACAAATATTTCCTAGTCGTTTTTTAGCTGAAGTTTTGGCAACTGATAAAGAAGTAGAGCAAAGCCATAAAGCGCTGACTATAGATGTAGGTTATGAAGTAAATGGTGAAACACGTTGGTTTGAGCTGCGTAAATTACCTTTTATAAATGATGACGGTGACTACATTGGTTTACTGGGTTTTGGACGTGATATCACTAGCCGTAAAGAAGCGGCTCAAGCACTCGAAACTGCCTACAAAGATAAAGGTAAGTTTATTGCTACGCTAAGCCACGAGCTGCGTACTCCGCTTAATGGTATTGTTGGTTTAACACGAATGCTGCTTGATACCGATTTAAACAAACAGCAGCGTAGTTGGGGTAATACTATTTTTTCGAGCGCTGAAACGCTTGGTAATATTTTCAACGATATTATAGATTTAGATAAAATAGACAGAGACCAGCTCGATATAGCGACCAATTCTATTAATGTGTCTGACTTTATAAACGATGTTGTTAACTTTGCAGGCCTAATAGCAGAGCAAAAAGAACTTGAGTTTGATATTAAGCGCAATGGCATGCTTGATATTTATGCACAGCTCGATCCGACTCGTTTACGCCAAGTTGTTTGGAACTTAATTAACAATGCCGTTAAGTTTACTCAGCAAGGCAAAGTAACACTCGAATGTAGCCGAGAAAATCGTGTAGAAGGTCCATGGTTAGTTATTAAAGTGTCGGATACAGGTCAAGGTATTCCACCAGAGCAGCTTGCGCATATATTTGATATGTATTACAAAGCGCCGGATTTAAAAGGCACTAATGCCATAGGCTCTGGTATTGGTTTAGCTGTAACTAAGGCACTTGTAAGTGCCATGAAAGGGATAATTACAGTAAATAGTACTGAAGGTGAAGGCAGCTGCTTTACAGTGCAAATACCACTTAGTTTATGTGTTGCACCAACAGAGCAAAGTTATGTTGGCCGTGGTTTGTATATTCTACTAGTGGAAGATGTGCCGCTTAATGCCGAGATTGCTACAAACTTATTAGAGCAACGCGGTCATGAAGTGTTATGGGCTGAAACGGGTGAAGATGCACTCTCGTTTGTTGAAACCGAAGATGACTTAGATTTAGTACTACTTGATATGCAATTGCCAGACATTAACGGTGACGTAGTTGCTAAACAAATACGCTCAGACAGCCACTTTGATAAACTTCCAATAGTTGCTTTAACAGCCAATGTGCGCAGTGCTGAAAAAGAGCTTGAAGGTATATCAATACAAGGCGCACTGGCTAAGCCAATTAATACCGTGAAGCTTGATAAAATGCTGGCTGACTTATTTGGTATTAAGCAAAGTGAATGCACAGAGCCACAGTTAAAAGTGAGTGAAGAAGCGCTTGAGAGTATTGATGGACACTTATTAGATATTGAAACAATAGAAGACTTTGTAAATTCGATGGGCTTGGTTGTGTTTAGACGCAGTAGCCAGCTATTCGAAAAGCTAAGTCCGCAGTATCAGCAAGAGTTACTTACTTCATTAACTGCCGGTGATAGAGAAGAATATGAATCAGTAGCGCATAAGCTTAAAGGTGCGGCTGGATCAGTCGGCCTAAATGATGTGCAGCTTCATGCCAAAATAATGGAACATGGTGCGATTGATGAATCTGATGAAGTGTTAAAGCAGTGGTTAGATGTTCTAGCAGATAAAATAAATGAAGGACAAAAAGCCCTTCATTTATTTTTACAACAATTAGAGTAAAGCTAATTTACTCTAATTAAGCGTCAATTTTACCGATAAAGCGGTAACCTTCACCATGGATGGTGCTGATTAACTCAGACGTTGAGTTATCACTTTCAAAATGCTTACGAATGCGACGAATAGTAACGTCAACAGTACGGTCATTAGCACGAAGCTCACGGCCCGTCATATGCTTAATTAATTGCTCACGGCTGAAAATACGACCTGGAGAATCAAGCATTAAACGAAGTGCTCTGTACTCACCTTTTGGTAAGCGTTTAGCGTCGCCATTTGGAGAAGTAAGACAACGGCTGTTTTCATCAAGTTCCCAACCATTAAATGTAATAACACCATTTGTTTCTAGTGCAGACTCTTCACCGCCTAAAGCAGTACGAGTAATTAGGTTGCGAGCTCTAATAGTTAATTCACGTGGGTTGAATGGTTTAGTAACATAGTCATCTGCACCAATTTCAAGACCTAAAATACGGTCAACATCGTTGTCACGACCCGTTAGGAATATAAGGCCTACTTTACGCTTTTGGCGTAATTCACGGGCTAAAATAAGACCGTTTTTACCAGGAAGGTTGATATCCATAACTACAAGATTAACGTCATCGTTATTTGTAAGCTTGTCATGCATATCATCGCCATCAATGGCTTCAATAACTTTGTACCCTTCAGCTTCAAATAAACTAACTAGGTTCAGTCGAGTTACGTCTTCATCTTCTACGATTAGAATGACTGGCGTTTGCATTATTAATTAACCTTTTGGAATATTTTATTTATAAAAAACCGGCGATGAACTTATAACCGATTACTAGAGATTATAGGATTATACCCATTTGTTAACAAGGAAAAAACAAATTGGATAAAAATAAAACAGCAGGGTGTCCAAAGTCTACTAAAAAGGGCAGTGCAAAAACTACTGTTTAATTGATATATACGTAGATGTAGTCATTTGAATCATAAAGTCGAAGCCATTTTCCTTTAATAATTGATACATCATTCAATCAAGCAAGGTATTTAAAATAATCAGACTAATTCAAAGCAAAACTATATCACTTTCTAACTTTTCATCAATATATGTGATACAGCAAAGATAAAAAAGTTCATAAATCGCTTGGTAATATTTATTTAAGGTAATTAAATAATGTTACGCGCTTATCACATGCCTCATTAATGAGGTCATTAAATGCTAATTCAAGGATAAATTTTAAATATATGTACTTTTTAGTGATCTTTATTTAAGGAATAGTAATTATAAAGCGAGCACCGTGTTTTTCTTCAAGATCAAACATAATTCTTCCACCAAGTGCCTGTGTTACTAGGTTGTATACCAAGTGCATCCCTAAGCCACTTGCACCTTGTCCACGCTTTGAAGTGACAAAGGGGTCAAAAATTCTATTTTTAATGTTTTTATCAACGCCTTGGCCATTGTCAGAATAAACGATTGTTAATTTTTTCCCTACCAGCTCTACGTCAAAGCGAATTTCGTTGTTTTCTTTACCTATAAATCCATGAATTACAGAGTTTATAAGTAACTGTTGAAACACCTGCTGTAGAGGTTCTGACTTACTATGAATGATTAAGTCGTTCGGACAGTTAATAGTAACAATAGGCTTTTTAGGCAGTAAATCAGATTGAATTGATGTTAAAACGTCAGTTATTAATGTATGTACATTAATATAGGTATTAACACCGTCGTCTTGAATAACGGCCACTTTTTTAAAGTTGGATATAAGGTCTGCGGCGCGATTTAGATTACGATAGATTAAATCTAAGTTTTCTATGCCTTCATCTATAAAGCGTTTTAGGTGGCTTGAAGTCAGTTTTTTATCATTAAAGCTTTGCTGTATATCTGCTAATTTATCGCGAAGTAAGGTTGAGCCTGTAATCCCAAGCCCTATTGGTGTATTCACTTCATGTGCAACACCTGCCACCATTTGCCCTAAAGACGCCATTTTTTCGTTTTCAACAATTTGTGTTTGGTATTGATGCATTCGCTCAAGGGTTGATAAGAGTTCTTGATTTGCTTCTCTGAGAGCGATTGTTCTCTGGTTTACTTTTTCTTCAAGACTTTGGTTTAGCTGTTTTATTTCCTGTTTATCTTTTTCGTGACGCTCAAGTTGCCTTTTTGTGCGTGCAAGCATGATATTTAAGCTATTTGAAAGAGCGGTTATTTCTTTTACATCAGTTACTGGCGCTCGCGCATCGTAGTTATGATTTTTAGATACATCTTGCAATAACATACTTAATTGTTCTATCGGTTTAGCTATTCGTCGTTGAACTTTTGCTGCGATAAAGTACACAACTATTAATATTAATAGAGTGAGCAATACATCAATAAATATTTTTTGTTCTATATATGCTTCTAAGCTCTCTAGGCTGCCACGCATATAAACATAGCCAATGAGTTTTTCATTATTATAAATAGGGCGAGTTAGCTCTATATGTGCACTCGTAATACGTGGTGTGGCTAGCTCATCGACACTGTCTATTTTTAGTGGAACTGGAGGCGTTTTTTTTGCATTAAAGCTAATAAAAAAAGCAGGTTTTTGAGATGTTTTTTCTATTGAGTAAATATGTATGTTTTTTACAAGAGGGATATTTTCAAAGGACTTGAGGCGTTTCTCTTCTGTTTTTCTATCATCTTTAATTACTGATTTACCCGCATCAAAAGCTACAATTTCAGAAAGTATAACAAGTTTATTAATAATTAATTGCTTTTGCTCTTTAACACTCAAGTACGTTGAAATAGAAATAGATAGCGATAAACAAATAGCTGTAATAAGCATAATTAAATTTATGAGTGCTTTACGAATGCTACTTTGATGAACTTTTTTAGGCATTATTTCATTATCGCCTGAATTGATTTTAATTATTTAGAATTTTAGTTTAGCAAAAAAGAAGGAAAGTGAAGGGGAAAAACTAAATTAATTCTTATATTTATTCGAAAGTTAGCTTGAGCACATTTGTGCTCAATCATTTTACAAAGTTAAATTAGCTACTGTACACAGCAAATTTATTGTTCTTAAAAACGGTTTGATAGCTTTCAAATTGTGTTTCTAAAATAGGTGGGTATTTTAAAAAGCTGTTAGCGACGATATTTAGCTTTCCAACTTTAGTTAAATGCTGTTTTGCATTTGCTAAAAATGTTTCTGCTACTGTGTAGTCGGTTGCAATACCAGTATGAAAAGGTGGATTGCTAATAATTAAATCAAATTTACCGGTGATACTTTTAAGGCCGTCGCTTAATATAGCTTCGCCTTTGATGTTGTTAAGCTTTAAAGTTTGCTCTGTTGCATAAATTGCCAGTGCACTTACATCACTACACACAAACTCAAGAGATGAGTAGTGTAGCCCTAAAAAGGTCGCGATTAAGCCAGCACCACAACCAAAGTCGAGAACCCTACCTTGCTTAATTGTTGGTGCGTTCTCGAGTAGAACTTTCGTTCCTATATCTAAACTACCGTGATTAAACACTCCAGGAATACTGATCGCTGTAAACTCGGTGTCGGCAACATTAACGACAAACTTTTTATGATAAGTCGTAATATCAAAGTGAGGGTGTTTAGAAATTTCAGCAAATGAATAAAGAACGCAATGCTTAGCCGAATCAATTTTGTTGCTAAACTCAGCTTTACCCGCTAATTGCTTTTCAATTGATTTAACACCACTTTTGTTTTCACCAACAACTAATAGCTCGGCATCATCAGTAATAGCAGAACGGATATTATCAAGTGCCATTAGTAATTCTGGTTTAGATTTAGGGTAGTAAAGAATAACTAAATCGTAGCCGCTACCAGGTATTGTGTGATTTACATGGATATCAACGTCTTTGGTGTTTTTAGCAAACTCGCCGTTTGCATGGTTATAGCTAAACGCAGTTACCTTGCTTTGCGGGTTAAGTTTTTTAAGCTCGGCTAAAAAGCCATCTTGAACAAAGTTGACCACCAAGATAGATTTGCCCGTTAGTGCCTCGCTATTACGAAGTAACAGTAAACTTGGGTTGGTTAGTACGCTCATAAATGGCTTTGCCTTACAGTATGTTTAGTTTTATAAAAGTAAAAATGAGTGCTTAAAGTTACTAATTACTCAGTACGTTCAAACATTAGATCCCACACGCCATGACCTAGGCGATGTCCGCGCTGCTCAAACTTAGTAAGCGGGCGCAAATCTGGACGTGGAACATAATCGTTTGTTTCTGATTGGTTTTTAAAACCAGGGGCTACGTTCATAACTTCGAGCATATGCTCTGCGTAGTTTTCCCAATCCGTTGCCATATGAAAAACGCCACCCATTTTAAGTTGGGTTCTTAGTTTTTCAACAAACTCAGTTTGTACAATACGGCGTTTATGATGACGTTTTTTATGCCAAGGATCAGGGAAAAACAACTGTAGTGTTGTTAAGCTTTCGTCAGGTATACAGTCTGCAAGAACTTCAACAGCATCGTGTTCAAAAATACGTAAGTTTGTAATGCCCGCTTCATCAGCGTCCATTAAACACGCACCAACGCCTGGGCGGTGTACTTCAATACCAATAAAGTTTAGGTGAGGGGCATTTGTTGCCATTTCGACAAGTGATTTACCCATACCAAAACCAATTTCTACTACTACATCGTTGTTGTTGCCAAAAACTTCGCTTAAATCAAGCATCCCGTTTTTATGCTCTAGGCCCATTGTTGGCCAGCATTTTTCGATTGCAGCGGCTTGGCCTTTGGTTAATCGACCTTCGCGTTTTACAAAACTGCGAATGGTGCGGATGTATTTACCTTCTTGCTTAGCTTGCTCAAGGTTAGTGTTGCTTGATTCACTCATATTATTGGCCTGACAAAAACAATGTGTTTAAAAATGGTTGCATATTATCCCTGACGAAGCCGGCAATCACAAGTATTAGCTGGTTTTACACGCCCTATAGCTTGATCTTTTTATTAACTACAATAGACTGAGCCGCCATTGAGCATCAGTAAAAGTACAATATGTTGGATTTAAATAAAGAACAGTCTAATTCGTTTTCTAACCAAGTCGTTGATTGGTATCACCTTCATGGGCGTAAAACACTTCCATGGCAGTTGGGTAAAACACCTTATAAAGTGTGGGTGTCTGAGGTGATGCTCCAGCAAACTCAAGTTATTACTGTTATCCCATATTTTGAAAAATTTATGCAAAGCTTTCCAGATATTATTGCTTTAGCCGATGCTGATGAAGATTTAGTACTGCATCACTGGACTGGCTTAGGGTATTACGCTCGTGCGCGTAACTTACATAGAACAGCTAAAATAGTACGTGACAAGTACCAAGGTGAGTTTCCGCAAACACTTGATGAAGTAATGGACTTGCCGGGAATAGGGCGCTCTACCGCCGGAGCTGTTTTATCATTGTCGCTTGGGCAACATCATCCAATTTTAGATGGGAATGTTAAGCGAGTATTAGCGCGCTACTTTATGATTGAAGGTTGGTACGGCGTTAAAAAGGTAGAAAACCAACTTTGGCATCTATCAGAGCAATTAACGCCTAAAAATAACGTTACTGAATTTAATCAAGCGATGATGGATTTAGGTGCGAGTGTTTGCTCACGCAGTCGCTTTGATTGTAACGCTTGCCCATTAAATTCAGGTTGTGGTGCTTTTAATACAGGAAAAGTAAAAGAGTTCCCGCATTCAAAACCAAAAAAAGTAGTGCCTAAAAAAAGCTGTCACCAGTTAATTATACAGTGCGGCGATAAAGTGCTTATGGAGAAACGCCCTAATAGTGGTATTTGGGGTGGGTTGTTTGGCTTTTTTGAATTTAATGAATATAAAGAGCTTGAGGTGTTTTTAGCTCAGCAAGGGTTAGAAGTTGATTTGGAAGAACTTGAAGCATTTATTCATGTGTTTTCACACTTTGAGCTGACTATCAACCCGCATGTGCTCAATGTTAGTAAAATACCTGATGTAGTAAATGATAAACAATTGGTATGGTATCCGCTTGATCAATCAATAGAGGTTGGGCTAGCTGCACCAACTAAAAAGTTGGTTAAACAAATTACAGCAATAGTATAGAATAGCCCCATATTTAGCGTTAGAGAGAATCAATCATGGCACGTACAGTATTTTGTCAAAAGTTACAAAAAGAAGCCGAAGGCCTTGGCTTTCAGTTATACCCTGGTGAAATTGGTGAAAAGATTTTTAATAATATCTCTAAAGAAGCTTGGGGTCAGTGGCAACATAAGCAAACAATGCTTATTAACGAAAAACATTTGAATATGATGGATCCAGAGCATCGCACGTTTTTAGAAGAGCAGATGGTTGGTTTTTTGTTTGAAGACAAAGATGTAGAAATTGAAGGTTATCGACCGCCTGAAAAGTAATTTTTAGACATAAAAAAGGGCTGATTAGCCCTTTTTTTATGTCTAAAGCATAGCTATATTAATCTGCAAGTTCATCTTCTTGCTTTGCTTGGGCTGTTCTAACTTGTTCTTTTAAAAATTGAGCTGCCTTGGAGTATTCAATTTCTAACTTATCTCTTAAGTCTATTAATTCATCAGTTGTGAGATCACCTTCTTTACATTTATCTTCAAATGCACTTGAAAGATCGGCCACCGTTTGGGCACCAATGGTTTTGGAGATAGATTTTAATTGATGACAGCCTTCAATAATCTCACCTAAATCGTTAACCATTACCCCTGAGTTAATACTCTTAATTAAGCTTTGGCTTTGTTCTAAATACATTTTGAAAAAGCGGATTTGCTTAGCATCATCACCATTTATGTATTTAGCAACTGCTTCCATATCAATAGGTAGCGCAGTTGTTTGGTGAATAATCACATTTTGATTTTGGCTTTGCTTATCGCTCCAACGTTTTAGAGTGTCTTCTAACGCGTTTAGCTCTATGGGTTTGGTAATGAAGTCGTTAATACCTACCGCTAAACAACGTTCTTTTTCGCCTTTAAGCGCATTTGCTGTTACAGCAATAATGTAAGGCTGTGCATCAATAGACTCTAATAGCTCAGCTTCATTACGAATTTTTTCAACCATATCGTAACCCGACATTTTAGGCATGTGTAAGTCGGTTAAAATAAGTGAGTAATCACCTTTTCTCCACATATCTAAGCCTTCTTCACCGTTGTTAGCTATTTCAACGCCAAAGCCTAGTATATGCAGTTGATCGGTCAGCACTTGCTGGTTTAGGAGGTTATCTTCAACCAGTAAAATCAATTTATTTGATTTACGAGCCTGCTCAACATTTAAATAGTTATTAAGTGTTTTGGTTTTTTTAATTTGCTTAGGAGTATGCAGCCCAGCAGCCACCAAAATAGACAGCATAAAGTTAGATTTACATAGAGGAGAGGCATTAATATAAAAAATATTTTTATGATTTATAGCCGCTTCATCAAGCTTGCTTAGTACAACAACTTGTTGGTTATAATCTTCTAATGAATAAAATAAACGTCTTAGCAGCGCGTTTGTTTTATCCATATTGTCTATGCCATCAGCCACCCAAATAATATCTTGCGCATGCTGATATTCTTCAGCTTCTTCTTCAGTATGTACATAAGTGATTTTAGCGCCCATAAACGATAAGTAGCGGTACATTACTTTTTCACGTTCTAGATGATTACTAACTACAATAATCCTCTTACCATTTAATGCACCTTTGTGTGCGTACTTAATTTTTCCCGATGTACTAAATGGTAATTCAACAGTAAATTCACTGCCAATTCCTGTATGGCTAGTTACATGAATAGTCCCTAGCATAAGCTCAGTTAAGCTTTTACAAATAGAAAGACCTAAACCTGTCCCTCCGTATTCTCGGGTAATCGAATTTTCGGCTTGAATAAACGGATTAAATATTTCGCGTAGTTGTGCCTGCGACATGCCTTTACCGTTATCAGTTACGCAAAAGCGTAAAGTAAAGTGATCGGTCGTATTATGTACCACCTCTACTGATATTTTTACATGGCCTTGAGTTTTTTCATCGGTGCTCGTAAATTTAATTGCGTTGCTACATAGGTTATAAAGCACCTGACGTACACGTACGCTATCCC
This sequence comes from Pseudoalteromonas sp. Z1A8, assembly GCF_011378855.1. Lineage (GTDB taxonomy): Bacteria > Pseudomonadota > Gammaproteobacteria > Enterobacterales > Alteromonadaceae > Pseudoalteromonas. The sequence goes on along the minus strand of NZ_WTLB01000003.1, from coordinate 135,777 downwards.
CGGTAAGATTTATAGGAATATCGGGTGCTATTGCTAGCTCTAAATCAAGCTCACGTTTTTTAGCAACAGAGGAAAGCACTCGGGCTACTTCTTCAATGGTATCGGTTACCGAAAATGGGATTGGGTCAATATTTAGCTTTCCAGCTTCAATTTTAGAAAAATCTAGAATATCATCCAAAATACTCAATAACGAAAATGCTGATTCACGAATAATCGTACTTAAACGATGCTGAGCGCCATCAAGTTCGGTCTGGCGCAGTAAATCAATAGTCCCTATAACGCCGTTCATTGGTGTTCTTATTTCATGACTCATTGTTGCTAGGAAGGTTGTTTTAGTTTCGCTTGCTCGCTCAGCTTTTAATGTGGCTTGCTCAAGCGCTAAAGTACGATTTTGTACTTCGCCTTCTAGACTATTTTGTAATTTATAAAGCTCTTTTTGTGCAGCTTCATTTTCACTCATTGCAGTTTGTACCTTTCGTAGCAATAAGTTGATGTATTTTGCAACTACACCTAGGCCAATATCGAGTTGCTCGTCAACATTACTATTGTAATTGGCATCGTCGGTGATTGCCTGCAGCTCTTGCGTAAGGGTGTCAGTGCTTTTACGTAAGCGAGTATTAATGTACATATTAAACATTAAAGTAAGTATAAATAATGCAGCAACACACGCTATAGCAATTATATAAGCAATTACTTGAGAATCTTGAGTGCTTAAAGGTGTGGAAGGTAAATTTTGCTTAATGATAAGCTCGCCAATTGGCTCATCATTTAACAATAGTAGGTGGTGCATAATACCTTCTTCAACTAAGTGCTTTTCAGCTCTAACGGAGTCGATAGCAGGCTTACTGCTGCTATATACCAACTGAGTATCTGATGTAGCATTGAAGCGATATAAAGTATATTCAAAGTCATTATCTAATAAATGTGTTAAATCGAGTAACTGCTTTACTTTACCTTGACCGTACATAGTTAATGCATCAACCATAGGCAAATCTAATCTATCGGCGAGCGTTATTATATTAACCGGCGGTTTGGATTGAGCTGTGCTAACTTCAGATTGTGTATAAAATGAGTGGGCAACAATAGCAAGTCCTGTTACAGCAATATTAATGATCAAAAAAAGAGGTAGTAAGCCTTTTACCGGTGAAGAGAATTTACTCTGCATTTAACGTTCCCTGGTTGCTATATTTAAATACAATAAGTCTTTATTGTATAATTGTTGTAATCGTAACATTTACGAAAAATAATTCACTACGTTTTTAGTCTGATTTAGTTATATTTATTCATAGTTATAGTCTGATTTGTGGTAAAAATGAACGTTATTAATGAAAAACGCACTGAGTTGCTTGAAAACCGTTCAAACAGTTATAAAGAATAAAAAAAAAGTTGACTTGTAAGGGCAAAACTCGTTTAATACGCCGCACGCCCAGATAGCTCAGTCGATAGAGCTGAGTGGGAATTGCATTGAAAACCCTCTAAGGTTTTTAATTAGCACTGTTAAAGTGCCTCGATAGCTCAGTCGGTAGAGCAGAGGATTGAAAATCCTCGTGTCCGTGGTTCGATTCCGCGTCGAGGCACCATTTATTAAAGTAGTGGTGTTTAATAAAAAGTTTAAACATTATTACGCGTGCCTTAGCACACAGTTTTGTGTGCCGACTTAGCTCAGCTGGTAGAGCAACTGACTTGTAATCAGTAGGTCAACCGTTCGACTCGGTTAGTCGGCACCATTTATAAAGCTAAAAGTTAAATAATTATTTTACTTTTAGTTAGCACAGTTTATGTGCCTCGATAGCTCAGTCGGTAGAGCAGAGGATTGAAAATCCTCGTGTCCGTGGTTCGATTCCGCGTCGAGGCACCATTTACTATAAGTTCTCAATCTTTAAAATTGAACGTGCCTTAGCACACAGTTTTGTGTGCCGACTTAGCTCAGCTGGTAGAGCAACTGACTTGTAATCAGTAGGTCAACCGTTCGACTCGGTTAGTCGGCACCATTTTTAAAACTAGACGTTAAATAATAATTTTACTTTTAGTTAGCACAGTTTATGTGCCTCGATAGCTCAGTCGGTAGAGCAGAGGATTGAAAATCCTCGTGTCCGTGGTTCGATTCCGCGTCGAGGCACCATTTATTTTAAAACATTGCTTATGTAAGGTTTTTTATTTTAAGTGCTTTATAAAAGTTCTCAATCTTTAAAATTGAACGTGCCTTAGCACACAGTTTTGTGTGCCGACTTAGCTCAGCTGGTAGAGCAACTGACTTGTAATCAGTAGGTCAACCGTTCGACTCGGTTAGTCGGCACCATTTATTTAAAAGCCTCGCTTATTGCGGGGCTTTTTTGTATCTGTAATTTATTCAACGTCATTATGGATAAAATGTTCCATATTAATTGGGTCGTTTCTCTCTTTTTCTATTGCCGTATTTTGCGCACAATTACCTCATCGAAAAGCAAATACCTTTGCTTATATGTTTTCAACCCGAGATAGGGGAAGTTTATGACTCAAGATATTACTCATTACGCAAAAAATAGACAGTCAGCTAAAGCGTACAATCCAACTAAAAAGATCTCTGCTGACAATATTGAAAAAATTAAAGAGTTACTTAGATTTAGCCCTTCAAGTGTTAACTCACAACCTTGGCATTTTATACTCGCGTCTAGTGACGAGGCTAAAGCCAAAATAGCTAAATCAACAGAGCGTTTATTTCCATTCAATAAAAAGTCAATTTTAGATGCATCACATGTACTCGTGTTTGCTAGTAAGTTAGATATTGAACAAGACTATTTATTACGTGTTTTAAAGCAAGAAGAAAAAGACGGTCGTTTTGTAGCAGACCCAATCGCATTTAAAGAGCGCATGCATGGTGGCCGTAACATGTTTATTAACTTGCACAAACAAGATTTTAAAGACGTACAGCATTGGATGGATAAGCAAGTTTATTTAAACCTAGGCGCATTTTTACTGGGTGTATCTACCTTAGGAATTGATGCAACGCCAATGGAAGGAATTGAAGTTAGCGTACTTGATGAAGAATTTGGTTTACGCGAAAAGGGTTATTCAAGCTTAGTTGTTGTGCCTTTGGGATATAGCGATGATAAAAACGACTTTAATGCCACTCTTCCAAAGTCGCGTTTAGAGTATTCAGAAATTTTAACTGAAGTTTAATTTTTACTTACTGCATTAGCTTAACTGATGCAGCGCTAATCTCTTTGGAGTTAATTATGATCACGCAAATAGTTAAATTTAATATTAAAGACGAATACATCAATCAATTCAAAGCGCTGCTTGAAGATGACAAGCAAGGCGGCAAAGCCGAAACTGGCTTACTAGAAATGCGTTTATATCAGGATAAAAATACACCTGGAGTATTTTTTGCCTACGAACGTTTTGAAAACCAAAATGCGGTTAATTACCACGGTGCACAGCCTTATACGCAAGCTCTATTGCAAGCATTGCCTAATATTAGCGAGTCTGCACCAGAAGTTATGAACTTAAAAGAGACAACGCCAACACCTTTGCATGAGCGCAATCTTAAAACGCCAAACTCACAAGACGATATATTTATTATCTTCTTTATATTCAAAATTAAATTGCAGTATAGAGCGCAGCTTTTAACCCAGTTTGAAACTCATATTACACAAACGCGTAGTCAAGAAGAGGGTAACCTTATATTTGATTTATACACAATTGAAGGCCAAGACGACACGTTAGCAGTGTATGAGCATTGGCGTAAAGAGTCAGACGTATGGGATATTCACTTTAATCAACCATACGCAATTCAAACCGGTAAATTAATGCATGAAGCCGTAGTAGGCGACCTCGAGCAATATATGAGCTTTGTAACTGAGCTATAAAGTACTTTTTGTAATTTATAAAACTACTTCCCGTTTAGCAAATAGCAGAAGTGACGCTATTTGCTTTTTTTGGTAGTTAAGCTAAATGCTTAGCTACCTTTTTTATTTTGGAAATACCATGAAACCATTTTTTATCAGCGTTAGCTTTTTAGCCTTATTTACACTTAACTCAGCGGCCTTCGCAGCTCCAACTGAAAATGTAATAGAACAATATGGTTTTCCGCTTGCGTTAGTTAATCAGGTGTATACAGGCGATATTACACCTGCAGAAATGCTTAAAAAAGGTCAATTTGGATTAGGGACTGCCGATAATTTAGATGGTGAGCTTGTTGCGCTCAACGGTGTGGTTTATAAAATAGAAGTTGATGGCTCATTAATTAAGGCTCCAGCTAATTTAGCTGCGCCTTATATGACAATGTTTAAGTTTAATCCAAATAAGCGTATTACTTTAAAGAATGTGAGTTCGTTAGCGCTATTAGGTGAGAAACTTAAAGCAACTATGAGCTCTAAAAATAGTTTTTATGCTTATAAAATTACAGGCACATTTAATTATTTAAAAATGGCTTCTGCACAAAGAGTTAAAAACGATAGTGTTCCGCTTATGGAGTATTTAAAAACGCGAGTTATGTACACTAAGCAAAATATTAAAGGTACTTTAGTGGGGTTATATACACCAGAATATTTAGGCAATATTAGTATTCCGGGAATGCATTTTCATTTTGTATCAAACGATTACAAATTAGGTGGGCATTTAGAAGGTATTAGCTTTGATGAAGTAACTGTTGAAATTGAAGAAATAAATAAAATTAATTTAACCCTTCCTCAAGTTGAAAAATTCAGAACTATCGAATTAAAACAAGCCGCTGTGCCTGCTGCAAATAAACACAAGTAATAAGTTTAAAACGTATTAAATGCCAATGTTGGTTAAACACCTCATTGGCATTTTTTATTTTTAGTATTAAAAAGTGCTGAACATTTACTTATTTTTACCGTATAACTGGCTATTATGTTAATTCATCGCTAGCTATGTAATGTTATGTAAAGTAGGTTGAGCAAAATTTGTCAAAGTGCTTGAATTAACCTCATAAATAGCAGTAATTCAGGTTTAATTATGATTTGGCAATGCAAGCCAACCCTATTGGCAATTAGTGTGATGCTGCTTAGCGGCTGTGCGAGTGATTTAAACCCGTTGCAGCGCATGCAAGCGCCTAATAATATGCCACAGCAATGGCAGCAAGAAGCATCAAGCTCGGTATTAAAAGTACAAGAGCAATGGCTTACACAACTACAAAACCCTACGCTTAACAAATTTGTGCAGCAAGCACTTAAAAACAACCAACAGCTTTTACAAACTAGTTACGATGTAGAAATTCAAAAACAACAGCTTATAGTATCGGGTGCTGCGCTTTGGCCTAGCCTCGATTTATCAACGCGTACTAGCCGTAGTAAAGACAACCGCCCAGTGAGCTACGATAACGCAAGCTCCGTTAGTTTAGATTTAACTTATGAAGTTGATTTATGGGGTAAGCTTTCAGATTCAAAGCGCGAAGCTAATCTTAACTATTTAGCGCAACAGGCCCGGTTTGAGCAAGCTAAACAGCAACTCGTTGCTGATGTAGTAACTGGCTGGTTTGATGTTGTTACATCGCAACAATTACTCGATTTATTTAAACGTCGCGAAGCCAACGCACAGCAAAACCTAGATATTATCGAGTCTGGCTATCGCCAAGGTATAAATGAAGCACTCGATGTATATTTAGCCCGTAATGAGCTCAATACTGAACGCGCTCGCATTGCGACGCAGCAAGCTAATTTATCGGCTTCATCGCGTATTCTTGAACGCTTGCTAGGCGAATATCCAAAAGGTGCTATTAGCGCTAGTAGCGACTTCCCCGTTATTAATACCGATATTCCACTAGGCTTACCTTCAGAGCTTATAACGCGCAAACCTACACTACGCGCCAGTTGGTATGATCTTTTAGCCACCGATGCATCACTTGCGTATGCGCACAAACAACGCTTTCCAAGTTTAAATTTAACAGCTAGCTTAAGTGATAGCACCGACAGAGTAAGCGATTTATTTTCTCCTTCAAGTCTTGCATGGTCGTTATTAGGTAGTATTTCGGCGCCACTTTTTGAAGGCGGACGCTTAAAAGCGAACGAAGAAATAGCGCGCCTGAATACTCAAAAGCAAGAGCAGCTTTATTTACAAACGCTTTATGACGCTTTTGGTGATGTAGAAAATGCAATTTCGCAGCAGCAGTCTCTTAAAACGCAGTATACAAGCACATTAGAGGCGCAAGAAAACGCGCTTGCAGCAGAGCAGTTATCGTTTGAGCAGTATCAAAGTGGCTTGGTAACTTACACCACAGTGCTTGACGCGCAAGATAGATCTTTTGATGCACAAAGCTCCTTAATCGAAATTAAAAATCAATTAATAGCTAATAGAATTAACTTACACATTGCCCTTGGTGGTGATTTTGCAAAGCCCTCAAGCGAACTAAAGAGCAATAACGATGAAAACTAAAACAGCAAAAATTATTATTCCAGCGGTGGTTATTGTTGCCACTATTTTAATTGTTATGTTTATTAGGGGTAACCCGCCAGAAGCTAAACGTTTTGGAACGCCTCCTAAGGCTTCTATAAGCGTGGCTGCACTTGAGCTTAAACCACAAAATTACCAAGTGATGATAGACAGCTACGGTACGGTAAAACCGCGTACGCAAAGCTTATTAGTAGCTCAGGCGTCTGGGCAAATAATAGAGGTAAGTGACGACTTTAGAGAGGGCGGCTTTTTTAAAAAGGGCGATGTACTTTTAAAGCTCGACGATAGAGATCATCAAGCTGAAGTTAAATCTGCACAAGCTAATTTATTAACCGCAGAGCAAGGTTTACTAGAAGAAAAAGCACGTGGACAGCAGGCTATAACAGATTGGAAGCGCCTTGGCGGCACAAATCAGGCGAGTAGCTTAGTACTACGTGAGCCACAGTTAGCGGCCGCAGAGGCAGAGGTTTTATCGGCGCAGGCCACACTTGAAAAAGCCATGCTAGATTTAGAGCGTACAGAAGTAACTGCGCCATATGCAGGGCGCATACTTAGCCGTAGTGTCGATTTAGGCCAAGTAGTTAGCGATAATATGCAGCTTGCCACCATTTACGCAATCGACAGTGTAGAAATTCGCTTACCAATTAAAAACAAAGATCTTCCGTTTGTAAATTTACCAGAGCAATATCGTGATGGTGCTAAAAATCAAGCAGGCTCAATTGTTAAATTTACCTCTGACTTAGTCGGAGAGCAAACTTGGCAGGGGCAGCTAGCACGTACCGAAGGTGCTATAGATGAAGGCGCACAGCAGCTTTACGTCGTCGCTAAAATTAATGACCCGTACAAAGCAACCGCTAATAATCAGTACCCTATAAAAATAGGGCAGTATATAAAGGCGCAAATTACCGGTAAAACGGTTACCAACGCACTTATAATTCCTAACAGTACTATTTATCAAGGCACGTACGTTTACATTGTTGAAGATGGTGTACTTAAACGTAAAGACATTTCACTTGCTTGGCAAAATGCCACACAAGCGATGATAAAAACGGGATTAAATCCAAATGATAAACTGGTTATTACTCCACTAGGGCAAGTGAGTTCTGGTACTCAGGTAAGTATTTTAGGCGAACAAAGCACAGAGCAACCTAAAAGCCGAGGAGCTAATGGGCAAGGCAAAGGAAAGCGCCCGACGCCAGAGCAGCTTGAGCAAAAAGCAAAAGAGCAGGGTATTAGTGTTGAAGAGCTAAAAAAACGCCGCGCAGCAAAGCAAGGAGATAAGCCATGATCGCTTGGTTTGCCAAAAACCATGTTGCTGCTAACTTATTGCTAGTAACGCTGTTACTGTCGGGACTTTTTAGTTTATCGACTAAAATACCGCTTGAGGTATTTCCTTCATTCGAAACTGACATGATAAGCGTAAATGTAAGTTTGCGTGGTTCAACACCAGAGGATGTAGAGCAAGGTGTAACTATACGAATAGAAGAAGCAGTGCAAGATTTAGAGGGCATAAAGCAAATATTTAGTCGCTCTTCTGAAGGTTCAGGCTCTGTGACAATAGAAGTGGAAAGCGGTTACGACCCTCGTGAGCTTTTAGCTGATATAAAAAGTCGTGTAGACGCAATTAACACTTTTCCAGCCGATGCTGAAAAGCCGATAGTAGCGCTTGCTGAGCGAATTCGTGAAGTTATCGCGGTTACCGTATCGAGTGACTATGGCGAAAAAGAAACCCGCGAATACGCAGAAACAGTACGCGATCAAATCCTACGTTTACCTAATGTAACGCAGGTAGAGCTAAGTGGCGTTCGTGATTACGAAATAGCCATTGAAGTAAGCCAAGATATTCTTCGTCAGTACGATTTAAGCTTGGCACAAATATCGAGTGCTATTTCAAACTCAAGCTCAGATATTTCTGCTGGTAACTTAAAAACAGAAGGCGGGGACGTACTTATAAGCTCTAAAGGGCAAGCATATCGTAAAGATGAATTTGCCAGCATTGTTGTTAAAAACCAAGCCGATGGCACTATTATTCGCTTAGGCGATATAGCGACTATAAAAGATGATTTTGAAGAAACACCAGTACGTACTCGCTTTAATGGTAAGCAAGCTGCATTTATCGACGTATATCGAATTGGTCCACAAAGTGCGATTACAGTTGCTGACGATGTTAAAAACTACATAAAAGAGCAACAAAGCTCTCTCCCGCAAGGGTTTGAACTAAGTTACTGGGATGATGATTCGGAGCTGGTTAAAAGTCGTATTTCGACCCTTACTACCAATGCTTTACAAGGCGGTATTTTAGTACTGGCTTTACTTACTTTGTTTTTACGCCCTGCAATTGCATTTTGGGTATTTATTGGTATTCCGGTTTCGTTTATGGGCGCGTTTATAGCGATGCCTATTTTTGGCGTAACCCTTAATATTATGAGCTTATTTGGCTTTATATTGGTACTGGGGATTGTTGTTGATGACGCCATAGTTACCGGTGAAAACGTTTACACCCATCTAAAAACGGCTAAGTCGGGCGAGCAAGCCGCAATTTTAGGTACTCAAGAAGTAGCAACACCAGTAACATTTGGTGTGTTGACTACCGTTGCTGCCTTTTTACCTTTGGCCTTTATTGAAGGGGCGCGTGGTGCCTTGTTTGCACAAATACCGGTAGTGGTTATTCCGGTATTATTGTTTTCATTGATTGAATCTAAATTTGTACTACCAGCACATTTAAAATATATAAAACTACGCCACGAAAAAGGCGAACCTTCAAAGTTTGATGTTATTCAACAGCGTTTTGCAGATGGATTTGAAAACGCGATTTTAAAATACTATCAACCCACTTTAAATTTAGCACTGCGCCATAAATTGGCTTCGGTAAGCTTGTTTATTGGTGTATTTGTTATAATTTTAACCATGATCACCAGCGGTTGGACTAAGTTTGTATTTTTCCCGCGCATACCAAGCGAAACAGTCCGCGTTAACTTAACACTACCAACAGGTACACCGTTTGAAGTAACTAATAAATACGTAATTGACATGTCGCAAAAGGCGCAGCAATTACAAGAAAAATACCGCGACCCAGATACTGGCGAAAGCGTTATTTTAAATATATTAGCCACAACAGGCGGGCGTGGTGGTGTATCTAATTCAGGCTCTGTACGCTTTGAAATAACACCGGCTGAAAAGCGTGAATCAGACATAGGATCACGAGAACTTGCCAGCGAATGGCGCGATTTAATTGGTGTCATACCAGGCGCCGAAAGTTTAACGTTTAGAGCCGAAATTGGCCGAAGTTCAGACCCCATTGATGTTCAGCTTAGCGGCACTTCGTTGACTATTTTACAAGACGTGGCTGATCACATTAAAACCCGTTTATCGACCTATCCAACGGTATTTGATATTGCCGATAGTATGTCCGACGGTAAAGAAGAGTTACAAATAGAGCTTACGCAACAAGGTTTAGCGCTGGGCTTAAATAGAGTCAATGTAGCAGGACAAGTACGTAACTCGTTTTTTGGCTCGCAAGCACAACGTATTCAGCGAGGCAGGGATGACGTACGTGTAATGGTACGCTTACCTATAGATGAGCGCCGCTCTGTAGCTGACCTACAAAACATACTTATAAATACGCCTGATGGAGGCTCAGTGCCTTTATCGCACGTGGCAACACTTACTGCTGGGCAAAGTCCATCAACTATTAATCGAATAGACCGTTACCGCACATTAAACGTAACAGCCGATATCGAAAAAAATAATACCAACATGACCATACTGCAGGCTGACCTAACGGAGTATTTAGATGGGTTAATGCAGCAATATCCTGGAGTAGATTACAAACTAGAAGGTGAGGCTAAAGAGCAAAGAGAGTCGTTTGGGTCGTTGGCTTGGGCACTTGTGTTTGTATTTTTTATTATTTATGCGCTATTAGCAATACCGCTTAAATCTTACTTACAACCAATCATAGTAATGAGTGTTATTCCATTTGGCATGATAGGTGCTGTAGTAGGGCATTGGATCATGGGAATGGACTTAACTATTATGAGTTTACTCGGTATGCTTGCGCTAACCGGGGTGGTGGTAAATGACTCCCTCGTACTCGTTGATTTTATTAATAAAAAGCGCAGTGAAGGTGGTAAAGTTCTCGATGCTATAAAAATTGCAGGTGCATCACGTTTTCGCCCTGTAATGCTAACTAGTTTAACGACCTTTATTGGCTTAATGCCATTACTGTTTGAAAAAGCGACTCAGGCACAGTTTTTAATACCAATGGCAGTGAGCTTAGGGTTTGGGATTATTTTTGCTACCTTTATTACTTTATTGTTAGTACCAATAAACTACATGCTAATGGAGCGTTTTCAAGGTTGGTTTAAATAACTTCACTCTTAAATACGTGATTATTAAAGCTGTAGGTAAGCAATTACCTGCGGCTTTTTTATAAGCTAAAAAGTAATATTAGACAATAGAAGATAAGTGAATAAAAAATTTAGATAAATATAAGAGTAAACAGGAAGGTTAATTTCTTTTTTGATAAAGCCTTTTAAAGGCGAGGGTTTGCTAAAAAGGTGTTCCCCAAGATACGGTACTCGGTTTCAGTCCTGAAACCAGAAGGTTTCAGGGCGGGAATCTGCGGTTTACCGTAGGCTTCTCGGTACATGCCGAGCCTGCACAATAGTAGACGAACAAAAACCCTGGTATAAAATTTATCGGCTCAGGGACTTAACTAAGCTCCGGTACCCCAGGGAACAATTTAAGTATATAAGACATAATCCAATCCTTAAACCCCAAACGTAAAAAATTAAACCGTTCGCTTAGTTTTTCCGCACCTTTAACTCATCATTTACTTTATCGCATGGTTTTTGAGCTTGATCATACAATTAATTGGAGTTGCTTTTTATCGAGTGGTAGCATTGCCTTAACTTGCAAAGCGAAGATTTTATTATGAACGATTTACCCGATTACGAAAAAGCTCAACTGCTTTTAGAAAAAAACGAAATATTTGTATCACCTGCTGAAGCGCATGGTGTGATTAGTGGTTTACTTGCGTGTGGTTTAACCATTGACGACAAAGAATACTTAGGCCTTTTGAGTGATGTGTTTAACGATGGTGAATCGTTTAGTAACGATTTAAAGCAGTTTTTTGGCACTATTTATAAGCAAGTAGTAGCGAGCTTTAATGATGATGAATTTCAGTTTGATTTATTTTTACCAAGCGACGACGAAACACTCATCGATCAGGCTAATGGCCTCGTATCATGGGTAGCGGGTTTTATGCTTGGTTTTGGTTTAAAGCAAAAAGACTACGGTAAACTATCGAGTGATGTTAAAGAGGTTATTACTGACTTTAGCGAAATCACTCGCCTAGATACTACTTTTGAAGAAACCGAAGAAGACAGCCAAGCGCTGCACGAAGTGATTGAATATGTGCGTGTATCAGCACTACTTTGTTTTGCAGAGCTTGGTAAAGAGCAAAGCACGCAAAGTACTAAAAAAACACTTCATTAACTTTTAAAAAGTAAAACGGGTTGGTTAATAATGGTTGAAGTACAAAAGTCAGAATTTAAAGCACGTCGCGAGCGCTTACTTGCTCAAATGGATGAAAATAGCGTTGCTATTATTCCCGCTGCGAGCGAAGTGACGCGCAGCCGCGATACCGAATATGCATTTAGGCAAGATAGCGACTTTTTTTACTTAACTGGCTTTAACGAACCCGACGCCGTACTTGTACTCTGCAATAACAGCGATGCACCCAGTACTTTATTTTGCCTAGATAAAGACAAACTAGCTGAAATTTGGCATGGGCGCCGTATTGGTTTTGATAAAGCCAAAAGTGACTACCTGTTTGATGAAGCTTACCCACTCAGTGAATTAAACGATAAGCTACTAACTATACTAAATGCAAAAGATGCTATTTATTTTGCACAAGGCGCCTACTCTTCATTTGATACCAAAGTGTTTTCGTTATTAGGTATGCTTCGAAGTGGCTCTCGAAAAGGACTCAAAGCACCGAGTACTTTAAAAGAAATACGTGGCCTTATTCATGAAATGCGTTTGTTTAAATCGCCAAGCGAGATAGATGTTATGCGAGAAGGCTGCGAAATTAGCGCGCGAGGGCACATGCGCGCTATGCGTTTTTCACATGCTGGAGCTACTGAATTTCAGCTAGAAGCTGAGCTACATCATCATTATGCAATGAACGGCGCGCCGCACCCGGCGTATGGCACTATTGTTGGCAGTGGCGACAACGCCAATATTTTACATTACACACAAAATAGCGATGTATTAAAAAGTGGTGACCTGGTACTTATAGACTCTGGGTGTGAGTTACAAGGTTACGCTGCTGATATAACACGTACATTTCCGGTAAATGGTCAATTTAGCGAAGAGCAAGCCGCGCTTTATAATATTGTACTTAAAGCGCAAGAAGTTGCTTTTGATGAGGTAAAACCCGGCGGGTTTATGTCGCACGCCAATAAACTAGCAATGGAAGTAATGACCCAAGGTTTACTTGATTTAGGTATTCTAACCGGCGACTTTGACGAGCTAATGGCAAAAGGTGCGTGTAAAGAATATTACATGCACGGGCTTGGACATTGGCTTGGTTTAGATGTACATGATGTTGGCGACTACAAAGTAAATAACGCTGAGCGTGCATTTGAGCCGGGTATGGTACTGACCATAGAGCCAGGGCTTTATATAAGCGAAGACTCAAGCGCACCGCAAAAATACAAAGGCATTGGTATTCGTATCGAAGATAACTTGCTAGTTACCGAAACCGGCCATGAAAACTTAACCCTAAGCGTACCTAAAAAAATTAGCGATATAGAAGCACTTATGCAAAGTGCTAAAAACGTATAAAGCTCGGAGAGTAAAGTGGCTAAGCAGTTTGATGTAGTTATTATTGGCGGTGGTTTAGCGGGAGCAAGCTGCGCATTAAGTGTGGCTAAAACTAATCCCGCGTTAAATATTGCCGTTGTAGAAGCTAATCAAGTAACCGGCGACTACCACCCAAGCTTTGACGACAGAAGCATTGCACTTGCTCAGCAATCGGTAGAGTATTTACAAAGCCTCAATTTATTTGAGCAAAATGCCCCTTACACCGCAGCAATCAAAAAAGTGAGCGTGTCTGATAGAGGCCACTTTGGCAAAGCGCACATTAATTGCGACGAATTTGCTAAGCCCTCACTTGGTTACGTAGTAGAAGTGAATCCATTTGGCCGAGCGCTCCACCTGCGTTTAACGCAGTCAAATATTACGCTTTTGTGCCCCGATAGCGTAACTGCCATCGAGAAAACTCTGCATAGCAATACACTCACCCTACAAAGCGGCGAGCAATTAAATGCAGCACTATTGGTTATTGCTGATGGCGCACAATCACCAACACGCAATTTACTCGGGCTTGGTTTTAATACCCTGCCTTATGAACAAGGCGCTATTATTGCTAATGTAGAAGTGGCTGGTGGGCATAATAATCATGCCTTTGAGCGCTTTACACAAAACGGGCCTATGGCGTTATTACCCATGAGCAATAACCGTTATTCGTTAGTGTGGTGTATGCGCCAAGAGCAGGTTAAACAGCACATGGCACTCAGTGAACAAGATTTTTTAAGTGCCCTGCAAAGCGCGTTTGGTTATCGCGGTGGTCAATTTACTAAAGTAGGCATGCGCACGAGTTACCCGCTTGTTTACGGGCAAGTTGAGTCTTTAACTGCGCACCGTACAGTGGTTATTGGTAATGCTGCACATGCGATTCACCCTATTGCAGGGCAGGGTTTTAATTTAGGCCTTCGCGATGTGCAAGTACTTAGTAATTTAATAGCAAATAGCCAACACGATTTAGGCAGCTATGCGTTTACACGTGAATATTCAAAAAAGCGCAGTAGCGATATAAAAACCGTAATGAGCTTAACCGATGCACTTGTTAGACTTTTTTCGAACTCATCGCGAGTGCTTGCATTTGGGCGTAGTATTGGGTTGTTTTCGATGGATTTATTTCCCGCATTAAAAGCGCCATTAGCTAAACAGTTAATGGGGCAAGTTAAACAAGGTAGGCGTTTATGAAGCAAGCACAGGTTTGTATTGTAGGTGGCGGCTGTGTAGGGCTAACACTAGCACTTGGTTTGGCAAAAGCCGATATAAGCGTCGTTGTACTCGACGGCGCACCAACACAAGCGTTACCAACTGACGAATATGGTTTGCGCGTAAGTGCGCTAAGCATTGCAAGCCAAACCTTGCTTGAAAAATTAAATGTATGGCCCGAAATTATCGCACAGCGAGCGTGTGCTTATACGCATATGGACGTACGTGATGCCGACAGCTTTGGCAAAATAGCGTTTAATAACGAGCAACTTGAGCTTGATAATTTAGGCCATATTGTTGAAAACGACATTATTCGCTATGCGCTTATAAAGGAGCTAGAGCAACAACCAAGCGCCACACTAATGTTTGATACGCAGTATCAGCAAATACATCAAAGTGAATCTGACGTATTTATAACGCTTAAAAGCGGCGAGCCAATTATTGCAAAGCTGCTGGTGGCCGCTGATGGAGCAAACTCAGCTATTCGTAAGCAATTTAATATGGCGCTTAGCTTTAAAGATTACGATCACTACGCGCTAGTTGCTACAGTTAAAACTAAAGAGCAACATGCAAATACTGCCCGCCAAGTATTTTTACCATCCGGGCCACTCGCGTTTTTACCACTGAGCGATGCCAACACCCATTCAATAGTGTGGTCTACCAGCCCAAACCACTGCGATGAGCTCCTTACAATGGACGACAGCAGCTTTAATAAAGCCGTAATGGCAGCTATAGATGGCCAATGTGGCTTGTGTGAAGTACAAAGTAAGCGCGCAGCATTCCCACTTAAAATGCGCTACGCCCAGCAATGGGTAAGCGGTAAAGTGGTACTCATTGGCGATGCCGCACACACCATTCACCCACTTGCAGGGCTTGGTATGAACTTAGGCCTGAAAGATGCGGCTTATTTAATTGAGCTTTTAACAAGGGATAGCAAGGAGTTTGCAAGCACTCGCACACTTCGCGATTACGAGCGTACTCGTAAGCTCGACGCACAAAAACACATTGCGATGATGCAAGGGCTCAAAGAGTTATTTGAAGGCGCAAACCCAGTTAAAAAACTTATTCGCGGAGTAGGGCTATCATTAGTTCATAACCTAGGCCCAATAAAGCACCTGTTCGCCAAAGAAGCGATAGGAAAGTAACGTAGGTTGGGAAGAGCGAAGCGAAACCCAACGGATAAAGTAAAGTAGTCAGTTTTTAGCTGTGAGCTTTCAGCAAAAAAACCGATGTTTAATTTAAACATCGGTTTTTTGTTTTAAAATGGTTTTGAATATATTAAAAGCTGCGCTTTTCACGCGAGCAAGCTCTGCGTTTACATGCAAAGTTTAACACTGAGCTTAATTTCACCTGTAGGCGTTTAGCTTGCTGACGCGACGAGCGAAGCTCGTAATTACTATCGTTAGTCAAAAAGCGCTTTGCGTTAAATCGGTTATAAATTCTCTTGTGCTTCATTCACCATATCTTTGAGCGCATCAATTAACATTGAATCTCGCGAGTTTTGTTTAGCAAGCTCTAGTGCGTGTTTCATGCTGGTAACGGCTTCTTTAAACTGTTTGTCAGCAGTGTACCCTTGCGATAATCGCATGTGAGAGTAAGCAGCATTAGGGTAATCGCTAGTAAATTGCTTAAGCGTAGTTATCGCTTTTTTAGTGTTACCAAAATTTTGCTGGCTATGGGCAAATTCTACATATACATCTTGTGGAATTTTAAGCTCAAAACCGTACTTATCACTCAGTGCTTGGTAGTAACCAGTAATAAGCGATACATCAGCAAATCTTCCGTGCTCTTCAGTAACCTTAAATGTTAGGTCGCCAAATAAGTGAATTAGGCTATCGCTAAGGGCTGGTAGTATGGTGCCCATATGACTAAAAGCAGGGTAATGTTTATATTCCCATTTTAGCTGTGTGGGCATTTGCTGTTCTAAATTTACTAACGTATTTAGTACGCCTGTATAAAAGCGTGACCCTTCACTTGCTACACTAATAAATAACGATTGATCGCCTTTAGGGTTTTTAGTGTATTTGATAATATTATTTTTTAACTCTTCATCACTCCACCAACTATTTGGGCTTATAGCTATGTAGTTGTTAAATAATTCAGGCTGATTAACTAAAGTATAAAGCGCTAAAGTACCCGCATTAGAGTGACCAATTAAGGTGTTGTAGCCGTTTGTTGGGTAGTTGCTATTTATATAAGGCATGAGTTCGTCTGACACAAACTTTAAAAACTTGTCGGTTTGTCCTGCGTCAGGTCATTTGTTTTTAACAAAAGTTTGAAACTCTGTTTTAGGCTCGCCTTGTACTTTTGGTAAATAATCACGAACACGGTTAGTTGTATCAATACCAACAAGCATTGCATTAGGTATCTGCTCGTAATCAACAAGGGATTTAATAACACCAGACGCCGTATGAAAGTGCTCAACACCATCAAGTAAATAAATAACATAAAGCGGCTGATCGTCTTTTACAGTGTCAGGTATGAAAATTTTAATGGGTCTATCTTCGTTAAGTATTTTTGATTTGAAAATGACTTTTTTACCAGCGGTTATGTCAGTTATAGTGGTTTTTGCGTGGCTTAAAAGCGGCGTGCTAAAAGTAAGTATTAATACAAGCGATAGTAAGAGCTTCATAAATATCCTTATTTAATAATGTATTGCTCAATAATTGCACGGCTTTAAGCTTGAGTAAATGTTTATATTTTAGGGGGGAACGTAGGGCTTAAGTAATTAAAAACTGCGCTTTTTACGCGAGCAAGCTCGGCGTTTACTTATAGGCATGCAACTTACTGACATGATGAGCGAAGCTCGTAATAACTACCTTTATACCGTTATCTATAAAAGCTTAAAAAACCTGCTTGCTTAATTATCCGTCTAAGCGTAAAATGCGCGCTCATTTCGGCTTTTAAACTATTAATTCCTTGCCTTAAACCGACCGGCCGAAACGGTAGAAGGCTCTATTAACCGTAAGGAATATCCATGCGTCATTACGAAATCGTATTCATGGTTCACCCAGATCAGAGTGAGCAAGTAACTGGTATGATCGAACGTTATACTGGTTCTATCACTGAAGCTGGTGGTGTTATTCACCGTCTTGAAGATTGGGGCCGTCGTCAATTGGCTTACCCAATTAACAAGCTTCATAAAGCTCACTATGTTCTTATGAACGTTGAAGCACCAACTGAAGTAATCAGCGAGCTAGAAACTACTTTCCGCTACAACGATGCAGTGCTTCGTAACTTAGTTATCCGCACTAAAACTGCTGAAACTGAAGCGTCTCCTCTTGCAAGAGAAGAGAAGAAAGAAGCACCTGCTGCTTAATTGTTTTGAGTCCTAGCATGGCGTTTAACTGGCGGTAAGTATAAATGGTTAGCCCTTTTATGAATCAGCTGGTTATATCTGGGGTAGTTTGTAAAACTCCCAAGTTTAGCCAAAGCCCTGCAGGCATCCCGCATTGTATTTTTGTTGTAGAACATAAATCGATGCAAACCGAAGCAGACCTTAACCGTAATAGTTACGTGAGGCTTCAGGTGGTTGCTAGCGGAAAGCAAATGCAACAACAGACTCAACATTTGCACGTTGGGCAGGCATTGCAAGTGAGTGGTTTTTTAAATCGCCACGAAGGTCGTAACGGCCTTAGCCAATTGGTTTTGCATGCTCAGCATATAGAAAGAATTATTTGAGGAATTAATCTCATGGCACGTTATTTCAGACGTCGTAAGTTCTGCCGCTTTAAAGCGGAAGGCGTAAAACAAATCGATTACAAAGATCTAGCTACTCTTAGAAACTATGTTACAGAAAGTGGCAAAATCGTACCTAGCCGTATCACAGGTACTAGCGCTAAATTTCAGCGCCAGCTAGCAACTGCTATTAAGCGTGCTCGCTACTTAGCCCTTCTTCCATACACTGACTTACATAAGTAAGCAGCGGATTAACAGTTTTTAAAAGGTGTAGAAACATGCAAGTTATTCTACTAGATAAGATCGCTAACCTAGGTAGCCTAGGTGAACAGGTTGTAGTTAAATCTGGTTTCGCACGTAACTTCCTTTTCCCTCAAGGTAAGGCAGTTCCTGCGACTAAAGCTAACATTGAAACTTTTGACGCTCGTCGTGCAGAACTTGAAGCGAAAATCGCTGAACAGTTAGTTGCTGCACAAGCACGCGCTGAAAAACTAGAAGCATTAGCAGAAGTTACATTAGTATCTAAAGCTGGTGACGAAGGTAAGTTATTCGGTTCAATCGGTACTCGTGACATCGCTGACGCTATCTCAGCTGTTGGTGTTGAAGTTGCTAAGTCAGAAGTTCGTTTGCCTCTAGGTACTATCCGTGAGACAGGTGAATTTGACGTATCAATTTCAGTTCACTCAGACGTAACGGCTACTATTAAAGTAATCGTAATCGCTGAAGCTTAATTTTTAATTAAGCGACAAAAGCCGTGCTATTAGCGCGGCTTTTTTGTGTCTGTAATTTGGCTAACTTCATTAGTTAAGGGCACAGTTCAATAAAGCCTCGTACAACCCCTTTTTTTATTCAATTATTTTTTCATTTCGTTTAAACCTTTTCGAACTGTCATTACGTCTAACTTATCAATACACTAACTCAATAATAATAATTAGAAGGCGACATCACGGATGTTACACGTTAAGCCCGAACAAACGCCTTTATGCGAAGCTACACTTATTGAGCGTGTTCAATCGGGTGACCAAGTGGCATACGCTACTCTTTATGAGCTGCATATAAAACGCGTATACGGTTTATGTTTACGTTTATTAGCAGACCAAGCACACGCTGAAGATGCAGCCCAAGAAGTGTTTGTGCAGATATGGCATAAAATAGCGCAATTTGACGGTCGCTCACAGTTTTCTACTTGGCTTTACAGCGTTGCCAGTAATGTTGCGATTAACTACTTACGTAAGCAAAAAAATTGGCTGCAAAAAGTGGTGAACATTGAACACAGCGGTATGGATGAGCAATCAGCTAACGACTGTGATGGTTTAAATGGCCTTGATAAATTAATAGTAAGGCTTCCTGAACGCGCACGTATGGTATTTGTGTTGTTTGCAATTGAAGGTTACAGGCACGAGGAAATAGCCGAGCAATTAGGTATGGCTGTGGGGTCGAGTAAATCGCAATATCATCGTGCTAGGCAGTTATTACAAGAGTGGTATGAAAATGAGTAAACCAAATTTTGACGACTACTTAAACGAGTCATTAAATACACTAAATAAAGAGATACCACCAAAAAAAGGCTTGTGGACAGGGGTTGAGCGAGCGATTACTAATAACAAACCTGCATCAAAGAATGCTGTAATTTGGCCAAAGCTAACGGCAATAGCAGCATGCACAGTGGCTGGTTTAATCGCTATAAACACATTTGTTATAACGCCTGAACCACAGCCAGCAGTGGCAATAAGTGACTATTTTTCGGCCAAAAAAAACATTTTGTTAGTTGAATATAAAAATGAAGAAGCACTGACTACTAACTGGCAAATGCAGTTGCAAGAACTTGAAGAAGCTGAACAAGCGATAAAGCAAGTTCTTGAAAATGAGCCACAAAACCAAGCGCTGCTGACAATGCTAGCGCAAATATATCAACAACAACTAGATTTAATTAACAAGGTGCACGCGCCACGTTGGCAGCACATTTAGGAGTACGACATGAAAGCGATTTTATTAGGACTGAGCTTATTTCCGTTGGCTGTATTAGCGGGTGAAAAAATAGATAAGCAAATAGACGTACCAAATGGCGGCACTATTTTTATTGAAAACCAACGCGGTGATATACACATTGAAGGTTGGGATAAAAACGAATTTAAAGTATCTGGCGAGCTTGATGACAAAGCAGAAGGTTATGAGCTTAAAACGAATGGCGATAAAACACAGTTTATTGTAAAAATGCCACGTAAATCAAATTGGGGTAATAATGGCGATGGCTCAAGCCTAACTATATTTATGCCAAAAAGCAGTAGTTTAGAGTTTGCTGGTGTTAATGTATCGGTGACTGCGAAAGAGCTAAAAAACGGCGCTGAAGTTGATGTGGTTAATGGCGAAATTACGGTAGATGATATTACTGGCAACATTAAGCTCACCACCGTAAATGGTGATGTAAATGCAGAAAACCTAAGTGGGAATATTCAATTTGAAACCGTAAATGGCGAAATTAACGATAGAGAATCAAGTGGTGAACTACGTTTTAGCGCTGTTAATGGCGATATTAAATCAACCTCAAGTGCCAATGATGTGCGCCTTGAAAACGTAAATGGCGATATAGATTTTACGCTATCGTCAATTAAAAACTTACGTATTAACACGGTGAATGGCGAAGCCGAAGTACATATTAAAGAGCTTTTAAAGGGCGGTGATGTACGTTTTGAATCGGTAAGTGGCGATGCTGATTTTTACTTCCCAAAAAGTGTATCAGCAAAGTTTGAAATTAAAGCCCACGCTAATGGCAAAATCATTAATAAAGTGACTAGCGATAAAGTCAGTAAAGCTAAATACGGCCCAGCCAGTGATTTAGAATTTAGCATTAATGGTGGTAATGCTAATGTTGAAATGGATACGATTAGCGGTCGCATAGAGCTTCGTACTAAATAAGGCTCATTCACCTTCACGATTACAAAAAGCAGGAAAAGATTTCCTGCTTTTCTATTTGCACAGCCCCTGCAAGTCGATAGAATAGAGCCATTCAATTTTAGTACTGTGAAGTTATGGCCAAACCAGATAAGCAAGTCGATACTCTTAAAGTTCCTCCCCATTCAATAGAAGCTGAACAATCTGTTTTAGGTGGCTTAATGCTTGATAACCAAGCTTTTGACCGCGTAGCTGAACTTGTTGTATCACAGGATTTTTATACCCGCACGCACAAGTTAATTTTTGAGGCGATGACGGCACTTGCTGAGATTGGCGATCCGATAGATTTAATTACTATTTCTGAAAGTTTAGAAAAAAATAATAAACTGGCAGGAATTGGTGGCTTTGCTTATTTAGCCGAAATAGCTAAAAACACGCCAAGTGCTGCCAATATAGACGCTTACGCAAGTATTGTACGCGAACGTGCTGTTGTACGTGAAATGATTGGCGTAGCGAACGAAATTGCAGAAGCGGGTTTTAATACCGAAGGGCGTACTAGTCACGACTTACTCGATTTTGCCGAAAGCAAAGTGTTTAAAATAGCTGAGCAACGTACAAAAAATAATGAAGGCCCGCAAAGCATTCATAGCATCCTTGAAAAAACCGTTGATAAAATAGAAGAGCTTTATCAATCACCACAAGATGGTGTTACGGGTGTAAGTACAGGTTATGCCGATCTTGATAAAATGACGACGGGCTTACAGCCTTCTGACTTAATTATTGTTGCAGCGCGTCCATCTATGGGTAAAACCACCTTTGCGATGAACCTTGCAGAACATGCTGCAATGACTCAAGACAAGCCTGTGCTAATTTACTCGCTAGAGATGCCCTCAGAACAAATTATGATGAGGATGTTAGCGTCTCTTGGCCGTATTAACCAAACTAAGGTACGTACTGGTCAATTAGATGATGACGATTGGGCACGACTTTCATCAACAATGGGCTTGTTGATGGAAAAAGGTAAAATGTACGTTGATGATGCATCGGGCTTAACACCTACCGATGTGCGCTCTCGTGCAAGGCGTATAGCCCGCGACCATGGTGGTATTAGTATGATCATGGTCGATTACTTGCAATTAATGCGTGTACCAAGTTTAGCTGATAACCGAACGCTCGAAATTGCTGAAATTTCGCGTTCACTTAAAGCATTGGCAAAAGAGCTAAAATGTCCGGTTGTTGCGCTTTCGCAGCTTAACCGTACACTAGAGCAACGTGCTGATAAACGCCCAATTAACTCAGATTTACGTGAGTCAGGGTCGATAGAGCAAGATGCCGATTTAATCATGTTTATTTACCGTGATGAAGTTTATAACGAAGACAGTACCGACAAAGGTATTGCCGAAATTATTATAGGTAAACAACGTAACGGTCCAATTGGTAAAGTGCGTTTAACATTCCAAGGTCAATTTTCTCGCTTTGATAATTACGCGGGACCAGCGGTAGATGACGATTACTAATGCGCTTAGCTACTGCTGAAATTAATTTAGCTGCACTTGCGCATAATTTAGCGCAAGTTAAGTGCTTTGCACCAAACAGTAAAGTAATGGCGGTGCTAAAAGCAAATGCTTACGGCCATGGTTTAGTAACGATTGCGCAGCATTTGAATGATGCTGACGCATTTGCTGTGGCGCGCATTGATGAAGCTTTAGCGCTTCGAGCTGGGGGCTTAACAAAGCCAATAGTTTTACTCGAGGGCTTTTTTAATAAAGCCGATATACCTATTTTACTTGCTAATAACTTTCAAACTATTATTCACGATGAATACCAATTAGCAGCGCTTGAAAAAGCAAAGCTTGATGCGCCAATAACATGCTGGTTAAAAGTAAATACAGGTATGCATCGATTAGGTATTGCGCCAGAGCAGTTTGAAGAGTTTTATAACCGCTTACAAAAAACGCCTAATGCTAAAAATACCGTTAATTTAATGACTCACTTCTCCTGTGCTGATGATGTTGATAATGCTAAAACGGTTCAACAAATTACGTTATTTGATAACTTAGTGAATGGCATAGACCAAGCGCATTGCTTATCAAATTCAGCGGGTATTATCGCGTGGCCAAATGGCCATGGTGATTGGGTACGGCCAGGGCTTATGCTGTATGGCGTATCGCCTATGGCAAATAGCATTGGGCAGCAACACAAATTAAAACCAGTTATGCGCTTAACTACACGTGTAATTGCAGTGCGTAATGTGCCAGCCAATGAAGCGGTCGGGTATGGCGGTCGTTGGAAAAGTGATAAACCAACCAAGTTAGCCGTTGTTGCTATGGGCTATGGTGATGGCTACCCTCGGCACGCTAAAGAGGGGACGCCCGTTATAATAGGCGAGCAGCGTTATGGTATTGTAGGTAGTGTAGCTATGGATATGATTAGCGTTGATATAGGCGCTAACGAGCACAATATTAAAGTAGGCGACAGGGTTACTATGTGGGGCCCTGAGCTACCCGTTGAAGAAATAGCACTATGCGCTGATACCATACCTTACGAGCTGTTGTGTAATATTACACCACGTGTAAGTTATGAATATCAGCGTTAATATAAATTAACTATAAAGCAGCGCTTACTCTTTTATAAAGTAAATGTCGCTAAAGCCCATACGGGCAAATTCTTGATCGCGAAAGTTACGAACAGAAGCAGACCCTTTTGAGGTCATTTCTATTTGCTGTACCATGCTTAAGTAACTCGTTAAATCAATACCTTCGGCAGCAGCAATTGCTTCATACATGTCATGGTATTTATCTTTGGCGAAATTAATCTCGCGTGGTTCGTTTTTAAATTTGTAGGTTATTCTACGTGCCATATTAAGCTCATTTCAATTGAGTGTTGCAGTGATTTTACACTGTATTTAATAACGGCTCTAGCATTGAATGACTTGTTGTAATTGGTAATTAAAATAAAGAGTCAAAAATGAAATTATCTGTAGAGATCAGTAAATATCCACTTCACCAAGATTACATCCCGTTTATTCAGGGCTTTATTGATAGATTAAACGAATACGATGATTTAAAAGTGATTACTAATACGTTATCAACGCAAATATTTGGTGACTACGATTTAGTAATGCAGGTGCTAAGTACCGAAATTAAACGTTCATATGAAGAATTTGGTAAAGCTATTTTTGTATGTAAGTTTCTCT
Source organism: Pseudoalteromonas sp. Z1A8 (assembly GCF_011378855.1). Classification (GTDB taxonomy): domain Bacteria; phylum Pseudomonadota; class Gammaproteobacteria; order Enterobacterales; family Alteromonadaceae; genus Pseudoalteromonas. The sequence continues at coordinate 111,548 of NZ_WTLB01000003.1, read as the reverse complement.
CTGGCGACTTATCGCCTGAATAACCTATAATACCAACCTGCATAAATCTTTGATCAATTTAACGAATTAAATTGCACTATAACGTCGTTAAAAATTTTTTATTTAGAACAACTAGATACAAAAGTTTTTGCCTAGTTCTAGCGTAATTTTCTTAACGTTAAATAGACCCCGTATATAAGCAGATTGGTATAACAATCGGCACAACTAAACGGTAACTGCATAATATGGACTTTTTAACACAAACCCTAAGTGGTTTTACAGCAATGTCGCATTGGGAATATATTGCGGTAGGGTTGTCGATGGCTTATTTATTATTAGCAATAAAAGAAAGCTTATGGTGTTGGCCTGCAGCATTTTTTAGCACCCTTATTTATACAATAATGTATTGGAATGGCGCATTACTTATGGAGTCATTACTTAATTTTTATTATATGTATATGGCTGTATTTGGGTGGGTTGTATGGCGAAAAGGCAAAGCTGCAAATTTAAATATTACGTCGTGGTCGATGAATCGCCATGCTGTTTTAATTAGTTTAACAACCGTAGCTGCAATTGCTATTGGTTATGTTATGCAAAACTACACTCATGCCGACTTTGCTTACCTTGATAGTTTTACAACGTGTTTTGCTGTAGTAACGACTTACTTAGTTGCTAAAAAAGTCCTTGAAAACTGGCTGTACTGGATTGTAATAGATGCCGCTTCTATGTACTTATATTACGAAAAAGGCTATTACCCAACACTAGCGCTCTTTATATTTTATACCATTATGGCAGCGTGGGGCTTTAAAACCTGGTACGAAGAGTACGAGCAAAGCCAAGCTAAGCCTCTAGCACAGCTTTAATTAATGATTGAGCATACTGAGTTAGTAAAAATATGCAGCGCGTTTGTAGAGCCTACAAGCATTGTTTCAAGCGAGCGATTACTTAATGGCTTTAGTAACGATAATTTTTTGATACGTACCGAGCAACAAGGGTATTTATTAAAGTGTTATAAAAGCCATTGGCCAAATGCCGGCCTTGAAGCGCAGCACTTTTTAAGTGACTTTAATATATGCCCAGCGCCTATTTGGCTTGATAAAGAAAGCGGTCGTGCAGTATTTAATTATATTGAAGGCAAGAGCGCGCAATCGGATATAACGCTCAGCTTTATTAATAAACTTGCTCAAGTGCATAAATACGCGGTGCCTACCGCGAGAATGGATATAGCTAAAGAGCTGCTATTTTATCAAAGCACCGATGTATATATCCAATATAAACCTCAAATAGAGCAGGCTCTCAAAGCAGTTGCAACAATGCAATTTAATGAAGGCTTTTGTCATAACGATTTAGTAAAAGACAATATTATTGTAAATGGTTCAGGCATGTATTTAATTGATTTTGAATACGCACAAACTAACGATGTATATTTTGATTTAGCGGCGCTTGCAGTGAGCTTTAATCTTAATGAGCACAGTAAAACAGCGTTGTTAAATAGCTATAAAAATAGCGTTGATAAAACAAAAACGTTTAACCTTTCAATGGATAAGCTGAATTACTATAAGCTGTTTTTTTTAGTGTTATGTATTGGTTGGTATGAGGAGCGCAGCATAACTAATGAATCTGTAATGTTACGCGCGCAGCTAACTAAACTCGTTAATAATACTTTTTGTGGAAGTTAAAGACCACCAAAGCGCTCGGCGAGCTCTTTGTATTTTGTTACTTCGGCTGCATCAAATTGTGGCTCACCATTTTCATCTTCTGATTTAGCAATTAATAAACTTTCTCTAGCTAGGCGTTTTACACGCTCTGCTTTTACACCTAAAAACTCAGCAACTTGCTCAGTAGACATTAAACTCATCATTACTTCCTCGTATTAAATCCATTTTCACAGCGACAATCATAGTTTCAATGTTGCCAAACCGTTACTGTTTCTTATTCAATAAGAATAAATAGCCTGTTTTTAAGACATTGTGAAGTGTTTTATTTAAAAGAGTTTAATTAATAAGCATATAAGCTGATGTTACTGGTATTTATTAAAATATATCTTTATCATTGCAGGTGCTAAAGCACTGATATCGCGAGTTGGTGTGGCGGCAACAAATGTGCTCTCGTGGTGAAATGGATATCACGTGGCCCTCCGGAGGCTGAGTTGTAGGTTCGATCCCTACCGAGAGCGCCATTTGCTTTTACATTTATTAATTATCCCCTTCTACATTATCTAGCTTCTCATTAATTACTTTTGTATTTAAAAATGCACTTACCGCATAAACTTTGAAAGTTAATTTTAAAAACCGCTTTCTAGTTATTTATACACTGCAAAACGAGCGAATTAAAAATTCACTTTGTACTTTTTGCATACGTGATTTAGTAATAAATGAGGAAAACCGATTCAATGTTAAATAGTCAATTAGAGATACTAGCTCAAGGACATGCTTATCTTGAAGGTGTAACTAAAGAGGACTATTCACAAGTCGTTACTCCTAACTTCATTAGCTCTGCAGGAGCCCATATGCGCCATATTATCGATCATTATCAATCGTTAATGCTCGGTATTAGCTCGCAAGAAATAGATTATGATTGCCGCTTAAGAGGAGGCGATATTGAAAGCTCTCCAAAAGCTGCAATAAACAAAATTGCTGAAATAGCATCCTGGATTGAACAACTCAGTAGTGATGACTTTAATACCCCGTTATTACTTTCAAGCGAAGTATCGATTAAAAGTAAAAATGTACAAACAGTAACAACCTCACTTGCGCGAGAGCTTATTTTTGTAGGCAGCCATGCTGTACATCATTATGCGATGATTTCGCAAATTAGCTTTGCGCAAAAGTCGCAGCTCGATCAAAACTTTGGTTTAGCACCAAGTACAGCTACTTTTTTAAGAGAAAATAGCCAACAAGTACAACCAAAGTCGATGCAAAATTAGAATGTGTACGCTAAGTTACTTTTTAACTGATGATGGCTACGAGTTATTTTTTAATCGTGATGAGCAAAAAACACGACAAACGGCAATCGCTCCAAGTAAACACAAAGGTAAAGCAATTTATCCCATTGATCCGCAAGGAGGAGGTACTTGGCTTGGTGTCTCGCATTGGGGGCAAACATTAGCTTTATTAAACGATTACCAAAGTGTATTTGATATAACTGCGGTAAAGCACAGTAGAGGCCTTTTAATACCGCATTTACTGAGTAATAAAACCCCTGTGTTGGCTCAGTTACAAAATATGGATTTATCGGGTTATGCGCCTTTTAAATTGTGTATTTTTCCGGATGAGTTATCGCTAAATAACAATAATGTGTTTTTTGTTCGGTGGGACACAAAACAATTAATCGATTGCCAAGTTGAATCGCTTGCAACGTCATCTGGTGTTGAGCTAGAAACGGTGGCACAAAAGCGTAAACAACAGTTTAAGCAACTGATTGATTTAAGACATCCTGCAAGTGAGCAGTTTTTAGCATTTCATTACAGCAAAGCTGAACAAGGCCAATATGGTGTAAATATGCAAAGAGAAGACGCGATGACGGTCAGTATTAGCCATATTAAAGTTGGTAACACTATACGTTTTAATTATTTTGATAAGCAGTCTCAGCTCATTAGCAGCATTAGTTGTTTAAAAGTGGCTGCAGCTTAATTAGGGTCTGTTGAACTTTGCGGATTAAAATTTGTTCAAACTAGAAGCTATTTAATTGCGGCGCGAGATTTGTAACCTAGTGGGCTAAGTAAAAACCGAGCAAAGCTTCCGCGTCCTGCTCACGCCCCTTACCTACATCCATGCAGGCAACAAAGAGTAAATAGCCCCTAGGAAGAACCCTTTGGGCAGCGCCTGTTTGGCATTAATGCTACGTTATCGCCCATTTATGGGGAATAACCACACTGTATAGGCTCTGCCTTGCCTAAATACCAAACAGACTGCTGCAAATTTAACCTTGAAAGATCAACAGACCCTAAATATTTTTATAGCCATAACTATTACATAATTAAAAACAAAAAAGTCGATGTAATTAATTACATCGACTTTTTTGTTAACTGTATTTTACCTGCTGTATTAATATAGCAGGTAAAAATTACGAGTGGTTTATATAATCATCTTTTTTATCGCCAAGGTAGAGCTTAAGTAGCTTTCCAGGTGCGCTTGGTAAATGCACACTTAAAAGTAATCCTGGCGTGTGATTAAAGTTGCTATCAATCCCCATACAATGAAATTGGGCGCCTAGCTTGTGATATTGTTTTAATAAAATCGGTATGTCTTTTTTATCTTCTTCGATTCCCATAACCAACGCTGATACATGTTCGATATCTAACGTATGATTACTAGTGAAGTCTTCAAATTCAGGGTGAATCTTATTATTAAAAGGCGTATTGGCGCTAACACCTTGTTTATTATTAACCATGATATGGTCAATAATTGCGACAGAACGAGGGTCATAAAGCTTACTTAGTGAAACCGTGCCATACAAGGTTCTATAACGTGGGTTTTGCGCCATAAACGCACCAATCCCTTTAAATAGCAGCAATAAGCCATGGTAACTGCCTTGATGTTTTTGAACTATAAACGAGCGGCCCATTTCTAGGCAGGGTTGTTGCTGATTAATAAACGAGGGTTCAAAGTTAAACATCTGCGACAAATAAAGGGCGTTTACGTCGCTATTTTTTTGTAATAAGTCAGTTTGCCCAATGCGATAAGCCCCAATGATCTCTTCATTTTTATGATCAAAAATAAATAAATGCATATAAGTTGCGTCAAACTTATCTGTATCGCATGGCTCGCCGCTTCCTTCGTTTAGTGTACGAAAGGTTATTTCTCTAAGGCGTGTTATTTCAGCAACGCAATCAGGTATTTGTTCTTGATAACCGTAATAAACGGAGTAACTTTTAAAGTCGAGCAAGTGCTGCTCGCTTAGTAAGTTGGCAAGCTCATTTGTCATTTTTGTTTTATCAACGCCCTGTATAATAGCTTTGAGCTGCGTTGATTGGTTATCCTCTTGCCAAGGCACTATAAAACGCTCATCGTTTAAATAACACTGCAGGCGTGCAAGTGCGTTTATATCGTCAGTTTTTTCAAACTTATTTAATAGTTTGGGTGTAAGTAAATTACCAGCACTTAAGTTAATAGATCTTTTTTGAACTTTTAGTAATTCGCGTATTAGCATTAATAATCTAAATCGGTAGTAAATACGTCCCAAACGGTAAAACATAGAGCTATTTTGACCACTAATAAATACCGGTAATAAAGGTGCTTTTGTTTTTAAAGCTAGTTGAGCTGCTAAGCGATTCCATTCTCCGTCGGTTACACGTTGCTTTTCTGATTGAAAAAATGACAGTCTGCCCGCAGGAAAAACCACAAGTAGGCCATCATTTTTAACATGACTAAAACACTGTTTAATTGCGCTGGTATTAATAGCTGCTTTTGGTTTTAGTGGATTAGCAAAAATAAAATAGTCTTTAATTTCTTTAAATATTTTTAAGCCAACGTTAGCCATTACTTTTGTATCACTGCGATAGTGAGTGAGTAATTTTGCAATTATGACACCCTCAACCATGCCATAAGGGTGGTTGCATACCACTATGCAAGGGCCTTGCTTTGGTATTTTGTTAATAACACCTTGTGCACCAAGTACGTTAATACCTAATACATTTAAAAGCTTTTCACTAAATTCTTGTTTATCCAAACCCGATAAATTATTAGATAGATAAATATTACGCAGTTTATTTATGCCCAATAGGCTATCGAGCAGTGGAGCAGCTACTTTTAATATATGACCCAAAGGCGAGGCTGTGTTTATTGCCGCGACACTTAGGTTTGATACGGGTTGGTTTAGTTTTGTCATATATTAGTACTCTTAAGTATTTAAAGCAGTTGTTATTAAGTGCTGTATATACTGGACCGAGACAAAACAATATTGTGTTCAATAAAGGTTAACAAAGTTCGCTTTTTTATAATGATTAGATAATCCTGTTAACTAAACCGTCTGCTCTTAGCGATAGATACTCAAGCGTAGCTGAGGTGAAGGTGTTTAATTATTAATAAGCCAAATAACTTAAAGTAACAATTGGCATGGCTGTAAATAATACTTTTAGTTATATATAACTACTTACAACTCAAAAGCTAGACTTTTAGGCTTAATTAATGCTATTTAAGGTACATATTCCTTAATAGAAAAATCCCGCCTTTATGCTAATTACTTTACCTGTGTCTGAGCTTACTCCTGGTATGTACGTTGATAGCGTTACTAAACAACATGAAGGGATTAACAGCATAAAAATTAAGACCAGTGGCTTGGTACGAGATAACTCTATTATTAAGCGCTTAGTCTCTGAAGGTGTATTAGAGCTACTTATAGATTTTACTAAAGGCGATGCGGCTATTCCTGCTAAATATAAGCCGCAAAGCACACCTAAAACATCTAATAGCCAACAAAAAGTAAAAAAAACACCTATAGCAATTTCAATTGAACAAGAATTTGCTAAAGCGACTGTAAATTACGATCAGCACGGCCGAAAGCTACAATCGTTATATGGCGATTTAACATCTGGCCTGAGTGTTAATATAAAAGTGCTTGATGAAATAGCCTGCGAGATAGTTAGCTCTGTTTTTCGCAACGCTAACGCCATGACTATTCTTACTCGTATAAAAGATAAACACAGCTATAACTGGCGTCATATGATCAACTGCGCCATTTTTGCCGCTGTATTTGCTAAATATTTGGGGTATGAGCAGGCTGTTGTACAAGAGCTTGCTATGGGGGCATTACTTCATGATTTAGGCCAAGCAAAGTTACCTCAAGGTATATTTTCAAAGCCAACCAAGGTTACTAATAATGAGCTGGCTGCGATTAAAAAGCATGTAGCGCAGGGATTAGGTTTAGTTAAAGGTGAAAAGGGCATAACACCGCTCATGCTCGATATGATAGTAAATCATCATGAGCGCTTAGATGGCTCGGGTTATCCGCGAGGTCTGCAGGCTGAAAAGTTAAGTCGCCCAGCCCGTATAATGGCAATTGTAGATGTGTACGATGCAATGACTGCCGATAGAATGCATCAAGATGGTGATGAACCTATAAATGCATTGCGCTATTTATTAGCCAATAAACACTTGTTTGATGGTGAGTTAGTGCAGCGGTTTATAAAATGCTTAGGGGTTCATCCGGTAGGAACTATTGTAAAACTAACGAATGAGCGTTTAGCGCTAGTGCTTGAGGGGAATATACTTAATCCTATTAAACCTAAAATCAAGCTATTTTATAACGCTAAGCATAACCATCATGTTACACCTAAAGACATAGACTTAAGCGATCATACTCAAGAGCTTAAAATACTAGCAAGTGTTAAGCCCTTAGATTATCAGATTAATTTGTCTCGCCTGCTAAAAGAGCATTTGTTGAATTAGTTTTACTACATTGTCTTTTTTTAGTTTGCTTTGCAGAAATAAACGCCCCTAGAAAGCAATTTCCCATCAGTGTTAGCCATAACAAAGTACCTAGCTCTACGTGCAATGCAAAACAACACAGCGCTAAAGAGATCAACGCATTTAACATTGCCCCTAACCAATAATGGTTTACGGGGTTATCGCATTGTCCTGCTTGAGTACATGCACAGTAATTTGCTTTGTAAAAGCAAAATACACTCGCCCCACAAAATATTAACCCTGTAATAATAAATAAAATGATCACAGTTTTACTTCCTTTGCGATTTTATAATGAGTGTAAGTGGCTACTAATTCCAAGTCAATCTAAATGATAATTAATTACATTTAGAGTGTTTACTCTAATACCACACTTCTCATCCGATGAGCTTTAAATAGTTGTTAAGATGTCGTTAAAAAACATGTTTTTTACCGTTTTTTGACGCATTCATAGGGTTTTTTACAAAAAATTAAGGTAGTGTAACCACGCTTTAAATCCTAATAACAACACACATAGTACCCAAACAGTCAGTTTGGTTAAGGACTCAACAATGAAATTTTCTAAAACTCTTATTGCAGCTTCGCTTGCATTTGTTTCGGCTGATAGTTTTGCAGCCGCGTTTCAATTATCAGAGCAAAATGCATCGGGTTTAGGCCGTGCATACGCTGGTGAGGCTTCTATCGCAGACGACGCGTCTGTAGTTGCACGTAACCCAGCACTAATGACTTTATTTAAAGATAAGCAGTTAAGTGTTGCTGCTATTGGCGTAATTCCAGATGTAAGCTTAGAAGGTGAAAGTGCCCCAGCAGGTATTGATGAGTCATCATTAGATGACGATAGCATTGCACCAAGTGCAGTGGTACCAGCAGCTTACTTTACTATGCCTTACAGCGATAAAATCTCACTTGGTTTTGGTGCATTTTCTAACTTTGGTTTATCAACAGACTTTGATGATGACTATGCAGCAGGACAGATTGCAGGTAAAACAGAAATATTTACTGTTAACTTAAATGCAAGCGTTGCTTATAAAGTTACTGAAAAGTTTAGCTATGGTATTGGCTTGAATGTGGTTTATGCAGAGGCCGAAATTGTTCGACATTTAGGTGAGACTCCATTACCTTACCCGGCCCAAACTGAAGTTGTAAATCTTGAAGGTGATGACACTGGATACGCTTTAAATGTTGGCCTAATGTATCAATTAGACGAAAACAGTCGTTTTGGTTTTAATTATCGTACAGAAACAGATATAACGTTTGAAGGTACTTACTCAAGTACTGCACGTGGTATTGCTGAGCGCTCAGGCTCTGTTGATATAACTTTACCTGCTATGGCTGAGTTTTCTGGCTCACACCAGTTAGATGAAAAGTTAGGTTTACATTACAGCGTAGCATGGACAGGTTGGAGCAGCTTTGACAAATTAGAAGCTGAAGTTGGTTTGACTCCAGAGCAAGGTTTTGAAAAAACAGAAGATTTCTCAGATTCTTTCCGCTATTCAGTAGGCACTGATTACCAATATAGCGAAGACTTATTACTTCGTGCTGGTGTAGCATTTGATCAGTCTCCAGTATCACAAAATCACCTGTCGATCTCTATCCCAGATACAGATCGTTTTTGGTTCTCATTTGGCGGTAACTACGCAATTGACCAGCAATCAAATGTTGATTTAGGTGTAAGTATTATCCGTGGTAAAACTCAGAACTTTGAAGAAGATGGATTTGAGTTTGAGTCAGAAGGTAATGCAGTACTTATTGGCGCTCAATACAACTACAAATTCTAATATTTGTATAAATGCTTAGAGCTTAGGCTCTGGGCACAAAAAAGCCGCTCACTTATTAAAGTGAGCGGCTTTTTTAATGCCTATTAAATGATGTTAATAGGCGTTTTTATGAAAGCTTATAAGCTTTCTATTTTAGTTTTTTGCTCGAGTAACTTAGTTTTAGCATCGCTAAACTCAGCTAGTTTTGCGTTTTCTTTAGCAAGTACAGCTTCTGGCGCATTATTAACAAACTTTTCGTTAGCAAGTTTGTTTTGCACTTGTGCTAGGCCTTTTTCAGCTTTTTCGAGTTGCTTATTAATACGTGAAAGCTCAGCTTCTACGTCAATTAAGCCTGCCATTGGGATCATGATCTCAAGGTTGCCAACATAAGACGTTGCACATGCTGGTGCGTCATCTTTGTTTTCAAGCATTGTGAACTCTTCAATTTTTGCAAGTGATGCTAAAAATGATTTATTTTCTTCAATGCGGCGCATGTCGTCGCTCGATGCATTAGCAAGTAACACGCTAAGCGGTTTACTTGGACTAATATCCATTTCTCCACGAATATTACGAATAGCTAAAATGAATTGTTTAACCCACTCTAAATCTTCCATTGCTTTGGCATCAACGCTTGCTTCATTATATACAGGGAACGGCTGAACCATAATGCTGGTGTTTGCTGTTTCAAGGCCTGCAAGTGGTGCAACACGCTGCCAAATAGTTTCAGTGATGTATGGCATCATTGGGTGCATTAAACGCAGTAAGCTTTCAAGTACCGTTATTAGCGTATGGCGTGTACCACGTTGCTGTGCTTCATTACCTTTAAACAATACTGGTTTAGTTAGCTCTAAGTACCAATCACAAAATTGGTTCCAAGTGAATTCGTAAAGCGTGTTAGCAGCTAAGTCAAAACGGTAGTTATCTAGATGTTCTGTGTAGGTTTTAACGGTAGCTTCATATTGACCTAAAATCCAACGGTCAGCTAATGAGAACTCTTTATCAGCACCGCTTGCAAAACCACAATCTAGCTCTTCTGTGTTCATTAATACGTAACGGCTCGCGTTCCATAATTTATTACAGAAGTTACGGTAACCTTCTAGGCGGTTCATATCCCAGTTTATATCACGACCGGTTGATGCCATTGCAGCAAGGGTAAAGCGAAGGGCGTCGGTGCCGTGTGCTTCAATACCGCCAGCAAATACTTTACGCGTATCTTTTTCGATTTTAGCGGCAAGTTTTGGCTGCATCATATTACCAGTACGTTTTTGTACTAGGTCTTCAAGTTCAATGCCGTCAATCATGTCTAGTGGGTCAAGTACGTTACCTTTTGACTTAGACATTTTATCGCCATTGTCATCACGTATTAAGCCGGTTACATACACGGTTTTAAACGGAACTTGTGGTTTGCCATTTTCGTCTTTCACAAAGTGCAGCGTCATCATAATCATGCGCGCAACCCAGAAGAAAATAATATCAAAACCCGTTACCAGCACGTCAGACGGGTGGAAGGTTTTTAAATCATCGGTATTTTCTGGCCAACCTTGTGTAGAGAACGTCCAAAGCGCTGATGAGAACCACGTATCAAGTACGTCTTCGTCTTGGCTTAATGTTACGCTGTCTGCAATGTTGTTTTCACGGCGTACTTCAGCTTCGTCGCGACCAACAAATACGTTACCTTCATTGTCGTACCAAGCTGGGATGCGGTGACCCCACCAAAGCTGGCGTGAAATACACCAATCTTGTACGTCGTTCATCCACGAAAAATACATGTTTTCGTATTGCTTAGGTACAAATTGAATGTCGCCGTTTTTAACTGCGTCTTTTGCAGGTTCAGCAAGTGGTGCAACACGTACATACCATTGGTCGGTAAGTAGTGGCTCAATTACCACACCAGAGCGATCGCCGTAAGGAACGGTTAAACCATGGTCTTCAATTTTTTCAAGTAGGCCTAGCTCTTCAAATTCTGCCACAATTGCTTTACGTGCAGCAAAACGATCAAGTCCATGTAGGCGCTCAGGAATTGGCGCGTCAAACTCAAGCTCTTTACCGTCAAAGGTGTATGTTTCACCTTGCGTTAAAATAGCGGCGTCTTTATCGAAAATGTTGATCATCGGCATTTGATGACGCTTGCCCACTTCGTTATCGTTAAAGTCGTGCGCTGGTGTTATTTTTACACAACCTGTGCCTTTATCTTTATCGGCATGTTCGTCAGCAACAATTTTAATACGACGATTAACGATTGGTAATAAAATCTCTTTACCGATTAAATCTATGTAGCGTTCGTCATCTGGGTTTACTGCAACACCCGAGTCGCCAAGCATGGTTTCTGGACGGGTTGTAGCGACTACTATGTAGTCTTTACCGTCTTGCGTTTTAACGCCATCAGCTAGTGGGTAACGTAAATTCCACATGTGGCCTTTTTTGTCTTTGTTTTCAACTTCAAGATCAGAAATAGCAGTGTGTAATTTAGGATCCCAGTTTACTAGGCGCTTGCCACGGTAAATTAGGTTTTCTTTATGAAGGCGTACAAACACTTCTTTAACGGCTTCAGATAAGCCATCGTCCATTGTGAAACGTTCACGATCCCAATCAACCGATGCGCCTAGGCGACGAAGCTGCTTGGTAATAGTGCCACCCGATTCTTTTTTCCATTCCCAGATTTTATTAATAAAATCTTCGCGGCCTAAATCGTGGCGTGTTTTGCCTTCTTCGGCATGCAGTTTACGCTCAACCAACATTTGCGTTGCAATACCTGCGTGGTCAGTACCTACTTGCCATAATGTGTTGTTACCTTGCATACGTTTAAAACGCGTTAGGGTATCCATTATTGTATCTTGGAAGGCGTGGCCCATGTGTAAACTACCAGTGACATTTGGCGGCGGGATCATAATTGAATACGGTACGCCTTGGCCAGATGGCTTAAAGTAGCCTTTTTGTTCCCAGTCTTGATATAGAGACTGTTCAATATCTTGCGGATTGTAGGTTTTATCCATTACACAGAACCTTAAATAAGTACTTAAATTAGTTGGTTAGTTTGCCTGATTGGCTAGCTATTTATATCTTGCGTGGTGAGATTGGCACCGAGTTGGCGTAGCTTTTTAAAACGCTCGCGGGCTGCTTGTTTAGCAGCTGGTTCTACGGGTACAAAATCAAAAACTTGGTTAAACCGACGAATGTAATCCGGTAACTGAGTAGCCAAGTTAATTAAAACTTTACGATTGCCAACAGGTGGCGTAATACCAATTTCTACCGGTGCGCCGCCTTTAGGGCCTTCACCTTGTAAATTATGTGGCACAAAACTATCGGGGTCGAATGCCCAAATTATTTCATCAATGGCACAGGCTGCTTCGTTATCGTTGACACAAATAAACACACGCTGCCCATTTCGATACTGTTCGGCCGCAATTTGAGCAGCCAAAGCAAAATGATCTTCAGCTTTAGCTTTAGACTCATCTTGTTGCTTTAGAACGAAAAATTTAGCGTTCATGTTCATTGTATCGGGGTTTCCCATGACATTGAATGCATACCAAATTGATATACATAAATTAAGAGGCAGATTTTGCCATATAACGGGGTTTGCTTCAATTAATACACAAATAAATAAGGCGCCAAACGGCGCCTTATAAACAGATATTAATTTAAACTAAACGTTTAATCTTGAGCGGCTTCACTTACACCAGCTCTATTTAGTAAATACTGAGTAAGCATAGGAACAGGACGACCCGTTGCGCCTTTTTTAGCGCCACTGCGCCAAGCTGTACCGGCAACATCTAAATGTGCCCAATTATACTTTTTAGTAAATTTAGATAAGAAACATGCTGCAGTAATAGTACCCGCAGAGCGTCCACCTAAGTTCGTAAAGTCAGCAAATGGGCTATCTAGTTGATCTTGATAGTCATCCCATAATGGTAACTGCCATGCGCGGTCACCACTTTGCTCAGACGCTTTTAATAAATCGTGTGCAAGTGGGTTATGGTTTGATAGTAAACCAGTCGCATGCGCGCCAAGGGCTACAATACAAGCGCCAGTAAGCGTTGCTACGTCAATCACTGTATCAGGATTAAAGCGTTCAACGTACGTTAGTGCGTCGCACAATACTAAACGACCTTCAGCGTCGGTGTTTAACACTTCAACTGTTTGCCCCGACATTGTTGTTAAAATATCACCCGGGCGATACGCGTTTGAGCCAGGCATGTTTTCACAACCAGCTAAAACACCAATAACGTTAATTGGCAATTGCATTTGTGCAAGTGCACGCATTGCGCCAATAACACCTGCAGCACCGCCCATGTCGTATTTCATTTCGTCCATGCCTTCGCCTGGTTTTAATGAAATACCGCCTGAGTCAAACGTTAAGCCTTTACCAACAAGTACAATAGGGGCTTGGTCGTCAGCCGCGCCTTTGTAGTTAATAATCGACATAATTGATTCGTTATCACTACCTCGGCCAACAGCTAGGTAAGAATTCATACCTAGTTCTGCCATTTGCTTTTCGCCAATAATATCAACAGTGATGTTGTCAAAATTAGTTGCCAACTCTTGCGCTTGCTCGCCTAAGTACACTGGGTTACAAATATTTGGTGGCATATTAGCCACGTCTTTACACAACTTACTACCTGCAGCAATGGCTAAACCATGCTCAATAGCACTTTCGCCAATCGTTAGTTCGCGTCGTGTTGGTACGTTAAACACCATTTTACGAAGTGGACGACGAGGGTCTACTTTTTTACTTTTTAATTGGTTAAACGTATATAAGCAATCTTGCGTTGTTTCTACTGCTTGACGTACTTTCCAGTAAGTGTCGCGACCTTTAACGTGTTGCTCTGTTAAAAAGCAGACTGCTTCCATAGAACCTGTTTCGTTTAAGGTATTAATAGTTTTAGAAATAATTTGTTTATATTGTTTATCATCAAGCTCGCGCTCTTTACCACAACCAACAAGCAATATGCGCTCGCTTAATACATTGGGTACATGATGTAATAATAAAACTTGGCCTGGCTTACCTTCTAAGTCGCCACGGCGAAGTAAATTAGAGATATAGCCATCACTAATTTTATCGAGTTGTTCACCAATGGGGGATAACCTACGTGGCTCGTAAACGCCAACCACAATACATGCGCTGCGCTGTTTTTCTGGGCTACCACTTTTTACGTTAAATTCCATTGTCACTCCTGATTTTGAGTCATTTAAGTTAGTAAGTTGGGGCTAAAAAAGTATTTTCTAGTCTTATCTACGTAACTCATGTAAGGATAATTCTTATTTTAGCTGATTTTGTTAGACTCTTACTGTGTAATTGAACTTTATATGCTTAAGGGCTACTAATGCAACATTATATCGTGCACTTAGGTAGGATAATTAATTTTGATGGCTTATAATAATAGCCTATTTGCCAGTATTAATTAGGTAAAATAGCTATTTGACTATTCAATTCTCACTATCGTAGTGATATTCCATGTTTAACAGGGGCGAGCATTGCTAATTTTTCGTTATTTGACCGCTGAGGTTTTAAAATCGCAGGTCGCCGTATTTTTAACTTTGATGACGATTTTTTTGTCACAAAAGTTAGTTGGTATTTTAGGCGATGCCTCTGAGGGCAGTATTCCTGCTAAATTAGTGCTATCGATGATTGCGCTAAAACTTCCACAACTAGCCTCGCTAATACTACCGCTGAGTATATTTTTAGGTATTATTTTGGCTTACAGCCGTATTTATGCAGACAGCGAAATGACCGTGCTTAAAGCCTGTGGCGTAAGTGAATGGTATGTTGTGCGCGTAACGCTTATATCAAGCGTTGGACTTGCCATATTAGCTGCTGCACTAACTATGTATATAGCGCCGTGGGCAAGCGAGCAAGAGTATCAATTAAAAGAACAAGCCAAAGCAGATGCTGGGTTATCGGCACTTCGGGCTGGGCGGTTCCAAGAAACCGGTAACGAAAAAGCCGTGGTGTTTATTCATAATATTGAAAAGGGCGGCAAAGAGCTCAATAAGGTATTTGTTGCGCAGTTACCCGATAGCGAAAAAGGCAACCTAGCGCGCTTGGTATATGCAGAGCAAGGTGTTGTGGTTGAAGCCGTAAATGGTGAACAACAACTAGTGCTGACTGACGGGAAACGCTACGAGACTGACGGCACAACGCCTGCACTTAATTTAACAGAATTTGATGGTTACAGCGTACAAATACGAGAACAAGAAATAGAGCACCAGCGTCGTAAGTTAGAGGCTGTGCCAACCAATCAATTACTCGCAATTAATACGTCAGAATCTATAGCGCAGTGGCAGTGGCGATTAGCTATCCCGCTTTCCATCCCGTTACTTACTTTATTGGCAGTGCCGCTAAGTGTGGTTAACCCTCGCCAAGGTAAATTTGCAAAACTAGTGCCTGCTATTAGCTTGTACTTAGGCTACTTTATTTTACTAAATGCCGCTAAATTTGCAGTTGAAGATGGCAAAATCCCGCCTTCAATCGGCTTGTGGTGGATTCATCTTAGCGCATTGTTTATAGGTGGGTTATTAATTATAAAAGGGCGACCACTGGGCGCTTGGCTTAAAGCCGTTATAACTAAGCGGGAGTTAGGCGCATGATGAAAACGCTTGATTGGTATTTAGGCCGTAGTGTTTTACAAACAACAGGCTTTGCGTTGCTAGTGCTTGTTGGCATTAGCACCTTAATTAAATTTATCGACCAGTTAAAGTCGGTAGGGCGCGGCAGTTACGATTTAATGACTGCAATGCTTTATACGCTTTACACAATACCCGGCGATTTAGTGGTGTTTTTTCCGATGGCTGCGCTGATAGGTGGCTTAACGGGTTTAGGGGCGCTTGCCTCAAACAGCGAGCTGGTAGTAATGCAAGCCGCTGGTATGTCGCGCTTACAAATAATTGGCTCAGTGATGAAAACCGCCGTATTCATGGCTGTATGCATGATGGCACTTGGCGAATGGGGCGCACCTGAAGCACAATTGCACGCTAAAGAAATGCGTAACCAAGCAATACATGGCGGCGATGTGTTTAATACACAAAAAGGTGTATGGGCTAAAGACGGCAGCAACTTTATTAATATTGAAGACGTTGATGAAAACGGCAGGCTTAACGGGGTGCATATGTACCACTTTGATAAATCGTTAGAGCTTACCCAAATTACTAAAGCAAGAGATGCACTGAGCCGAAAAGATGGCTGGCTACTTCGTGACGTTAACAAAGTTATTATCACTAGCGAAAAAACGACAACAGAGCAACTGCCTGAAGAGTTTTATCCTTCGCAACTCACAGCTGAAAAGTTAGGGGTTGTTTCGGTAAAACCAGAGTCGCTTTCGTTCACTGGGCTTTGGTCATATTTAAGTTACCTAGAGCAAAACGAACAAGACACAAGTACCTACGAACTGGCTCTATGGCGTAAGTTGATGCAGCCTATATCTGTTGCGGTAATGCTGCTGGTGGCGCTGTCGTTTATATTTGGCCCGTTGCGTACAGTAACAATGGGCGCACGTATTATCATGGGCGTTGTAACGGGGATTGTGTTTCACTTAACTAATGAAATATTTGGCCCTGTAGTTATGGTTTACCAAATACCTGCCATTATAGGTGCGGTATTGCCCAGTATTATATTTATAGGCTTTGCGACCTATTTGATGAATAAACGGGTATAGATTTACTTATTCGAAGTACGAAAAAGGGTGACCACTGGTCACCCTTTTTGCTTTTTAACTACTGCTTAATTACCGCTTAACTCACGATTTGAAAAGTTAGTATTAATCAAGCTCACTATAAATACGTCTGTTTTCTTCTTTAGTAAGCGCAATAACTTCTGTTTTAGAGATGTAATCTTGCAGTGCTTTTTTGTTTTTAAAATCGACTAACACCACCAAATTACCTAAACCGAGTAAAGCGCTAACGCTGCGGATAATTGATTGCGGCCAGCTAATTAAATTACCCTCAAGAGTTTGTACTTTTAAACGCCATGCACGCATGCCAATGGTTTGCCCGCTTTTAGTCCAAAAGTAGCCAAAAAATACTAAGGTAACAATAATTAAAAGGGCGGTACGAATACCCGAAAGAAGATTTGAATTTTGAATAAAGGCAGATACATCCTCTGCGCCATTTAAACTAATTACATCGAGAGAAATAAGCCCTTGTACTGCAAATAAATACAGCACTACAGTTAACATCGCAAACGCAATAATGGCTAACGTATCGTAAACTAACGACGCAAAACGGCGCCAAAAACCAGCACGTGGAAACTCACCCGACATAAATACACTCTCACTATTAATATGCGGGGTAGTTTAGCAAAAAAGCTTACAAATACTAAGTTATGTTAATGCTTAGAGAGGGAATTGATTTTATTACTTAAAGTTATTACCTACAGGGGAAATGAAAAAGACCCTGCTATTGGTAGCAAGGCCTTTTAATTTATAGCGGATTTAACCTAGCTTTATAGCAAGGTATTTTATATCGTCACCACTTATTTGCGGTAAAAAATAAATATCGCCGTATTTAAAATACTGCTGCGAGTTAATTATTACGGCCTGTGCTGCCTGAGGCAATGAATCGTAAGTTTGGCCCAAGCTATAATCATTCACATTCCCCACTTTTATTGCCTGATTAAGACGGGTTGGTGGCTCATCAACCACTGTATAGCCGTCATTATTTGCGACGTAGTACACATTTTGATAAGTGTAGTAAGTCGTATTATGGCGCTTAAAATGCCTGTAATTTCTTGGCAACGTATTAATACGTAGGCCTCTAGGTGGTGTAACTACATGGTAGCCTCTTTTAGCTTTACGGTAGTAAAGGCCGTCATTAAACGTAAACGAAATACCATTAAATCTAATAGAGGCACTATTGCGCGGCAAATGATTTATAAATCGATTTTGTCTGTAAGAGACTGAATTATGATGGTTTGTTAAATAGTTATATTTGCGCTGGTTGTAGCGGTATTGTTCACGCTTTTCCTGCTTGTGCTTTGCGAGTCTACGTTTTTCTTGCTTACGGTCTTCTCGTTTTTCTTTTTTATGTTCAATACGCTGCTTTTTTTCATGGCGGCGTTCATCGCGTTTATATTCAACACGTTTGTCGTGATCACGTTTAAAGCTTTTATCATTCTCTCGCTCGTTTGGTGCTCCAAGCGCAGAGCCTGATACTGCGCCAATGGCTAGCAGTGCAGGTAGTAAAAAAGTAAGTTTCATAGTATTGCCTCGTTTATGTTTTTACATAACTGGGTTCAATACTAGCGGTTCAAACTGAATGTTAACTGACATACAACAGCAAACGGAGCTATGCTTACAGCTTTTTACATTTTACTGACGGTTCTTGACATAATCTCTAGTTTTTGACGATTTTTAAGGGTAATTCTGTTCTTTTTAAGTATATTTATTATGAGAGATATTTTAATAATATTGCTATTAAATTATGTACTTGGACTTTTTTGTTGTGCTTAGAAAACGTTATTTCCGTGCACTTTTAGATGTGATAATACCAATAATAGAGTTTAAGTGGTGTAAAAAGCTAAGTTTGCGGCGCATTGTTTATTGCCGCAAACATGACTTTATATTTTAAAGTGCGCATTTATCTTTTAATAAATTTAAGGCTAGGGTGATACGTTATGACATTAACTTTAACAAATGCTGTGTTATTAACGTTTCTTTTAACAACTTTAACTGGAACATACCAAACTACCTTAGTTTGGTTAATTTTTTTCAGTTCTCGTTTTAGCTGAACCTTTTTATATTCTTGCTTTGTATATCTATCATGTGGTGCTGCAAATGCAGAACTAGATAAAGTGCCCATAACTAATAGTGCAGGTAGTATAAATGTAAGTTTCATAATATTGCCTCGTTTGTGGTTAACATGGCTAGTATTGACGTTTGAAACTGAATGCCAACTGCATGCAGGGCAACTGTAGGGAGGCTTTACACCCTTTTACTTATCTTTACTATTCTTGACGCTAATACCATTGCGCAGTAATACTTAATCAATTTGAGAGGTTAAATCTAGCGTTAACTTTATTAAAAAATGACTGCTATACGACTGCATAAATGCAGAAGGTAGAGCAATGATAGAGCAATTGTCGAGAACAACTAATAACAAAATTTTAGCTGTGTTATCAACACCGTTTTCTTACCTCAAAACAGGTAGCTTAATTAAGGTACCAGGTATAAAACCGTATCGGTTCTATACCAATCCCATATATCGTTTAGAGTTTAGGTTGACTACTTTTGATAAAACGGGTAATCGCTATAACCCACTTCGGTACCGCCATACATAGTGGCTGCATCGGCTTCGTTAAACGTCCAATTATTCGCTATACGCTCTGGTAAATCAGGGTTAGCGATAAACGGGCGACCAAATGCAAATAAGTCACCATAACCTTCACCTAAAATACGCACTGCTTTTTCTACTGTGTATTTACCAGCATAAATAATGCGACCTGAAAATTCGGCTCGTACTGCTTTATAAAATTCTTGTGGTAAATCAGGAGCATTTTCCCAATCAGCTTCCGCTATTGATAAGTAAGCAATGCCAGCTTGCTCAAGCACTTTAACGGCTTGTACATAAGTATGATGAGGGTTTGATTCAACAAGTCCTAGATACACTCGTGTTTCATCTGTACTTTCAAATAAAGGAGCAAAGCGAACACCTAAACGGTTAGCGCCTACAACGTCACTTACTGCTTCAACAATCTCTTTTAAAAAACGTAGGCGATTAGTAAGTGTTCCACCGTATTGATCGTCACGGTTATTAGTATGCTCAGAAATAAACTGATTAACTAAATACCCGTTAGCACAATGCAGCTCCACACCATCAAAGCCTGCTTCTAGAGCATTACGTGCAGCTTGCGCATACATGTTTACCAGCTCGCCAACCTCAGTAGTACTTAGTGCACGGGGGTCACTTGGGTCAGCCAATGCGCCTTCACCTGGTGCGGTTTCAATAAATACTTTTACATTGTCAGCCACAATATCTGAAGGGCCAACTGGTTTACCTGAATTTGGTTGCAGTGTGGTGTGCGATACGCGCCCTACATGCCAAAGCTGAGCAAAAATAACACCGCCTTTGGCGTGTACTGCGTGTGTTACTTTTTTCCAGCCTTCAATTTGTGCTTGCGAGTGAATACCAGGTGTCCAAGCGTAGCCTTGGCCACGAGGTTCTATTTGCGTGCCTTCGGTAACCATAAAGCCAGCCGATGCGCGCTGCGCATAATACTCAGCCATTAATTCATTAGGAATATTGCCAGGCTGAGTGCTGCGAGAGCGAGTAAGAGGTGGCATCACAATACGGTTTTTAAGAGTAAAAGGGCCAAGCTCAATTGATGAGAATAAAGGGGCGGTATTAACTGATTCTGATTTCATTTTAAATTCTCTTATAAAGCAAATAAAGGCTTAAATAGTGGTTAAGCAACGTTGGCAGCATAGAGATTTAAAGATACAATTTGAAACAACACTTTTTTGTACAGCATACAATTATGAATGGTATTAGTCGGCTCGATATAAAACAGTTAAGAGTGCTCAGTAGCTTGTTAGAGCTGCAAAATCTGTCGCAAGTAGCTAAAAAAATGGGGTTAACGCAACAAGCCATTAGTGAGCAACTACGAAAGCTACGAGATTTATTTGACGATCGCTTATTTATTCGCCAAGGCAATAACATGGTTGCTACTCCTAAAGCGCAAGGACTCAAGACGCCAGTTAATCATATTTTAAAGCAATTAGAGTCGTTACTAGAGCCCGAGCAGTTTAGTCCGCAAACCTATAAAGGCGTGTTTACCATAAGCGCAACCGACTATGCCACGCAGGCTTTACTACCGCAATTATTTAATATTACCCGTCGCGAAGCCCCCGGTTTAAAGCTGATAGTGCGCGACTTTGCATCCGATAACGTTAATCAACTTATAACGGCAGGCGAGCTTGATTTATTGATTAGCTTTCCAGAATTTATACCTGACAATCTTTCTTATATTACTTTGTTTGAAGAGCAGCATTTGTGTATTACCGGTATAGGTAACACTACTTACACTGAGCCTTTGAGTTTGGCGCAATTTGCAAAGCATTCACAGCTAGTGGTATCGCCATCGCGCGCTAATTTGCGTGGTTCGCACGATCAATGGTTTGAAAGCCAAGGGCTAAAACGTAATATTGTTATGTCGGTACCGAGTTTTTCAGCCGTGCCCGACATTTTACATACAACCGATATGTTAGCGTTTTACCCATCAAGATTATTACCAAATAGCAAAGTTAAGCAACTAAAAATAGAAGCTCTGCCTCCTACATTTAAAGTAATAGCTGCATGGCATCCACGTACTAACAACAGCCCAATTCATAAGTGGTTGATAGAGCAGCTGCAAAATTTATAACGATGTAAAACATCTAAAGTGATTACTTTTTACTGTTAAATTAGCAACCCAATATTTAGATTAAATCATTTAACCCCTCCTTAACCCTCGACCTAATAAGCTATGTGTAATGGTATGAATTAGGCATAGTTAAATGGTTTATTTTACAAAGCACTCAACCGGTTTTTTACTTGCACTTAGTTGCACGCTTGCTGCATGTAGTAGTCAGCCAAGTTATCAAGGTCAAAGTACTGAGCAGTCGCTAGAGCAGTATACTAATTGGGAGTATGCACAAAGTAATGCACAGCACGTAAATTATATTACCGATTTGGTAGATGTAGATGGACTTGACTCGCTTATTGAGCAAGCGATTGCTAATAATCCATCATTTAATCAAGTGCATGTCGCATTAAAACTAGCCTATGCACAGCGTGATGTAACCGCTGCAAGTCAGTGGTTTAGTGTAGATGCAGGATTTGACGCGCAGCGCAGTGAGACCGAAGGCACGCAATATAGCTCATCAGTAGGTATAAGTTGGGAAGCCGATATATGGCAAAAAATTGCTGACAACGTAGCCGCGCAAGATATGACTATTGCCAGTAACCAAGCTACTTATCAAGGTGCTAAAGACACATTAGTAGCGAGTGTTATTCGTACTTATTTAAATATTATTTTGCAGCAAAATTTACTCGATATAGAGCAACAACGTTTAGTTGTTTTACAAAATAATGAGCAAAGTATTGTAGAGCGCTACCAATATGGGTTAGGTGATTTAGAAGCGCTTGATACCGCCCGTACTAGCACGGCATCTACTCGCGCAACCATTGCTAACTATCAAGAACAAATAGCAAAAGCAAAACGTGCTTTAATGCTAATTGTTGGTACAAATAAACTTGAGTATCTGCCAGATACCTTAACACTACCAAACGTTATTGAGCCACTAAGCACCTTACCAGCGCAAGACCTAGCAAGGCGACCTGACTTGCAAAGTGCTTATTACGATATTCAGGCAAAGCATTACTTAGTTGATGTATCGTATAAAGAATTACTGCCTAGCATTTCGCTTTCAGCGTCATTAAGTGATTTAGCAAGCACCCCAAGCCAAGAATTATTAGCCAGCCCAGTGTGGAGTTTATTGGGGAGCTTAAGTGCGCCTTTATTTGAAGGCGGTGCATTACGGGCGCAAGTTGATATAGCAAAACTTAATGCTGAACAAGCATTTTGGCAGTACCAAGACACTCTATTAAATGCGGTAAACGAGGTAGAAAATGCCCTCGGACAGGAGCAGTCATTAACCGAGCAACGACTACAAATAAGCAATGCGCTTGCCAGCGCTAAAAGCAGTTTTAGTAACTATCAAAGTAAATATCAACAAGGCTTGGTTGATATTTTAGATTTGCTAACAGTGCAACAAAAAGTATACGACCTGCAAGCTCAACTTAGTCAAATAAACTACACCCTTTTAACTAACCGCATAGATTTAGGCCTTGCTTTGGGCCTTGGAGTATCGTCATGAGAATTTCGCCAACACCTGTTGTTGTAACCCTTGTTGCAATTATTAGTATAGGGCTTGCTGTTGCGTATAACGCTAAAAAAATGGATGAACAAGCTAATAGCTCAAAATCTGCCACAGTTAGAACTATTGCACCAAATGTATCGGTAATTAATGCTGTTGCGGGTACTTACCAAGCTTATGTGAACGGACATGGTCAAGCAAAGGCGCATTGGACACTGACCTTAAAAGCACAAGTTAAAGGCGAAGTGACTAATATGAGTGAGCAGTTTGCAACCGGAAACTTTGTATCTAAAGGGCAGGTGTTTGCAAAAATAGATAATACTGAATACTTACAAGCCCTCGCAAATGCCAAAGCCACACTCGCTGATGCGAAACTCGCACTGCAAGAAGAGCAAGATCTAGGGGAACAAGCAAAACGTGAATGGGAACGCTCAGGTGTTACGCAAGCGCCAAGCTCACCACTGGTATTTAGAACCTTGCAGCTAGAAGCCGCGCAAGCCACGCTTGATGACGCTCAATATGCACTTAAAACAGCACAGCGTGATGTAAATAATACCCAGCTAAGTGCTCCATTTGATGGCGTTATTTTATCGCGAGATATTGATTTAGGTACTTATGTTGGTATTGGCGATACGCTTGCCACATTAAACAGCACTGACAAAGTAGAAATAACCGTGCCGCTTTCATTGAATCAGTGGCAAAATCTGGCAAATAATAAGTCAAATGAGGTGATTTTAAGTGATGTAGCTACTAATACCAAATGGACTGGCTACATTGAGCGTTTTGAACAACACCTAGACGAAAGCTCTCGCCAGCGCAGCGTTATAGTTGCTCTTGATAAACCGTTTGAGCAAGCGACACCATTATTACCAGGTACATTTTTAGCGGTTGAAATTGCTGGTAAACAATTAAGTAACGTAATTGAACTGCCTGCTTCAGCGGTATCGCAAGATGGCTTAATTTGGTACGTGAATGATAAAAACAACTTAGTAAGCACACAAGCCAATAAAGTATTTGAGCGTGGAGATTACGTATACATTTCACCAATAGAGGGTGTTAGTAATTTAAAAGTAGTTGTGCGTCCACTTGTTAGTTATTTAAACGACATGAGGGTAAATCCAATTGTTGAGGGGGTACAATAATGAGCCCTCATCAACCACCTCAAGTACCTAGCAGTAATAATCCGTTGCACGGTATTATTAACTGGTTTGCAAATAACTCTGTTGCCGCTAATTTATTGTTAATAAGCGTGATTGTAATGGGGATTATGTCGCTTTCTACTTTGCGTAAAGAAGCTTTTCCGAGTTTGGAGCCTGATACTGTTTCGGTGTCAGTTGTTTATGACAGTGGTGATGCATTACAAGCTGAAGAGGGGATTGCGCTCAAAATAGAAGAAGCTCTTGAAACAGTACAAGGTATAAAGCGCATTACCTCTACATCTGATGCAAGCGGCAGCCATGTTAGCATTGAAAAAGAAACAGATTATTCACTCGATGAGCTACTCTTTGATGTAAAAAATCAAGTTGATGCAATTAACAACTTCCCTGTTGATGCTGAGCAACCTGTTATTGATAAAGCGCGCAGGCAAGATCATGCACTAACACTACAGCTTTTTGGGGATGCAGATCGCCATACATTACAAAACCTAGGTGAAAAACTCAAAGCCGATTTATTAGCGCAATCAGGTATTACTGATGTAACTCAGTCGGGTGTTCTCGATCCGATGATGTCAGTAGAAATCGATGAAGGTAAATTACAAGCCTATGGATTAACCATTAGTGACATAAGTGAGGTGATTAATAACGAGTCATCAAGCCCACTATCAACTAGTTTACGCGATAGCAGTAAAATTATACGTCTGAAAGCGGCTGACCAAGCTTACTGGCAGCGCGACTTTGCCAATATCGTTTTACTCACTACCGCATCTGGCGCGCAAATCAAATTAGGTGATGTTGCTATTGTTAGCGACAGTTTTTCTGAAGATAACAACTCACTAAGTCGTTATAACCAACAAAATGCAGTCGGCGTTGAAATTCTAATGGGTGATACCAGCGACATAATCACCATTGTTGAGCAGGCTAATAATGTAATAAAAACGTGGCACGAAAGTGGTCTATTACCTCAAAATGTAGAGCTAGAAAGCTGGAATGACAAAAGCACCATGATCACCGAACGTTTATCGCTACTGACTAAAAACGCGGTGACCGGTATTATTATGGTGTTTGTAATACTAGCCATATTTTTAAATGTACGTGTGGCTCTATGGGTTGCTGGTGGCTTGCCATTTGTATTTTTTGGCACGCTGTATTTTATGACCGATGGCTACACCGCACTGACCATAAACGAAATGACTACCTTCGGCTTTATTATGGCGCTGGGCATAGTAGTAGACGATGCCGTTGTTGTCGGCGAGAGTATTTACACTACACGTAAAAAACATGGCGATACAATAAACAACACGGTTTTGGGTACAATGAAAGTAGCTGTACCGACAATATTTGGGGTATTGACCACTGTTGCTGCATTTATGGCACTGTCGAATGTATCTGGTAATCTAGGTAAAATTTACTCTCAATTTGCCACTGTAGTGACCATCTGTTTACTGCTTTCGCTTGTTGAATCAAAGCTTATATTACCCTCGCATTTAGCCCATGTAAGTACCAAGCGCCAAATTAAAAAAGGGTTAAGTGGGGTATGGTCCAAAATACAACATGGCGCCGATAGCGGTCTAAATTGGTTTAGCAAAAACATTTATTGTAAGGTTATTGAACTCTCATTGCGCTTTAGATATGCAGTCGTTGCTGGGTTTATTGCTTTTTTTATACTCGTCATAGGTATGCCAATGACAGGCGTAGTAAAAGTAGGTTTTTTCCCAAGCATTCTGGGCGATACCGTATCCGCCAACTTGGTTATGCAAACTGATGCTGCTTATGGTCAAACAAACAAAAACTTACTAATGCTTGAGCAAAGTGCAATACAAGCTGAGCAAAACTTAATGACTAAGTTTAATTCAGATAAAAGTGAAATAACCAGTTTACAAGTAATTAGTAGCAGCGATACAAGTGGTACGGTAAGCGTTGAGCTATTAGATGATGGCGCTTTCACTGCAAGTGAATTTGCTCAAGAATGGCAGCGCTTAGCCGCAAGTCCTGAGGGCAGTAAAAAGCTACAAATATTAGCTACGCGTAAAATGGTTGATAATTTTAAAGTTGAGCTTAAAGCATGGGACGACGAAACCGTAATGGCAGCGGGCGCACTATTTAAAGAGCACTTACAAAATACGGCAGGGGTTAACGGAATAGACGACAATTTAAATCCCGGTCAACCGCAGTTAAAATTTACACTAAGCGCGCAAGGTCGCGCCCTAGGTATGGATACCGCGAGCTTATCAAAGCAAATACTGCAAGCCTTTGGCGGCGCAATTGTACAGCGTTATCAACGTAATAAAGACGAAATAAAAGTACGTGTACGTTATCCAGAGAACGCCCGTCAAACACCTGCCGATATTATGCAATCGCGTATCCGATTGCCTGATGGCACCGTTGTACCGCTTGTAAACGTAGCGACAATTAACAGTGAATACCAACACGATGAAATAACGCGTATTGATGGACTTCGTGCAATTTATTTAAGTGCGCAAGTAGATAAAGATGTGATTGCTCCAAACGAATTAGTGGCTGATTTACAACGCGACTTAATACCAGAATTAACTCAGCAATTTCCTACTTTGAATATTCATTTTGCGGGTGAAGCTGAAGAGCAAGACGAAACAACAGGGTCAATGTACGGCATGTTTGTCGCTGCTTTATTAGTTATATATGTACTGTTGGCTATTCCGCTTAAATCGTATGTTCAACCTTTACTGATCATGGTAGCAATTCCGTTTGGTGTAGTTGGTGCAATACTTGGGCATTGGTGGAACGACTTAACCATTAGCATATTGTCATTAAACGGTATATTGGCGCTCAGTGGTGTGGTGGTAAACGACAGCCTATTACTTGTTTCGCGTTTTAACGAACTAACAAAAGAAGAGGATATGAATACGCATGATGCCATAGTTGAGTCGTGTACGAGTCGTCTGCGTGCTGTTTTACTAACCTCAATTACAACTTACGCAGGCTTGGTGCCGCTTCTTAGTGAAACCTCAATTCAGGCACAATTTTTAATCCCTGCGGCTGCATCACTTGGTTACGGTATTTTGTTTGCCACAGTTATTACCTTAATACTTATACCTGCATTATTGATGATTCAAACCGACGCTAAACGCGGTATTGATGCTGTGCTAAAATCGCTAGGTGCTAAAAATAAAACGCAGGAAACAGCCTCTTAATGATAAACGTACTACTGGTTGAAGACGACATCGACTTGGCAACCACCATTGTTGATTATCTCGAAATTGAGTCAATAGAGTGTGACCATGCAAGTAATGGCGTAATGGGCTTAAATTTAATAGAACGTAATCAATATCAAATGATTATATTAGATGTAAACATGCCAAAAATGGATGGTTTAACCATGTGCAAAACATTACGTGAGCGAGGCATTGATACACCAGTATTAATGCTGACAGCGCGTGATAGCCTCGACAATAAGCTTGAGGGATTTGCAGCCGGTAGTGACGATTATCTCGTAAAACCATTTGCTATGAAAGAGTTAGTAGCGCGCGTTAAAGTATTAGCAAAACGCAAAAGTGGTGAGGTAAAGCGCCTTACACTTGCTAATTTAACGCTTAATTTAACCGCGCATACGGCAACTGTTGCGGCGCACAATTTAAAGTTATCACCCATTACTTTTAAGTTATTAGAATTACTTATTAGGGAGCAACAAAAGCCAGTTACCCGACACGCAATTATGCAAGCCATTTGGGGAGACGAGCAGCCCGACAGTAACAGCCTAAAAGTACATATTTACCATTTACGAAAACAGTTAGAGCAAGCTAATTGCCAAGCGGTACTTGAGACAATTCCCAGTGTAGGGTTTGTATTAAAACTAAAAAATGAGACACATGCATGAAAATAAGACCTAGTTTAAGGTTGTACTTTTTTGTCAGCATGATGCTTTTAAGTTCGTTAATGGCTATTGGTTTTTCGTTTTTAAGTGTTAACTATTTTACCGATGGTTTAGACAAAGGCTTGAATGGCGTAATGCATGCACTTTCGCAATCGGCTGAGGTTAAAAACGGGCAACCGAAAGAAATGATTGGTTTTAAAATAGCGAGTCGTTGGGAGGATGTGCCAAATGAGATTAAGAAACGTTTTATAAAGCCTACAGAGCGAGGTATATTGCAAAAAAGCCAAGAAAAAACAGCGTTTTTTTCTATGCCAAAAGACTTATATTTTGTTGTGTATTTTGAAAACCCTGCTGGTGAAGCTCGTTATGTATCACGTATTATGCTTGAGGAAAACCGCCTTCCAAAAAAAGGAAAACCCGAAAAACCAATACAAAGGTTATTATGGATAGCGTTAACGGGGATAACGGCAATAGCGCTGTTTACCTTCTTTTTGTTTATGGTAATGAAAAAGATAGCAAAACCGGTAGAGTCCCTGCGGGGTTGGGCTAAATCGTTAAATCAAACAAATTTACAACAGGCGCCACCTGACTTTACTTACAATGAGTTAAATACGTTGGCAACCTTAGTGCGCAGCAGTTTACTTTCGGCTCATGATAGCCTTGAGCGAGAGCAGCGCTTTTTAAGTTATGCAAGCCACGAGTTACGTACGCCAATTTCGGTTATTCGCAGCAACGTTGAGTTACTGAACCGTTTAAGCGAAAAAGCGCCTTTAAGCGATAAGCAACAACTTACACTGCAGCGAATTGAACGCGCCGGTTTAACCATGAGCGATTTAACCGAGACGTTATTGTGGCTTAGCAGAAATGACGACCAGCAAGGTTCACCAGGGCCTGTAAACTTAGCCGAAAAAATAACGACCTTAGGTAACGAACTCGATTATTTACTCAATTCAAAACAAGTTGATGTACTTATAAATACCGACAATCAAAGTGCGACTATTAATACCGAAGCCACTGCATGCCACATTGTGCTTACTAACTTAATTCGTAATGCGTATCAGCATACGCAACAAGGGCAAGTGCGTATTACTCAACAAGGTAGCCGCGTGATTATAGTAAATAGCAGCGCACAAACTGATACGTCACACGTTACTAATAGCGCAAATAAGCCTACCAATATTGGCTACGGTTTAGGATTAGAGTTAAGCGAAAAAATAATAAAACGACATGGTTGGGTATATGAAGTAAACGACATGCCAGGGCGTTATGAAGTGGTGGTCGATTTTAGTTAATACGCTTTTTTTACATTCAAAAATATTTAATTTAACGCTGAGAATATAAAAAACTTAGTGATAGTAATGTGTTAAGTAATTTGCTAAAACTATAAGTAAGAAAATATGTGAGCGTAACGCGAGTAGAAATGCGTGTGGATCGACCACTATCAAATAATTATGTGATTAAAAAGCAAGGAGGCGATATGCCATTTGGTGATTTACTTAAAGATAAAGTTAGAATTATGCGGTCTAGTGGCGAAGAGCATGATGATATTGCTGCTAGCGTGCAGAAAAATAAAATTTTCATTCATAGATCTGATGTATTAATTGAAGCTGGTGATTTTATTGAACGTACTATGTCAAATGGTGGCGTTGAACTTTATGAAGTTGTCGATCCTGGTTTTCATGAAAAAATGGGTGGGCTTCCTTCTGGCTATCAAATAGATGTAAAAAAGATGAATAAAAATTTTTCTCCTAAATCTCATTATCCATCAGTTTCCAATGAAACGAATAAGAAAATATTTATAGTTCATGGGCAAGATGAATTAGCAAAAGTTACCTTAGCAAGGTTCATAGAAAAAATTGGTTTAACACCAATTATTTTGCATGAGCAGGCTAGTTCAAGCCAGACGATTATTGAAAAAATTGAATCTTACGGCGATGTTGGTTATGCAATAGTGCTTTACACTCCATGTGATGTAGGAGCTAAAAGCGGTGACGATTGCAAACCAAGGGCTCGCCAAAATGTAGTTTTTGAACATGGCTATTTTATTGGACGATTGGGACGAAGAAAAGTTACTGCGTTGGTTAAGGGAAATATAGAAACTCCAAATGACATTAGTGGAGTCGTTTATAATGATTTTGATGATCGTGGCGCATGGAAAATGGACGTTATCAAAGAGCTACAGCATTCAGGATATGAAGTTGATTTAGCTCGTGCGTTATAAATCACATAACAAGCATAAAACAGAAAAATGACAGTTGACTATTTCTAATTAGATCAAAATTTTGGTGAATTATTATTCACCATCTATAGACTTACATGGAGTGTTAATTCATATGTTCAAATTCATAATTATTTTAATCTCAATTATTTCTTTCAATGCCTTGGCTGCAGAGGAGGTTAAACTTGGAATTTCGGGGAACGTTGGCGCTGATGGTTTTTTTAGCCCGACGGTAACATCATTTGTTATTGAAAAAGTAGAGCCTAATTCACCCGCTGAAAAAGCAGGGATTGTTGCTGGGCAGAAAATAATTTCTATAGAAAATTGTAAAATTCCAGGCTGCCCTGCCAGTGAAGCAAAAGAATTAATGCGCAAGGAGTCTGGAGAGATTTTACAATTACTTTTAGAGAATGAAGATGGTAGCAAGGTACCTTTAAAAATCCCTATGAATGCTTGGTAAACCTAAGACGTTTTTAAAATACCTAAATATACCCAGCCTATAAAGCATGTTTATTCCCAAAGCGTGGGTTTGTGTAAATGAACTAGGCGCAGTAAATGTTGGCAATGTTAGCGAGCTTTTGGAGTACTACTTACTCGGTTTATATGTAGGTTACTGCTTAAAGTAATTGGGATAGATTAAAAAGGTTTGATCAGTAATAACCTTATTTAATTAATGAATACATTGGTATTGCGTTAAATACGGCAATACCAATGATTATTAGACTAAAGCTTACAAATCGCTGCGCCAACCCATACCAGACTCTTCCATTAAACGCTCGTACACGCCTTCTATGTTAAGCGGTAACCATGCATCAAACTGCTTAAAGTCACTAAATTGGTCTAACTTTACATTTTGTTTAATTTTGTCAAGTGTATTACCAGCTAAAACGCCTGCGGTTACTTGGCTATATAAAAGCTCTA
Organism: Pseudoalteromonas sp. Z1A8; assembly: GCF_011378855.1. Classification (GTDB taxonomy): domain Bacteria; phylum Pseudomonadota; class Gammaproteobacteria; order Enterobacterales; family Alteromonadaceae; genus Pseudoalteromonas. The sequence goes on along the minus strand of NZ_WTLB01000003.1, from coordinate 80,416 downwards.
AGTAACTTAAGTAACGCGCTACATCAGCCTTGCTGCCAATATCGGCATGTCCACCTACAAAAGTATTAAAGTCGTATTTGAGTACCGCTTGGGTTGAGTTAATCATGCCTTGAATATCGTAACTCCACAGTTTTTGCCACGGCATTCTGCCAATAACAATCCAATCAACAACAAACAATGTTTTTTGCTTTTCGAATAATACACTAACCGAACCACGACCATCGTTTGGACCATGATAGTTAAGCTTTACTGTTGAATCACCAAGGGTAAGCAGTAGCTCGTTATCAAAGGTAAGGTTGGGTGTTACGGTTTTCATTTGTGTGTTTTTAATATCTTGCGCAGCGAGTTTATGCGCTACAAAAGTGGTGTGCGGGCTTTTAAATACCTCGGCGCCGTAAATATGATCGCTGTGATTATGGCTATAAATTACATACTTTACCGGTACGTTGTAGCGAGTTTTAATTTGCTCTTTTAACCAGGTGGCGGCTTTTTTATTAAGTGGGTCGGTAACAACTGCGCCCTCAGGAGTGATTAAAAATACGGAGCGGTGTCTGTCGTCTATAAAGCGGTGGAGGCCGTCCCCTAAGTCTTCTATTTCATAGGCTTGTGTGGCAAAGCCTATAAATAATAGGGCTGTAGTTAATAGTTTTTGTAGCAAGCGGGGCATACACCATTCCTTTTTTAAATAGATTAAATTAATAACGCTATTAAAAGAAGAAAGCGCAAAGTCGCAAAAAATTTCAGTGATTGGTTTAATTAAAGCTTAAAACTTAAAACTTAAAACTTAAAACTAAACCTAAACTTAAGTAAAAGGATCAAATATAAGGATGAAATAAAAAGCCATTATAAAAATGGCTTTAGATAGGTTGGTTGGGTTTATCTTTGTGTTAGTTGTTGGTTTATTTCTTCAAAGATACTGGCATCATCTATGGTTGAAGGTATTTGTAGCTCTTCGCCATCAACTAGTTGACGTAAATTTTTACGCAGTATTTTACCCGAGCGTGTTTTGGGCAACCTATCTACGCTAACTATATTTTTAAGGCACGCAATAGCGCCAATCTGATTACGAACACTTAAAACAAGCGCTTGTTCTACGTCGGTACTTGAGCCCATAAAATCATTTTTAAGCACGATCATTCCCATAGGAAGCTGCCCTTTTAGAGGATCGTTCACACCAAAAACAGCGCATTCGGCAACAGCAGGGTGCGCGGCTACTATCTCTTCCATTTCGCCGGTAGAAAGCCTATGTCCTGCTACATTTATAACGTCGTCGGTTCTGCCCATAATAAATAGGTAGCCGTCTTCATCAATATAACCGCCATCTCCAGATAAATAATAACCCTCGTATTCATTTAGGTAGCTTGCTTTAAAGCGCGGGGTATCTTGCCAAATTGTTGGTAGGCAACCCGGTGGAAGTGGCAGTTTAATTACCACGGCGCCTTGCTCGTTAGCTGCGCATTCATTGCCATCCATATCTAATATTCGCACGTCAAAACCTGGAGTAGGCACGGTAGAGCTGCCAGGTTTTGTTGCTAAGTACTCAAGCCCTACAGGGTTACAAGCAATAGCCCAGCCAGTTTCGGTTTGCCACCAATGATCGAGCACTGGCAGTTTGGTTTTTTCTTTAAGCCACTCGTAAGTGGGAGGGTCCAATCGCTCGCCGGCTAAAAACAAACGTTTTAAGCTAGAGGTATCGTATTGATTAAAACCATCGGCATTTGGGTCTTCTTTTTTAATTGCTCTAAAGGCGGTGGGGGCACTAAATAATGCATTTACTTTATACTCTTCAACCACGCGCCAAAATGCACTGGCGTCGGGTGTTTTAACCGGTTTACCTTCATATAATACGGTCGCGCAGCGATACATTAGCGGTGCGTAAACTATATAAGAGTGCCCAACTACCCAGCCAATGTCAGACGCTGCCCAAAATACGTCGCCGGGCTTCATACCATAAACGGTTTCCATGCTGTATTGCATTGCCACTGCGTGACCGCCATTTTCGCGCACTACGCCTTTGGGTGTGCCTGTCGTGCCTGAGGTATATAAAATATAAAGCGGATCGTTACCATTTACAGGCACCGGATCTGCGATTGCAGCTGTTTGCATTGCCTGAGTCCAATCTATGTCTCGTTTAGGCTTAAGAGTGGCGGTAACTTGTGGGCGCTGATAAATAATGCAGTGTTCTACTTTGTGCGCAGCTAAGTCTATTGCGTTATCAATAAGTGGTTTATATTCAATAACGCTGTTTACTTCAACACCACATGAGGCGCTAAGTATAAGTTTGGGCTTGGCATCATCAATGCGTACAGCCAGCTCGTGCGCAGCAAACCCACCAAATACCACCGAATGAATCGCCCCTAAGCGAGCGCACGCCAACATACCAATAACAGCTTGTGGGATCATTGGCATATAAATAACAACGCGGTCGCCTTTTTTAACACCTAACGATTGTATTACGCCTGCAAATTTAGCCACTTCTTGTTGTAGTTGTGAGTAGCTATAAGTTTGCTTTGTATTAGTGACAGGGGAGTCGTAAATCAGTGCAGTTTGCTCGCCAAACCCGGCAATAACGTGTTGGTCTAGCGCTAAAAAACTAGTATTTAATTGCCCGTCGCTAAACCAATGGTAAAGCCCGTCGTCGTCTTGTGTGTATGCTTGCTTTGGTACTTTATACCATGGAATATTGTTACTTTGTTTAAGCCAAAACTCGGCTGGGTTTTGCTTGAATTCATTATATTGCTGTTGATATTTGCCTGACATGTAAGGCTCCTAAAACTAGATATGTGTGAGAGACCTTACAAAATGTAGGCTTTTTTTAGCAAGCAAGCTATTCGACCTTGGTCGGCTAAAAGTTGAACAACACACTGGTTTTAAAAATACAAAATTGACAAAATAAAGCGTGTAGCTCAGCATGGCGGGCAATTAAAATAAGTGAAAAAAATTTATGAGTAACACAGTACGAGTAGGCGTAGCAGTTATTATTATGCGCCAAAACACTATTTTATTAGGTGAGCGAATAGGTGCACATGGTGAAAATACATGGGCAACGCCCGGCGGGCATTTAGAATTTGGTGAAAGTGTTGAGCAATGTGCAATACGAGAAGTGTTTGAAGAAACAGGTTTAAAAGTAAGTAAAATTACCAAGCTTGATTTTACCAATGATATTTTTACAGCAGAGAACAAGCACTATATTACGTTGTATGTAAAAGCTGATTTTGAAGGCGGAGAGCCTGAGCTTAAAGAACCTAATAAATGTTTAAAGTGGCGCTGGTGCGATATTAATAATCTACCAACGCCACTGTTTACATCACTAAAAAATTACTTATCTGAAGCAGTATTAGGCTAAGGCGTTATTTTGTTGGCGGTGTCGCAGGGCTCAACTCTAGTTTACTAAAGCTTACTTGAGCGTAATCGCCATTTTGTTTATCTGTAGACCAATCGCCAGTACCTAAACAACCTGGGTACCAAATACCTTTCGCGCTTTTAGTACTACATTGGTTATAAGCGCCGGCTTTAAAGTAATGCCAATCTGCAGCGTAGCCATGTGGATGGTCTTTTTCGTCCACTTTGCCATAAGCATCTACGTTATTACCTAAGTTAATAGAGTAATTAACGTCTTCTTTGCCTTGTGCGCTAAATGTAAGGTGCATAACATTTTTATACACATTTACCGTGTAGCTAAATTCTTCACCTAGTGCAATACCTGCACCGCCTGGCTCGTTAGGGTTTTCCCATGTATTACCCCAAACAGGGTAAGTAATGTCTGTACGGTCAGGATTCGTTTTAGCTAAGTTACGTTCGTAGTTCCAAAAAACTGAGCCTGTTTTATGTCCTGGCCATTTTTTGTAATAAATTTTAAGCGGCTCATTACCCCAGCCGTAACCAAGCTTGGTATCAATAAGAGCTTGATCTTTACCTGCGTGAATTTGACCTACAACAACCGAGTAAGCTGCTTTTTTATCAGGATCAGTCGCACGTAGCGCAACGTGATCTACTTTTAATGTTGCTTCCATTTTTCCACCAACAGAGCCAAATCGGTCAGATAGCGGGTGAACAGCTAAAGCAAAATTGTTTTTAGAATGTTTAGTTTTAATTTTAGTATTTGATCCACGGATCATCTGTCTAAGTTCACTACGGGTATTAGTAGAGTTAGCACTTGTAAGCGCTTTATTAGGGGAGGTAAATACCATGTAGCCTTTTTCATCAAGGTAGAAAAAATCAGGGTGTGCGTAAGTCTGAATTTCTTCTACATCTATTTCATCAATTTTACCGTCGTTGTTTAAATCAACTGGTACATTTATTTTCCAGTGAGATAAATCAAACTTTGTTGCAGGTACTGGCGCATCGCTTTGCTGATTAGTGCTTTGGGTACTTGAACAAGCGGTAAAAAGTAAAGGGGTGATAACGGCTAAAGCCGTAAGTTTAAATGTGGATGTATTTTTTATCATTATTGTCTCTGTGTGATGAAGTAAAAATTGTGCGGTACAGGCATCGCTTAATCTCAATCTAGCATACCAATTTAACAATTAAAACTTACCAATTAGTAAAATTAAATATTTTTTAAATGATTTTTTTGTTATACCAATTTGGTTTGGGTGTTTTTTAACGGCTTTTATGGAAGTGTTTGCGGTATGTGTTTTTTATGTGCTTGGCTATTCATTTAGTGATGTATAACGTAGATTTTGGCGCTAAGGCGCAGTCTATTTTTTGGGGGGAGAGGAGATTTTTAACTTTTTAGTTTGCTTTGCAGCGTTTAGCAAATAACTAAATAACCACTGCCAATAACTAATGTCGGGCTTTAACTATGGTTAGTGCTGCATGTTAGTCGTGTTTGGTAATAAAAGTTGCCACTTGTTTAAAATGGCATGGTATTCACCATTTTCTTTAATGTTACTTAATGCGTCAGAGAGTGCTTTAGCTGTTTTAGGATTAAGTTGATTACTTGCTGCAAAATTAAGTGAAGAGGGAAGATCGCTTAAATGAATTCGTTTTGTTATTAGGCTAGGATCGAGTCCTAGGCTTTTTAGCTCGTTATTAAGTGTAAGTGTATTAGTTACTACAAAGTCGATCCGGTTTTTATAAAGCATTTGCCAAAGTTGATTATAGTAACTGACCAGTATTAAATTGTTATTTTCGGTAAAGCCTTTTTGCTTTAAGTAGGCTTCGCTCAGGTAGCCACGAATGGTTGCTACTTTATACTCTTTAGCAAAATTTAAGTGAACAACTTCATCTACATGGCTTTTTAAGCTAATTAAATAAGCATCTGCAAAATACACTTCGCCTAACCACGTATATTTATTAATCCGCTCTGGGGTTTTTAACAAAGACAACATTATGGCGTTGGTATTTGTTTGATGCTCCTTAAAAACGCGGGCCATAGGCATTATTTCAAAATTAGCGGTTAAGTTTGTTTGCTTCACAACTGCTTTGGCAATGTCGACTAAAGCGCCGCTTACTTCACCTTGCTGATTTTTAAAGTGATAAGGAGGAAGGTCTTCAGCTATAAATGTGATCGTATCTGCGTTACATATGACGCTATAAAACATAAATACACAGGCACTAAATACAACACGAACTAACATAAACAAATCTTTTTAAATAATATTATCGCTAGTGTAAAGAGTGCTGGTTAAAAGGTATACACGTTATGTTTATTTAATGTAAATAAACAACGCAGTGGCCTTACTTTGATGTGGATATTTTTATAAATTTTAAAGGCGAGCACTCATGCCAGCGTAAAAAAGCTCGATTAAAAGAGCTTTGATCTTGAAATCCTAAAATATTAGATAGTTCAGCAAGTGGCATGTTACCGATTAAGGTATTAGCTCGTTTTTTACGTTCTTTTTCAAGTAGCTGAGCAAAGGTTAAGTTTTGTTGTTTTAAGCGTCGTTGTAGCGTTCGGGGTGTTAAATTAAGCGCATTAGCTATGGATATTAGGTTGCAGTTTTGCAAGGTGGTTTTAGCTGTAAGTAACTGATTAACTTTATCGTCAATGCACTGCTGGCTTTTAAAGTTAGAGAGTTGCTGCTCTGACAATTGCTTAAAAGTAGAATTAATAATGGCGTTATCGGTTTTAAAGGGCAGCGTTAAATAATGGCTCGGAAAGCTAATTTGATTATATTCAGCACTGCTTTTTACAGGGCATTTAAACCATGATTCAAGGGCGCGCCTTTGCGATGGCAACCAATTATAAGTGAAACTAATACTACTTGGCGAAAGCGTTAAATTTATTAACTGGCGAATCACACTTACCCACGCGGTCATGTTTCGTAAAACAACATGCTCATTGCAACTTTGGTGAGCAATCCAACGAATAGTTGCTGTATCAGTATTTAGTTCAAACTTGGCTTTACCAATATCAGCCACCAAACTATCGTAGCTTAACAATGCTTTAATGGCACTGCTTAAGTTATCGCTTGATTCAATTAAGTAACCTAAAACGCCGTAGTCAGCAGTGCGAATTTGCTGACCTAGGGTAAAACCAAAAAGAGGATCGTTAAGTGTTTTCTTGCCATAAACTAATAAAGCATTGTAACTATTTAAACTAATACGCGGCGCTAATTGATGGGCACGTTGATTACTAAATTCGTCAAAGCTAATAGCGTGCAAAGCCGTTTTAGTACTAATGCCTTGCGCTTGTAAGTAATCAAGAATACTTGAAAAGTAATGATCAGCCAATGTGTGCATTTGTCATCTAAAGCTAAAAAATAGTCGTGTATTAGCAAGTTTGCCACGTTAAATTTTTATATGCTAGTTGAATGCCTAATAACCTCTTGCTGTAAAAATGATACTTATAACAATTAAACAAACGCTTAATGCACAGCCAAAGCAAATAATAAGCACACTATTGGATCATCAACAGTTGCATCGATTTTTTAACGCCAAATTTACGCTGCTACAAGCACAAGACGAAGGGCAAATAGAAGGCGGAAAAGGATCTGTTAGGCAAGTAAAAATAGGTAAAATAACTTTTTCAGAGCAAATAATCAGTGCCGATCAAAATCATATCCATTACCAAATAGTAGGCGATAAACCAGTAGCTAATCATCGAGGCGATATATACCTCACTGCAAATAAAGACATCAATACTTTAGTTACCGAACTTAACTATTGCATAAGCTGCTCAGCTCCATGGTGGATGCCAAATGCATTACTTAAATATGTTATTACAAAAGATATAACCCAAGCGTTAAACAATTTAAATAATTATTTTTTGGCGGGTAAAGTATGAACTCAGAAATTATTTTGCTCGCTCTTAGCCCGTTATTTTTGATATTTGTTTGCTGTGAGTTTATTAAGTTTAAGCGCTATTACGACATAAAAGATAGCCTAGCAAATACAGTGTTAGCGCTATTACACCAAGGCGCAGATGCTATTGCGTTACTGCTGTTAATGCCTTTATTTAATTGGTTGTATGACTATAGATTGTTTGATATTGAAGTGAGTGTATTAAGTATTGCATTTGCATTTTTACTGCAAGATTTTTTGTATTATTGGTTTCATAAAGCATCGCATCATATTCATTGGTTGTGGGCTGCACATGTGGTGCACCATAGCTCAACTAAAATGAATTTCACCACCGCATTTAGGCAAAGCTTAATGTACCCCGTAGCCGGTATGTGGATGTTTTGGCTACCTATGATTTTAATTGGATTTGAACCGCTAACAGTATTTAGCGTGGTTGCATTAAATTTGGCGTATCAATTTTTTGTACATACTCAAATAGTAGGTAAGTTAGGCTGGTTTGAAAAAGTATTTAATACGCCTTCGCATCACCGAGTTCATCACGCAATAAATGCAGGTTACCTTGATAAAAACTTTGCCGGTGTACTTATTATTTGGGATAAGCTATTTGGCACCTTTGTAGAAGAAGATAAATCAAAGCCTTGTAAATACGGAATTATAGGGCAGCTTAATAGCAATAACCCAGTCGTTATTACGTTTCATCAGTGGGAGCACTTATTGAAAAGTGTTTATAAGGCATCGGGAATAAAAGCTAAATGTAGAGTGCTATTTGGCTACCCTACAACTAGTATTAAACGTAAGTAAGTTATTGTGGCTTTTTACTTCTTGGCGCACCCAATAAAATACAAGTATGGCAAATACATACAGACAAAAATGCGCTAATACCTAATGCACCGCCATAGCCGTCAAGCTTTGGTACAAGGTACTCAAATAATATTGAAAACAAAATAGATGAGCTTGCTACGGTATAAATACCAAAGCGATGTGGGGCGCTCATACCTATAAATGTACCGCCAAAAAATACAATTGCGTATAAATCGGGGTTTAAATTTAAGGCGCTAAAAATTAAATAAGCAATAATAGACAGTGAAGATGACGCTCTTACACCATCAAAGCGGCTATGTTTAGCCAAATAAAATGTTAAAAAAGCACCAAGCAGTACCAGTAAAGGGTATTCAATACTCATAATACAATTCCTTTAGCTAATACAAAAAGTGCCACACTAGCAAAGGCAACACTGCCAAGCTTACCGCCAAAGCCTGTAAACATATTCATAGTAAGCACATACAAACTTGAGCCAATAAGCGAAATAATAGCAATTTCCCAGTAACTGGTAATTAAGTGGGTTGAGCACATACCTGCAAAACTGCCAGCATAAATTGCAGCATAAGGATGGTTTTTATAATGCGCAGGAAAAGGAATAAACGAGCCAATAAGCCCCGTTAGTGCAGCAGAAATCACTAAAGGCAAGGCAAAAGTAGTGTGCATCGCAAAGCAAGCTACAAAGCCTAAAAAGAAAGTGATGAATTTTAAAAGTAGGAATTTAATCATAGCGGCGCATTTTAAACTAATCCTTTAGCGCTTTCTAATACTCTCTAACAAATAAATGTTATAAGTAATTACAAACCTAAAAAGAGTGTTTTTCAAACAACTTTTAGGTATTAAATATGCTTAATAGTATCGTTGTTAATGTTCTATAAATCACAAGTTATGTATAATAACGATAATTTAATGTATTAAAGAGTTAACCAAGGGTAATTTATGTCTAACTGTTTGCATCTGGCTATTCCGGCTGGCGATTTAAAAGTGGCTAAAGCGTTTTATTGTGACGTACTTGGCTGTAAAACGGGTAACAGTGAAGAAGGTCGCTGGGTAGATATAGATTTTTGGGGTAATGAACTTACCTTGCACCAAAGTGTTGAGCGCCTACCAACAGTTCGCCATGATGTAGATATGGGAGCTGTAGCAGTACCTCACTTTGGAATTCACTTATCTGAAGATGAATTTAATGGATTAAAAAAACGTATTGAAGATGCGGGTATTGAATACCTAGATAAACCATACCGTCGTTTTATTGGTGATGAGTTTGAGCAAGAAACGTTTTTTATTGAAGATCCAAATGGCAATGTGCTTGAAATGAAAACCATGGTAAACCCAGAGGTTTTATTTAAAAAAGTATAAATACAGTTGTATTAGTAAAGCTTATAGCCACTTTAATTAGTGGCTTTTTTATAACTGTTAATCAGTGTTTTTTGATAAATGACTTAATATTTATAGGTGAAAAAAATCACACTATATGAGTGATTTTTATTCACTCTACAATATAGTAACAGCCGCGTAGACTTAATCTTAACTCTCATACTTTATTGTTATTTATGCTACTTAAACTTACAATCGCACCTTTGCTTATTTTACTGATAACATATGCCCAAAAGCGCTTTGGTAGTTTTGTTAGTGGGATTATTCCTGGATTGCCTATCACCTCGGGGCCAATATCTTATTTTATAGCGCTGGAGCAAGGTAAGCTATTTGCTGCAAACTCTGCTGTGGCATCTTTATACGGTATGAGTGGTATAGGTTTATTTTGTTTTAGTTACTTGGTTGTATCACGAAGATTTGGTGTGTTTAAGTCGCTTTTTACAGCGTTAAGCATTTGGTGTGTATTTAGCATTATTACTTTATTTTTGCCTGTGGATATTATTGTGGCGAGTGTGGTTTCGCTGTGTATTTTACTCGGTTTAACTGTTATCTCCACAAAGCTAAATATATCAGTTGATGCAAAACCATTAAATGCTCGCTGGGAGCTGCCAGTAAAAATGGTACTCGTAACAAGTTTTATTGTGCTTGTTACGTTTATATCACAACATATAGGGTCTGCTTGGAGCGGATTAATATCTACCTTTCCGGTTATTTTAGCGGTGATGGGCAGTGTTGCTCACTTTAGTGACAAACAAGCCTCAACGTTTAAAATTCTTAATGGCGGTATTATTGGTTCATTAGGTGGGTGTGTATTTTTTGCAGTAATTGCCTTAGCGCTTAAGCTTAACTTTGTTATTTGGCAGGTATATGCAGCCGCAGCGGTTTGCTCAACATTGTTTACTATCGTTGTTAGTTATTTTGTAAATCGTAAACAGCTTAGCCAACCAACGCCAGCTTTAAGTAATTAAACTAAGAGACTCTAGCCATCAACTAAAGTCAGTGGTTTTACTTTTCGCAGCATTTTTTGCTGATACATGGCGCTGTCGCCAGCCTTTAAAATTTGATCAATACTGTGTGGTGGAACATTAAAGTTAGTAAGCCCCACACTTGCGTGTATATTAATCTTATTGCCGTTTAGTGTTATTACAAGTTCGTTTAACTGGCGTTCTAGTTCATGTACTTTGCTGTTTACTTCGTCGTTATTGTTAAAGTGAGCAAGTACGACAAATTCGTCACCACCAATCCTTCCTACAGCATCGCTTCTTCGCATGCTGTTTTTTAAATAATTGGCTACACAGCATAAAACTTTGTCGCCACTATCGTGGCCGTGTGTGTCGTTTATTTGTTTAAAGTTATCAAGATCGATATACATTAGGCACAAAATACCCGATTGCTCGCTGTGTTGTTTAATGAGTAAATTGGCCTTTTTGCTCCAACCTCGCCTATTTAAAATATTACACAAGTGATCGTAGTTCGCCTCCGACTCTGCTTGTTTTTTGGCTATACGCATTCGACTTACTCTTCTAGACACCGCCACAGCAAGTAAAAATGATTCTATAGCGAAAGCTAAAATAAATCCGTAACGCTGCATAAATGGATTTTGATTAATAAGTAATACTCTAAATATCATACTTACGAGCACCAAGCTCAACGCTATAAAAACAAGTGTTGCTTCGTGTATTCCTTTACGAGCTTGCAGTGCTGCTAAAATAAAAATGACAGTAACAATAACTAATGAGCCGTAAGCCATTATGTTGCCCGCTACTTGCCAAATCAAAATATTGCTGAACAATATTCTTATTAAACAAAAGCACATAACAATACTTGCCATAATTTTTAAAGCTTTACTTGTTTTTGGCCAGTTTGTGTTTAGTTCAAGCAGCGCGCACATAAACCATGTAGCACTGAGTACCGTTAGGCCTACGCTGAGTAAATATAAATCAAATAGGAGTGATGAAACGTGCTCAGTTATGAATAAATAGAGCTGGCCTTCTTGAAGTAAAATAAAGCTGCCAATACAAAAAATATAGGCGCTGTATAGTTTAAATATACTGTCATGCAGCCTATGGCCCATTATTAATACGTAAAAAATGAGCGTAATACATAGCCCATAAAAAGCACCCATAATGAGATTATGTTGTTGTGTGTTTTTAAAAAACAATTGTGTATTTTGCCACTTAAATCGAGGTGTATAGTTGAGTTTTGACTCAAGAGTAATAACGGCAGTAAAGCTTCCTGAATCCATTAAAAAGGCAATTTGCCCCGATTTCAATGGCTGTTTTATTATATCGTTTTGCTGCCATGTAAAGCCAGGATGCAAAAACGAAAGTACGCCACCATGCTTTAACGAGCAGTTGAGCTGAAATTCGTTTGTGCCACGTTTGGCCAGAAGTTTAGATGCTGTATTAAGTTGTAAAGATGAGAGAGAAGATTGGCTATTTAAAGGTGTTATATTGCAAAAGTCGGCTGCATTGCTACTGTCGGCTGCATTACTAATAAATGCTATTAGGTAGATAAAAAATAGAAATACATATTTAACCCCTCCCTGCAAAATATTAGGGTCTGTATTTTTATGATTTTTTTTATCGGCCATAAGCGCATCCAAACTCAACTACTTTTTTATAGTAGCAGAGCTTACTCGTTTAGCTAATTGTTACGTTATAAAAGTAACAATTAGCTAATTGTTTGTAGCGTAGTTTAGCTATGTAATTGAGTTAACATTTCACTTGGCGTTTTATTAAAGTGACGCTTAAATTCGCGGCTAAATTGCGATGGGCTGGTATAGCCAACTTTTAATGCGGCTTCGTTTGCCTTGCTTCCACTACTGGTTATAAGCTCTTTAGCCTTAGCTAAGCGTACTTTTTTTAAATACTGCAAAGGTGACTCAAACGTTACTTGCCTAAAAGCACGATGAAACGACGACACACTCATATTTACATCTTCAGCTAACCCTTCAACCGTAATTTGATTGGCATAACTACTGTGCATAGTCGACAGCGTACGTGCTATGCGCGCATAGTGCCCGTCGTGCATGGCAAGGCCTATTAACGTGTCGCCTTGTGGGCCGCAAAGCACACGATATACTAATTCTTTTACTATATCTTCGCCAAAAATGTCTGCTTCAATAGGGTTATTAAGCACGCTAAGTAAGCGGTGGGTTACTTGCTCCATAACGCCATCTATTTTAGCCGATTGAACGCCACTCATTTGCCCTGTGGTGAATGGCTTATGTGTACCAATTTGGTTTACTAGCTTGTGTAACATTACCGGGTTTATATCTATAATAATGCCCATTACAGGCAGGTTGTTATCGGTAAAAGCTTCGCACTCAAGTGGCACGGGGACACCTAAAACAAGGTAGTCACCTTCGCCATACTTTATTTGATGTTCAGGGAAATGAATTATTTTATGTCCTTGGCCAACAATAATAATACCTGAGTTATATATGAGTGGCTGGCGTGGCGAGCTTTTACTTGCGCGATGAAAATACACACCTGGAATAATGGTTTCCATGTTGCCTTCAAAGTTGAGTAAATTATTGTGCTCTGCAAATTTTTGCATCATGTTGGCTATTGAGAACATTAAAGCATCTACTATCGTACTAATTTTGTGTAAAATATCAATATTGACAGTTTTAGGCAAGCTTTTGCGAGTTATTGGGCTTTTTTAATGTTTGTTTTGCCACTAATATGCACTCATTGAAGTTTGGCTTAGTTAGTAACTAAGCATTATATTTAGTATTTAACCGTCACCTAGGAGCAAAATAATGAAATTTAGCTACGTAAATCCAACACTTATCCAGTTCGGCCAAGAACAAATTGCCTCACTAACTGATTTGATCGCAAAAGATCAAAAAGTACTTGTAGTGTACGGCGGCGGTTCAATTAAAAAGAACGGCGTGTACGACCAAGTTGCAGCAGCACTTGAAGGCTTTGATTGGGTTGAATTCTCGGGAGTTGGCGCTAACCCAACAATTGAAGTGTTAGACCAAGCAGTAAAAATTTGTAAAGAACAAGATATCGACTTTGTACTAGCTGTAGGCGGCGGTTCTGTAATCGACGGCGTTAAATACATTGCAGCATCTGCCGTTTATGATGGCGAAGGTTGGGATATTCCTACTGGTAAGCATAAAGTAACTAGCGCATTACCTATTGGGGCAGTACTTACGCTTCCAGCTACAGGTTCTGAGTCTAACCAAGGTTCTGTTGTGAGCAAAGCTGCGACTAAACAAAAACTTCCGTTTATGTCTCCTGCGGTACAACCTAAGTTTGCAATTATGGACCCTGATGTAATGAAAACATTACCACAGCGCCAACTTGTAAATGGTTTAGTAGATGCATGGGTTCATACGTGTGAGCAGTACCTAACATTCCCTGCCGGTGCACTTGTACAAGATGGTTACGCTGAAGCGCTATTAAAAGCACTTAAATCATTAGGCGATAACTTTGAAAACCAAGACGATGCATGGCGCGCAAACCTTATGTGGGCAGCTAACCAAGCACTTAACGGTTTAATTGGTTCTGGTGTATCGCAAGATTGGGCAACGCACATGATTGGCCACGAGCTTACAGCCGCTTACGGTGTTGACCATGCACGTTCACTTGCTATTGTTCAGCCTTCTTTACTGCGCAACCAATTTGCAGTTAAAAAAGCAAAACTAGAGCAAATGGGTAAAAACGTATTTGGTCTTGAGCAATCTGACGACTTAGCTGAGAAAACAATTGCAGCAATTGAAGCGTTTTACCACAGCCTTGACGTAGCAACTGTGCTTACTGAACATGGCGATGATAAAGCCGCGGCTATTGACAATATTATTGGTAAACTTGAAGCGCACGGCATGCTAGCACTTGGTGAAAACCAAGCAATTACGCTTAAAGAAAGCCGTGAAATTTTAGAGCAAGCAGTTGCTTAATCACTTTTAAGTAACTTAAAACTAAAAGCCGCTAACGTTTAAAGTTAGCGGCTTTTTTGTGCATAAAACACATTAAAAACACTGCATTGATAATTAACCAATAATACCGATATTAACATTTCCAAATGATGATAGTAAACTGTGTTCATCGGTTAGCAGAACTAACACCTTATAAATTTACACAGGATAAAAACTCATGACACTATTGCAAAAAATATTAAGCTCAAAAGCAGGCGTAGCAGCATTAATTTTACGAGTGCCAGTTGGCCTTATTTTAGCGGCGCATGGTGCACAAAAACTATTTGCTTGGTTTGGCGGTTATGGCCTTGAAGGCACAGGGCAATGGATGGCAAGCATTGGCTTAGAGCCAGGTTACTGGTTAGCAATGATGGCCGGTAGTGCAGAGTTTTTTGGTGGTATTGCCTTGGTTATTGGTTTATTAACACGCCCAGCAGCGGTTGTTGCCGGCTTTACAATGTTGATTGCTATTTTTAGCGTGCATATTAGTAATGGTTTGTTTATGGCAAACAATGGCTACGAATATGCTTTAACGTTACTTGTTGTAATGGCTGTACTTGTTATTCAAGGGGCAGGAAGTTTTTCGCTTGATAACGTATTAGCTAAAAAACTAGCTAATAAATAACGTTTATAAATTTAAAAAACAGCGGCCAATTTGGCCGCTGTTTTTGTTTAAATAACCTATTTAGCTGAAAAAGTTAAAGAATAACTATACTGCTTTTGCTCAAGTAAATATTCTTTATGGGTGCTTGGGCTCCACGAGTCATCGCCACCCACGCCCATATGTTGATGATCAATATGTACATGCACGCAATCATCAGCAATTAGCTCATTAGTGTGCTTTGCCTGTGTTAACATACTTTGTGAATACTCACTGGCGACAAATAAAAACGCGCCAGTTACGGTTAAGTTATTAATGCTCAGTAATTGGCAATCGCTACGCAGTCCGTTATCGGTTGGGAATATATACGGGGTATGTAGCTCATTTAAGCTCAAGCTGTAATAACCTAAACGTGCTGCGGCTTTGCGATCTGGGTAGTTTTCAAAAGGCCCTAACCCTAGCCAGTTTACTTGTGTATTACTTTGCTTGTTAAGCGTTGTACTTAACCCTATTCGCGGCATTGGTGGCAGAGTGTCGTTTAAGTGCACATCAATATTGATGCTAATAGTGCCGGTATTATTGAGGGTATATAACCACTGTGTTTGTGCTTGTAGCGCGCCATTAAACTCGTAATTAAATACACAAGTAATACGTACATCAACGCTTGATTGCACTGCATTAATTGAGCTACATGTGCGCTGCCATTGTCCTATACCTGCGCGCAACCAACGAGCTTCCCATGCATTAGGATCGAGGTTGTCTACCTCGCTTACACCAATATCGTTATCAAGTGGTGCACGATAAAAATTATCAACTAATGGGCTACTAATAACCTGAGTATCGTTTTGTAACCACTGCTCTATAAGCCCTGATTGCTTACTAAAAATAAGTTTAAACTTATCGCCTTCAATACTTAGGTGAGAGTCTGTTTCATTAACACTTATAGCGCTTTGCTCTGTAGCTGATGCAAACACATTACAGCTTAAGCTCTTGCTGTTTATAAGCTTAAACTGCGCGGTATCCATAACGTGATTAGCGTTTGCAAAGTGCGAGTCGTTAATTAGCACACACTCTAAATTTAAGTGATACTGTGCGCCTTGCTCAAACGTTGTTTTGGTTTTAATTGTTAAAGTGTGCGTACTTTGCGGCGCTATATTAAGTACTTGCTCGCCTTGCTCAACGC
Source organism: Pseudoalteromonas sp. Z1A8 (assembly GCF_011378855.1). Classification (GTDB taxonomy): domain Bacteria; phylum Pseudomonadota; class Gammaproteobacteria; order Enterobacterales; family Alteromonadaceae; genus Pseudoalteromonas. Next base: position 64,258 of record NZ_WTLB01000003.1, on the reverse strand, counting down.
ATATGCCATTTTGCATTAATTGCCAAACGAGTTTTTCGTTATCTGTTGCCCTAAATACGTAATCGCTAAATACATCAATACTGTATTGATTTTTATTTTGCTCACGCAGTGTAAATTGTAAATGTTGCTGGCTGTATTTAGCTTCAAATAGGCTTGGGTGCGGTGTACGGTCAGGGAATAATAAACCGTTTATACAAAATTGACGGTCATTTAGTTCATCACCAAAGTCGCCACCGTAAGCCCAGTAATGCTCGCCATTTTCGTCTGTTTTAGATAAACCTTGGTCTACCCAATCCCAAATAAAGCCACCTTGTAGGCGTGGGTATTCTCTAAATGCTTGCCAGTAATCGTCAAAGCTACCTAGGCTGTTACCCATAGCGTGCGCGTACTCACATAAAATAAGCGGGCGAGTTTCACCTGGTAGGCTCAACCATTTTTTAATTGAATACTTAGGCACTGCATCGTCTTTTATATCGGTATCTACACGGGCGTACATTGGGCAAATAATGTCGGTAGCCGTTGTATTTGCTCCGCCGCCTTCGTATTGCACTGGGCGAGACGGGTCAAAGCTTTTTGACCAGCCGTACATGGCATCGTGGTTGGCACCATGCCCGCATTCGTTACCCAGTGACCAAATAATAATAGAGGGGTGGTTTTTATCGCGCTCAACCATTTGTGTATAACGCGACATAAATGCGCTAGCCCACTGCGGATCGCTCGCTAAACGCCCCATAGGAAACATACCATGGGTTTCTATGTTGGCTTCATCTACTACGTATAAACCTAGCTCGTCACATAGCTCGTAAAAACGTGGATGATTAGGGTAGTGAGCAGTACGCACGGCATTAAAGTTATTTTGCTTCATCAGCTTAATATCTTCAATCATATCGGCGGTAGTAACTGTATGGCCGTTTTCTGGGTGGTGTTCGTGGCGGTTAACACCGCGAATGAGTAGCGGTTTGCCGTTTAAGCAAAGCTGCCCGTTAAGCATTTCTACTTTTCTAAAGCCAATGTTATAAGCTTCAACGTCGATGGTATTGCCTTGCTCATCAAGCAGGCTCACAACGCAGCGGTATAAGTATGGGGTTTCGGCGGTCCATTTTTTAGGGCTTTGTATATCAATTGTTTGAAATACAACATCGCTCCAACCACCTTTTTCATCAACACGTTTATTGTTAGTACTTTGAATTTGCGGCTCACATAGCGCCTGTTCGCCATCAAAAACTTGCACTGCTATTTGATAGTTATTTGGCGCATTAATCGCCGTTTTTATATGTAGCGTTGCATCGCGATAGCAAGCGTCTAAATCGGGGGTTATAAACACATCACGTATTTGGTTTTGTGGTTTTGTAAGTAAGTTAACATCGCGAAAAATACCGCTTAGCCACCACATGTCCTGATCTTCTAAATAACTGCCATCGCTCCAACGAATAACCATAACGGCAATACGGTTAGTGCCTGCAACTAACAGTTCGCTTAAATCAAACTCGCTCGGTAAACGGCTATCTTGTGAATAACCCACCCACTGTCCGTTACACCACAGGTGAAACGCCGAGTTAACGCCTTCAAAAATAATATGATTACGCTGAGTTAGCTGACTTTCGCTTATATTAAATTCAGTGCGGTAACAGCCTGTAGGGTTGTCGCTTGGTACAAAAGGCGGGTTAACTGCAAATGGGTACTTAACATTACAGTAAATAGGTTTATCAAAGCCGTGTAATTGCCAGTTAGAAGGCACTGTAATACTTTGCCAGTTGCTGTTTAGTGTTTCACTTAGCAACGATTCATCAACCGCTTCGGGTTTATCAAATAATTTAAAGTCCCACTGACCGTTTAAACTTTGTTTTTGCGATTGCGTGTTAGTACGGGCATGGTCAACGCTTTTAAATCCATTGAGTGGGCTGTGCGCTTTTACTTGATTAACTTGTACTGAAATTGGGTTTTCCCAATCTCGGCGATTAATTATGTGCTGTAAAGAGGTCATGTTTATCCTATTGCATAAGCGGGCAATTATAATGCGCTAAATATAGCTAAAAATAATCGCAGGGGTTATGCTTAAAGCTCTCCTTTATTTGTCCAAAACTATCATTGTAATTATGCGCTATAACATTAAAGACATACTCGATATTGGTCCGCGTTGTATAGAACGCTTTATTGATTCACAAACGCTCGCGCAAATGCCAAACCTTGAAATAGCACTTGCGGGTTGCTCAAACCTATCGGGTCGTTATTGCGTAGCACGCTCAGCACCGCTAGAACATACACTTTTTTATACGCTTGCAGGGCAGGGTAAATTAACAACACAAAATGAGCAGTACACACTTAATGCCAATACACTTATTGTGCTACCAGCAAAGCAAAGCTTTGAAGTGAAAATTGATGCTGAACATTGGGATGTTATTTGGTTAAACCTTGCAAATACTAAACGTTGGCAGCATTTAAACTTAGCGCAAGCATTGGTATTAACCGAGCAAAAACTTGAACCGTTACACCTTGCTATGGAGCTTTTATACAGCGAGCCCAATGCTAATTTACGCGAAAGCGTAACGCCTATTTTAAGTCATTACTTAAATGCTACGCTGCAAAATAATTCACAGGGTGCGGCGCATAATCGTTTAATTAGTCTGTTTGAAGAGGTAGATAAGCGCTTGCAGTTTGATTGGACAATAGAGGTAATGTGCGAACATGTGCATTACTCATCGCCGCATTTGCATCGTTTATGCCAAGCGCAATTTGGTAAAAGTCCAATACAACAACTTATTTATTTACGCATTGAACGGGCTAAAAACTTATTGTTAAACACGGCTTGGCCAATTTCGCATGTGGCAAGTTATGTGGGGTACTCTAATATTTTTAATTTTTCCAAACGTTTTAAGAAGTCGGTAGGTGTGTCGCCAAGCGAATTTAGAAAATAACGTTAGCGGCTCTCTACATTTGAATAAATTTAAGGTATTGTGCGATTTCTTAAATTGCATTTTAGAGTTTTAGGTAGGTAATGCGCTCAAACCGTTTTTTAATAGTGATATTATTAGTGCTTGTACACAGCTTTATTAGCTGTGATGGTGCTGCGTATCATTTGCAAGAAGACGTTGATCACGTAACCAGTTCGTTATCGCAAGGCGACTCCACAGCCGATGATAACCAAAGCGATAAAACATCAACTACCGAGATTCATGCCCACCAACATTGCCATTGTGGCTACAACAGCACCTCTAGCCATTCAATAAGCCCAGAGCAAAGTAAAGCAACTTCGCCTGCGTGCTATAACGGGTTAAATTACCCGCCAGATGTACCGCCACCAAATTTTTATAGCTAGCTTTTAATTTTAAATACTTTGTAAAAACTGCCTGCGCTTGTGCGCTATTAGGCTAGTTATTTACATATTTAGGTTGCTTGATCGCGCTTGTTTTTAAAATAGGCGTAGTGATTAAGTTAACTCTGTTTGTTAAAAAACGGACACGCTATATGAATAAAAAACCAATTATGCTGGTGGCGCTAATGTGCGCGCTACCTGCTTTTAGTACTTTGGCGAATGTTAAAACATTAACCCTTAAGCAGGCACTGAGTAATACCGAACAACAAAATCTGGTATTAAAACGCTACCCTTATCATCAAAAAATATTGAGTGCGCTTAAATCTCAAGCTGCTCTTTCGCCTAATCCTGTATTGAATATTGAAGCTGAAAACTTACTGGGCACAAACAAGGCGCGTGGCATTCAAGGCGCTGAAATAACACTTGGGCTTAGCCAACTAATAGAGCTGGGCGATAAGCGCCAAAGCCGTATTAATTACGCAACCGCCAATATTAAAGCCCAAGCAATACAGTATCAAAATACCCGTTTAGCGTTATTGGCAACCACTGCTGAGCGATACTATCAAGGGCTTAAATTTCAAACATTATTAAGTTTAAATAGTGAACGTAAACAGGTAGTTACCCAGGCGCTTAAAGCGATTGAACAAAGAGCCAATGCGGGTGCTGCGTCGCAAGCTGATGTAACGCGCATGCGTTATGCACTTAGCCAAGTAGAGCTTGATAAAGCCATGCTTAATAGTGAATTTGAGCGAGCAAGTTTATCGCTTAACGAGCTGTGGAGTGAGGAGCAACCCTACGATACTTTTGCTGGCAATATTAATGTAATTACTGCGCTTAAATCAGCACAAGCACTTTTAGATGCGGTTAACCAAGCTCCTGAATTTGCATTATTACAGCAGCAATATTTACAGCAAACAGCCAACTTAACACTACAAAAAGCAAACGGACAAACCGATATTAACGTAGGGGGAGGCGTGCGCTATAACCAGCAAAATGACTCCAGCTCGTTAGTGTTTTCGTTTTCTATGCCACTGCAATTAAGCAATTCTAATAGCGGCAATATTGCAGCTGCAAATAGTCAGCTCATGCTTTTAAATGAGCAGCAAGGGCAATTGCGCATCCAGCTACGCCAGCAAGTACGTACTTTGTACGCTTATTATCAAGGTCGAGCTAATCAGGCAAAGCTATTATCTGATCAAATTATTCCTCAGGCACAAACATTGATTGAGCAAAGCTTAAAAAGTTATCAACGCGGACAAATTTCGGTGTTGCAATTGCTTGATGCTCAACAAGCACTTTTTGATTCTAAACGCACACTTATTACAACTCACGCAGAGCTGTACCAAGTGCTACTTACTCTTGAGCGTTTAACAGGCCAATCTTTAATTGAGACTCATCAATCATGAATAAAAATATAATCGCATTACTAGTATCACTTTCGTTTGCCAGCAGCTTTGTAAGTACACATGCATTTGCCTCTGCTGAGCATGGCGAGTCAGGTCATAAAGAAACTGAGCAACACGAGCAAAAGCAAGGTCCACACGGCGGCTTTTTATTAACTGACCCTAAATTAACACTTGAGCTTAAATTGCAAGAATTTGCAGGTAATGTTGAGCTACGTGTATATGGCTATAAACAAAATCAGCCAATTAATATAAACGACTTAAACATAACAATGAGTTTAAAACGTTTAGTTGAAGCCCCGCAAAATATACAGTTTACAGCTGAGGGCGACTACCTTGTGAGCACGCAATCAATTAACGAACCGCATTCGTTTGCACTTACCGTTACTGCTAATTATAACAGTGAGAGCATTAGCTATGAGTACGATCAACACGAAGGGCAAACCACGTTAACAGAGCGAGCTATTGAGCGCGCAGGCATTAAAACCGAGATAGCGCAAAGTGGTGAAGTAGATATTACCGATACGCTTTTTGGTGTTATTGCTCCAACACAACACGGCACGGTAGAAGTAATGGCGCCGTATGCCGGATTGATCAGTGATATTTTTGTAAGCATTGGTCAAAACGTTAAAAAAGGCGAAGTACTTGCCAATGTAACCAACCGCGAAACACTGCAAAATTACCCCATTAAAAGCCCAATTAGCGGCGTTGTAACCGAGCAATACTTAAAGCGTGGCGAGCTTGCAAGCACCAGCGCACTTATGCAGGTAGTTAACCTTGATAAAGTATGGGTTGAGTTATCGGCTTTTCCTGAAAACATTGAAAAACTCGCCATTGGTCAAAGCGCTAAAGTGTACGACCTACATCATCATTTAAATACGCAAGGAAAAGTGTTTTTTATAGCTCCAATGATGACTGGCGGGCACATAGCGCGCGCCCGTATAGAGCTTAATAACCCAGACGGGCATTGGCGCCCAGGCATGCATATAAATAGCGATGTAAGTGTGGCTAAAATAAATGCCAGCGTGCGTGTAAAGCCACAAGCAATTCAAGAGTTTAACGGTCAATTCAGTGTGTTTGTTCGTAAAAACAATGTATTTGAAGTGCGTCCCGTTACCTTAGGTGCAAAAAATAGCGAGTGGGTAGAAGTACTTACAGGCTTAAACGCAGGTAGCGAATACGTAACAGACAATAGTTATGTCATTAAAGCCGATATTTTAAAAAGCGGCGCAAGCCACGCTCACTAGGAGGCACCATGATTAATTGGATAGTTTCTTTTGCGGTTAAACGCCGCATGCTGGTGCTTGCGCTTACATTTTTATTTGCTGGATTTGGTGTATACAACATTCAAAATTTAGCAGTAGACGCAGTACCCGATATAACTAACGTACAAGTGCAAATTAATACCAAAGCGCAGGGTTTTACGCCATTAGAGGTAGAGCAACGCATTACCTATTTGGTAGAAACCGCCATGGCGGGCATACCTAAGCTTGATTATACCCGTTCGCTTTCGCGTTATGGGCTTTCGCAAGTAACGGTTATTTTTAATGAAGGCACCGATATTTATTGGGCGCGTCAGCAAATTGGTGAGCGCATTCAAAGTATTCGCTCCGACTTACCTAATAACGTAGAGCCAAACTTGGGTCCTATTGCCAGTGGTTTAGGCGAAATATTTACTTATAGTGTGCACGCCACGCCTAATGCGTTAAAAGAAGATGGCACCGCCTACAACGCCGAAGACTTACGTACTTTACAAGATTGGGTTATTCGCCCGCAGCTTTTAAAAGTAAAAGGCGTTACCGAAATAAACAGCCAAGGTGGTTTTGAGCGCCAATACCAAGTAGCGCCAGTGCCCGAAAAACTCATTGCCTATAAGCTTACTATTAGCGATGTAATTAGTGCACTTGAGGTTAATAACAGTAACCGAGGCGCAGGCTATATTGAGCGCTTTGACGGGCAATATTTAGTACGCTCGCCTGGGCAGCTTAAAACACTAGAAGACATAGCCAATACCGTTATAGCTAAGCGCGACGATGCGCCTGTACGCATTAAAGATGTGGCTAACGTGCTTTTAGGCAAAGAGCTTAGAACCGGCGCGGCCACTTATAACGGCGAAGAAACCGTGCTCGGCACCGCCATGATGCTAATTGGCGAAAACAGCCGCGTAGTGGCAAAAGCCATGGCTGATAAGTTAGTTGATGTGCAAAAAAGCTTACCCGCTGGCGTTATTGTTGAAGCGGTTTACGACCGCACAACTCTTGTTGATAAAACCATAGCAACCGTGCAAACCAACTTATTTGAAGGTGCCGTTTTAGTGATAGTAATTTTGCTATTACTGCTGGGTAATGTAACGGGCGCGCTTATTACGGCAATGGTTATTCCGTTGAGTATGTTGTTTGCCGTTACAGGAATGGTGGGTAATCGCGTATCGGGTAACCTAATGAGCCTAGGCGCAATCGACTTTGGTTTAATTGTTGATGGCGCTGTAATTGTTGTTGAAAACTGCCTGCGCCAACTCGGTGTAGCTCAGCATAAACATGGCAGGCTACTTACCTTAAACGAGCGTTTAAATGTAGTGACCGAAGCCACCAAAGAAGTATTTACACCGGCTGTATTTGGCATTGTTATTATTATGCTGGTTTACTTACCTTTATTTGCACTAAGTGGCGTTGAAGGCAAAATGTTTCAGCCAATGGCGTTTACCGTGGTTGCGGCGTTAGTAGGCGCACTTATTTTTGCAGTAACGTTTGTTCCTGCTGCTATTGCGGTATTTGTACGTGGCAAAGTTGATGAAACCGAAAACGCAGTCATGCGCGGCGTTAAAAAAGTGTATAAGCCATTACTTGGTATATCGCTTAAATTACCGTGGCTGATGGTGGGTATAGCCACGGCATTAGTATTGGTGCTTGGTTTTAAAGTTAAAAACATGGGCGCAGAATTTTTACCGAAACTTGATGAAGGCGATATTGCTATGCACGCGCTGCGCATTACCGGCACTGGTATTGAGCAATCTGTGCAAATGCAAAAAGAACTTGAGCAAGCCATATTAGATCAGCCTGAGGTTGCTAACGTATTTTCAAAAATTGGTACTGCCGATGTAGCAAGCGATCCTATGCCGCCTAATGTTGCCGATACTTTTTTAATACTCAAACCGCAAGATGAGTGGCCTAATCCAGCACTTACTAAAGCAGAATTGGTTCAGCAAATTCGTACCCGTGTTAACGATGTCCCTGGTAATAATTACGAATTTACACAACCAATAGAAATGCGCTTTAACGAGTTAATTGCTGGCGTGCGCGCCGATGTGGCACTGCGTATTTATGGTGACGACTTAAGCGTACTTAAAGAGTTTGGCGAAAAAGCCACAGGGCTAATGCGTAATATTGCAGGCGCTACCGATGTACGTTTGGAGCAAATGGAAGGATTGCCAACACTTTCGGTAACACCAATGCGTGACCACATGGCGTTATTGGGTTTAAGCGTAAACGATATTCAACAGACACTTACCGCCGCTGTTGGTGGTGTGCAAACCGGACTAATTTACGAAGGCGATAAACGTTTTTCGTTATTAGTGCGCCTTGATAAGCGTTGGTCTAGCGATGTATCAGCACTTGCTCGTTTGCCAGTTGCTTTACCTAAAGATAGTAACCCAGAACTTGCATTTGTACCGCTTGGCGAAGTGGCGACAATCAGCATTGAAAAAGGGCCTAATCAAATAAACCGCGAAAGTGGTAAGCGCAACGTCGTGGTAACTGCCAATGTAGAGGGGCGCGATTTAGCAAGCTTTGTAAGTGATGCGCAAGCAAGCATGAATGAATCACTTAACTTACCAAGTGGCTATTGGCTTGAATACGGCGGCACGTTTGAGCAGCTACAATCAGCAAGTAAGCGATTGTCGTTGGTTGTGCCGGTCACTTTACTGCTTATATTTGGCTTACTGTATAGCGCCTTTGGATCGCTTCGTGATTCATTGATTATATTTAGTGGTGTGCCACTGGCATTAACGGGTGGTGTGCTTGCGTTATTGCTGCGCGATATGCCGCTTTCAATATCAGCGGGTGTCGGCTTTATTGCCCTAAGTGGTGTCGCGGTATTAAACGGCGTAGTTATGCTGTCGTTTATAAAGCAGTTACGAAGCGATGGTTTAAGTTTGTTTGATGCAATTCACAGCGGTGCATTACAGCGCTTGCGCCCAGTACTGATGACGGCGCTGGTGGCAAGTTTAGGCTTTATACCTATGGCGCTTAATTCGGGAACGGGTTCTGAAATGCAAAAACCTCTCGCGACAGTAGTGGTTGGCGGGATTATTTCATCAACTTTACTTACGCTATTAATATTACCTGCACTTTATAAGCTGGTGCATGCAAAGTTTAATAAGCAAAAAGAGGCTGAGTTAATTTAACAATTTTGCTTAGCTAAAACAGATAATTAAAACGTAAAAAGCAGCTGTAGTTACAGCTGCTTTTTTATTTGGGTATTATTTAGCAAAAAACTACATTAATTATACTGAAAAAGATTATCCCAGCGCTCATCAAGAATAGTTTTTGCGTGATCTAAATTTAGCGCGCTATACACGTCAGCTCCCTCTATTTCGTTACTACACGTTACTAAACGCATACGCACCAGCTTTTCAAGCGCGTCAGTAATTTCAAAATCAAGACTGCACTGGTATTTGCTTTTAAACCAATGCTCTATTTGTTCATCAAGCATTTGTGCGCTTAAGCCACTTTCTGATTTTAATAAAAAAGTATAAGCAAGTAAGGCTTCTTTTATGTCTTCTTCTTCGGCGGCGTCTATAAGCGTGTGAAAAACACCTGCGTTGTTATCGAGGTTTTTAAAGTAGAGGTTATCGCTAAGTGCTTTCATAAATTTAATTTTACGATTTTTAAATTTACTCCATTCTTTAAAAATAAAGCTGCCAAATACTCCCATGCCAATAGCAAAGGTAATAAAGTGTTGTTGAGTCATTTCGACGGCTTCACTTCTAAAGCCACCCCAAAAAGCAAATAGAGCAAGTAATAATACGATTGATGCGCCTAGCTTAGTTATAAGCACCACCGCACCGCCAACCAAAGCAGACGAGCCAATAATAACCTTATCGATAGGGCGCATGCGCACTTCGCTATTAGGAAATAGCATTTCGAGATCGGCCTTCGGTACATTTTGAAATAACTTTACTATGGTTGAACTTGGCTCAAACCCCAGAGGCGTTTTATTTTTAGCTTTAAAATAAGCGCTATCTTTAAAGCGAATAAATACAGCTACGCGATCGTAATTAGTAAAGTGCAACGGCTTTTTACGAAGGCCCCAAAAGCTGGTAATAGTTTCACTAAGTTGCGACTCGCCACGGCGATAAAAAACTACTTCTTCAAAGTCATCAAATTCAACTTCAAGGCGCACTTTAAACAATGACTCTTCGTTTAATGCATCTTGTAAGTCCTCATTGGTGATCACTTCAAAATTAGCGGCGTTAAGTACCTTGGCAAAATCTTTAGCAAAATCACGTTGGCATTGCGCTTTTTGATCAACCGATACGGGGGCTAACGATCGCGTATCGCTATTGGGATCAAACGGCGCATAGTTGTTTTTAAGTGACTCAAGTGTTGCGTGGTAATCGTAATGAATAAGGCTGGCTAGTAAATCACAAAACTGTTTAAACGATGTTTTTTGTGTGTTGTTATTGAGCTCTTCGCTACACATATCAACAATATCTTGCTTTCTAAAAGGAATAAAACGCGCACTTTGCATAAATTAATAACTACTGTGATAGGGAATCTAACTGTATGGGCACATAATAAAATATTCTTATAAGTATTGCGAATTTGTTAATGATAAATAGCTGACTAACAAAGTTAAGTATTTTCAGGCTGTATTAACCTGATTGTGTAATGATTAAAGCCGTTCATACTTACTTTCGCCACGATAAGGAATGCATATGGCCATTCAAAAAAAGTTAAAAGAAAAAACACGTAACTTTATCGACTCTAAGCATATGCTTAGCGGTATTACCGTAGCGTCGTTTTTAGAATCAACTATAGTGCCCATTCCGCTTGAGGCTGTTTTAGTTCCGCTAATGCAAGCACGTAGAGAGAAGCTATGGCTTATCGCATTAATGGCGACTTTAGGTTGTATTGTAGGTGCACTTTTTGGCTATGCATTGGGTTACTATTTATTTGATGCGGTTGGTGATTGGATCATTAATACGTTTTCGAGCCCAGAGCAATTTGAAAACGTTAAACAGCAAATGCAAGATCAAGGTTTTTGGTTTGTTATAACGCTTGGCATTGTGCCTATTCCTTTTCAAATAGCGATGCTTGCAGCGGGTGCAACTAAGTACTCTATTTGGCTGTTTTTATTAGCCTCAGGTATTGCGCGTTCTATTCGTTACTTTGGCTTAGCTATTATTGTTTATTATGCAGGTAATGAAGCTGAGCGAATCATTAGTAAACATAAAACTAAAGCCATGATTGGCATCACTATTTTAGTGTTGGTATTATGGGGACTTAGTACCTTAATTTAAGCGTAACTTTGAGTGTTATCGTGGGTTTTATCTTCGCGAGGGTTTTTATTATTGTGCTATAGTTTTTAAATGAAGTACTGAAAACCTAGCAATTAATATGATTGAAACAGTAAAACTCACCGTTAAACTTTCTAACTTTTATAAAATGCCTTTGATCAATAGAGTTTTCAGTTTAGCTTTATTGATCTATATCGTTACGTTTACAGCTTACGCGTTAGATACTTTCCCTCCTTTAAATGTACAAAACAATGTGTATGGTTTTACTACCGATTTTATTAATTTAATTGTCATTATATTTCTGTTTTGGATGGTTCAATGTTCTGAGCTATCTAAACAGGCATATATTTTTTCTAGTTTTGGTTTATTACTTTGGAGCGTTGGAACGACAGCTGATGTGCTTGATGAGTTAGTTGTTCAGCCTTACTGGGTAAGTGTTTATTTTGAAGACTTATGTAGAACCAGCGGCATGCTTTTAACTTCTTATGGTTTATTTAAAACGATGCGCTTTGTACAAAGCATTAATAACCGATTAGCACGTGAGCTAATTACTGACGATTTAACCAAGGTACATAACAGACGCTACTTTTATCAACACGCTAAAAATTCTCAGCACTCGCCTTACGTTATTTTAATTATCGATATAGACCACTTTAAAGCTATTAATGACGAATTTGGTCACGATGTCGGTGATTTAGTACTTAAAGAATTAGCAACCAAATATGACAATGCTTTTGTACATAATAATAAATTTTCTCGCCTAGGTGGTGAGGAGTTTGGTGGCTACTTACCTATAAGCAACATGTTGCAAGCTTGTGATTTTTCACAGCAATTAATTACCATTGCGCATACTATTAACGTTCAAAATATTCGCCACTTAACAGTGAGTATAGGTGTTGCAATGCAAATGCCTAATGAGCCTTTAGATAAAGTAATGAAACGCGCCGACCAAGCTTTATATTTAGCTAAAAAGAATGGTCGAGATCGTTTTGAAGTTGCCCCGTAAGCGTTTTAATTCTATAAAAATACGTCCTTATTGTTTGCACATTTACTACACTTTTTAACGTTTTCGTAAGGAAATGTCAGTGATGGTAATGCTTTGTAAATCATGAAATTAAAATAGAATATTAGGGTCATAATGGAGATATTAATAATAAGGAATAACCTTAATGACCAACTCCCTTTTAAAAGCTGCATTACCCTTAAGTCTAATTACTGTTTTGTCGGGTTGTGGCTCTGATGATAGTTCAAGCTCAACAGGCTACATTCAAATGTATAATGGCTCGTATAACAGCCCATACACACGTTTATTTGTTGAAGAAACAGAGCGCTCAGGCGCTGATTTTGCCGATGTAACAACTCGCCACAACTACAGCACAGGCACTTTTGACGTAAGTTTTGAATACCTAGATGCTAACGACAGCTATATAACAATTAGCGACCAAGAAGTATCTATTAAAGGCGATAAAACTCAATTAATAGTAATGAGTGGTAACTTTGATGAGCCTACATTTACAGAGCTTAGCGTACCTATTACAAGCGACACGGGTGAGTTTAACTTAGGGTTTTATAATATTGCAGGGGAGGACACTAACTACGATATTTATTTAGCAACTGATGATGGCGTATTTGAAAGCGCGACACTTTTTTCATCGGCTCAATATTTAGGTGAGTTAGACCTGCAAAGTATTGATGAAGGTTATTACACTATTTACATAACTAAAGCTGGTAGCAGTGATGTTATGTATGAGTCGTCATCTGTTTATTTATACGATGAAGCAAGTTATGTAGCGATGATCCGCCCAAGTTATGCAACAGAAGACGGTGGTATTACGCTTGATGTAGTAACCGATAATAACTACGTAACTGAACTTAAGCACCAATCTGCGTTAGGGCAATTACGCTTTATAAATACGGTTGATGACTACTCGCCAGTTAGCTTTTCGACTACACGCGGTACAACTGTAAATATAACAAATACAGTATCGAGTGACTCGTATACTGACTACGTTGAGCTTTCGCCTAATAGTTATAGCGTTGCTATGTATGACGAAGAAGGTACTAAACTCGCTGATAACTTTTTAATGACGCTAGAGCGCGAGCAAAGCGCGGTGGGTATTTTTTATAACGACGTTGATAACGGCTTACGCATGATGAGCGTTGAAGAAAACTTAACACCAAGTAGCTACAGTCATACGGTATCGGTTGTAAACCTAATTGAAAGCTACGCAGGGCAGTCGGTTTCAGATATTGATGTATATTTTACTCTTAACGGCGAAACGGTAGACGACACCAGTAACGTAGTTGATAGCCTAGATAAGTATGACCAAGAAGAGCAAGTTGTAGATAACCAAGTCTACACTGTTTATGCTATATATGAAGATAACGGTCAGCAAATTGTGCTTATTCAACAAAGCGATATGGACTTTACACAAGAGGGTAACTACATATTGATTTTAGATCATGATGAAACAACAAGCTCAGGTTATAAAATGACCCTAGAGCGCACTATTACCGATAGTATTGAATAAATTTACATATTTTAAGTAGTGTAAAGCCTAAACGCCTACAAGCGCTTAGGCTTTTTTATTGAACAAAATTTACCTACTTATTAATAATTAGGTACACTCAGGGCATAATAATTAATAAGAGTGTGCCATGGATGATTTAGTTGGGTTAGCCGTTATAGTAATACTGGTTGTAGTTGCCGGTGCTATTTGCGGCTTAATAGCGCTAGTGCAGTTAAATGGATTAAAACAAGAAGTTGCTGTTTTAAGGGCCAAAGTAACACACTTACAAACACATAAACCGATATCGCAAAGTGAGCCTCAAAGTGAAGCATCTACTGCTCAGGCAGCGCTTTCAAGGTCTGAGCCAATTGCTCATAAAACACAGCCAAACTTAACGTCCCAAAGCGCGTCACCACCGGTAATAAATCAGCCATCAGCGCCTCCTAAAAAAGCCAAACCAGCTAAAGCATCAGCCATAGAATTACTCTTTAATAAACTACGCGCAGGGTTTGAGCAAAACTGGATGACCTGGATAGGCGCTATCGCACTTGCTTTTGGTGGGATATTTTTAGCTAAATATAGCCTAGAGGCGGGTTTACTCTCGCCTGTAATGAGGCTGAGCTTAGGCGGCTTATTTGGACTTGGCTTAATTGCAGCTGCAGCTTATTTGCACCATAAACGCATTATATTTGAAGGCTTTAATAATTACATACCCGCAGCGCTTGCCAGTGGCGGGTTTATTACCTGTTTTGCTTTAACGCTTTTAGCTTACAGCAATTACGACATGCTGAGCCCTACCGTGGCATTTTTTGCGTTAGCTATTATAGCAATTAGTGCAAGTGCGATGGCGCTTAGGCTAGGCCCGCTATTAGCCGTGCTTGGTATTATAGGCGCTTACAGCGTACCAATATGGGTTAGCACTGGCAGTGGTAATTTGTTTGCGTTGTTAATGTATGTTGGCTTTGTAAGCCTGTCGGCTGCGTTAGTTGCACATAAAGTACAGCGTATTTGGCTATGGTATTTACTATGGGCTGGGCACATTAGCTGGTATTTAGTTGGTTTTACGCTACTTAAAGCTAATACCGTTTGGTTAATGGGAACGTTTGCTTTACTTAGTATTATAGGGTTAATTGCTATACCGCGATTGGGCTTAAAATTGAATGTTATAGAGCTCCGCCCGCACAGTTTAAAACGTTTAATTAACGTGCTTCCTGATCATGCATTACTACTCGCCTTTATAGCGCCCTTAATATTTACCATGCTAATAAGTCACTTTGATATGCAGTGGCAAACAATCGGCGTGTTAAGCATTGTACTAATACTATTTTTAGTCCTTAAAAATAGTCGCTGGGATATTTGGCAAGCAGTAGCATTAGCAAGTGCAACGCTATTAGTTATAAGTGCTGAACACACGCATTTGTCGCCAAACTTATTTGATGACGCGCTTTTTATATTCAAAAATGAATACGGTTTGGGTTTATTACTCGGATTGTTACTTACTGCTTTAGGGCTTTATTATGGTAAAAAACAGATTAAGCGTTTGGCATTTCATGTTACGGGGGCGTTTAGCGCATTTGTAATGATAGCGACTTTATATTCGCTTATTCCTAATTCTGCGTTAAGTACTGCATATCCACTTTGGGCTGTTGTACTGTTTGTAGTGGCGGCTATTTTAATAAAGCTCGCGCAGCATAATACAACGCTTTTTCAGCGTTTTACTTATTGGGTAGGCGCTAATGCCAATATTACGTTAGCAATTACCATGCTACTAAGTGACAGCGGCCTAACCATTGCACTTGCTGTACAAGTATTACTTATAAGCGTACTTATAAAACGCTATAACGTGCCTATGCCGCATTGGCCTATTAAAGCATTAGTTGCCGCGTTATTACTGCGCCTTACGTTTTCACCTTGGACGCCAAGTTACGATGCACTTACGGTATTTGGTTTGCATTGGAGCATAGTGGTTTACCCGTTATGTATTGCGTTATTTTTTGCCGCCGCTAGGTGCTTTAAAGCATCACAATTAAAAGTATGGTTAGAGGGCGCTGCACTGCATTGTTTAGCACTTTTTATTACAACCGAAACAAGTTATCAGTTAGTAGGGCATTATCCGCAATTTGATTCACTTAACTTTTACGAACAAATACTCCTTACCTGTAACTGGCTTGCATTAGGGTGTGTGTATTTACACAGATCAAAACTTGCCGGTACTTTAGCTAAGTTATACCAAGTGGCGGGCTTTGCACTTGCAGGATTAGCAGGGCTTTTTGCTATTAAAACCTTGCTTGACGATAACCCATTATTTGAATCACTTTACATAGGTGAGCTGCCAATATTTAACTGGTTATTACTATTATGGTTAGTGCCAGCAGGGCTAACACTTTGGCTAGCCAAACTTATAAAACCAATAAATGCAAAAGCGACGCCATTTATATTAGCTGTAGCGGGTGGCTTTGTATTATTGGCAATAAACAGCTTTATTCGCCAGTACTGGCAAGGGCCTTACATTTACTTATCAAAAGGCGCAAGCAACGCTGAGCTTTATAGCTACTCGGTTATTTGGTTAATACTAGGGGCCGGTACTGTTATTTTTGGTCACCTTAAAAATCAGTTATTAATACAAAAAGTAGGCTTAGGTTTACTGGCTGCAGTTATTGTTAAAGTGTTTTTAATAGATATGGCTAATTTAGAGGGGTTACTTAAAGCACTCTCGTTTATTGGTTTAGGGCTTTCGTTGGTTGGGCTAAGTTGGTTGTTTCAAAAGCTTAGAAGCCGAGCAAATCCAGTTTAACTTTATGAAAAATTTATAAAGTAAAGCCCAGTGAAGATACTGGGCTTTTTTTTACGCTACTTTTACTTGATAGCTTTTAACTAGATCACTTTTTACTGGCTTATTATGTACTGTGATTAAGCAACGCTTTTAGTTTGCCTGGTTTAATTGGCTTACTTAAATAATGAATATTAGCGGCTTTAGTTTCTTGCTTAAGCTCGGTGTCGCGCACTGCGGTTATTAAAATAGCAGGTACTTGGCTTTGCCAAATTTCGCGCAGGGTTTTAATTAGCGTTATGCCATCGCAGTCATTACCTAATTGATAGTCCATTAAAATAACATCGGGTGCACCGTTTTGCTTAGCGTGCGCCAGTACATTATTTACATTATCAAATAGCGTGTAATTAGCTTGCCACTTTTTAAGTAAGCTTGCCATTGCAGCTAGGTTTTCTGGGTCGTCGTCAACGGCAACAATATTAATTGCTGCACGGTTTTCTATTAGGCTGTTTGTAGTACTTTTTTGTTGTACAAACTGCTCGTCGCCATAAGGTACTTCAATGCTAAAACGGCTACCTTTATTAGGCTCAGAATGCACATCGAGCGGTAAACTTAATAAGTCAGCCATACGTTTTACAACACCCAAGCCTAAGCCTACGCCTTTGTTATCGCCCGACTCAACACGGTAAAAGTCGTTAAATATTTTAGCTTGCTCTACTTCGCTAATACCTGGGCCTGTATCCCATACTTCTATTCGTAAATTGTGCTTTCGGTTCCTACAGGCAATTAATACACGGCCATTATCGGTGTATTTAACTGCATTAGAGACCAAGTTTTGAATAATTCGACGCAAGTAGGTTATATCGCTGTGCACTACTTGATGGCTTGAGCGCACACTAAGTTTAAGACCTTTATCGCTCGATAAAATAGCGTATTCGCTTTGTAGCGGCGCTAAAATATCTTCAATAAAAAAGTGGCGCGGGGTGGGGCTCATTGCACCTTGTTCTAGCTTAGCTATTTCAAGCAGTGCCGACATCAAATGCACGGTTGAGTCGAGACTGTCGCCTAATTTTTCAAAGCTATTTTGGTTAGTGCTGTCGAGCTGTTTTTCGTCAATGGCGGCAAGGTATAAACGCGCTGCATTTAATGGCTGTAAAATATCGTGGCTCGCCAATGCTAAAAAGCGTGTTTTGCTGTCGTTGGCTTGCTCTGCTTCGCGCTTGGCTAAAGTAAGTGCTTGCTCGGTTTGTACACGGCTATCTATTTGGGCTTGTAGGTCTTTATTTATGGTTTGTACTTCTTGAGTACGCGCTTCTATGCGGTTTTCAAGATCCATGTTTACTTCTTCAAGCGCATTTTGCGTACTTATGTGGTTTGTAATATCCGAAAAGCTGGTAACAAAGCCGCCATCGGGCAGCGGGTTACCAATCATTTCGTACACTTGTCCATTACGACGGTGGCGAATAAAGTGATGCGAGCTGCCGTATCTTAAATGCTGCACGCGTTTTTCTACTTGGCGCTCTATTTCTCCAGGGCCACATTCACCACGGTTCGCGTTGTATCTAATAATGTCTTCTATGGGTTGGCCTACTTCTAAAAAACCTTCAGGATAGCCAAACATTTCGCTGTAGCGTTTGTTCCATGCCACCAGCTTTAAATCTTTATCGACAACCGATATACCATGGCTTAAATTTTCGAGTGAGGTAAATAACAGATTTTGATTAAACTGCAGCGCTTGAGTGGTTTCGTCAAAAAAGTTTACAACTTCTTCAAATGCCATACGCTTACCCGATGATACAGTATGTATTAACGCTTGTGCGGAAGATGCGCCCAGCACGCCGGTTAATGCGCGTTCGCAGTAAGCTATAAATTCGGGTTCTGGGTGTGCGTTATTATCGCTTAAGTGATGGGCAAGAGCGTAATGCGCTAATACCTGCTGGCTGCGCTGAATCCCCAAAAAGGTTTGCAGTAGTATTTTAAAGTCGTAAACCGTGGCTTTTACATCTTTGTTTAAGCGTCTTGCTAAAATAGCCTGATCTTTGGGATTAACAAAAGCAGCGGCCTGAATTTTATCAATTAGGCGCTCCTCTGCCCCTAGTGAAAAACTAATATAACACCCAATATTTGCAAACAAAGCTATTAAGGTTCCGCGCGTTATAAGTGTTTGCTGTAGCTCGCTATCAAGTGCTGCGCCGGCATCGAGTATTGGCAGCATTAAAAATAATACCCAGCAAATAAAGCCTGCAACTAAACCTGCATAAACGCCATATGCATGGCCTTTTCGCCAATATAATCCGCCCACAATAGAAGGCAGTAATTGCGTAACAAGTGAAAAAGCCACCAAACCCATACTCGCCAGCGCACTACTGTGCCCAAACCATTGCTGGTAAAAGTAGGCCAGTATTAAAATGCCCGCAATAGCAAAGCGTCTTACAAGTAAAATACGAGATTTATAACTGGTAGTGATTAAGTTACGTTTAAATTTGCGACGTAGCATAAGTGGCAGCACAACATCGTTTGAAATCATGGTACTTAGCGTCAGTGTAGCGACCACTATCATTGCGGTGGCGGCCGATAAACCGCCTATAAATACAAAGGTGGTTAAAAAGGCATTGTCGTTAATTAAAGGTAGGGCAAGTACAAAGCTATCTGGTGAATAACCACTGCCAATTTCAGGATGAATAGCGGCTGTGGCAATAGGTAAAATCATTGCCGCAGTTAACAGTAAATACAGCGGAAAAGCCCAGCGAGCGGTAAGTAAGTGGCGTTTGTTTTGGTTGTCGACCACGGTTACATGAAACTGACGTGGTAAACATATAATAGCCGCCGCAGCCATTAAGGACTGACCAATAAAGTTAAAACTAAAAAAGTTAAAGTTGGTCCAGTGATCCCAAATCGATTCGGTTACTTTATTTGCAGTAGTTTCGGGCAAGTTAAAGAGTGTAAATACCGCAAGCCCAGCAACAGCAATAAGGGCAATTAGTTTAATCATTGATTCGAACGCAACAGCGAGCATTAACCCCGAACGATATTCGGTTACATCCACTTTGCGTGTACCAAAAAATATAGCAAACAAAGCCATAATTAATGTAGCCGAAAGCGCCAGCATATCGCCCGATATTTTAGTGCTACTTTGCAGGAGTAAAAAGCTGGTACTGAGCGCTTTTAATTGCAGTGCAATATAGGGAATAGTAGCGAGCAAGGCGATAACTGTAACCATAATTGCCGTGGTTTGGCGTTTGCCATAGCGAGCTGAAATAAAATCGGCAATAGTGGTTATGTTTTGCTTTTTACTCACAAGTACCAGTTTACGTAAAAACCTTTGGCCGAAAAAAAACAACAAGGCAGGGCCAAGTAAAATGGGCAAATAACTCCAACTGCTGGTGGCCGCTGTACCTACCGAGCCGTAATAAGTCCACGACGTACAATAAATGCCTAATGACAGTGAATATACAAAAGGATGGTGGCTAATACGCTTTGCCAAAGGGGTTGTTTTATCGCCCCAGTTGGCAAGCCAAAACAGCACACCTATATAACTTAAAGCAACAATAATGAGTACGGCAGTCATGTTGTTATTAAACCTTATTATTTTAAATAGTTCCTCAACCCTATGAGGAATTAACACAATACCAGAACTCCTAGTGAGTGTACGTGCAGATTTTTATTTCTAAATAGCATTTGTTTTTTAAGGTTATGAATTTAAAGGCTTAAATGTAAATATGTAATTGTATTAGACTAATGTCGCAGTATTAACCAATTTGTAACATTTTCTGTGTTTTAAATATCCATAAATAATTAACTTTATGTAATTAAAGGGTTTTTGATGTTTTAAATAAAACGCAACCTACAGTTTACGTAAACGTTAACAAGCTGTTACGACTATGGTCTCAATTCAATATTTAACCAGCGTTGCTAAATTGGTAAGCGAAGATAAAAAACCACTCACCGCGATATTGCGGTGCTTAAAGGGGAAAACAAAAATGGCTTTTAAAGATGAAGAACAAGCAAAAGCTTATTGGGCAGAAAACATTTCGCTGTTATTTAAACTCTTAGCAGTGTGGTTTATCGTGTCTTTTGGGTTTGGCATATTACTGGTTGATGTACTTAATGAAGTACGTTTTTTTGGGTTTAAACTTGGCTTCTGGTTCGCCCAGCAAGGCGCGATTTATACCTTTGTTGCTTTGATTTTTGTGTACGTTTTCAAAATGAATACGTTAGATAAAAAATACGGCGTAGACGAATAGGAGCTAAGCAATGGATGTTCAAACACTCACGTTTATAATTGTTGGTTTAAGCTTTGCGCTTTATATCGGCATTGCAATTTGGGCTCGAGCGGGTTCAACTAAAGAGTTTTATGTAGCGGGCGGCGGCGTACCTCCTCTTGCTAATGGTATGGCAACAGCAGCCGATTGGATGAGCGCCGCGTCGTTTATTTCAATGGCGGGTATTATTTCGTTTGCAGGTTACGATGGCAGCGTTTACTTAATGGGGTGGACAGGTGGTTATGTACTATTAGCCATGTGTTTAGCGCCTTACTTACGTAAATTTGGCAAGTTTACTGTGCCTGACTTTATTGGCGACCGTTACTATTCACGCACCGCGCGTTTAGTGGCAATTGTATGTGCCATATTCATTTGTTTTACTTACATTGCTGGGCAAATGCGTGGCGTAGGCGTGGTATTTTCACGCTTTTTAGAAGTAGAAATAGAAACCGGTGTTTACATTGGTATGGTGATTGTATTCTTTTATGCGGTACTTGGCGGCATGAAAGGCATTACTTACACTCAAGTAGCGCAGTATTGTGTACTTGTATTTGCATACCTTGTACCGGCTATTTTTATCTCGATGATGATGACGGGTCACTTCTTCCCACAAACCGGTTTTGGTGCTACGTTAATTGGCAGCGATGGCGTGTACGTACTTGATAAACTAGACGGCTTAAGCGCTGAACTTGGTTTTGCACAATACACCGAAGGCTCTAAGAGCATGATTGACGTGTTTGCTATTACTGGTGCGTTAATGGTAGGTACTGCGGGTTTACCACATGTAATTGTTCGCTTTTTTACTGTACCTCGCGTAAAAGACACGCGTATTTCTGCAGCATGGACGTTAGTGTTCATTGCCATTGTTTATACTACAGCTCCTGCGGTTGCAGCCTTTGCTCGAGTAAACATGGTTGATACCATTAATGGTAAAGACGGTAGCGGTACAGCTTACGCAGAAGCACCAGGGTGGATTAAAAACTGGGAACGCACAGGCTTAATTACATTTGATGATAAAAACGGCGATGGCAAAATGTTCTACACGGCGGGTAAAATCACCGATCCGAATAGTGCTAACGAAGTAAACGTAGACCGCGACATTATGGTATTAGCTAATCCTGAGATTGCTAACTTACCAGCATGGGTAATCGCACTGGTAGCTGCTGGTGGTATTGCCGCTGCGCTGTCTACAACAGCAGGTTTACTACTGGTTATTTCGACCTCCGTTTCGCACGATTTACTCAAGCGAACCCTTAAGCCCGATATTACCGACAAGCAAGAGTTACTTGCAGCGAGGTTGGCAGCCATGGTCGCTATTGTTATCTCCGCGTACTTTGGTATTAATCCACCTGGGTTTGTGGCATCGGTAGTGGCATTTGCGTTCGGCTTAGCGGCAGCGAGTTTCTTCCCAGCAATTATTATGGGTATATTCTCTAAAACAATGAACCGAGAAGGTGCAATTGCAGGCATGGTAACGGGTATTGGCTTTACCGCTGCGTATATTATCTTCTTCAAGTTTGTTAGCCCTGAGCTTAACAGCCCTGAAAACTGGTTCTTAGGTATTTCGCCTGAAGGTATTGGTCTAATTGGTATGATTATTAACTTTGCAGTTGCTGCAATTGTTCTTAAGTTTACTAAACCTACACCGGTTGAAATTCAAGAAATGGTTGAAAGCATTCGTAACCCTAAAGGGTCGGCAGAAGCGCACGACCACTAGGCTACAATTTATAGATATAGTTTAGAAAACATAAAGCACCAAAAGCCCGACTTTAGTCGGGCTTTTTATTTGTTTAATAAGTAAGTACATTAGATTGGTACATCACCATTTAAAGAGCGAATACAATGAGTGTAGAACAACAAGAAATAGCCCAGTATGTATGTTTGCAAGCGCCTTTTAGCCTCCTTAACAGCAGTGCATGCGAGTACTTTGTAAATCACCTCGATGTTATTTACCTTACACGCGAAAACCAAGCGCAGTGGTTACAAAGTGAAAACCCCAAACTATTTTTAATTCGCTCTGGTCTATACGATTTAGTTGATGCCAAAGGCGATGTGGTAACGCGCCTTGCACAAGGTGATTATTTTGGTTTTCCGTCGCTGTTAACCGGCGAGGCCATTCAAAATAGGTTGGAAGTACAAAAAGAGGGCATAGTCTATATGCTCTCCCAAACAGACTTTGACTTTTTACGCCGAGAATATAAATCGTTTGAACAATATTTTGTACGCGCTCATGCAAACCGCTTGTTGTCATCGCATTATAAAAGTAAAAACGACAGTTGGTCTGAACGTAAAATATCAGAACTGATGACCCGCACTGCTATTACGCTTGCACCCGATGCAAGCATTAGACAAAGCGCAAAAAAAATGAAAGAGCATGGCGTATCGTCAATAATGATAACGCAGCACGCGCACTTAGTAGGGGTGGTAACCGACCGCGATTTACGCAACCGAGTACTTGCCGACGAGATAGACCCGCAAGATGCAGTAAGCAGTATTATGACCGCTAAACCCAAGTTTATATTTGAAAATAACCGGGTGTTTTCGGCGCTACATTTAATGCTTAAATACAACATTCACCATTTGCCTGTACTTGACGAAAATCATAACCCGATAGGAATGATAACCAGCACCGATTTACTGCGCCAACAAAAAAGTGACCCCGTACAGCTTATTGGGCGCATATACAAAGCACATACGATTACCGACTTAAAACGCTACGCAAAAGAAATCCCCGAACTTCTGCGTGGTTTTTCGTACAACATTGACGACATATCGCTCATTGGTAAATTACTCAGTGGTTTAACCGATGCCCTTACATCGCGCCTTATTCACTTATTTCAAGAAGAGCATGGCGCAGCACCAACCAGTTTTAGTTTTATTTGCTTTGGCTCGCAAGCACGAGAAGAACAAACCCTGCATTCAGATCAAGACAACGGCTTATTACTCCCAAACGACTTAACCATCGAACAACACGCTTACTTTAAAAGCATGGGTGAGTTTGTATGTGAAAACTTAGTTGAATGCGGCATCAGGCGTTGTCCGGGTAACATTATGGCAAGCAGCGATGAGTGCCGAATGAGCGTAAATGACTGGAGCGAGCGCTTTTTTAAATGGATAAAAAGCCCCACACCCAATGCAATGCTTAACTGTAAAATATTTTTTGATCTGCGCTTTATAGAAGGCTCTAACACTTTATACACGGCTTTTTGCGAGCAACTAATTCGTATATCGCGTAATGATTTATTCTATGCCGCAATGGCAAGCGATATAAGCAGTAACAGCGTGCCAATTGGTTTATTTAATAAATTTAAAACCGAAAAAACAGATCAAAATAATAAATACATAGATTTAAAAAAGCGTGGTGTCGTAATTATAAATGACATAGTGCGGTTGTACGCTCTAAAAGCGGGTATTAGGCGCGCTAACACTCAAGAGCGGTTGGACGCACTACTAAAACATAAACTGATCAGCAAAGAAGATATATACAACCTAAAAGACTGCTGGCGGTTCTTAACGCAGCTTCGCTTGAGTACACAAATAAACGAAGAGGGCTTACCGAGTAATTGTATTAATCCTAATAAATTAAACTCACTAGAGCGCCATCAACTAAAAGAAGCGTTTTACCTTGTTAAACAAGCGCAGCAAGCCGCCGCGTTTAAGTTTGCTCGCGGCAGTTTATAATGATGGATTACTAACATGGTAAAAAAGCTGCTTACTCGGTATTTAAAACGCCGTAAATTACTCGGTAAAAATGCCTTACAACAACGTTACTTAGTGATTGATTTAGAGCTCACTGGCCTTGATGCAAAACAGCACGAAATTGTATCGGTAGCGTGGGTGGTAATAGATAACCAATGTATAAAAATGAGCGAGTCGCAGCACCTTATAAATAAAGAGGTTACAAGCTTAGATCAAAGTCCTGTTTTTCATGGAATTAGTGACGATGCTATAACAAAAGGACAGAGCTTGTGCAGTATATTAACGCAATTGAGCAGCCATTTTAGCGACTGCATTTTAGTGTTTCATAATGCCATGCTTGACTGGGGCTTTTTAAAAATAGCGCTTAAAAATGCCAATATAACTATACGTCCTAAACTCATAATCGACACGCTCCATATTGAACAAAAGCGCTTACTTCATCATTCAACTGAAATAAAACAAGATGATTTAACCCTAAATGCCTGCCGCACACGTTATGAGTTACCAAGCTATCATTGCCACCACGCATTAACTGATGCACAAGCGACCGCCGAGTTACTGCTAGCTCAGTGCCATCAAATAAGCCGTGGTAAAGAGCTAAAAGTAGCCGAATTGACATAGGTTGGCTGTAGGCGCGGCTTTACGCCGCGCGAGATAAACTCCCGCCTACAATAAAGAGGCGGTTACCCTATTTAAAGTAATCATGTAGTCGTGGTAAAAAAGATAAAAATAGGCGAGTTGGCGTAGGCTGGCTGTAGGCGGGGTTTTACGCCGCGCGAGGTAAACTCCCGCCTACAATAATGGACAGTTTACTTTTACTATTGCCTGTATAATTATAGGTACTAAGTGTCTAATCATTACTATTTAACTAACCACTTCAAGGAACGAACATGAAACTCATCACGAGTATTTTCTTAACCTTATTCCCACTCATCTCTTTTGCTAATTCAAGCTTACCTACAAATCGTCATATTGCGGTTCAAGGTACTGCTGAGGTGCTTGCCAATCCTGATATCGCTAAAATACTATTTCAAATTATAAGTATTAAAAACGAACCTTTAGCAGCTAAGAACGATCTTGATAATAAAGTTAATTTACTAATTGACGGACTAAATCAATTTGAAATAACTGCCGATGATGTAGTTGCCTCAAGTGTTAAAGTTGAAAAAACGGGTATGGATTACATTGAAACAGGGCATCAAGCTCCCGCTGAATATGCAGCTATAAGGACCTTTGAAGTAACACTAAAAAACATTGAAAGAGTGAATGATTTAAGTGATTTTTTATTGAGTTTAAAAGTAAATGCGATTCAAAATACTGAGTTTTTATCTTCAAAAGCTGAGCAGTTACAAGCGCAAGCCACACAACAAGCACTTAATAACGCAAAAGAAAAAGCAAATATGCTTGCTAACTCCTTTGGTACAAAAGTGGGTGAAGTACGCACTATTAGCTCAACTCAAAAAAGCGTTTACAGTGGCTTTGGTGCAGCGGTTAAAAAAATAGATAGAGTAAATCCAATGAGCGATTCATTTCCTAAAGCTCGCAAAAATTATTTACAACCAACGGTAAGCTTTAAATCATCAATAAATGTGGTGTTTGATTTAGAAATAACTAACTAAAATTTTCATTTCAAATACACTTTCGTACTGTAAGCTGGCTTTACGTTTTTGATTAATTTGAAGGTAGCGATACTATGAGCGATGAAAGCAACACATTAAAAGCACAAACCGAGGCAAAAGTAGCCGCTGGGCGAAAAGGTAATCCTGATTTTATGAAAGGTGTTGATGAAAGTATTGCTCAAGCAAAATCCTTTCAAGAGGGTGCAAATGCACTTAATTTAGCTCAAAATGCCCCACGCTTTGAGCTGCCGAATCAACAAGGTGAGCAAGTTTTATTAGAAGAGCTACTTGCACAAGGGCCTGTGGTTATTACTTTTTATCGTGGTAGTTGGTGTCCGTACTGTAATTTACAACTGAAAGCACTGCAGTCACGTTTACCTGAAATTCATGCTTTAGGTGCGCAGCTGGTGGCTATTAGCCCGCAAGTACCTGATGGCTCAATGAGCGAAAACGAAATAAGTAAAATGGATTTTTTAGTACTGTCGGATCAAAATGCGGATGTAGCAGCAAGTTATGGTGTAGCATGGCAAGTACCTACATTTTTACTAGAGCATATGCGAGTAGACCGAGGCCTAGATTTAGAGTCGCTGAATAACGGAAATGGCAGTATTTTACCTATTCCTGCCACCTTTGTTTTAGATAAACAAGGTAAAGTGACTTGGCGCTATGTTGATGTTGATTATCGTACTCGCTCTGAGCCAGAAGATATAATTAATGCATTAAAAAAACTAGTTTAAAAAGCTTAATTTACAAGGCTTAATCTAAAAGCCCAGAACCATTAAAGAGCTTACAACGGCTAAGCTCTTTACTCTTAATTTAAAGTTTCTAATGCTACCCTCTTATAATCATACTCAAGGTCGATTACAATACAGCCATCTAAAAGGCGTATTGCCTTTATCTGCACGCTAAAAGAGTGGATTTTATATTTCATGGCAATCAAACTTGCAATTAATGGTTTTGGTCGTATTGGTCGAAATATTGTCCGCGCGTTATACGAGTCTGGTTTGAGCGACGATATAAAAATTGTTGCGATTAACGAACTTGCTGATCCTGAAGCTATTGCTCATTTATTAAAATACGACACATCCCATGGTCGTTTTTCTTTTCCTGTAAAACTTGGTGAAGACACCATTAGTGTTGCAGGCGATACCATTGCACTTTTTTGTGAAGAAAACCCAATTGAATTACCTTGGCAAATGCTCGATGTAGACGTTGTACTTGAATGTACGGGTGTTTATCACTCGCGTGAACACGCACAGTTACATATTACTGCAGGCGCTAAAAAGGTGTTATTTTCTCATCCGGCCGATAACGATGTTGATGCCACTATTGTGTATGGCATTAACGACGATGAGCTTAAAAGCGAGCACACAATTGTGTCTAACGGCTCGTGTACAACTAACTGTGTTGTGCCGGTTATTAAAGTACTTGATGATGCATTTAGTATTGAATCGGGCGCTATTACAACAATTCACGCGTCGATGAACGATCAACAAGTGATTGATGGTTATCATCATGATTTACGCCGTACTCGCGCTGCAAGCCAATCAATTATTCCAGTTGATACAAAGCTCGCCCGTGGTATAGACCGTATTTTACCTAAATTTAAAGGCCGTTTTGAAGCCATCGCCGTACGTGTTCCTACTATAAATGTAACGGCAATGGATTTAAGTGTAACGGTTAATACCGATGTAGATTTAAATGCAGTAAATAATGCACTTAAAGCTCAAGCCAAAGACCGCTTAGAAGGTATTTTAAGTTATACCGAAGAGCCGCTTGTATCGGTTGATTTTAATCACGACCCACATTCTTGTATTATTGATGGTACACAAACACGTGTTAGTCACAAACGACTGATAAAGTTATTAGTATGGTGTGATAACGAATGGGGTTTTGCTAATCGTATGCTCGACACAGCGCGTGCTATGATGGCAGTGAATAAGTAATTTATTAATATAATAATTTTAAACGTATTTTTCAGGTTCAGTATCGTTAACTAAGGAGATGTTCATGTCGGTCATAAAAATGGCAGATTTAGATTTAAACGGCAAACGCGTATTAATTCGTGAAGATTTAAATGTACCAGTTAAAGCAGGTAAAGTGACGTCAGATGCGCGTATTCGTGCAGCACTACCTACTATTAAATTAGCGCTTGAGATGGGTGCTAAAGTAATGGTTATGTCACACCTTGGCCGTCCTACGGAAGGGGAATATGATGAAGAGTTTTCGCTTGCACCTGTAGCTGATTACTTAAACGATGCCCTTGAGCAAACTGTACGTTTAGAAAAAGATTACCTAAACGGTGTTGATATTGCTGATAACGAAGTGGTTGTTTTTGAAAACGTGCGCTTTAACAAAGGCGAGAAGAAAAACGACGAAGCGTTATCTAAGCAACTAGCAGCACTGTGTGATGTATATGTAATGGATGCATTTGGTACGGCTCACCGTGCGCAAGCATCTACCCATGGCGTTGGCTTATTTGCAGATGTGGCATGTGCAGGTCCGTTATTATCAGCTGAGCTAGAAGCGTTAGGCAAAGCACTTGATAACCCAGCGCGTCCATTAGTAGCGATTGTTGGTGGTTCTAAAGTTTCAACTAAGTTAACTGTTTTAGATTCACTTTCTAAAATTGTTGATCAATTAGTTACCGGTGGTGGTATTGCTAATACCTTTATTGCTGCATCAGGTAGCCCTGTTGGTAAATCGCTTTACGAACCTGATTTAATGGATGAAGCGAACCGTTTATGTGCAGCCGCGATTGCTAATAATGGTGAAATTCCTGTACCGACTGACGTAGTTGTTGGTAATGAGTTTTCTGAATCTGCTGTAGCTACGCTTAAAGACGTAAGCGAAGTAACAAGCGACGATATGATTTTTGATATTGGTCCAGATACAGCGAGCAAGCTTGCAAAAATTATTGCAAATGCAGGCACTGTTGTATGGAATGGCCCTGTTGGCGTGTTCGAGTTTGATCAATTTGGTAATGGTACACGTGCTATTGCACAAGCAATTGCTAACTCAAATGCGTTTTCAATTGCCGGCGGTGGTGATACCTTAGCTGCAATTGATAAATACGGCATTGCCGATAAAGTTTCTTATATTTCTACTGGTGGTGGTGCGTTCTTAGAGTTTTTAGAAGGCAAAAAACTTCCAGCAGTTGAAATGCTAGAGTCGCGCGCTAAGTAATTTTAGTAGCGTAAGGTGAGGGGGTAATAGCCCTCACCGACAATTAATTATTAAATACCTCTCACCCTAATTTAATAGTTAATTTAGACGGAATATTACTGCAAAGCAGTGGTTTTTCGTGGCGTTGTTATAATGCCAAACTAACACATCCGTTCAAACTAGATGGTAGGGAACTACTGTCGATAAATTGGAGAATACCCAATGGCTTTAATCAGTATGCGACAACTTTTAGATCATGCCGCTGAGCATGGTTACGGCGTACCTGCTTTTAACGTTAATAACCAAGAGCAAATGCGCGCAATAATGGAAGCGGCTGACAAAACAAACAGCCCTGTAATTGTTCAAGGATCAGCAGGTGCACGTGCTTATGCTGGTGCCCCATTTATTCGCCATATGATTTTAGCAGCCGTTGAAGAATGGCCACATATCCCAGTTGTTATGCACCAAGATCACGGCACATCGCCAGGTGTATGTCAGCGTTCAATTCAGCTTGGTTTTTCATCAGTAATGATGGATGGCTCGTTAATGAGCGACGGTAAAACCCCTTCAAGCTACGAATATAATGTAGAAGTAACGCGCGAAACTGTTGCTATGGCTCATGCTTGTGGCGTATCGGTTGAAGGTGAGTTAGGTGTACTTGGTTCACTTGAAACAGGTGAAGCTGGCGAAGAAGATGGTGTTGGCGCAGAAGGCATATTAACCACTGAGCAAATGCTAACAGATCCTGAAGAAGCGGCTGACTTTGTAAATAAAACACACGTTGATGCACTTGCAATTGCCTGTGGTACTTCGCACGGTGCTTATAAATTTACTCGCCCACCAACAGATGACATTTTAGCGATTGATCGCATTAAAGCGATTCATGCCCGTATTCCTAATACTCACTTAGTGATGCATGGTTCGTCTTCTGTTCCTCAAGAATGGTTAGAAATTATTAATCAGTATGGTGGCGAAATTCCAGAAACTTATGGTGTGCCAGTTGAACAGATTGTTGAAGGCATTAAGTTTGGTGTTCGTAAGGTAAATATTGATACCGATTTACGTTTAGCATCTACTGGTGCAATTCGTCGTCATATGGCATTAAACCCATCTAACTTCGATCCACGTAAATACTTAGCTGAAGCAACTAAAGCCATGACAGAGATTTGTGTTGCACGCTATAACTCGTTTGGTACTTCTGGTCAGGCTAGTAAAATTAAGCCAATTTCACTTGATGAAATGCACCTTAAATACTTAAGCGGCGAACTAGACCCTAAAATTAGATAATAGATCGTTTATAATTGATCATTTAAGCCAGTAACTTTGTTGCTGGCTTTTTTAATGCTTGCGCTTTTATATTACGGGTACGGCTTTTATTGATCAGATCACTGTACTATCAACGGCGTACTTTGGGATCACGCATTTACTAACACAGCACTTTTGGATCATTACTTTACTAAGCTAACTACACTTTGGCGCCATTTTAAGCTTTGAAATAATTTGATCGTTATTTATTTGTATAAACAATCAACAACTTATGGCTTTGACTAGGTATAACTCTGATCTGAGAGTGGATCGGCTTGGTAAAAATCTGATCCTTTATTTGGGGCTTAGTAAAATTTAGATCTATTTTTAAACGTATTGATTGTTACACAGGCGGGTATGTTAATTTTGAAATGGCTTTAAAGTTACTTTTAAGTCGTCGATCTGTAAAAAGGTATGGGTTAGTAAAACAATGATCCCAGCTAATTTTGTATTATGTAGTAATTTAAATACGGGCAAAAAAGCAGGTAATTTAAAAAATATGACATTTTAAAAATTTATCGTAAATCTCTTTTTATTACGTTAAATATTAAAAAGGTTTTAAAAATATGACGTTAATGAGGTTTTTTGTCACTAATTTGTGTTTTTTTTACCACCATTTTAATTTACACGTTACACTTTCATAAAAATGTCATACTTAGTCATAATAATGAAAACTAATTCGATAGCGTAAGAGATAAATTGGAATGTCACGTAAAGTACTAGTCGTAGATGACGAAGCTCCTATCAGGGAGATGTTGGTTTTTGTTTTAGAGCAAAATGGATTTCAAGCAATTGAAGCAGAAGATTACGACTCTGCTATTGCAGCTATGGTTGAACCTTACCCAGATATGGTTTTACTTGATTGGATGTTACCAGGTGGAAGCGGTATTCAAATTGCTAAAAAGTTTAAGCAAAACGAACACACCCGCCAAATCCCAATTATTATGCTTACAGCTCGTGGTGAAGAAGAAGACAAAGTACGCGGCCTTGAAGTAGGTGCTGACGATTACGTAACTAAGCCGTTTTCTCCTAAAGAGCTTATGGCACGTATTAAAGCGGTTATTCGCCGTGTATCGCCAACCTCATTAGAAGAAGCTATTGAAGTACATGGCCTGCGTTTAGACCCTATTTCACATCGCGTTACCTCAGAAGGTAATGAGCTCGATATGGGGCCAACCGAATTTAGATTACTGCACTTTTTTATGACCCATCCAGAGCGTGTTTATAGCCGTGAACAACTGCTTGATCATGTATGGGGAACTAATGTTTACGTAGAAGATCGCACGGTTGATGTGCACATTCGTCGCCTGCGTAAAGCAATTGGCCCACTAGGGCATGACCGTTTGGTGCAAACTGTACGTGGCGCGGGTTATCGTTTTTCAAGTAAGCTGTGATCAGCTTAAAGCTTAGCTAATGTATGAAATACGCATGTATTACTACTCTAAGGTAAAGTGAGTGTATGTATCGAGTTGTTAATAAGCAGGCGTTAGTAAAGCGCCTGTTTATCTATTTTTTACCCTTACTATTAATTGGTGTGCTGGTTGGCGCGCCATTTTTGCTTTTATTTTTAGGATCATTTTCCCTCCTTATTTGGCACTACCATCAACTTTATCGTTTGAGTGATTGGCTACTTAATCAACGTAGCTTTAATCCACCAGAAGGTGAGGGTGCATGGGAGCAAGTGTTTGAAGGTATTTATCATCTACAGCACCGTAATCGTAAAAAACGTAATGAGCTTGCAGATTTAATTCGTCGTTTTCGCGATGGTGCAGAAGCGGTGCCCGATGCGGTGGTGGTACTGCAAAACGATTTAAGTATTGTGTGGTGTAATCAACTTGCGCTTAAGGTACTTGGTTTGCAGTGGCCAACCGATCATGGTCAGCGCCTTGATAATTTAATTCGCGAACCTAAGTTTGCTAAATACATGCATAAAGGCGAGTTTGACGACGCGCTTGAGCTTGATAACGGCCACAGTATTGAGCAAGTACTTGAGTTTAGGGTAATGCCTTATGCCAGTACGCAACTTATGGTTGTAGTACGTGATGTAACGCGCTTAAAACAGCTAGAGCAAATGCGTAAAGACTTTGTTGCCAATGTGTCACACGAACTACGTACACCGCTTACAGTTGTTACAGGCTATCTTGAGATGATGGATGGCGACATGATGCCGCCTCCAGCTATGTGGAACAAAGCGCAAAATACCATGCTTGAACAATGCAAGCGCATGGATAGCTTAGTCAGTCAGTTATTATCGCTTTCGCGAATAGAAGGTGCGAGGCGTCAAGACAATGATAAAGCCATAAATGTACCGCAATTACTGGGTTATATTCACACTGAGGCAAACTCAATTAATCAAGATAAAGGCCATGAGCTTATTTTTAATATTGATAAAACCCTTGATATTAAAGGCTCT
Source organism: Pseudoalteromonas sp. Z1A8 (assembly GCF_011378855.1). Lineage (GTDB taxonomy): Bacteria > Pseudomonadota > Gammaproteobacteria > Enterobacterales > Alteromonadaceae > Pseudoalteromonas. The sequence continues at coordinate 31,282 of NZ_WTLB01000003.1, read as the reverse complement.
GAGGATGAACTGCGTAGTGCGTTTTCTAATTTAGTATTTAACGCCATTCATTACACAAAACCAGGCGGTAAAGTAGAAGTATGCTGGCAGCACAAAAACAATAAAGCATGTTTTAGTGTTACCGATAATGGTGATGGTATTGCGCCTGAGCATATTAACCGTTTGACCGAACGTTTTTATCGCGTTGATAAAGCCCGTAGCAGAACAACGGGTGGCTCAGGTTTAGGGCTTGCGATTACAAAACATGTACTAACGCGCCACGATAGTAAATTAAATATTAGCAGCGAAATTAACAAAGGATCGTGTTTTTCCTTTGAATTTTCAATGGATAAGATAGTTCCATTAACTAAAAAATTAAGCTAATCAGTTAAGTCATAAAAGTGTCATTTAAGAGTAATGTAACTGTCATGTACTCACTTTAGAGTGGGCAGCAGTTAGAAAATGGGACGAACAAACTGGAGAACCCACCATGAAATTTAAAAACTTAGTTGCCGCAATGGGTGTGGCTGTTACAACTTTTGTATCTGCACAAGCAGTTGCTTTAGACCAAGATATTCCTGAGTATCAAAAAATTAGTGGTGTTTCAGGTAACTTTTCATCAGTAGGTTCTGACACTTTAGCCAACATGATGACGTTTTGGGCTGAAGAGTACAAACGTATTTACCCAAATGTAAATATTCAAATTCAAGCGGCAGGTTCTTCTACTGCTCCACCGGCACTAACCGAAGGTACTGCTAACCTTGGTCCAATGAGCCGTAAAATGAAATCTAAAGAAATCGAAGCGTTTGAAAGACGCTACGGTTATAAACCAACTGAAGTACGCGTTGCTATTGATGCACTAGCGGTTTATGTACATAAAGATAATCCAATTGAAGGTCTTCGTATTGACCAAGTAGATGCTATTTTTTCATCTACTCGTAAGTGTGGTGCACCAGAGCAAGTAAACCGTTGGAGCGATGTTGGCCTAACAGGTGACTGGGCAGCTAAAGATGTTCAATTATACGGGCGTAACTCTGTATCAGGTACTTACGGTTACTTTAAAAAGAAAGCACTGTGTAAAGGTGATTTCCGTAATAACGTAAATGAACAACCGGGTTCAGCGTCGGTAGTACAGTCAATTTCATCTTCATTAAATGCAATTGGTTACTCTGGTATTGGTTATAAAACATCGGGCGTACGTACCGTACCGCTAGCTAAAAAAGGCGATAACTTTGTTGATGCAACACTTGATAACGTTGCGCAAGGTAAATACCCATTATCTCGCTTTTTATATGTTTACGTAAATAAGCATCCAAATAAGCCGCTATCACCAATGGAAGAACAGTTCTTAAAAATGGTACTTTCAAAAGATGGTCAGCAAATTGTAGAAAAAGATGGTTATGTACCACTTTCTGCAAAGCTAGTAGAAACAGAACTTAAAAAGCTTGGTTTGAACTAATAAACCATAAGCAATAAAAAACCGCTCACTGAGCGGTTTTTTTGTGCCTAAAATTGAAGACCTGAAATATAAACAGAGCCAGTATTTTAAACGATTAAATATTACCTAATTTTTCAGCTTGTGCTTTACATTGATTATAACTATCAACACATTTTGCAGAGCATACTTGTTGCTTTAAGCCCTCAGCAGTTGTTTGCTGTTCACAGTTGCTTTCGCATTGGTAATTTTGTTGAGCACACTGATTCATTTCAGGGTTTTCAACTTGGTTTTGACAACCCGCTAATAGTGCAAATGTAAGGGCGACTACGCTTGTTTTTATTAATGTGTGCATGCTTAATCCTTAAAAGTGAGTCGCAATAATATTAAATTTCGACCTGAATATTGTCGATCAATCTAACACCACCAAAATAGGCTGCGGCTAAAATAACAAATTGAGTATCTTCGATTGTAGCAGTTTTTAATGTATCTCGTTGAGCAATCTCAAAATAGTCTGGCTTTAGGCCAGCTAGCTCTAAGCTCTGTTTAGCTGAGATTTCAAGTTTTACGAAGTCTTTTTCGCCGCTTTTAAGTTGCTCAGCGCACGTATTAAGCGCTTTAAATAATACGGTTGCAGTCGCTTTTTGATCATCAGATAAGTAACCATTACGTGAGCTCATAGCAAGGCCAGAAACTTCTCGCATTGTAGGTACACCAATAACTTCAACCGGAATTGATAGGTCGCGTGCCATAGTTTTAATTACTTGCAGTTGCTGAAAATCTTTTTCACCAAAGCAGGCGTAATCTGGCTGTACTAGGTTAAATAACTTAGTGACTATTGTGGCAACGCCTCTAAAATGTCCAGGGCGTGAACCACCACAGTAACCTAATGAAATATCAGGTACATCTACAAAGCTTTGTGCACCAAGCCCGTTTGGGTAGATTGTATCTACACTTGGCGTAAATACAATGTCTGTGCCTAGTTCAGCAAGGCCTTGTTTGTCTTCGTTTAGCGTACGAGGATAGTTATCTAAATCTTCGTTAGCACCAAACTGCATTGGGTTAACAAAAATACTCACAACGACTTTATCGGCTAAGTTTTTTGCTTTTTCTACTAGCGAAAAATGCCCACGGTGCAAGTTGCCCATTGTTGGCACAAGCGCTACGCTAAGACCCGCTTGGCGCCATGCTTTAATTTGACTACGTAACGATCTGATTTCAGTAATTGACTGCATTATTTAAACTCGTGTTCAGCGCTTGGAAACGCGCCATTTTTAACGTCTGTACAATATTTTTGAACGGCTGCAGGCATATTGCCTGTTTCGAGCAAAAAGTTTTTAGAAAATTTAGGAATGTAACCTGCCGAAATACCAACAAGGTCATGCATTACCAATATTTGGCCATCAGTTAAACTGCCAGCACCAATACCAATAGTTGGAATGCTTAGTGCGTCAGTAATACGTTTTGCCAATGCACTTGGAATACATTCAAGTACTAATAATTGTGCGCCAGCAGCTTCTAGTGCTTTTGCGTCATCAATCATTTTTTGTGCTTTGTCTTCTTCGCGACCTTGTATTTTAAAGCCACCAAATACATGTACTGACTGTGGTGTAAGGCCTAAATGCCCGCAAACTGGAATACCTTGTTGAGTAAGCGTTTTAATGCTCTCGTAAAGCCATTCTCCGCCTTCAAGCTTAATCATGTTTGCGCCAGCGCGCATAAGCTCAGCTGCATTTTTACAGGTATCACTTACGCTCGAGTAGGTCATAAAAGGTAAGTCAGCAATTACAAACAATTCGCGGCTACCAGCGCGTACACAGCGGGTATGATATGCAACATCTTGATTGGTTACGCCAAGGGTGTCATCGCCGCCTTGTAGTACCATGCCCAAGGAGTCGCCCACTAAAATAACTTCAACGCCGTTATCATGAAATAACTTTGCAAAACTAGCGTCGTAGGCTGTTAATGCAGTAATTTTGTTATTTTCTGCTTTCATTTTATTTAAAGTAGAAACGGTTATTTTAGACATAATATCCTCGCAGGCAAAAGCCTAGGTTAATTACAGAGGTAATTGTTGTAAGTCGTTGAGCGGTAAATTATTTGCAATGGTTTTTAATGCAATGCCGCTAGGTAAAATAAGTTCAGGTGCAAGCTCTAATAGTGGGTAAACCACAAACTCGCGATTACTCAAACCATAATGAGGCACAGTTAAGCGCGCCGTATTTATAATTTGATCACCAAATAATAGGGTATCTATATCAAGCGTGCGTGGACCCCAACGCTCAGCCTTTCTTACTCGGCCATGTTCAAGCTCAATACTTTGTGTTAAATCAAGTAATTGCTCTGGCTCAAGAGTCGTTTTAATGCACGCTACTGCATTGATATAGTCAGGTTGATCTTGTGGGCCCATAGGCTTACTAGCATAGTAATGCGATACGTTTATAAATTCACAATTGGGCAGCTTTTTAAGCGCGATTACCGCGTTATCAAGCTGCTCTTTTGGTGAGTTTAGGTTGGCACCTAAACCCAAATAAACACAGTGCATGTTATTACTCAGTTGGCTTTTTAGTTGGACGACGGCGTTTTCGTGGTTTAGGGCCACCTTGATGACCTAAGTTTTTAACCATCTCTTTTTGGCCGTTTATATCTTGGCTTAAGTACTGTGTCCACCACTGTGCAAGCTCAGTATGCTGCGTTTCGCCTGCATTTACGCGTAATAATAAAAAGTCGTAAGCGGCTTTAAAGCGAGGTTGCTGCGTTAGTCGGTAAGCACGTTGGCCAGCACGTTTATCTAAACGATGCTGAATATGCCAAATATCGCGAGCACCTAAAGTAAAGCGCTTAGGAACGGCAATATGTTGTGAGTTGTCACTGAGTACTTTATTCATTGCTTGTGCGAAAGCATCGTATTCAGATAGTTGCTCTTGGCTTTGAATTTTTTTAGTACGCTCAAGTAGCGGGAACCAAAGTAGGGCAGCAAAAATAAACGCTGGGGTTACTTTTTTATCGGCATTAATACGCTTATCGGTATTTTGAAACATTTGCTGAATAAGTGTGTGCTCTAAGCCACTTGGATTTTTATCTAAAATTTTATCAAGATCAGGGAACAGTGAGCGGAATAAGCCGTATTTACGCAGCATTAAAAAGTTAGCTTCTGCCTTGCCGTTTAAAAATAGTTTAAGGATTTCTTCAAATAAACGAGCCGGCGGAATATTATCAAGCAAGCTTGCAAGCTCGCTAATTGGCTTTTCACTTTTAGGCGCAATGCTCATATCAAGTTTAGTGGCAAAACGTACTGCACGTAACATACGCACAGGGTCTTCGCGGTAACGCGTTTCGGGGTCGCCAATTAGTTCGATTTGTTTAGCTTTAATAGCAGCTAAGCCGTTGGCGTAATCGTGAATACTAAAATCTTTGATTGAGTAATAAAGTGCATTGATTGAAAAATCGCGGCGCTCAGCATCTTCTTCAATACTGCCAAATACGTTGTCACGTAGCAGTTGGCCTTCATCACTTGATTGGCTTATTTGATTTTTATCTTCTTGCGCTTCGTGATGGCCACGCATAGTCGCCACTTCAATAATTTCACGGCCAAATACAATATGTGCTAAACGAAAGCGACGGCCAATAAGGCGACAGTTTCTAAATAGTTTTTTTACTTGATCGGGTGTTGCATTAGTAACTACGTCAAAATCTTTTGGCTGTTGGCCTAACAATATATCGCGAATACAACCACCAACAAGGTAGGCGTCGTAACCACCGTCTTTTAAGCGGTATAATACTTTGATTGCATTTGGGCTAAATTGTTTGCGAGAAATACCATGCTCACCACGAGTGACAACAATAGGTTCACTGCTTACAGAAGCGCTTTCGGCACTGGTATTCGGGCCGATTATTTGTCGGCAAAATTGAAAAAGCTTGGAAATAATAATCTGTCTCCTAGAAGGTATGATTGACACTGCATTGCAATCAAAAGTTACAGCAAATAGGGCGGTTATAACCCAGCACAAGCTGCTTAGCTTAATTAGCATATATTTAGGCGGCTATCATATACCAGCAGGGTTTAAAAATTAAGTTGATGTGTTGAAATTAAGCCGTTTTTAGCTATTTTATTTACTTAAATGTGTAAATTGGACTTTTTGACTATGTGGATGTTGAGAAATTTGTATTTCGGATACGTGTGGTACCTGCTTTAAGCTAAAGTTTTTAACGCCCCAAGCGATTAATTGTTCAATATTTAAATCGATTAAATCAGCTATTACAGGCAACCCTAAAAATTCAAATGCACTAATTAAAGCTGGTTTTGGGTTTTGCTTGCTGATAGCAGGGGCATAATTTTGTTTAGACAGTTTAAAACCAGGTTTGGCAACCGCTAAAGGTAAATGAGCAAATTCAGGTACAGGGCTGTTGAGCTGTTTAAACAAACTAATTTGTCGTGCTGTTGGCTCAATTAAATCAGCGCCTCTAACAATTCGATTAATCCCTTGGTCAATATCATCGACGACCACAACAAGTTGATAGGCAAATAAGTCATCGCTGCGTTTAATTAAGTAATCCTCATGGGCGAGGGCACTATTAACGCTTATGTCACCTTGAATTAAATCACTAAATTGAGTCGTTGGATGTTGCTGAATTAAACGAAGCGCACCGGATTGGGGGTTGTGATTAAGTGCCTTGCAATGCCCCTGATAAATACCGCCAATAGCTTTTATTTGCTTGCGAGTACAGGTGCAACCATAAACAAGGTTTTGTTTTAAAAGTGAGTGGGTAATATCTTGATATAAAGGCAGACGCTGCGTTTGATATACAACAGGTTCGTCCCAATGAAGGGCATAGGCATGTAAGGTATTAAGAATATCGGAGTCGGCGTTTTTGACCACGCGCGTAGTGTCTATGTCTTCTATACGAACTAACCACTTTCCTTGGTTAGCTTTTGCATCTAGATAGCTACCCACAGCCGCTACAAGTGAGCCAAAATGTAATGGCCCAGAAGGAGACGGTGCAAAACGACCGCGATATTTACGCATAGGCGCAGTAACGGCTGTAGGAGACATAACTAATTAATAAGTATTAATTAGCCGCGTCCAGATTGCTTTTCTTTGATTTCCGCAAGTGTTTTACAGTCTACGCATAAATCGGCAGTAGGACGTGCTTCTAAGCGACGTATGCCAATTTCGATGCCACAAGACTCACAAAAGCCAAAATCATCTTCTTTAATCAAATTAATTGTTTTTTCAATTTTTTTGATTAATTTACGTTCGCGGTCACGAGTACGAAGTTCTAAAGAGAACTCTTCTTCTTGTGCAGCGCGGTCAACTGGGTCAGGAAAGTTAGCAGCTTCGTCTTGCATGTGCGATTTAGTGCGATCAACTTCGTTACGTAAATCATTACGCCAAGTTTCTAAAATCGTTCTAAAATGAGCACGTTGTGCATCATTCATGTACTCTTCGCCTGGTTTTTCTTGGTATGGTTCTAAACCGGCTTGAGCCAATAAACCATGTTTCTTTTGGTCTGGCATAACTCTCTCCTAAATCCTTAATTTAATGCCTCAGCATTAGCCGGCGGTATAAATAACAGAATCTTATACCCTAGGCAAATTTATTTTTAATTAATCGAATTAGCTTCAACCATGCTTACTGAGTAAAAGGTGTATTAATAGTTTGTTTACACTTTTAATTAATTCACATATTCGCTTTCTAAAACTTGCCTTGTTATATGGGCAAAAACTTTAAAAACAAGTTAATTTAAATAATTCATTTTTGTAACTTTCTGTATTTTGAGCTCGTTATTTACTTTGCAAATTACGAATAGTTCAATCCTTTGGTTTAAATAAACACACCTCAATACACTATTCTATAAATGCTATTTTTTTATGAAGTAAAACTTCATCCGCCGAAATAGTCGCTTTGTATGCTAATACTTCAACACCGGCTGCTATTGCTTGGCTTAATAACGAGGCATATTTTTCATCAATATGTGCTGCTGCACTTACCGTATTTATTCCCTCATGCAAAACTGCGAACAGTAATACTGCTCGGTGGCCTTGTTCGATCATTTCTATTAGTTCGCGAATATGTTTTTGTCCGCGCAGTGTTTGCGCATCAGGAAAGTAGCCTTGCCCACTTTGTGGAGCATCTTCGCTTAATAATGTGACTGATTTAACTTCTACATAGCAATCAGGTTTATTTTCGTCTGTGAGTAAAAAGTCGATTCGGCTGTTTTCGCTGCCGTACTTTACTTCGCTTTGTAATTGACTGTAGTCGAGTAGTTCGCTTATCACATTATTGTTTATTGCTTCTTCTACTACTTTATTAGCCACCGCTGTATTTACACAAATAAGCTGTGATAAGTTATTTTGCGTAAGCTCTAATGAATGCGGGTATTTTCGTTTTGCGTTATCGCTTGTTGAATAAAAAGCAGCAAAACCTGGCTCTGCGCATCCGGTCATTTTACCTGTATTAGCGCAGTGAGCAGTGAATTCGCTGCCATCATTTAGCTGTAAATCAGCTAAAAAGCGTTTGTAGCGTTTTAATAAAGTGGCTGGTTGCAGCGCTGGCGTGTACTTCATAATAACTTCCAAAGTGTAAATACTGCACAGCAGTGTGATTTATGTTATTTATCTCAAGCTGTTGGGAACTTAAGCGCTCTATAGTAAACTCGGTGGCACATTTAAGTGCAAGGGTATTCTAACATGAGTGAAAAATTTGTTGTTCAACTAAGCGAACAAGCGGCAGCTAGCCATTGGGGCGATAATGCGTCGTTGTCTTTTAACGAGCGCGGTGCAACGGTACATTTGTCTGAGCAAGAAACATTGAAAAATGTTCAAAAAGCAGGTCGAACTCTTGCAATCCAAGGCGTTAAAAACGTTGAACTAGCAGGCGATACTTGGTGTACAGAAAGCCAGTGGGCCTTTTATCAAGGCTTTGTAACACCAAAATCGTTAAATGGTGTTGAGTTTGTTGATAACGCACAATCGGATATTAAAGAACTTGCTCATTTAAAAACGTCAGCAATTTGGGCACGTGAAATGGTTAACGGGACGGCCGATGACATTTACCCAGAAAGCCTTGCTGAAAAAGCCGCTGAGTTTATTCAATCATTAGCGCCTGAGCACGTTAGTTACCAAATTATTAAAGGCGATGCGTTACTTGAGCAGCAATGGATTGGTATTCATGCTGTTGGTCGCGGTAGTGTTCGCCCACCTGTATTACTTGAGCTTGATTACAACCCAACGGGTGATGAAAATGCACCAGTAAGTGCAGCGCTTGTAGGTAAAGGTATTACGTTTGACTCAGGTGGTTACTCAATCAAATCAAGCGAAGGTATGCTTGGTATGAAATGCGACATGGGCGGCGCAGCAACAGTAACTGCAGGCTTAGCATTGGCTATTAACCGTGGTATTGAAAAGCGTATTAAGCTGTTTTTATGTTGTGCAGAGAACTTGATTTCGGGTCATGCATACAAATTAGGTGACATTCTTACTTATAAAAATGGCACAACAGTTGAAATAGTAAACACCGATGCTGAAGGTCGCTTAGTACTTGCTGATGGCCTAATGGCTGCTGGCGAGACTGGTGCTCCACTTATTATTGATGCAGCAACACTAACTGGTGCAGCGCTTGTTGCTGTTGGCCAAGAGTACAATGCATTATTTGCACTTGATAAAGAACTAGCACGCGAAGTTGAAGGGTTTGCCTCTCAAGAAATGGAAGCTGCTTGGCCTCTTCCTCTTGAAAAATGGCATCAACAAAACTGCCCATCGCCTTACGCTGATACGGCAAATAGCCGCGCACAAAAAGGTGGCGGTTACGGCGGTGCATCAAATGCAGCAGGCTTTTTATCACGCTTTGTGCCAAACGATGGCAAAGGTTGGGTACACATAGATTTAGCAGCTGCATTTAACATGGGCAGCACAAGCCAATGGGCTGCTGGCGCAACAACTCAAGGTATGCGTACTGTTGCACGTACATTGTTAGAAAAAGCTTAATAATACGTAAAATAGGCTTTTAATATACAAAATAGGCACCACTTGGTGCCTATTTTTTGATTTGCAGACAAGCAATTTAGTTTGATTTACGGTAAAATCTGTCGCCAATACCTGTTTGAGTTTAATTTTTTGCTTAACTCTAAGCTGCGCTCAAATGTTATATCCACCACTGGGGTTTCTAATTATGTCAGATAAGTGCTACATCACAGCTCAACAGCTGCTTGAAGATTCGTTCCGCGTAGCGGCACAAGTATACCAAGATGGCTTTCGTCCTGATTTTATCATTGGTATTTGGCGAGGTGGTGCACCAATCGGTATTGCTGTTCAAGAGTATTACGATTACAAAGGCATTGAGACTGACCATATTGCGGTACGTACATCGTCTTATTACGGTATTGGTAAGCAATCAAAAGAAATTAAAGTTCACGGATTACATTATATTGTAGAGAACGCAAATGCAGGCGATTCATTGTTAATTGTTGATGATGTGTTTGACTCAGGGCGTAGTATTGTTGCATTAAAAGAAAAGCTTTCTGAACTTATGCGCTTAAACTTACCACGTGATATTCGTATTGCGTGCCCGTATTACAAGCCTAAAAATTCAAAAGTAGACACTGTTCCAGATTATTATATTCATGAGTCTGAAGAATGGTTAGTGTTCCCGCATGAACTATCTGGTTTAACACCAGATGAAATTATTGCTGGTAAATCTGACCTTGCGAAAATTCATGACATTTTGCTAGAGAAGTAATTAGTAATTTGCATAAATAAAAAAAGGCCGTTAAGGCCTTTTTTTATGCGTGAAATTGAGCGCGTTACTTAACTTATTATTTAATCAATAAACTAAAGCTGAGCAAAACTATCAACGTATTCACTGAGCCTTGGTATATCGACCGCGAGTAAACCGTCGTTACTTCTAAGTACCAAGCCTTTTTCTACAAGTTCTGTAACAACACGCCTGTAAGCTCGCTCAGTGGTAGCAAAGCGTTCGGCTTCAGCATTTACAGTTGGGTAGGCTCTAAGTAGCGTAGGGTTGTTGTTCTCGGCTCTTAGTAAGCAATCTTTAGCTATATTATAGCTCAATGGCAGTAATAACTTATCTAAATTGATTTTTTGGTTCTCTTGAAACTTAGCCGCAATGGTTTGTGCGGTGTATAAACTTAGTTCCGGCTTTTCAAGCAGCAGAGCACGCCAATGCCTTAATTCAATAAGGTTATAAGTTACATCGCTAAAGCATGTTACCGTATATATACACGGATTATTATTTAGCGCTTCTATTTCACCAATAAGGGTGTTGTTACAATCCAATTGTCCTAACAGCAGGCGTCGTCCATTACCTACGTCGTAACTAAACGACACAGTGCCACTGCGTACAAGCACAAGCTTGCTTAAAGGCTGATCTTGATGGATCAGAACTTCTTTTTTTGATTGTTGATAGCTACTACCGGCAAAGGTTAAAAGCTGATCAACAAGGTAACTAGAAAAATGGTATTGAAACATCAATGTGCTCTTCGGACATTTGTCCTATTTATTACATCTTAATGACGATAGCATTAAGACACTAAGAATTTACGCTAACTTGCTACTAATATTATTAGCTTTGCTAAGAGTATTATTTTACCTTCATTTCCCGTGTAATGATTTAAGAATTTGCTGGTATTTTCCGGCAAACTTTTTCAGGTTTTTTAAGCAGGTTAGCTTTTTTATTTTGTTGTAACTTTGCAATACTTACAAGTGCCATAAGATAGCAGTACATGTAATGCTAACCTAAAGGCTAGGAGAGAACAATTGAGTTGGGAATATTTAGGTTATATTGCATCAGCTTTATTGGTTGCATCGTTAACAATGACAGATGTAGTAAAACTACGTTGGTACAACATGTTTGGTTGTATTGTATTTACTGCATACGGTGTTGCCATTGGCGCAGTGCCTGTTATTTTTACCAACGGCTTATTGTCGCTTGTAAATTTATACCACATTATAAAAATATATCGCCAACCTAAAGTTGAAGACGCTAAAAGCTAAAATAAGTTATCTGCACAAAGTAAGTTAATGGTTTTAATTAAAATCAAAAACTTCAGTTTTTGTGCAGTCCAGCTTGATGCGTATATAGATAATCTCATATCACTCTACATAACTTACCTCTGAACCATGCTTTAATCTCCTACTTAAAAGATGATTACCTTAGGTTTTAATACGTCATTCGTTAGCTAATACCAACCTGCATAAATCTTTGATCAATTTAACGAATTAAATTGCACTATAACGTCGTTAAAAATTTTTTATTTAGAACAACTAGATACAAAAATTTTCGCCTAGTTCTAGCGTAATTTTCTCAACGTTAAATAGACCCGTATATAAGCAGATTGGTATAAACTCTGTTCGCGGTTAATAATACCAATTCCAATAAATAGCTGATCTATTTTACTTGCTAAAACAACCCATTTCTTTGTTGTAAATTTCGCAAAGGGAACAACCATTTATATCAATTTACGCCTAGAACTGAATTATTTTTTCGGCGTAAAATTTAGATCACATACTTAATGGAATTGGTGTAAATATATAAATAAGTGCTTCTAAATTTCATAAAAAAATCCGATAGCAGTAAACTGCTATCGGATTTTTATCTGTTATACCAACCTGCTTATATGCTATTTAATTTGTTAAATTGCTTAAATATTTATGTAGGTTGGTATTTAGGTATTTACGCTTTTTCTAAATCTTCAACGTCACCTAAACCTGCAGTTAGTTCTTCAAGTAATTGCTTTATTTCTTCAGAAGCTAAAATAAAGTCAGCATCAAGTTTTAAAGCCATATCTTCTTTAGGAATATCTGCGTTTTCTTCTTTTAGAGTTTCAGAGTAGCTTAAACGTTTGATAGAACCATCGTTTTGCAGCATAAACTTAAGGCGTTCTTGCCAATCAAGGGCAAGTTTAGTTACGCGTTTACCACTTTCTAAATGCGATTTTACTTCATCACATGATAGGTCATGGCCTTTAAGCTTTACTTGTGCGCCGCTGTCGTCAGCTTCTTCAAGCTCAGCGTCTGAGCCAATAGCAAAGCCCTCTGGTGTACTAAAGTTAGTTAACCAATCAGTTAAAAATACATCTAGGTCGTAGTTAGCAAACGCAGGTACTACAGGAAGCGTTCCTAGCGATTTGCGAAGTAATGCCAGTAGCTCTTCTGCTTTATTAAAGCTTCCGCTATTTACAACAACCCAACCGTTTTCTTGGTCAATAAAAGCAAATTGTAAGCTCGACTTTTTAAATGCTTGAGGTAGAAGAGTATGAAGAATGTTTTCTTTTAACTCGTCTTTTTCTTTCTTTTTAACAGGGCGGTTTTCTTCGGCTTCTATCAGATCAATTTTCTCAGCGACTAGCTCGTTAATAACAGAAGCCGGAAGTACTTTTTCTTCACGTTTAGCGCAAACTAAAATACTTTTTTGAGAAAAATGCGATAGCGTATCGCCATGCTTTCCAAACGCTTTTGTCCAACCAAATGTAGCAAGCTCTTGGCCCGTACATGGGCGAAATAAATCTTGCTCTAATGCTTTGTCAAAATCTTCTTGAGTGTATGAAACGTCTTGCTTAAAGCGGTAACAAATAAGGTTACTAAACCACATAGGGGAATTAATCCATTTGAAAAATTTGTACAATCATAGCAATAAAAACAGTATCTCGAAATGACTGATTTGTTACTGTTGAATATGAACAAATTTAACGCATGTACTTTTATTTATTCATATTTATCAAAAATAGGCAGAGGCTTAGCCATGTTCTTTGGAAATTGAATATAGTAACGCAAGCCTTTGCCTAGTTCACTCGTTGCATCAATAGAGCCACTAAGGGTTTGCTTGACTAAATTAAGCATTATGTGGGTGCCTAATCCGCTACCGCCTTCATCTCGTTTAGTCGTAAAGAATGGGTCAAAGAGCTTTTTCAATTGCTCATTGGTAACACCGTTACCATTATCTTTGTAATCAATAGTTAAGTTAGTGTCATCAGCGCTTATTTTAATATCCATAACACCGTTGCTTTTACCTTCAAAGCCATGAATGAGTGAATTCATAATTAGGTTAGTAAAAATTTGGCTTATAGCGCCTGCGGGTAAATTTAAAACTAAATCATCAGGACATTCTAATTTTATAGTGTGGGATGTCTTTTTTAGTTGTGGGTGCAGTGAGCGTATTACTTCGTTAACGTAATCTTTAAAGTTAATGGTTCTTACTGCTTCACTAGCTTGATCGACCGCTATTTGTTTAAAACTAGCAATAAGCTCTGAAGCTCTATCTAAATTGGTTGTTAAAAGACTGGCACTTTGCTTGGCCTCATTAATAAATTCTTCTAGTGCTTTTGGCGAAAGCGTTTTTTCGGTATAAGCATTTTCGAGTTTATTTAAACGCTCTTGTAAAAACGAGATTGCCGTTACACCAATGCCAATGGGGGTATTTATATCGTGCGTAATACCTGCCACCAGCCCGCCTAGCGCAGCCATTTTTTCTGTGCCTAACAAACGTTCCTGTGCAAGGCTTAACTCTTCTATGTAGCGCTGAGATTCAGTTTGTTTTGTAATTAACTCTTGCTCTGTACTTCGGCGTAAATCAATTTCTTCCGTGAGTACAATTTTTTGCTTTTCGAGTTCGTACTTTTGCTGCTGTAAATCCATCATTGCTTGGCTTAAGTTTGATGTTTTACGAGCTACGTCTTGTTCAAGCTGTATGTTGTGATGGTCAAGCTTTTCGTTACTAATAATGAGTTCTTTTTGGGTATGCTCAAGTTCTTTTCTATACTGAACTACTTTATCTATTAGTTTGTTAAACGACTGCTCCATTACTTTTAGTTCGTTATGCTCTTCTGTTTCTATTTCTATGTGCTGGCCTTCTAGCTCATCTATTTCTAAATTTTCTAGTTGTTCAGTGAGTTCAGTTAAAGGCTCTGTTAGGAGTTTTCTAAATGCCATTAAAAACAGAATGATCAGAAATGTTGTTTTGATCATCGCATTACCAATCAAAAAATAGATTGATACCATAATGCGACTAAATACAACTTCACGACTAGAAAATAGCGTAACGTCACCGACTTGGGTTGCGCGTCCTGAAAATTCAAAAATAAGTGGAAAAGTGTAACCAAATAAACCCGATTTAGTATCTTCTAAAATAACTTCTTCTTGAACAAGTTGTTGATTGTATAGCTTGTGTATGTCAAGTGATCGCCCTAACTGTGAAATAATTTCGCCACTGTCGTCACGAACAATAATCCCTTCAATCATAGGGATGGCGAGTAGACCTTCTGCCGTTGTAATTGTTTGTTTGGTATTAAGTTCCCAAATAGCACGCGTTAAGCTGCGGCTAAATGTTTTTTGCAAGGTACTGAGTTCATTGCGAATGTAATCTTTAGTATTAACGTATTCAGCAAGCACTTGTCCGCAAGTCACTACAAAGGTAAGTAAAAAATAAACGGACAAAACGCTAGTTAGTAACTTCTTAGAAAGGCTCTTTTGTAACATAAGTGACTTGTTCATCCATTATTATTTTTATAACGTTACGGTAGTTACTTAAAAGTTAGTCAATAAACCTCTAAAAATAAATAAAAAACTTAAAATTTAATAAGATAAACCTAAAAAATAGGCGTGTAGTACCAAAGTAATTAAACTAAGCTATAAAGTAGTCTATTTGTTACATGTTAACTATTATCACTTTAGCTGATATTTGATTTCGATTTTTATTTAATACGGACTTACTCTATATTTATCATGGTATTAAATTATTAATGTGTTGAGTATTTAGGAACGTGTTAAAGTGTATAAAATGCAAGGAGGGCGGTCTTTCAATAACTTTGATGGTTGTATAGTAGTAAACATGATGAAATTCTCGATATTAGTCTGTGATGATTCAACAGTCGCCCGTAAACAAGTCGTGCGGTGTTTAAATGAATGTATAGACGCAGAAATACAACAAGCTACAAATGGGGCGCACGCTCTAGAACTTTTACGAGCACAAAGCTTTGATTTATTGTGCTTAGATCTCACCATGCCTGAAGTTGATGGTATACAAGTGCTCGAGACTATAAAAACAGAAAAAATAGAGTGCTTTGTTTTAGTTATTTCTGCCGATATACAAGAAAAAATGAAGCAACGAGTCGCCCAACTTGGCGCAATTGATTTTATTGATAAACCTATTAACAAATCAAGCTTGAATGAAATATTGCATAAATTTGGCATTCATTAGGTTTTTTCATGTTTAAAAAGGCTGTTTTATCTTTTAATTTAGGGTTGACAGCATAGCCTTTGTTAAGGCAGTCTTAACATATGAAAACAATTAATCGCGTACTGACCATTATTATTACAACCATCATTCTTACTGGATAGTGGCATAGGTCGGTGCAACAAATTTAAAGGCCTGTGTTCACTTAGAACACAGGCCTTTTTTCGTTTTATGGGATGAGGAACATAAACAATGCGAGTTTTAAAATTTGGTGGGTCTTCGCTTGCCGACTATGCATGCTTACAACAGGTAGCTCAGCTAGTTAAAGCACAATTAAAAGATGAAATGCTTTTGGTACTTTCTGCTCCCGGTGGAATGACCGATTCCTTAGTTGCACTTGCAAGTGCTGCAGAGCAAGGGTTAGATTTTAGTCAACAATGGCAAGCATTGGTAAGCCGCTGTGAAGGTTTGAAAGCTAACGTTGAAGAAAGTGGTGCGGTAGTTGCACACTGGCCAAATTTGGGTGAGCTTAAAAATAAACTAGATGGCGTATCACTTATACAATGTTGCCCCGATCAAGTTCGCGCATTTGTAATTAGCTTTGGAGAGCGCGTTAGTGTTTCTTTAATGCAGGCTTTATTGAACTCGCACGATGCAAGATACTTAGAAGCAACAAGCTGTATCGCTTCAACTGGCGGTTATATCGACGCCGAGGCTGATTTAGTAACAAGTAAAGCTCGCTTTCAAGCTGTGCTTAAAGAAAACCCTGCAACTATTTATATCATGCCTGGTTTTACAGCGAGTAATGATAAAGGTGAGCTTACAACGCTTGGCCGTAATGGCTCAGACTACTCAGCAGCAATTGCAGCAGCATGTTTAGAAGCTGAAATTTGCCAAATTTGGACTGACGTTGATGGCGTATATAGCGCTGACCCTCGTTACATCAAAAAAGCGACTAAAGTAGATTTTTTATCTTATAAAGAAGCGATGGAGCTTTCTTACTTTGGTGCAAAAGTACTTCACCCTAAAACAATACTGCCGTGTGCTAAAGCGGGTGTGCCGTGCGAAATTAAAAATACACATAATCCAGACGCACAAGGTTCATTAATTGGTAACGATTATTCGTCAGATGAGCCAGTAAAAGCGCTTTCGAGCTTACAAGACCTTGCAATGCTAACTGTTTCAGGCCCAGGTATGAAAGGTAAAGTGGGCATGGCGTCTAAGGTATTTAATGCACTTGCTCACGATAACGTATCAATAGTATTAATTACACAGTCATCATGTGAATTTAGCATTAGCTTTTGTGTACATGAAACTGATTTAGCACTTGCACTCGATGCGCTACAAACTGCGTTTGAACTAGAGTTACAAGCTGGACTTATTGAACCTGTACAAGTACAGCGCAATTTAGCGATTGTTACGTTAGTAGGTGATAACATGCGCGCGCATCGTGGTTTAGCAGCTAAGTTTTTTGCATCGCTTGCACAAGCTCAAGTAAACATTGTTGCCATTGCGCAAGATTCTACTGAAAGTGCTATTTCAGCCGTGATTGACGGCGAACTGTGTAACGACGCAGTTAAAATATGCCATGAAAACTTCTTTACGCATGTGCCATCAATTGATGTGTTTTTACTAGGTTGTGGCTTAGTAGGGCAAGAGCTTATTAATCAGCTTGAGCGCCAACAAGCGTGGCTAGAAAAACGTAATATTAAACTTAACTTGTATGGTGTTGCTAACTCTCGTCAATTACACCTAGATAGTGAAGGCATTGCTTTTAGTGATTGGCAGCAAAAATTGGCCTCATCTGAGCAGGCGTTTGATTTAAAACTAGTAGAGCAATTTGTTAAACAAAATCATTTAGTAAATCCTGTGCTTGTTGACTGTACATCGTCGGATGCACTTGCTGCGCAATATGTAGACTTTTTAAATGCGGGCTTTCATGTGGTTGCTGCCAATAAAAAAGCAACAACGAGCTCATACACGTATTACCAAGATTTAATTGCTGCAACACAAAAAAATAATCGCAAATTTTTATACGAAACTAACGTAGGTGCAGGCTTACCAGTAATCGACAACTTACAGTCATTATTTGGTGCCGGTGATGAGTTATTAGAGTTTAGCGGTATTTTATCAGGTTCACTTTCGTATATGTTTGGCGCACTTCAAGATGGTTTATCACTTTCTGAGGCAACTATTAAAGCCAAAGAAAGTGGCTTTACTGAGCCAGATCCTCGTGATGATTTATCGGGTACCGATGTAGCACGTAAGTTATTGATCATTGCTCGCGAAGCCGGTATGAAATTAGAGCTAAGCGATATTGAAGTTGAGTCTGTATTACCACCAGGTTTTGCACAAGGTGATAGCGTTGATGAGTTTATGGCAAAACTACCAAGCTTAGATGCTGATTTTAACGACCGTATCAAAAGCGCTGCGAGTGAGGGTAGGGTACTTCGCTATGTAGGCACAATTAAAGAAGGCCACTGTAAAGTAGGTATTGAAGCGGTAGATGCAAAGCATGCGCTTAGTGTCATTCGTGATGGTGAAAACGCACTGGCCATTTTAAGCCAATACTACCAGCCACGTCCGTTTGTAATTCGTGGTTATGGCGCCGGCTCGGAAGTAACAGCCGCGGGTGTATTTGCTGATATTTTAAAAACGTTATCGCGCTAGGAGCTCGTTATGATTGAAGTATATGCTCCGGCGTCTATTGGTAATTTTGCAGTGGGTTTTGATGCACTTGGCGCAGCGCTTGCGCCAATTGATGGCAGTTTGTTAGGTGATGTAGCCGTTGTAAGCGCAGCACCAAGCGACGAATTTATTTGCACAGGCGAGTACGCTCATAAGTTACCAAGTGATGCGAATGAGAATTTAGCGTACCAGTGTTTAGTGCATTTTAGAGCGCATGTTGCGCCTACTATGCCAAGCGTAAAGCTCGAGCTTAAAAAGAACTTACCAATTGGCTCAGGGCTTGGCTCTAGTGCATGTTCGGTCGTGGCTACTTTTGCTGCCCTTGATAAGTTTGCAAAAACTCATTTAAGTCAGGTTGAGCTTATTGAGCTTATGGCTGACTTTGAAGCTGTAGTGAGCGGTGGTCGCCATTACGACAACATTACGCCATGTTATTTAGGTGGTTTGCAATTAACCGGTGATTTAATCCCTGATAAATCGATTGCACTGCCTGTTGATGAAAACTGGTACTACGTTGCTGCGTTTCCTGGTTTTTCGCTAAATACAGCAAAAGCGCGCTCTGTTTTACCAAAAGAGTTGAGCATGCATGCAAGTGTTGAGTTTGCTCAGCGTTTGTCGGCATTTAGTAGCTTGCTGTTAACTAATCGTTTTGACGATGCGCTAAGCATAATGAAAGATGAAATAGCAGAACCTTACCGCGCACCGCTTATAAAAGGCTTTAGTGAAGCCAAAGCAAGCTTGCCAGCGCTGGGCGCTGAAATAGTCAGTATTTCGGGCGCAGGACCAACCTTATTTAGTGTGTGTAAAACACTTGAAGCTGCACAGCAATGCGCGCAGTGGTTAGAAACCAATTACATTAACGAGCAAGGCTTTTGCCACATTTGTAAATTAGATAACGACGGCACGCGTCAATTAACAGTTTTATAGGATAGGTAGTCATGCAATTACATAATTTAAAAGATAGCTCACAAAAAGTGTCGTTCGTTGAAGCCGTAAAAACAGGTTTGGGTCGTAATCAAGGTGTGTTTTTCCCTGAATCCCTTGCCCCACTGTCCGATGTTGATGCATTGCTTGATATGGACTTTGTTACACGCAGTGGTAAAATATTATCTCACCTAATTGGTGATGAGCTGCCAAGCGACACTGTGGCACAAATGGTTAAAAATGCATTTAACTTTCCAGTTAAGCTGGTGGAAGTTGAAGAGAATACATACTGCTTAGAGTTGTTTCATGGTCCTACACTTGCGTTTAAAGACTTTGGTGGTCGCTTTATGGCAGAGTGTTTAACGCAGTTTAACAAAGACGAGAAAGTAACTATTTTAACAGCAACATCGGGCGATACCGGTGCAGCTGTAGCGCATGCTTTTTACAATAAACCAAATATCGATGTTGTTATTTTATACCCTAAAGGCAAAATTTCACTTGCTCAGCAAAAGCTATTTACTACGCTAGGTAACAATATTCATTGTTACGCAGTTGAGGGCAGCTTTGATGATTGCCAAGAGCTAGTTAAAAATGCCTTTTTAGATGAAGAAGTTAAATCAACACTTGGGCTTAACTCAGCTAATTCAATTAATATTAGCCGTTTAGTTGCTCAGGTTTGTTACTACTTTGAAGCCATCGCACAGCTACCAAAAGAAAAACGCGCAACAGCACATATATCAGTACCTAGTGGTAACTTTGGTAATGTGTGCGCCGCAATGATTGGTGCGGTTATTGGTTTACCTGTTGGCAAATTAAGTGCAACAACAAATCAAAATGATACTGTGCCGCGCTTTATGCTTGATAAAAACTGGACGCCAAACGCAACGCTTGAGTCGCTTTCAAATGCGATGGATGTAAGTAAGCCAAACAATTGGCCGCGTGTACAAACAATGTTAGATAATAACTGGTTTAGCTACGATAATTTTTATTCAACAAGCGTAAACGAGCAAGACACGCAAGCCGTGATGAAAAAAATTCAACAAACTGGCTATGTTGCGGAGCCTCATACTGCTATTGCTTACCAAGGTCTTGTTGAAAATCGGGCACCTGGTGCAGCGGGTATCTTTTTAGCGACAGCTCATCCTGCTAAGTTTAAAGAAAGCGTAGAGGGTATTCTAAATATTGAATTAGGTATGCCAAAACCACTTGCTGATGCACTAGCAAAACCATGCCTAGCAAGCGATATGAACGCCGATTACGACGAGTTACGTACCGAAATGCTCGCTAAATTAGGCTAAGTTAAATTAAAAGGAAAAGCGGCTTGAGCCGCTTTTTTTATAACTTTATACGGATGAATACACTTAGTTATATTTACTAATTAAATGTAGTGAATATAATTCATTTAAAATTATTATGGCTTTATAAAAAAATATCATCTTAAAAGAGCTGTGAAATAGTTTCAATCCCTGTTTAAATATCCTCAACTTAAGAGCGTAGGCAAAGAGTCGTTTAAAGCGTACAATAAAGCCTCTAAAAAACACCATACACGTTGCCCTAGGAGACCCCAATGTTAGAACGTAGCATGAATATTTCGGATTTTGATCCAGAGTTATTTGACGCGATAACCAAAGAAACTGCTCGCCAAGAAGAGCATATCGAACTAATCGCTTCAGAAAACTACTGTAGCCCACGCGTACTAGAAGCGCAGGGTTCACAGCTTACAAACAAATACGCAGAAGGTTACCCAGGCAAACGTTATTATGGCGGTTGTGAGCATGTAGATGTTGTTGAGCAATTAGCAATTGACCGTGCTAACGAATTATTTGGTTCTGACTATGCTAACGTACAGCCACATGCTGGTTCGCAAGCAAATGCGGCTGTTTTTCTAGCATTGTTAGATGCAGGCGATACTGTATTAGGTATGAGCTTAGCTCATGGTGGTCACTTAACTCACGGTTCTCACGTAAGCTTCTCTGGTAAGCTTTACAATGCAATTCAATACGGACTAGATGAAGCAACGGGCGAAATTGATTACGCACAAGTTGAAGCGCTAGCACTTGAGCATAAACCAAAAATGATTATTGGTGGTTTCTCAGCGTACTCAGGTATTGTTGATTGGGCTAAGTTCCGTGAAATTGCTGATAAAATAGGTGCTTACCTGTTTGTTGATATGGCTCACGTTGCCGGCTTAATTGCGGCAGGCGTTTACCCAAGCCCAGTTCCTCATGCACACGTTGTAACAACAACTACGCATAAAACACTTGCAGGCCCTCGTGGTGGTTTAATTATTTCTGCATGTGGCGACGAAGCTATTTACAAAAAGCTTAATAGCGCTGTTTTCCCTGGTGGCCAAGGCGGTCCTTTATGTCATGTTATTGCAGCAAAAGCAGTGGCATTTAAAGAAGCACTTCAACCAGAGTTTAAAGTATACCAAACACAAGTTGTTAAAAACGCAAAAGCAATGGTTGCAGTTATGCAAGAACGTGGCTACAAAATCGTATCTGACAAAACTGAAAACCACTTATTCTTACTTGATTTAATCGACAAAGATATCACTGGTAAAGATGCGGACGCTGCCCTAGGCAACGCTAACATCACAGTTAATAAAAACTCAGTGCCAAACGATCCACGCTCACCGTTTGTAACATCTGGTTTGCGTATTGGTTCTCCTGCTATCACTCGTCGTGGTTTTAAAGAAGAAGAATCAAAAGAGCTTGCTGGCTGGATTTGTGACGTACTAGATAACATCACCGATGAATCTGTACAGGCGCAAGTTAAAGAAAAAGTAAAAGCTATTTGTGCAAAATTACCTGTATACGCTTAATTGCATAAGCAGCAGTAATTTAGATCACAACTGTTTAGTTTTTTGCTAAGATAAAAGGCCGCTATTTAGCGGTCTTTTTTGTTTTAAAACGGAAGTACCGAGTTATGCATTGTCCATTTTGTACCGCAAAAGATACTAAAGTAATTGACTCACGCCTTGTTGGCGGAGGCCATCAAGTTCGCAGACGTCGTGAATGTAACGATTGCCACGAGCGCTTTACTACATTTGAAGGCGCTGAACTGGTTATGCCTCGCGTTGTTAAGCAAGATGGCAGCCGGGAACCGTTTAACGAAGATAAGCTTTTAAATGGCTTAAACCGCGCACTCGAAAAACGCCCAGTAAGTACCGAGCAAGTAGATGAAGTTGTAAATATAATAAAATCACAACTACGCGCAACGGGTGAGCGAGAAATTTCAAGCCATTTGGTGGGCGAATGTATTATGGAAGCACTTAAAAAACTCGATAAAGTTGCGTACGTAAGATTTGCTTCTGTTTATCGCTCGTTTGAAGATATACGCGAATTTGGCGAAGAAATTGCCCGCTTAGGGGAGTAATAAATGCAAAGCCAAACTATTTTTACCGAACATGACGAAATGTATATGGCACGCGCCATAGCACTTGCCAAAAAAGGGCGGTTTACTACAACACCTAATCCTAATGTTGGCTGTGTATTAGTTAAAAATAATCAAATAATTGGTGAGGGTTTTCATCAATTAGCAGGCCAAGGGCACGCTGAAGTAAACGCGTTAGCTATGGCGGGGAATAATGCACAAGGTGCAACGGCTTATGTAACGCTTGAACCGTGTAGTCATTATGGGCGTACGCCACCGTGTGCTGAAGGTTTAAAAGCCGCAGGGGTAGTAAAAGTTATTGCCGCTATGGTTGATACAAACCCACAAGTTGCAGGTAAAGGTCTTAAAATACTGAGCGATGCCGGTATTGACGTTGCTTATGGGTTACTCGAATCACAAGCTCGCGCACTTAACATTGGCTTTTTTAAGCGAATGGAACAAGGCTTACCTTATGTGACCTGTAAAATGGCAGCAAGCATAGATGGTAAAACAGCGCTTAAAAATGGGCAAAGTAAGTGGATCACAAGTCCCGCTGCTCGCCAAGACGTACAATTATACCGAGCGCAAAGCTGCGCTATTTTAACAGGTGCAGATACTGTATTAGTAGACGATGCTAAACTTAACGTGCGACTAAGCGAGTTGCCTTGCACGTTACCTACCGATTTACCACTTCGTCAACCGGTGCGTGTTATAATTGACTCTCAAAATCGCTTAACACCTGACCTTGCTTTATTTAAAATCCAAAGTGATGTAATTATATTTACCACTAAGGTTGATAAATTCCTGCAATGGCCGCATTTTGTAAAGCATATTGAAGTAAGTGAAAGTAACGGTAAAGTTGATTTACAGGCTGTTTTAGAAAAGCTTGGGCAACTGCAGTTTAATAATGTTTGGCTTGAGAGCGGAGCAACACTTGCTGGTAAAATGACAGAGCTTGATTTAGTTGACGAGTTTGTTTTTTATTTGGCGCCTAAATTAATGGGCCATGATGCAAAAAGTTTAGTTAATTTTCCTGAATTGACGAGTATGCAAAACACCGTTGATTTAACATTTAATGAATGTGCGCGCATTGGTGACGATTTACGTATCACCGCGTTAAAAGCTCATTAAAACCACTTAATAAAAAAGAGTAGCGCTATGTTTACTGGAATAATAGAAGCCACAGGCAAAATTGCTTTATTACAAAAAAAACAAGGCGACTTAGCTATTCGCATTCAAAGTGCTGATCTTGATATGAAAGATGTAAAGCTAGGCGACAGCATTGCAACTAATGGCGTTTGCTTAACCGTAGTTGATAAACATATTGACGGCTTTAGTGCTGATTTATCTAACGAGACGATTGGTTTAACCGGTTTTGCTCACTATGCTTTAGGGCAAACGGTTAATCTTGAAAAAGCCATGCAACCTGTTTCGCGTTTAGGCGGTCATTTAGTATCAGGTCATGTTGATGGCATTGCGACTATCACAAGTATTGCAGCAAATGCTCGAGCTACAGAATACTGGCTTACAACTGACGAAAATTTAATGAAATACATTCCGTACAAAGGTTCGGTATGTATTGATGGTATAAGCCTGACAGTAAACGCTGTAGAAGGTAATAAATTCAAATTAACAATTGTCCCACATACGAGTGAGCAAACCACAATTGCTCACTTTAAAGTAGGTACTCAGGTTAATTTAGAAGTCGATCAAATTGCACGTTATTTAGAGCGCCTTATAAAAGGTGCGGAGCAACCAACGGGCTCTGATATTTCGATGAGCTTACTCGCTAAAGCGGGTTTTATTAAATAACGAAACTGATAACTTACACGAGCAAATTTATGAATTTACACAGCGCACAAGAAATCATCGATGATATTAAAGCCGGTAAAATGGTTATTTTAATGGATGATGAAGATAGAGAAAATGAAGGCGATTTAATAATAGCTGCTGAGCATATTAGCGCACAAGCTATTAACTTCATGGCTACCCATGGCCGTGGTTTAATTTGTTTAACCATGACGCAAGATCGTTGCGAGCAACTTGATTTACCGTTAATGGTTAAAAACAATGGTGCTGCATTTTCGACTAACTTTACAATGTCGATAGAAGCATCAAAAGGTGTTACAACTGGTATTTCTGCTGCTGATAGAGCGCGCACAGTGCAAGCGGCTATAGCAAAAGGCGCAGTGCCAACTGATATTGTTCAGCCTGGTCATATTTTTCCAATTATGGCACAACCTGGTGGCGTATTAACTCGCGCAGGACATACTGAAGCTGGCTGTGATTTAGCACGTTTAGCTGGGCTTGAAGCATCATCAGTTATTGTTGAAATACTCAATGCTGACGGCACCATGGCGCGTCGCCCTGATTTAGAAGTGTTTGCGAAAGAGCACGATATTAAAATTGGTACTATTGCTGACTTAATTGAATACCGTAACTTAAATGAAACGACAATTGAACAAGTTGCAAAATGTAAGTTGCCTACTGTTCACGGTGAGTTTGATTTAGTGACTTATAAAGACACAATTGACGGCCAATTACATTACGTATTGCTTAATGGCGACATAAAAGAGCAAGAACCGACAAATGTACGTGTACATTTGCAAAGCACTTTTAACGATATCCTACTTTCAGACAGAAGTGCTGACCGCAGCTGGGGCCTTTCTGAGGCAATGGCTTATATTGCTAAAAATGAAGGTGCTTTAGTTATTTTAGGTAAGCAGGAAAGCACTGAAGAGTTAGAGGCAACTGTAAAAGCATTCGCAGCAGCTGATGCTGGCGAAAGCGTTACGCCACGTAAATTCAAAGGTACATCTCGTACTGTTGGCGTAGGTTCGCAAATACTTGCAGATCTGGGAATTAAACAGATGCGCTTAATGAGTCGCCCTAAAAAGTATCATGCACTTTCGGGCTTTCATTTAGAAGTTGTTGATTACATTGAGCCACAATAAGCATCACGCTTAAACTAGGCTATTATTTTATTTTTATGGTATGATGCGCAGCAATTTTTGCGCAATCGCAACCGCTTAAACTTATTTTTAGGGTTATCAAATGAAAATTATTGAAGGTAATAAGTACGCTCCAGGCAAGAAATTTGCCATTGTCATTTCTCGTTTTAATGACTTTATTGGCAGCAGCCTCCTTGCAGGTGCTGTTGATGAGCTAAAACGCACTGGCGGCGTATCTGATGACGACATTACCGTTATTTATGTACCAGGCGCGGTAGAATTACCTTTAGCGGCTAAACGCGTTGCGGAAAAAAAAGAGTATGATGCAATCATCGCATTAGGCGTAGTGATCAGAGGTGGTACACCACACTTTGACCTAGTTGCTGGCGAATCAAACAAAGGTCTTGCGCAAGTATCACTTGAGTATGATATCCCGGTTGCATTTGGCGTATTAACCACAGAAAGCATTGAGCAAGCAATTGAGCGTGCTGGCACCAAAATGGGCAATAAAGGCGGCGAAGCTGCTTTAGGCGCGCTTGAAATGGTTAATGTGTTAGATAAAATTTAAGTTTAAGGAATTTTTGTGAAACCAGCAGCAAGACGTAAAGCACGTATCTTAGCACTCCAAGCCGTTTATTCTTGGCAAATAAGTGGCAATTTAATTGCCGATATCGAACAACAAATGTTGATCGAAACAGACGTTACTAAAATTGATGTTGAATACTTTAAAGATCTAGCGACAGGTGTTGCTGTAAATTATAAGCAACTAGACGAAGCTGTATCACCACATTTAACACGTCCGTTTAATGACTTAGATATGGTTGAGCGCGCAATTTTACGTTTAAGCAGCTATGAGCTTAAATTCCGTGACGATGTACCTTATAAAGTTGCTATCAACGAAGGTATTGAGCTGGCCAAAATATTTGGCGCTGAAGACAGCCATAAATTTGTAAACGGTGTACTTGATAAAGCTGTTAAGCATTTACGCAAGTAAGTAATCCGTTAAAGAGGGGAGCCGGCATAGGCCGGCTTTTTTGTGTATGAAGGAATTTGAATTAATTAACCGTTACTTTAAAGGTCGCGGGATCACCCGCCGTGATGTAAACCTAGGTATAGGGGATGATTGCGCTTTAGTAACCGTTCCACAAAACTGCCAACTTGCCGTTACAACAGACACTCTTGTTGCTGGCGTACACTTTTTTGATGATATTTCCCCTCGTGCATTAGGCCACAGAGCGCTTGCTGTTAATTTAAGTGATTTAGCGGCCATGGGCGCTGAGCCAACGTGGGTTTCAGTTGCGTTAACTTTGCCAAGTATTGACCCACAGTGGATTGAAGAGTTTACTGATGGCATGCATGAGATTGCTGAATATTTTAATGTGCAGATTATAGGTGGCGATACTACTCAGGGTCCATTAACCATCACTATTTGCGCAAAAGGGACTGTACCCGAAGGTACTGCACTTCGCCGTAGTGGCGCAAAAGTGGGTGATTGGATTTATGTTACGGGTCCGCTAGGTGACGCTGGACTTGCAATTGAGTCTCGCAAACAAGGTATAAGTATTGAGCCAGAGCATTTAAAGTACGTAAATAAACGCTTTGATTTTCCAACTCCCCGAGTTGCTGCAGGGCAGGTATTACGAGGCCTTGCATCATCCGCTATTGATGTATCGGATGGTTTAATCGCTGATTTAAGCCATATACTTGATATGTCGCAAGTAAATGCAGTGGTCAATATTGAAAGTATTCCGACTTCAGATGCAATGAAAGCAAGCCTTGATTTTAATCAGCAGCTTCCATTTATTCTAAGTTACGGTGATGATTACGAATTAATTTTTACTGTACCTGATAGCAATAAAAGTATGTTAGATATAAAACTACGCCAGTATGGGGTAGATGCAACATGCATAGGCCAAATTAAGAGTGGCGATGGCCAAATTGAGCTTTTACACAACGGTGAAAAGTTTGATTTTGAACCGCAGGGTTTTGAGCATTTTGCAAAGGAGCTGGTTTGAACAATAACCGCAAGTTTAATTTAAAGCGTCCACACCAGTTTTTTGGTCTGGGCTTTGGTACTGGGTTAGCCCCTAAAGCACCTGGTACATTTGGTACATTTGCTGCACTACCATTTATTTTTATGACTATGTATTACCCACTATGGCTGCAAATTGTGTTTGCCGTAGTGATCAGTATATTTGGTATATGGGCGTGTGGTAAAACGGCTGATGATTTAGGCGTGCACGATCATCCTGCTATTGTATGGGATGAAGTGGCGGGTTATTACATTACCATGATTGGCGCAGCACTTAGCTGGCAAACATTACTCGTAGGTTTTTTGTTATTTCGCTTTTTTGATATAGCAAAACCCGGCCCAATCCGTATGCTAGACAAGCGAGTACATGGTGGTTTAGGTATAATGGCCGACGATATACTTGCGGGTATTTTTTCGCTTATATGTTTACAAGCGTTAATAAAAGTGGGTTTATTGCCCTTTTAATTTTTATATTTGATTTGTTTAACTAGGTGGCAGCAATATGATGCGATTTTTACTGGTTTGTGTACTTATGTTGTGCGCGACGCCAAGTTGGGCTTCAATTACTGATTACGTAGTTAAGCAATGGAATATAAAAGATGGTTTGCCATCACAATCGCTTAAAAGCGTAGTACAAGACCAGCAAGGATATATGTGGCTTGGTACTCAATTTGGTTTAAGCCGTTTTGATGGTACAACATTTACAAACTACAACACGCAAAATAGCCCATTCTTGCCTAGTAATGGGGTTAATAAGCTTTTAGTCGATTCTAGTGGCTTGTTATGGGTAGGTACTAAAAGTGGTTTGGTGGTTATTAACCCTGCCACATTTGCAGCACAAGAATTTAATATCAAAGGTCCTGTAAGAGATATTCTTGAGGACTCTAAAGGCAGTATATGGATTGCGGCCAACGGCTTATACTATGTAGATAGAGGGCAAGTTGATTTACGCACTGAAGTAAATGGCCCCCTACCTATTGTTAATGCTACCGTAATTACCCAAATTGTGGGCTCTGTTAGCCAAATGGCACTCTCTCCTGAAGGTATTTGGCTGGTTAACGATCGTCATTTATTACGCCTTACAAAAAACTCATCTGATTTTTCTAAACTACGTTTAGAGCTTACCGCAAAAATATCGTTACCAGAGCGCTTAGCGCAAACCATAGTGCACGATTTATCATTTTTAAATGGTAATTTGTATATAGCTTCTGAGCTAGGTGCATACTTTTTAGATTTGGATGACGAGCTAAGACCTTTTCCTTTACCTAATGCAAATAACTCAGCCGTTTATAAGTTTATGAGTGATACCGATGGTGGCTTGTGGGTTTCGACCTATGGACGCTTATTATTCAGAGATAAAACCGGTGAGTGGCAGTGGGTTGAGCCTAGCCAGCTTGATCAAAGTATATGGTTTGCTGATATTTTTAGAGATGATAAAAGTAACGTTTGGTTAGCAAGTTTTAGTGAAGGTTTATGGCTTGCTCATGAAGGGCGAGTGGAAAGGCATTCTGCGGTTTCAGATATGACCGAATCTGTTATGGCCATTAGCCAAGCACCCGATGGTAAACTGTGGGTGGCGAATAAAAGCGGCATTGGTTATTTCGATTTAGATAAAAGTTTTATTAATTTAGTCCCAAGTAGTAAATATGGATACGCGTCAGTACACGATCTACAATTTGATGGTGAACGATTATATATAGCTACAGGACGTGGCTTATTTGTTTTTGAAAACAAGACACTCTATACCGTTCCAGGTCGAGCGCTTCGCGATAACCCGGTATTTGCAATAAGTCGCTCTAGTAAAGGCGGTTTTTGGATTGGCACAGGACGCGGTTTATATCGATTAAATTATGCTGGTTTAACGCCTTTTGCCTATAACGCTTTTTTAGGTAGTAAGTTTATTACCTACGTATTAGATAAAACAAACTTTGGTGTGATTGGTACTAGTAAAGGGGCATATTACTTTACAGACCGCGGCATTGAAAAAATTGGCGACCAAACAACACTTGAAAGCGCATACGTAACTAGCGTGCTCCATATAGATGGTGTGGGTATTTTAATCGGCTCTCTTAACGATGGGCTTTTTTACAGAAGTACGCAAGGGCAGTGGCGTCAACTCGATGCAGCTAATGGCTTACCGTATGGGTCTATATTTAGCCTAGAATATGATGAAAAATTAAAGCATGTTTGGGTAAGTACCATGAAAGGTGTTTACAGAATGCCTGTAGAGCAATTTAAAACAGAGATAAAAAGCTTAAAAGTAGAAGAGGTTATTTCATCTTTTGACCGCCAACTCGATGGTAAAGCAAATCAATGTTGTAGTGGACTTGGTCATGATGCGGTAGCAGACACCGGCAATTCTATTTGGTACCCAAGCTTACAAGGTGTTGTTGAAATACCTAAAAATGTTGAGCTATTTGGTGTGCTTGCATTAAAGCCTACAATAGAAACAATAACAACGCCACTTCGTCATTTAACTACCGCTGCGCTTGGTAAAAAACCATCATTAGAAACAGACGAGCGTGATATAACGCTAACTTACACAGCTATTGATTACTATGCACCAAACAGTATTGAATTTAGATATAAACTAAGTGGCTTAGATAGTGACTGGCGCTATGCTAATACGCGACGTGAAGCTATTTATACTAACTTGCCACCAGGCTCGTTTTTGTTTCAATTAGAAGCGAAGCGCCAAGGTGAAGATTGGACTAAAGCGCAAGATGTAGAATACGGTTTTGTAGTGCCTGAGCGCTTTGACGAAACTATTTACTTTAGGCTTTTAATTACCAGTGGTTTTATTTTGCTTTTCTACCTTATTTTTTGGGTGTTTAGAGCGCAAGAGCGTAGAAAACAAGAAGCATTAGAGGGCTTGATCACCGAGCGTACCTTAGAGCTTCGTCAAGCTAATGATAAATTAGGCCAAGTGAATTCACAGCTTAAATTAGTGAGTCACTCAGATGAGCTAACGGGGCTGCGTAGCCGTCGCTTTTTGTTTGATCAACTTCCTAAAGATATTGAGCACTTTCAACGTAATTCACAGTCGCTGCAGGCACAAGGTAAGTCACTGGTCCTGGTAATTATTAACTTTGATAACTTCAGCCGTATTAACGATGCTTATGGCCCAATTGCAGGTGATAGCTGCTTACAGCAAATGGCTGCATTGTTAAACTCGCGTACACAGGGTTCTGACTATGTTGCACGCTGGAGTGGTGATGAGTTTTTACTATTATTACGTGACTTTAAATGTAATAAAATAGACAGCTATGCTTCAGATCTTTGTAAAGTAATAGCGGCTAATTCATTTCAATTACCAAATGGAAAAACAACTAATATCACGGCTTCAATTGGTTGGTCATTCTATCCGTTACCACTTTTGGGTGGGCAGGTAATTAGCTGGGAAACATCTATTAATTTAGCTGATATTTCATTGCACCAAGTTAAAAAGCGCGGTGGTGATGGTGTTGCAAATATTACGTTTGATGATCAGCTTGATGCGTTTGAGTTTGAACAAAATTCTAACGTTGATCAACAATTAGGTATTTTACAAAGCAATGGCCTAGCTGATATTAAAGTGTGGATGCGCTGATCAGCAATATTTAGACATTAAAAAAGGAGCCTAGGCTCTAATGCCGATCATTTAAGAAATAGTTAATAGCACTTGAACGATCTTCTAGGTATGTAAGAATCCGAATTCTTTTGTAGAATT
>NZ_WTLB01000029.1 GCF_011378855.1 Pseudoalteromonas sp. Z1A8 | reverse complement strand
AACCCCTCATGAATTATTTACGGGGCAATCAGAAGTTCTGGTGGCTGCATAATGATTGCACTTAATACTTGAATTCAAGATAAATAAAGCCGCAATTGCGGCTTTATTCTTTTTTAAAAATCTTATCTTTTAGGTCAATAACTTTACCAATACCAGAGCCTAGCTTCATCAGCTTATTGAGTTGTTCTGGCGTTAAACGCTGTAACTCTGAAGACCATTTTGTTACGGTTTCAAGTAGGTTATGAATTTCACCCATTTGTTTTTGCGCGTATAGTTCGTCGTCGTTACTGGCTTCGTCTAATAAGTTATCGCGCAGCAATGTTAGGGTGGGCTCAATTTCGCGTTTTTTACGTTCTTCAAATACACGATTAGCCATATCCCAAATATCGCCAGCAGGGGCGTAGTACTCTTTTCGATCGCCTGGAATATGTTGTACTCTAATTAATTGCCACGATTGCAGTTCTTTAATACCCATACTTACATTACCGCGAGAAATACTAAGCGCATCAGCAATCTCGTTGGCTGTCATCGGGTTTTTAGTAATAATCAGCAAGCCACACATTTGCCCAATTGTACGATTAAATCCCCAGCGGCTGCCCATCTCACCACAATGCATTACGAAGGCAAAATTCTTTTCGGATAAACTCATTGCTTAATAACTTTCAGTAATTTCAGAAACTAAATGCTAGCACGCTCATTTTGGATAGCAAGTTCTTAGCCACTTTATAAATCAATTTAAACGACTAAAGTATGATTTAGATTAATATTCATACATCTATATTAGGATATGTTGTACACACAACAATACGTAAATAAATCCTTTTTTTTAATTTTTTCACATACGATGGAATGACTATGAAAGCTGCAATTAATAATGAATACAAAGGTAAATTACAAATAACAGACTTACCAATCCCTGAGGTTGGAATAAATGATGTTTTAGTTAAAATAGCGGCCTGTGGTGTTTGCCATACTGATTTACATGCTTGCCATGGTGATTGGCCAGTAAAACCAAAAATGCCATTAGTACCAGGGCATGAAGGTGTTGGTGTTATTGATAAAGTTGGCAGCAACATTAAGCATTTAAAAGTTGGCGACAGAGTGGGTGTTCCTTGGCTTTATAGTGCATGCGGGCACTGTGAGTTTTGCCTAGACGGCAAAGAAACACTGTGTTTATCGCAGAACAATACTGGCTATTCTATTGATGGTAGTTATGCAGAATATTGTTTGGCTCACGGTGATTACGTTGTAAAAATACCTGAGGGATTAGGCTTTTCTGAAGCTGCTCCATTATTTTGTGCAGGTGTTACAACCTATAAAGCATTAAAAGTATCCGGTGCTAAACCGGGGCAGTGGGTTGCTATTGTTGGTGTAGGCGGGCTTGGTCATTTAGCAGTACAGTACGCTAAAGCAATGGGTTTTAATGTAATAGCTGTTGATACAGGTAAAGAAAAACTCGCGCTTGCTAAAGAGCTTGGCGCAGATATAACCCTCGACTTTAAAGAAGTTGTTCCAAGCGAAGCTATTTTTGAACAAGTTGGTGGTGCGCATGCTGTAGTGTGTACTGCGGTGTCTAAAGCTGGGTTTGAGCAAGCTTATAAAAGTGTACGCCGCGGCGGTAAATGTGTACTAGTGGGGTTACCTCCAGAGGATATGCCACTGCCTATTTTTGATACTGTGCTTAATGGCGTGTCAGTAGTGGGCTCTATTGTTGGTACACGTAAAGATTTACAAGAATGCTTAGAGTTTGCCGCGCAAGGTAAGGTAAAAGCAATTATTGAAGAAAAACGTTTAGAGGATATTAGCGAAATTTTTGATGATATGCTCAAAGGTGAAATTAACGGTCGCATAGTCGTTACTATCTAATCTAAATTCAGCGTTTATAAAACACAAAAAAAGCACGGCTTCTAAATTAGAAAACCGTGCTTTTTAAGTATTTAATTAACCTGAGCTTTGGTTAAGAGATTTAACAACGTATTGAATTATAGTGATATTTAAATTTATTCTCTCTAGCTAGAGATTTTCAGTGAAAACAAGGCGAATTTACGCGTCAATAGCTGGCCTATTGCAAGTAAATTCAACGTAGTGAGCGCTGAAAATAGCTGCTTGAGATAGATTTATTATCCAGAGTTCAGGTTAACTAGTTAAAGTGTGTAACTAAAACTTAGTTTTGCATTACGCTCTTCCCCTGGCATACCACCTAAAAACATTGCTTTAGAGTAATATTTTTTGTTGAATAAGTTATTTAAGTTTAACTGCATATGCCATTTATCAGTTGTATACGATACCGCTGTATCGTAAATCGTGTAACTTGGTACATAACCATCAGGAATCGAGAATGAACTTGAATTAGTACTTCTGTTATCTACAAACGTAATACCACCACTTATATTTACAGCTTCAGGTAAGTTAAACATATCAGCATAGTAAGTTACCCACGTGCTTGCTGTTACGTAAGGTACGCCTTTTTGGCGTGTGTCGTAACTGCTGCTATTAGGATTACTTTTGTCACGTGCATCTTGATAAATACCGTTTATGTTTACTTTCCACTTATCATTTAGGTAAGCATTTAAATCAAGTTCTATACCTTTGGTTTCTTCTTTACCGTCATAAAAGCTCTCAACTACGTTGTCGGCAGAAACACCTGCTTCATATAATGGATTGCTATACTCTAAATTAGTACGCGAGCTTTCAAATACAACAATTGAGGCAAGTAGCTGATCGTCAAATGCTTTAAATCTAAAACCTAAATCGTTACTCATTGATTCTGAGTCTTCTCGGTCGGCTTCGTTACCTGCAACAGAGCCTAAAACACTATAAGCAGTACGCCCTTTAGAGTGATTTACAAATACAGATAAATCTTCAGTTGGCTGATACGTTGCACCAAGATTATATGTTAAACCGCTATCTGAAGTATTCGCTTCAGGAGTTGGTTCAGCGCGGCTTGAGCTATAGCGTACATCTACTCCAAAGTGCTCGTAAGTTTGCTCAATACGATTATAAGCTACACCTACGCGTGTTGTAAGTTCTTCAGTTATATAACCTACATGTTGAATGCCTAATCCCCATGCTTGTACTTTTTTATTGTAGTCGCTGGTTTTAAGCGGATCGTAGTCATCAAAGCCACCGCTTGGCCAATTTGGCTCTCTGATATCGTAAATGTATGGCAATGTGCCTTGGTAAAGTAAGTTACCATCACTGTCGTTAATTACTTTATCAGCGTCATAAATAGAGTATTGTTTAAAACGAATATCTCTATCTTCGTAGTTTGCGTTTACAAGTAATTCGTTATCTACGTCGCCTAACATAAAGTCATAACGTAAATCTAAAAAGTACTGCCACGACTTTTCATCGGCTTCTACTTGGCGATATTCTTGTCGGCGTGCTGCATACGGGTAAAGTACGCCATCTTCAACTAAAGGTGCACGAGGGTCGTTATTTATAATTGAATCGCGAGTGGAATACACGTAGTTATAAGCACCTGTTTGACGTGCAAAGCTCGATGTGTAGTTACGGTACTGTAGCTGCTGGTTTAAAAATAAATCGTCAGTAATGTAATAGTTATGCGTTAATTTAAATCGCAGCTCTTCACCTTCGTTATCATCAGCCATTGGCGAAATAATACCGTTTGTGCCAAAGCTATAAGGTGTTAAGCCATCAGATGCAGATAGCGAATTAGCAAGTTGGTCGCGTTGCGCGTCGCTTAACTGTACGCCGCTTCCTGTAGGGTCGTTTACTAAATCGGCACCGGTTACTTCACCCGCGCTTAAACCGTTTGCAGTTTCTGCATTGTAAATACGAATAGGGTGACCAATAGAATCAACCGCTATTTCATCTTTTATATAGGCTGCAGAAAGCATGATATTTTGTCTATCGTTAAGCACGTACTTAAGCGAGGTGTAAATTTCGTCGCGATCTTCTTTTAAATCACGAAAGCCGTCACTTGACGCTGTTTTAGCCATTACACGATATGCTAAATCATCTGTTATCGCGTTAGTGCTATCAAACGATAACGAGTAGCTGTCCCACTGGCCAAGCTCAACCGATACTTTGTGTTTTTCTTCAAACTCTGGCTTTTTCTCAATTAGGTTAATTACGCCACCTGCGCTACCAATGCCATATAAACCTGTTGCTGGGCCTTTTAAAACCTCAACAGATTCAACATTTGTAAGTGAACGAGTTGGGTTAAATGTATTACCCAGGCCTGCACCACCATACATACCATCGTAGGTGTAGTTTGCATCTAAACCACGAATTACTAGGTTATCACCAATACCGTAGTTATTACCTGCTTGTGTTAAACCACTTACGTTTCTAACTAAATCTTGTAGACTATCTACACCTTGAGATTCAATAAGTTCACGGTCAATAATAACAACCGGTGCAGGTGTTTCCATTAAAGACATGTCTGATTTAGTCGCAAGACCAGAACTCATCACCACGCGGTTTTGTTTTTCGTATACGCTGATGCGTTCAATATCAGCATCAACTTGTGTATTTTGGGCAAATGCCATATTTGCATTTAAACAAGCAAGAGTAATAAGAGAGTACTTAAACGTTTTCATAGAGTGATAACTATTCGCGTTATTGAATTTGCGCGAATGATAATGGTTATTGTTTTTAAAGTGAATAGAAAGTTCATTTTATTTGATTAAATAAAACTGTTCGGATAATTAATAAACAAAGTTAAGCCTATAAAAGGTACGTTGTACCTTTTATAGGATGTTTGAGATGGGTGAGGGGTTTATTAAGGCTAAGTAAACTCAGCCTTAATAACGTGTTTTTACAATTGGTTTTTATAAACAACACCGTCTTTCATTACAAAGGGTACAGACTCTAAGGTTTCAATATTTTTAAGCGGATTTTCTTTTACAGCAATTATATCAGCTGCAAATCCGGTTTTAATTTGTCCTAACTGAGTATCCATTTTTAATAACTTAGCGCTATTAATAGTGGATGCTTGAATAGCTTGTAGTTCTGTCATGCCAAATTCAACCATGCGGCTAAACTGTTTTGCATTATCCCCGTGCGGGTAAATTGCTGCATCGGTCCCGAACACCATTTTAACACCCGCTTTTACAGCACGGCTAAAGCTATCACGCTGCCTTTTTGATACTTGGCGTTCTTTATTGAGATTTTCTTCGTCTACGCCGTTTTGCTCACCATAAGTTAGCGTGTACTCGGTATTATAAATATCCATAGAAAGCCAAGTTCCATGCTCTTTAGCAAGGGCTATGGCCTCGTCATCTAAAAAGCTGGCGTGCTCTACGCTATCAACACCTGCTTTAATGGCTGTTTTAATCCCGCTTGTACCGTGTGCATGAGCTGCAACCGGTAAATCTCGCATATGAGCTTCATCAACAATGGCTTTCATTTCTTCAAAAGAATACTGCTGTGCACCTACTTTAGTGCCTTTTGAAAATACGCCACCGGTGGCGCAAAACTTAATTGCGTTTGCCCCATATTTAATGTTTTCGCGCACCTTTATACGCGCAGCCCATGGACCGTCTGCGACGCCACTTGAAGTATATTTAAGCTCAGGCGGTAGGCGGTTGTTGTCACAGTGCCCGCCAGTAATTCCGAGTGATGGACCCGCAGCCCAAATACGAGGACCAACAATATCACCAGCGTTAATTCCATCACGCACAGCGATAACGCTATAACCGTCTGCGCCCACATTACGAAGTGTAGTAAAACCGGCTTCTAATGTTTTTTTAGCAAAATAAGCCGCTTTAATTGCCATACGCGGAACAGATTGTCCTAAACGCTCACTACGAGAAACAGTTGGATCACTTGTTAAATGCACGTGCATATCCATTAAACCAGGCATAAGTGTTAGCTCCGGCAACGCGATATGCTCATCATTTTTAGAAAGCTTAGGTTTTTTGTTTTGTTCAATTGATACGATAACTCCGTTATCAATTGCAATTAACGGTGAACGTATTAACGTGCCGTTTTCTACATCTAACATTGCTTTAGCTGATATGTAAGTAACAGCTTGTGCATTGAAGCTGTTTAGGGACAGCAGCGCAATAGAAGCACTGAGCAATTGTTTTTTCATTTTATTCTTCTTTTAGAGTAGTTTGTGTCTTTCTTGACTCTACCAAGGTAAATTTAAAGTGCAAATAAATAGCGATAAACGCAATCTGTCGTAATTTCTTTATTAAGCGTTGTTAAATGCGCATAATCAAAAAACGATATTAAAAAGGATTATCATGAAATCAATTAAATTAGCATTAGTTGCCAGTGGCGTTATGTTTGCTTTAAGTGGCTGTATGAATACTGGGCTTAATACAAGCACTAACACCAGTGCGCAGCTAAACACAGTTAACGCATCGGCAGGTATTGTTTCAGAGCTTTCGGCAGAGCAACAGCTTGATGTACTTGTTGCACAGTATTACGATGAATCGCTTACATATAGCCCTATAAGCGCAACGTATAGTGGCCGTAACGAGTTTAACGATCAATTTACGCCAGCTATCTCAAAAGAAAATAGAGCAAAAAAAGCGGCTTTTTATAAAAAATATCAACAGCGATTAAACTTTATAGATGAAGCACAGTTAACAGGGCAGTCGCTTTTAAGCTTTGAAATATTAGAGCGCGACCTTGCACTAAAATTAGAGGGCATGCAGTTTCCTGATTATTTATTACCAATTAACCAAATGGCGGGTGCGCATAACACGTTTGCAGGTTTTGGCTCAGGTCAAAGCGCTCAGCCGTTTAATACAGTTGAAGATTACACTGCTTTTATGTCGCGCAGTGAAGGTTTTGTTAAGTGGCTTACTAGTGTAGAGCGCTCAATGGCTCAAGGTATTAAACTAGGTATTACCTTGCCAAAGCCTCTGGCTGAAAAACTGCAACCACAATTTGCAGCTCATGTAGTTAAAAATGCTGAAGACTCACTATTTTGGGGACCAATTAAAAAATTACCAGAATCGTTTAGCGCACAGCAAAAGCAAAAAATTACAGCGCAGTATCGCGAACTGATTATGCAGCACCTAGTACCAGCTTATAAAAGCATGAGTGACTTTTTAGCTAATCAGTATATTCCTAATAGCCGAGAAAGCGTTGGTTATAGTGATTTACCAAACGGTAAAGCATGGTACGAATACCAAATTAAGAAAAACACGACGCTTAGCTTATCTGCAGACGAAATTCATGAGATTGGTTTAAGTGAAGTGTCGCGCATTTTAAGCGAAATGAAAAAAGTAAAAGAAACCGTAGATTTTAAAGGCGAATTATCTGAGTTTTTTGACCACTTACGTAATTCAGACGAGTTTTACTACAATACGCCACAGGAGCTAATTGCGGCATATGAAAACGTTAAGAAAAAAATAGATGCGCGTTTGCCTCTGCTTTTTAACATAGCACCAAAAGCACCTTACGTTGTAAAAGCGGTTGAAGCATACAGAGCGCAGTCGGCTGCAGGTGCGTCGTATGCATCTCCTGCGCCTGATGGCTCTCGCCCAGGCATTTTTTATATCAATACCTATAACTTAAAAGCACAGCCGAAATTTTTACTCGAAACCTTATCTATTCATGAAGCAGCGCCAGGTCATCACTTTCAAATAGCCTTACAACAAGAAATAGAGGGCTTACCTGACTTTCGCAAATTTGGTGGTTACACCGTATTTGCAGAAGGTTGGGCACTTTACGCAGAAAGTTTAGGCAAAGAGCTAGGCTTATTTACCGACCCCTACATGTGGTACGGGCGTTTATCAGACGAGCAATTACGTGCAATGCGTTTAGTGCTTGATACTGGTTTTCATGCAAAAGGGTGGACGCGTCAGCAGGGTATTGATTACATGCTTGCTAACTCATCTATGGCTAAAAGTGACGTAATAGCTGAAGTTGAGCGTTATATTGCATGGCCGGGGCAGGCGCTTTCTTACAAGTTAGGGCAGTTTAAAATCCAGGAACTACGTGATTATTCTAAAAAAGAACTCGGCGATAAATTTGATATTAAAGCGTTCCACACGCAAATATTAATTGATGGTGCATTACCAATGCCAATTTTAGAGGAAAAAATTAAGCGTTGGGTTAAATCTCAAAGCTAATTTTTAGCGCAAAGCCAGTACTTTGAAAGGGTATTGGCTTTGCGCCATTTACAGCAATACGGTAGAATGCGCGCTCTTTAGGGGGCACGAGTAAACTATGTTTGATCAACAATTAGCAAATACACAATTTTGGCTTAAAAAAAGCTTAAGCGACATGAGTCAAAACGAATGGGAGGCCATTTGTGATGGATGCGGAAAATGTTGTTTAAATACGTTTATTGATAGCGAAGATGAAGACGAATTTACCGCCACCGATCAGTTACGTGAAGGTGAGCAGTTAATATTTACTAATATTGTGTGTCAGTATCTTGATAACAACACCTGTGGTTGTAGCGAGTACGAAAACCGCCAAACGCTTGTTCCTTCTTGTGTAAAACTCACAAAAGAAAACCTCAAAGACATCTTTTTTATGCCGCAAAGTTGCAGTTACCGCCGTTTACACGAAGGGCGTGGCTTGGCTTCTTGGCATCCGTTATTAAACAATGGCGATAAAACAAAAATGCACGAGTTAGGGATTTCTGTAAAAGATAAAACAGTAAAAGATTGTGATGTGAAACTAGACGACTTTGATTTATACATTGCAGAGTGGCCAACAAAGGACGCTGATTAATGAGCAAACAACAAGCGGTAATTGGTTTAATTAATCCTAAAAGCCCGACTAATGTTGGTGGCGTATTGCGTGCTGCAGGGTGTTATGACGCTAAACAGGTTTTTTTTACTGGTAATCGTTATTTAAACGCCAAGAAATTTCATACCGACACAAAAAATGTACTTGAGCGTATCCCGCTTACCGAAACTGATAGTTTAGAAGTAGTAAAACCTGAAGGTGCTACCGTTGTTGTTATTGAACTTATTGAAGGTGCAACGCCTTTACCTGAGTTTAAACACCCTGAAAACGCATTTTATATATTTGGTCCTGAAGACGGCTCAATCCCAAAAGATGTTTTAAAGTGGTGCGATGAGGTTGTTTATATTCCCACTATTGGCTGTATGAACCTAGCGGCAACCTGTAATGTAGTTTTGTATGACCGCTTAGCTAAATTAGGCGGTGTTGAGAGTAGCGACACAACAATTATAAGCTCGCGCGATACAAATAATAAAATGAAATGGGAAAAAGCATCCGATTAAGGTTTATCAGTGCAAAAGGTTTAGTTGTAACTAAACTTAAAAACATGATTAATCATAAATAGATTTTTACATGCGCTGGTTTTATTTTATATTATTACTGACAAGTAGTAATTGTTTTGCAGAAACGTCAGTTGAATATTATCAAAATGATATTCAACATGTTTTAAATGGGCATTACCATAAATCAGGAGTGCTCTATGCAGCGAAAACTCCCAAGCAAATACTTCATCTAGCTACTCTCGACTGGCCTCCTTATATTGGTAATAATTTATGTAATAAAGGCTGGGTTTATCAATTTTCAATTGCCTTGTTAAATAGTAAGGGCTACAGCGTATATATTGAATTTTTGCCTTGGGCAAGAGCTGTACGAAATGTAGAACTAGGCAAAGCTGATATATTAATGCCTGAATACTTTATAGAAGATACAGCCCCCTCCGATTATGTTAATGGTATAACACGTCGAGAATTGCTCGGTTTATCTAATTCGTTTAAAGGTGGCGAAATTGCATTTTTAAAAAGGAAAGGCGATACAGACCGTTTCACTGGAAACTTAAAATCGCTCAAAGGGCAAAAAATTGGTGTTGTTCGTGGGTATCAAAATACGCCTGAGTTTGATGCCATGATGGATAATGCTGAGTTTGAAATTATTACCTCTGTTGATGATTTACAGCTTGTTCAGCTTCTAGTTGCTAAACGTGTTGATTTGATTATAGGCGACCCTCAAGTTCTTAAATTCCCAGTAACTTATTCTTCTTTAACTAAACCTGAAAAACAATCTTTGCTTTCTTCTATTGAGCAAGAAAGCATTCCTCTGCAATACAACCCTTTATATTTTGCTATTAGTAAGCTTACACCTAAATGGCTTTTAGTCTTAGAGGATATAAACGCAGGGCTTTATCAGTTTCATAATAGTGGCGAGATAGAGCGTATTATCAATACGACAAATACTCAATGCAAGCCATAAAATTGGAACGTTCCTTTGTTGCGCTGACTAATTTATATATAAACATGTAGAATCGTTTTCAACTTGTTAATGGAGTGAAAACGACGTGAGTGAAATAAATACAAATCAATCATTCGCGGTCAACGAACAGCCAAATA
The DNA here is from genome assembly GCF_011378855.1 of Pseudoalteromonas sp. Z1A8. Taxonomy (GTDB): domain Bacteria; phylum Pseudomonadota; class Gammaproteobacteria; order Enterobacterales; family Alteromonadaceae; genus Pseudoalteromonas. The sequence continues at coordinate 47,073 of NZ_WTLB01000029.1, read as the reverse complement.
AAAATTATCTGTTTCCACTGACTGCAATGACGACCCTATTTTTTTTATGGGGTTTTATTACTGTTTTAAACGATGTACTAATACCACGATTAAAAGGCGTATTTGACTTAAGCTTTTTTGAAGCGATGTTAGTACAGTTTTGCTTTTTTGGTGCTTATTTTATTGTTTCTATCCCTGCGGGTACTTTAGTTAAGCAGTTTGGTTACAAAAAAGGGATTTTAACCGGTTTAATTGTGGCTTCAATTGGGTGTATGTTGTTCTACCCTGCAGTAGTGGTACATGAGTATTGGCTATTTTTAGGTGCTTTATTTGTACTTGCTGCAGGTGTAACAGTACTTCAGGTTTCTGCAAACCCTTATGTTGCAGCTCTTGGGCCTGAAAAAACAGCTTCGTCTCGGTTAAATTTAGCACAAGCTCTTAATGCACTTGGTACTACCGTTGGACCATACGTTGGTGGTTTATTATTTTTTGGAACCGCAGGTAGTTTAGCCGCCTCTGCAGCAACTGCTGAATCGGTAAAAGTACCTTACTTAATGCTTGCTGGCGCCTTATTGCTTATAGCTATTATATTTGCCTTTATAAAGCTTCCAGAAATCGAAGCCCATAAAGAAGAAAACAATACCGCAATAGAGTCTCGTTCATTAACTCAAGCACCTCACTTAACTATGGGTGTACTTGCTATATTTTGTTATGTAGGCGGGGAAGTGGCCATTGGTAGCTTTTTAGTTAATTACTTTGGTGAGGCACACATAGCAGGACTTGAAGAGCACACTGCAGCAGCGCTTATTAGTTATTACTGGGGCGGGGCAATGGTAGGGCGTTTTATTGGTTCTGTATTATTACAAAAAATAGCACCTTCAAAAGCCATCGCGTTTAATGCATTTAGTATTATTGCGCTCTTATTGATCACTATTTTTACTCAAGGTGACGTCGCTTTATACTCAGTATTGGCAATTGGTTTATTTAACTCAATTATGTTCCCGACTATATTCTCGGTTGCTATTGAGCGACTAGGATCGTTGACCAGTAAAGGCTCTGGTTGGTTATGCTTAGCTATTGTAGGTGGTGCACTTGTGCCATTACTCCAAGGTTTTATAGCTGACACAGTAAATATACAACAAAGCTTTTTTGTACCAATGGTGTGTTACGTATTTATAGCATGGTACGGTTTAAACGTTGTACGATTAGCAAATAAGTGGCAATAACCGCTTAATATTAAGTGACTGAATACGTATTCAGTCACTTATAAAACTATATTTTACAGGAACGTTCCAAAAATAATTGATACTAGTCATAATCTATTTCACTATTAGTCAGTTACCCACAAAAACCTTTTGTTTTACAATCCTTTATTCTTATTTTTCATCAATAACCTACTATAAGTCTCTTTTACTAGGACATTTAGCTAAATTTTTGCTAAAACTGTATGGATAATAACGAAAAAATAATAAAAGGGCTTATATGCTTAACTCGTTAAAATTTACTTCCAAAGTGACTATTGCAGCCTCTTTAATTTTAGTTTTGGTACTAGGGTTATTTACTTTTAATAACTATATTGCGATGCGCAAGCAAACCGAGCAGCAGTTAAGCCTAGTATTACAACAAAATTCTGAATCTGTTTCGCAAAATATAGCGAGTTGGTTAAATGCAAAGCTGGCAATTGTTATATCAATTGCTAAAACGCATAAAGCTAATGATTCTAAAGCCCTCACCCTTTCACAATTAAATACTGCAGAGCTTGCTGGAAGCTTTAAAAATACTTACATAGGAAAATCTAGCGGCACGTTTATATTAAACGATCAATCAGTCGTTTTACCTGCTGACTTTGATGCGACTTCTCGTCCTTGGTACAAATTAGTCGAAAACAAATCAAATACCGCTTTTACAACTCCCTATATTGATGTAACAACTAACGAGCTTACAATTTCAGCGGTAGTACCCATGCTACAAAATGGCCAGTTTAGCGGCGTTGCAGGTGCCGATATTGATATGCAAACTGTGACTAAAATTATTAACGATATTGATTTTTTAGGTCTTGGTTATGGTTTTTTACTCGATAACAAAGGCCAAGTGTTAAGCCATCCTAATGCTAAGTTAAATTTAAAAAATACATCAGATATTTTTGGTACTAATACGCCCTTGCAAAGTGAGTTTACCCAATACGAGATAAACGGAGAGTCTAAGCTTATCTCGTTTACAAAAATTAGCGGTATTGAAAACGTAGATTGGTACCTAGGTGTTGTTATAGATAAAAATAAAGCATATGCCAGTGTATCGACTTTTGGTCAAACTGCGGCTGTTTTTATGGTGATAGGGATCATTACTATCATTATTATGATGCAGCTATTATTACGCTATTTAATGCAGCCCATGAACCGTTTAAACGATGCCATTAAAGATATAGCACAAGGCGAAGGCGATTTAACAAGCCGTTTAACCGTTGAAAATGATGATGAATTTGGCGACTTAAGTCATTCATTTAATATTTTCATCGAAAAAATTCAGCATTCAATAGAACAAGTTAAAGAGTCCACAGAGCAATTAGATACAGCTATTGAGAGCTTGGTATCACAAACACATTCATCATTGTCTATGTATGATGACCAAAGCAAGCGTACCGATAGCGTGGCAGCGGCTATTAATCAGTTTTCAGCTACATCTATGGATATTTCAAATAATGCAGAGAGTGCATCGCAGCTTGCTAAAAATGCAGATGAGCACTCAACACAAAATCAAGAAGCATTAAGCCACAGCGTTGCAACCATCCATCAGCTTTCGGCTAATATGGAGAAAGCTCAGCAAACTATAAACAGTTTAAATACGCACACAGCCAGTATTGGGCAAGTGCTTGAAGTTATTAAAGGTGTAAGCGAGCAAACTAATCTATTGGCATTAAATGCAGCAATAGAAGCCGCTAGAGCAGGAGAGGCAGGACGCGGTTTTGCTGTTGTAGCAGATGAAGTACGCCAATTAGCACACCGCACTCAACAATCAACGCAAGAAATTGAAGACACGGTGAGCCAGTTACAAAAAGGCTCAAACCTTGCTGTAGAGCTTATGAAAACAAGCCTTCAAGACAGTGAAAAAAGCGTACAACAAGCAGATGCCGTCGGCAATTTAATGAGTCATGTTATACAAGCTATTAAGCAAATTAACGATGCAAATCATTCTGTGGCCAGTGCAACCGATGAGCAAAACCAAGTTGTTAAGTTATTAGATACCGATATTCAAACAATTAGCGCGCTTTCTATACAAGGCAAGGCTAACTTAAATGACACGCTTAACGAATGTACCAAACTAAAACAGCAGTTTAGTGCCTTAGAAAATATGGTTCAAAAGTTTAAAGTATAAAATTAATGACTAAAAAAAATGTAAATAAACCAAACTGGCTCAGTCTAATAAATATCGACAGTGTTTATAGCTCAGACAAACAGCGCAAAGCGTTTTCTTTATTTACCATGATTGGGATATCAATTGTGGTGATTGCTGTATTAGTGTTTTTGAATTATAAGCTTTACTCACCGATACTCACTGTTTCATTAATTATCGTTAACATTACAAATATAAGCTGTTCTATCTACTTTATAAGAACGGGTAATCTTCAAGTAGTGGCATTAATAAGTATGAGCATTGTGTGCATGATGTTTGTTGCACTTGTTTATACCGGTGGTAAAGATAACACCGCGCTATATTGGCTTATGTTTTATCCTGTAGTGACGTTTGCATCTTTAGGGGTCAGATTAGGTGCTTGGTTAGGTTTTACTTTACTGTTTTCTTGTATTGTTATTTTATACGGCCCTGACTTTGGCCAAGTTACTTATGGCGACGTAGAAAAAACACGATTTATAGCGTCCTTTTCTATGGTGTTTTTATTCTCATTTATTGGTGAGTATTTTAGGCATAAAAGCCACATGGCTATTGCTGATATTACGCTAGAGCAAAAACAAGATGCTTATACCGACCCCCTTACTGGTATAGCAAACAGACGTTTTATTACCTCTCATTTTTTAAAGCTTGCACAAACACGCCCAGATCAGTACTTACCTTTTTCAATTTTGTTAATAGATTTAGATAACTTCAAATCTTTAAACGATACGCATGGTCACGATTTTGGTGATACGGTATTGATTGAATTTACCAAGCTTTTGGAATCTCAGTTTTTGGCAACGTCCCTAAAGGCGCGTTATGGTGGCGAAGAATTTGTTGTTATCTTGCCACAAATGCTCATCGCTCAAGCAACAGTATTAGCTAATAAATTTCGTGAAGCTGTTGCAGGGCATGTTATGTTGACTGATGATAAACAACGCATTTCAATCACTTGTAGCATAGGTATTGCACAAGTAAATAAAGTAACTGATTATGATGATTCGTTAAAACAAGCTGATGAAGCTCTTTATAGTGCAAAGGCTGCTGGTCGTAATAGTGTCGTCTCGAACTAGTTGGAGGATTAATATGTCTCAAAGTAAATTAATATATGTTCATGACCCAATGTGTAGCTGGTGTTGGGGTTACTCACCAACCTGGCTTAAGCTAAAATCAGAGCTTGCTGGTAAAGTAGCAATTGAATATAAAGTAGGTGGATTAGCACCTGATAGCCAAGACCCAATGCCGCAAAATATGAAAGAGATGCTTGAAGGTACTTGGCATAAAATTTCAGCGCAGTTAGGTACGCAATTTAATTATGACTTTTGGCGTAACTGCCAGCCAAGGCGCTCAACGTATCCCGCCTGTAGAGCTGCACTTATAGCACGTAAAGCGGATAAAGAAGCCGACATGGTCGCTGCAATTCAACATGCTTACTACCTAAATGCGCAAAACCCGTCTGATGAAAGTACATTAATTAGTTTGGCTGAAAAGATTGGCTTAGATAAAAATGAGTTTACCGCGCAGCTAACGTCAAGCGAGCTTAATGATGAATTTAATGCTGAGTTATCATTTGTTCGTACACTACCAATCCAAGGTTTTCCCTCACTCGTGCTTATTAAAGGTAATAAAGCATACCCAATTGAAATAAATTACACCGATTGGCACTATTCCCTTAATCAAATTAATTCAATTTTAAAATAACCCGGCCTGTTTATAAGGCATTTGGTTAACAAATGCTTTTATCATCTTAAAAATCCCCTCGTAAGTCTTAATTATTACCACTGTCATAAAAGCGACTTTTTTGCGCAACATCCTTGTCATGTTTCATCTATAAACTCCTGCTCATTGAAATTCTAAAGTCATAAATTATTTATAGAACTTAATTTATTACCTTAAAAAACAAACTAGCAAATCCGCTAACTAACGAGTAAAGGTGTATGCGATGAAAGGCGTTAAACCATTAATCTTAGCTGGTATTGTGGCCGCAAGTGCAGCAGTACACGCAAATGATTTAGATAAGGTTATTGATAAAAGCAGTGAAATTAATAAATCAGCTGCGCAATCACAAACAACAATAGACAAGATTGCAGATTCAATGCAAGGACGTTTACAACAGTTTAAAACCCTCAATAAAGAAATTGACGGTTTAGCTGTTTACAACGCTCAGCTAACTAAACAGTTAAATAATCAAATAGAAGAGATGGAATCTTTAAACCTATCAATGGATCAGGTTTCTATTATTGAACGTCAAATTACGCCGCTAATGCTTAGAATGATCACAGGTCTTGAGCAGTTTGTATCTTTAGACATTCCATTTTTAGCAGATGAGCGCACTAAGCGCGTTACGTCTTTAAATGAAATGATGAATCGTGCAGATATCAACTCAAGCGAAAAGTTTCGCCGTGTGCTTGAAGCCTACCAAGTTGAAGTTGACTACGGACGTACTATCGAAGCTTATACCGCACTTTTAAATGTGGATGATAAAGAGCGTGAAGTCGACTTTTTACGCATTGGCCGTTTAGAGCTTATTTACTTAACACGCGATGGCAAAAAAGCCGGTAGTTGGAATGCAGATACAAAATCATTCGAAGCATTACCAGATTCTACAATAAGCCAAATAAATAAAGGCTTACGTATTGCACGTAAGCAACTAGCCCCAGATATGTTAACTCTGCCAGTACATGCAGCAGAATAAGAGGTTGAAAATGAAATTGTTTACTCAAATGACAAAAATAGCTCTTTTTGCTGCAAGCCTAAGCATTACTGGCGCAAGTGTAGCGGCAGAGCCAATGAACCTAGATTCATTACTTAAAACGCTCGAAAATGGTCAATCAGCACAAAGCGAGCAAAACAAGCAACGTGAACAAGAGTTTGCTGCTCGTCAAAACGAACAAGTACAAATGCTTAAAAATACCCAAGCTAAGCGTAATCAAATGCTGGTGGAATCTGAGCGTTTAGAAACACAGTTTGAAGAAAACGAAGTAAAACTAGCTAACCTAACAGACACGCTTTCTAAACGTATGGGCTCGCTAAAAGAGTTATTTGGTGTGTTACAGCAAGTAGCGGGTGATTCTAGTAATAAATTTGCGACATCGATTGTGTCGGCTCAAATAGACGGCCGCAGTACGTTTATGGATGAACTTGCTCAAAAAATGGGTTCAACGTCAAAACTTGCTTCAATAGAAGATATTGAAAAAGTATGGTTTGAACTACAACGTGAAATGACCGAGCAAGGCAAGGTAAGCCGCTTTAACGCAAGCGTTATTGTTGAAGGTGGCACTAAAGCACAGCAAGAAGTGGTTCGAGTGGGTGCATTCAACCTTATATCAAACGGCAAATACTTAGAATTTAATCCATCGACTAATTCTTTGAGTGAATTAACACGCCAACCTGTATCGCGCTTTACTGCAACAGCCGAAGAGCTACAAAACACTAAAAGCGGTGTAGTGCAATTTGCACTTGACCCAACAGGCGGCTCTATTCTTGGTTTATTAGTACAAGCACCAGATACGCAAGAGCGTGTTCATCAAGGTGGGACTGTTGGTTATGTGATTTTAGGCGTGGGTGTTATTGCACTTCTTATATCACTAGAGCGCTTTTTCTCATTATTGATTATGGGCGGTAAAATTCGTCGTCAACTTAAAGATAGTGTTGCACGTGATGACAATCCGCTTGGACGTGTGATGAAAGTAAAAGATCAATTCCCAAGTGTTTCACACGACACACTTGAGCTTAAACTAAGTGAAGCTATTTTACGTGAAATGCCAAAAGTGACACGTAACCTAACACTTATCAAAATCATATCGGTTGTTGCGCCGCTACTTGGTTTATTGGGTACGGTAACCGGGATGATCAATACATTCCAAGCAATCACCTTGTTTGGTACTGGGGATCCTAAGCTTATGGCGGGTGGTATTTCGCAAGCACTAGTAACAACGGTATTGGGCTTAGTTGTGGCAATTCCGACGGTATTTTTATACACCTTACTTAATACGCGCGCTAAAAATATCTTGCTAACTATTCAAGAGCAGAGCGCCGGTATTATCGCAGAGCGTAGCGAGAAGGGAGCATAAACCATGGTGCTATTGATTGACTCAATCAATGCTATCCGTGATTTTCTCGACACTGGTGGCCAGGTTCTCTTGGTCATCGGGGTGTTAATCTTCGCGATGTGGTTATTGATACTCGAGCGATTTATTTATTTTTTCAACGGTTTTCGAAGCTATAAACAGGGTGTGAAAACCGATTGGATTAACCGCGCAGAACGTAATAGTTGGAACGCAGAGCAAATCCGCGAAGCAATAATATCGCGAGCAGGTATGCGCTTAAATACAAACCTTTCTTTGATTAACGTAATGGTTGCCTTGTGCCCGTTACTTGGTTTGTTAGGCACCGTAACAGGAATGATAGAAGTATTCGATGTGATGGCAATAACAGGTACAGGCAGTGCGCGCTCAATGGCATCAGGGGTATCTAAAGCAACTATTCCGACAATGGCAGGCATGGTTGGTGCGTTATCTGGGGTATTTGCCTCAACGTATTTACAACGAAAAGCTAAGCGCGAAGTAGAACTACTACAAGACAGCATGGTTTTAGACCATTAAGTAAATTTTTGATAAGCGGCTAATTATAAAGCCGCTCATCCTAGGAGAATAAAAATGAGAGCCCCGTTAGGAAACCTATTTCAAGAAGACGAAGCTGAAGAAATAAACATGACTCCAATGCTAGACGTTGTATTTATCATGCTTATTTTCTTTATTGTAACTGCCTCTTTTGTTAAAGAAGCCGGTATTGATGTAAACCGCCCAGAAGCCGCAACAGCGGTTAAAAAAGAGCGCGCTAATATCCTTGTAGCGATTTCTGATACAGGCGAAATTTGGATTAATAAACGCCAAATTGATGTACGCGCAGTACAAGCAAATATAGAGCGATTAAAAGCGGAGAATCCACAAGGTAGCGTTGTTATTCAAGCGGATAAAAAAGCGACTACCGAGATGTTAATTAAGGTAATGGATGCCTCGCGCGCGGCGGGTGCATTTGATGTATCAATTGCCGCACAAGATGCGTCGTAAGGGCTAGTTATGTTGCGATATTTAGTTGCATTAGTGATAGCCGGTGTAGTGACCTTTATGCTGTTTTTAGGCATGCAGGCACTTATTACTGGTGGTGAAGGCGCTATGACAGACCCGGTAAAGGGTAACGTACTTGATTTTGTTCGCTTGAAAAAAGAAGAAACCGTACAAAAAAAAGAGCGTAAACCTCAAAAACCACCAACACCAAAAGAGCCGCCACCGCCTATGGAGTCGCCGCAAATGCAAAGTAGCGATGCAACAGCAAATGCTAATAACTTTGATTTTGCTGCAAACGTTGATGCGGATGTAAATTTAGCCGGAGGGTTAGCACTAGAGACAAGTGACGGTGAATATTTACCGATAGTAAAAGTGGCCCCTGTTTATCCGCGTCGTGCGTTATCTCGTGGCATAGAAGGCTACGTTATTGTTGAATTCATAGTAACTAAACAAGGCACTGTACGCGACCCGCAAGTGATTAAAGCAGAGCCTGAGTCACTCTTTGACAGAGCGGCCATGGATGCAGCACTTAAATTTAAATATAAACCACGTGTAGTTAACGGTGATGCCGTTGAAGTAGCGGGTGTTCAGAACAAAATATCTTTCCAAATTAGTGGTTAACTAGTAACTAACCACAAGTAAACGGACAGAAATGCGAGGCGATTATGAAACCATTTATTAAATCAGTTATGAAATTAAACCCAACAACTAAAATTTTAAAAGTTACACTATTTTGTACTGCTGCAGTAAGTACAAGCATTGTAACTCCAAGTGCTCTAAATATGTTACCTGGCGTTAATTTGGCAAGTGTATATGCAGAGCCAGAACAAAAAACTAAACGTGTGCCAGCGCTTCGCGAAAAAGTGTATAGCCAGTTAGCACGCGCTCAAAAATTAGCTGACGATGGCGATACAAAAGCTGGACTGGAAGCACTTGATAGTATTAAAGATCGAGCTTCAAGCATGAACTCATATGAAGTGGCAATGATGTATAACTTTTATGGCTTTATTTATTACAACGAAAACGATTTACCAAAAGCGATAGCTTCGTTTGAAAAGGTCGTAGCAGAGGAAGCCATTCCTGAGTCACTTCGTTTAAGCACTACATTTAGCTTGGCTCAACTGGCTATGGCTAATAGTGATTACACTAAAGTTATCGCATTTTTAGATGACTGGGACACTATTAACACTAAGCCTAAAACAGAAGCTTATTACTTGTTAAGAGCCCAAACTTTTTATCAGTTAAAAGATTATGAGAAAGGGCTTGAGTATATATCTCAAGTGATTGCTTTAAGTGATAGCGAAGGCAAAGCGCCTAAAGAGAATTGGTTAGTACTACAGCGTGCAATGTATTACTCACTTAATCAAACAGATAAAGTTGTTGAAGTACTTGAGCGCTTAGTAAAACTTTATAACAAGCCTGAGTATTGGGTGCAGTTATCGGGTATGTATGGTGAAACAGGGCAAGAAAAGCAACAACTTGCCGTAATAGAAGCCGCTTATCAGCAAGGGTATTTAACCTCAAAGTCTGATTTGCGCCAATTAGCGCAAGTGTATTTATATAACGGCTTAGCATTTAAAGCCGCAGTCGTTATGAGCGATGCGATTGAAAAAGGTATCGCAGAACAAAACGCTAAAAACTATGCCTTTGTAGCTGAGGCGATGATCCAAGCAAAAGAAGACGAAAAATCAATAAAATACTTTGTAAAAGCAGCCGATTTATCACCCAGTGGTAAGTATGACCAACGCTTAGCTGAAGTGTATGTTAACACCGAGCAATACGAGGAAGCGGCCGATTCAGCGCGTAAAGCACTTAATAAAGGTTCACTTGATTTTGAATCAAATGCATTTGTTGCCTTAGGTATGGCTCAGTACAACTTACAAAATTTTGATGCCTCTATTTTAGCGTTTGAACAAGCCGAAAAACATAAAAAATCACAGCGTTTAGCGCAGCAATGGATTAAATATGTAAAGCGCGAGAAAGTGCATGCAGAAACACTTAGAACAGCCTTACTGTAAATTTCAATAATTCCTGCCACGTATAAGTAGGAATTATAAAGCCATTTCATAATCGCAATACCAAACCGCCTCATGGCGGTTTTTTTGTTGCTATAAAAAGTAACCAATTGATTTTATGAAAGTTAACATTGTCATCTTACGGTTATCAAACTGTAACTACTTTGTCATATCACTACAGTATCTTACCTGCATTCGATAACTCAAGTCACCTTAATGCATGAGTATCGTGCTTTAAAGTGACTTAAGTTTTTACTTAATACGCTAACAAAATAATTAAATACTTTAACGGAGTGAACAATGAAATTATCTGATTTATTCAAGGTCAGCCTAGTAGCAACTGCAATGACTCTAGCTGGCTGTGGCGGCGATATCGAAATTACACCCACTGTAAACGATAACAGCTCTACAACAGATAACAGTGTTAATAATTCAAATAATACAGCGGGTTCAACGGCTGATGAAGACGCTGAATGTGCAAGCTATGAATCAGATGCAGGTACGGTAACGGGTGTCGTTAGCGGAATTGACTGTTTATATAATGACTCATTTGCTAGCAAAACAATTTCTATTACAAATAACATTACGTTTAAAGAATTGCCAGGCGGCGGTGTTCACGTTTTTGATGACGCCCTGCAAATTGGCGAAGACGGCAGCACGGTTGATGGTTTTGAAATTCCAGCGAATGGTCCAACGATGACCGTTGAGCCTGGTGCGGTGTTAGCTTTTGGTTCAGGTGAAGCTATTTTACGCGTTGCACGCGGTGCAAAAATTCAAGCTGTAGGTACGCAAGACAAGCCTGTTGTATTTACATCAGCGAATGCGTTTGACCGCTTTGATACCGCTGGCGAAGGTGCACGTTACGCTGACTGGGGCGGTATTATTATTAATGGTAACGGCATTACTGACCAATGTACCGATGCAGAACGCGGTGGCGCTACATGTAACGTCGCTTCAGAAGGTATTACAAGTTACTTTGGTGGTAACAATAATGCAGATTCTAGTGGCAATATTAAATGGGCTAAAATTTGGTATGCGGGTTCGGGTCCACGTGTTGGTGGTGAAGGCGACGATTTAAACTCTTTAACACTTAATGCTGTAGGTTCTGGTTCTGAGTTTGATTATTTACATATTCACCAAGGTTTTGATGATGGTATCGAAATTTTTGGTGGTGCTACAACGCTTAAACATGTTGCAGTAACAGATACACAAGATGATTCATTTGACTTTGATGCTGGTTGGCAGGGTAAAGCTCAATACTTATTTATCCAGCACGGTACTGTAACGTTAAACGACGGCACAGTTGTAAACATGGGTAACAATGGCTTTGAATCTGATGGCGTTAAAGGTGCATCTTCTGAGCAAGTATCTCCCTCTAACCCGACGGTTGCAAACGTTACTGTAATTACGACTGATGGCAACTCTGTGCGCGATGATGACCCTTCACAAGCATACAAGTTTGATGATCAGTTCAATTCAAGTATTTACAACGCCGTTATTATTAAGAAAAACGCGACAAATACACAGTGTATTCAATTCTCTGGTGACGGCGAAAAGCAAGCTGACAAAATTTCATTTACAAGTTCTGTAATGGCGTGCTCTGCAAACTTTACTGATACAGATACCTTTGCAAGTGGACCATTAGAAGGTCAAACCAAAACAGCATGGTTTGAAAATGGCGCTGCTAATCAAATTCTAACTGATGACGTAGTGCTTCTTGCTGATAATGGTTTTGCAACTAACACAGCAGCTAGCGAAGTAACGGTTACGGCCACTGATTTAAGTGCAACAGATTCATTCTTTGAAAACGTTAACTATATTGGTGCAGTATCGGATCAGGATACAGATTCTAGCTGGTATAAATGGGTTCAAGCGGCTGTTACAGCAGCCAATGCTGACTAACTAAGTATTGCATTTATAACCTCTAATTAAAGGCGCTTTGTGGCTTGTATATTAAGCGTAAGGCGCCTCTTTTGTATAACCTGATTAGGATTATCTCATGTCTAAAAAACATAGACTCAATCAAATTACTTGGGCAATTGGCTTAGGCTTAGCTGCACAGTCTACAAGTCTTATTGCCGCCCAATCGGATGAACAGTTTACTAATTCACAAGAAATAGAAGAAGTTGTTGCTGTAGGTACGCGCTTACAAGGCAGCGCAGCCGCTGTTGTTGAAGAGCGTAAAAACCAAGCGTTTGTTGCCGATATTTTAGGTTCTGAACAATTAGCACGTACAGGCGATAGCGATGCTGCATCTGCACTTAGGCGAGTAACAGGCTTGACGTTAGTAGATGGTAAGTTTATTTACGTACGCGGTTTAGGCGAGCGTTATTCAAGTGCTCGATTAAATGGGGCTTATATTCCAAGCCCTGATTTAACACGTAATGTAATTCCATTAGATATATTTCCTGCCAGTATTATTGAGAGTATGGCTGTTCAAAAAGCGTATTCGCCAGATATGCCCGCTGCGTTTGGTGGCGGTAATATTGATATAAGAACTAAAACAGCGCCTAGTGAATTTACAGCAGGATTTGAAGTAGGCGTAGGATACGATACGGCATCAGGCGATGGATTTACGTATAATCGTAATGAAGAGGGTATCCCAGAGGCTTTAAACAATGCGATTTCACAATACCGTGGTAACTTTGGTATTGGTAATATAGTAAGTCGTGAAGGTTTTGTTGATGCTGAGCAAACCCGCGCTGAGCAAGCGACAGCGATTAACAATACATTGTTAAAGTCACTGCCACGTGGGTATGAGCTAAAAGATGAGTCGTTAGACCCTCGTTATAATGTTAAAGCGCATTATGGCGATAGCTTTGAAGAGTCTTACTTTGGCGGGAAATTTGGCTTTTTACTGGCTGGTGCATATAAAAATGAGTGGGATTTTGAAGAGCGTTTTAGCTCTGTAATCACTCAAGATCTTAAAAACCAGGATGGTTCAATTGATTGTACAACATCGCTTGCCACAGCAGATGATGTATCTAACTCGTGCTACAACACAGTCAAAAATTCACAGGTAACCACTGAGACGCAAAGTTATAACGGATCGCTTAGCCTTTCTTATAGGCTTGGTACACATAGTATTTCAGCTCAACAGCTTTATATTATCGATAATGAAGACGAATCAGAAATTGCTATTTCGCAAAGCCCTGCAGGTAGCTCTACGTTTAGTATTGCAGGCGATGGCGTTGCAAATCGTAACCATGCGTTTAATTACGAAGAGCGCCAGTTAAATATTACTCAATTTATTGGTCAACATACCTTTTTAGATTACATGGGAATAGGCGCTGATTGGCAATACACTGAAGCTAAAGCAACGACAGATATTCCTACCAGTGCGGATTTTGAATTTCGTGATAGTTATAATAACGATGGCAGCTATGCGGGTTCTACTATAACCGGCGATGATAACCGCGTAATTATGTCGTACACAAATATGCAAGAGCGCGTTAAGTCCTACGGCGGTAACCTTACATTACCACTGTCTTTTGACGCGATGGAAGTTGAGTTTAAGTTTGGTTACGATTTCTCTGATAGGGCACGACTATTTAATACCTCAAGTTTTGCTATTAATAACAGTGGTGGCTCGGGTATTTCAATTAATGATGGAAGTGCTGATCCACTTAATAACAGTGGCTTTTTAACTGACGACTTCATTAATAATAACGCCATTTTAGTTGATTTTAATGAGCCTACAGCGCCTGACGCCGACGATTACATTGCCGCTCAAAAAGTTGATGCCGGCTATGCGTCGTTTGATGTTTTTTACGATCAATGGATAAGAGTCAGTGGTGGTATTCGTTATGAAGAGTTTAAGCAAACATCCATTGGTACATCTAGCCTTATTTTTGATCAGCAAGACTTAAATACTTTTTACGATCCTGAAAAAATTGAAGCGGGCTCTATCGTCACAGATGATTGGTATCCTGCATTGTCAGTTACTTACGTAGGCAGTGACGATTATCAAATTCGTTTAGGTTATGGCGAAACGGTTGTTCGACCTGACTTTCGTGAAGTTGTACCGGTAACTTATTATGACCCGTTAACTGATATCAGAACATTTGGCCGTACAGGTATAAAAAGTAGTCCCATTAAAAACTATGACCTGCGTTATGAATATTACGGGCAAGCAGGTAATTCATTTAGTGTAGCTGCCTTTTATAAAGACATAACTGCGCCTATCGAAACTGTGCTAAATATTGGTGATGAAGATTACTCTGCGTCATTTATTAATGGTGAAACTGCCGAGGTTTACGGTATTGAGGCTGAATGGCTTCAGGACCTAACGTTTGCTGCAGAAGGTTTATTTACCAGTGGTAACATTACGATAAGTGATTCTGAGGCGTCTATCGATCCTGCACTTGCTGGTACGTTAACTAACCCTAAAAAGCGTATGACAGGTCACTCTCAATATGTCGTTAACTTACAACTTAATTACGATTCACTTGATGGTATGCACAGTAGCTCACTTGTTTATAACGTGTTTGGTGAGCGTATTTTAGCAGCAGGTGTGGCTAATCGTGACGATGCTTACGAGCAACCATTTCATTCACTTGATTTAGTTTACACGTACTACCCTGATTTTAATTCTAAAGTTAAATTTAAAGTTAAAAACTTACTCGATGAAGATCAAGAAGTAACCCAATCAGATATTATTGTTCGCTCTAAAGAGCAGGGCATTACCTTTGACTTAAGTTACAGCTACGAGTTTTAAGCGTTTATTTTATTGTTATCCCCCTCGTAAGGGGGTGAATAAATCCACCGCTAACCCTGTATTTAATACAGGGTTTTTTTATGACTATGAAAAAAATTTGAGTTCTACTTTATTCACTAGTTTTAGCGCGCTGGTGGTGTTATTTTGACGTTAATAAAAATTAAATCTCACGCAATGAATTTTAATTTTTAATGTATTAAGGCATCTTTTATGAATCAAACAGTGGAACAAACAATGAAAAAAGTAGGATTAGTCGGTTGGCGAGGCATGGTTGGCTCAGTGTTATTAGAACGTATGCAGCAGCAAAGTGATTTTGCCCATATCGACACCACCTTTTTCACCACCTCACAAGCGGGTCAACTAGGCCCAGATATAGCAGGCGACGCAAAACCATTACTAGATGCAAGTGACATTAGCGAACTTGCTAAAATGGATATTATTGTTACTTGCCAAGGCGGTGACTACACCAATGCGGTATATCCAAAACTTCGAGAGTCGGGTTGGGATGGTTACTGGATTGATGCAGCTTCAGCACTGCGTATGAGTGAGGACAGCATAATAGTGCTTGATCCTGTAAACAAAGATGTAATTGAACAAGGCTTAGCGCAAGGCGTTAAAACATTTGTGGGCGGTAACTGTACAGTATCGCTAATGCTACTTGCATTAGGCGGTTTATTTGAGCAAGACCTAATTGAATGGGTAAGCCCAATGACTTACCAAGCAGCATCGGGCGCCGGTGCGCGTAATATGAAAGAGCTTATTGCACAAATGGGTGCTATTCATGCAAGTGTTGCAGATAAACTAGATAACCCAAGCTCTGCTATTTTAGAAATTGATAAAATAGTAAGCGAAACAATGGCATCAAAAGATTTACCACAAGACCAATTTGGTGTGCCACTTGCCGGTAGCTTGATCCCGTGGATTGACGTGCCTATGCCAAGTGGTCAATCTAAAGAAGAATGGAAAGCGCAAGTAGAAGCCAATAAAATTTTAGGTTCTTCAAAGCAACCAGTGCCAATTGACGGTTTATGTGTGCGTATTGGCGCTATGCGTTGTCACTCTCAAGCAATGACCATTAAATTACGTGAAGATATAAGCGTAGAAAAAATTGAAGAAATTTTAGCGTCTCACAACGAGTGGGTTAAAGTTATTCCGAACGAGCGCGATATTAGTGCGACTGATTTAACACCCGTTAAAGTAACAGGCACTTTAAGCATTCCTGTTGGCCGTATTCGTAAATTAGCGATGGGGCCAAAGTACATTAGTGCATTTACAGTAGGCGATCAGCTTTTATGGGGAGCGGCAGAGCCACTTCGTCGTATGCTACGCATTATTGTTGATGGTGAGTAATACCAATTCGCAATAATACTTGATCAATTTGAGGGGTTAACTGACACTAACTACGTTAAAAATTTCTGATTTTGAACAACTAAATAACGAAATTTTTGCTTTGTTATCGACACGATTTTCTTCTCTCAAAATAGATCTCTTAATTAAGCGAGTTGGTATAATATATAATCAGTATTAACAAAAAGGGTTGGCAAATTGCTAACCCTTTTTCGTTTAATGGCTTATAAAACCGCTTAAGAGGCTTAAACAATACTTTTTTATGAATGTTCACTGTTGTTTATTATTGAACTTAAGTAAACTGTTTACACTGTGCAACAGCCTATTCAAGTAACATTAATGACTTCTCACATAAATAATTTTGCCAATAAGCGGTTAGCATTTGTTAGCTCTTATTTTATTTCTGCAATCGCTATAAATACGGTTGTTTCTTGTTTTCTTATTTTTAGCAGTATTAATCACAGTGCCTCTCAAGAAAAACTTTACTGGTTTTTTACGCTAACGCTTATTTCGTTACTTCGAATAGTTAGTCATGTATTTGTTAACAAAACACACCCTTTTAAATATCAGTTGTATTTTATTGGTTTATTATTAACAGCTTTAACATGGGCTGCTTTCCCGATTTTGTTTTATGAAAACATGGGAATACAGGAGAAATTTGTCTCTCTGGTTGTTTTTAGCTCCCTAGCTGGTGGCGGTGTTAATGTTTTAGCCTCTGATATTCGCTCATCACTGTCGTACATAACCTGCTTGTTGGTTCCATTTAGTATTTTATTACTTTTACAGCCAATAGAAGATGAAAATGTATTAGGTGTTTTAGGACTCGTTTTATGGTTTATATTGTGTTTTGTAACGGCTATACGCAGTGCAAAAGATGTAAAGTCATCTATTAATAACGAACTTAAGTTAGATCAATTCATTGAAAACTTAGAAAATGAAGTGCAAGTTCGTACTGAACAAATAATCCTTTTAGAGCAAAAAGACAATCTAACTAAATTGTTTAACAGGGGGAGTTTTGTTTCTAATGTTGAACTAGATTTAGCCGATCAAAACGATGATATTAAAGCTGTTTTATTTTTAGATATGGATGACTTTAAAATCATCAACGATAAATATGGCCATGATTTTGGTGACTTTGTATTAGCCCAAACAGGTAAACGCTTAGTTGAAACACAAACCCAAGGCGACTTTATTGCGTGTAGGTGGGGAGGGGATGAGTTTATTTTTTATTCTCGTAGTAACACCGAAGATGAACTTTTTGACTGTGTTTTTAGATTAGTTAAAACTTTAACGAAAACAGTGAGTATGGATAACTATCAAGTAAATCCTTCTTTTAAGGTTGGGCTGTATTTTACGCGCGAAAATTTTGTTCTTGAAGACGCGATTAAATATGCTGATGTGGCTATGTATGAAGGTAAGAAAAGCCGTAACGAAATATCGGTATTTGACGAGCGGATGCATGAATCGCTTAAAAGAGAAGAAGTACTTCGTAGTTCTATTAAAGAATGTCTAGAAAAAGGTGATTTTCATCTTTGCTATCAACCTATTGTTGATATAGCTACAAACGAAATAACCACGTTTGAAGTACTGCTTCGTTGGCAATTTAATGATGAATTTATTCCGCCTTCAGAATTTATAGATATTGCTGAGCGATATGGAAAAATTAATATATTAGGTGAGTTTGTACTTGAGCAAGCTATTGCGAGCCTAAGTAAGTTAAATGCGGTAAATAGTAAGATTGGATTGTCTATTAATGTGTCTGTGTTGCAACTAGAAAACCATAACTTTTTAGAATTTTTGGTTGGGCTTTTAAATAGATACGCAGTTAAACCATACAATGTCCATTTAGAAATAACAGAAACAGTGATGATTAAAAATTTACCGTATTTGTCAAAAGTGATTACGGCCATAAAAAATACCGGTGTACGTATCTCTATTGACGACTTTGGTACTGGGTTTTCTTCTATATCGGTTTTAAAAGAGCTATCAGTTGATTATATTAAAATAGATAAATCTTACATTGATAATATTTGTGAATGCTCAAAAGATAAAAGTATTGTATCTGCGGTAACTAACATGTCGCATATGATTGGTTGCCAAGTAATAGCGGAGGGCGTAGAAAACACAGCTCAGTTAACGTTATTACAAAGTTTACAAATTGATAAATACCAAGGCTTTATATTCAGTAAACCGGTTAGGTTTGATAAAGCATTAGCACTGATAAACTAAAGATACGTATCCACTATATATTCAATTAAGCATTGCTGCATAAATTAAGATTGTGCAGTAATGTTCTATTTGAAATACCAGATTTAAGCTAGTTTTAGATAAATTGTAAGCCATAACAGATTTTCTCTACCGCAGTATATTTCCCTACCTACACTTTTTAATTTTCATAGGCATATTTTATTTTTGAATTGGTACAGCCTTTGCTATTAATACGTACATTAGCGCCTTTAGCTACATTTAGGCTATTAATACCAATTCCAATAAATAGCTGATCTATTTTACTTGCTAAAACAACCCATTTCTTTGTTGTAAATTTCGTAAAGGGAACAACCATTTACATCAATTTACGCCTAGAACTGAATTATTTTTTCGGCGTAAAATTTAGATCACATACTTAATGGAATTGGTATAACGATGTATTTTAGATGTTTTATACGTAGTGTTATTACAATTTTGCGTAATTTTTACATGTTTAAAATACTCATTTTTAAGGTATTAGGTAAAGGAAATTATAATGGGTTCGATTTATAATGTATTTCATAGCAAATGGTTTAACTCATTGGCGGCTATCTTATTAGTCCTTATTATTGCCAGAATAGCCGCGCCTTTTGCGCTTCAGTACTACGTAAATTATCAGCTAAAACATACACAAGGTGTTACAGGGCATGTGGGCGATGTAGATTTATTTTTATATCGTGGCGCTTACGCAATTGACGACGTTGAAATTTACGCTGTTGATGAAACTTCAGCTCCTAAGCCTTTATTGAGTATTCAAACGCTTGATTTTTCACTTGCGTGGTCAGCCCTTTTAAAGGGCAACTTAGTAACAAATATGGCCTTTACGCGCCCTGAAATAGTTATATATGATAAAGACCCCAATGCTTCTGAGCAAAATCAACAAGTAAAAGATGAAACTACCTGGGTAGGGCTCGCTAATAATTTAGTACTTTTTTCTATTGATACCTTAACCATTGAGAAAGGAAAGCTATCTTTAGTTAATACAACGAATAGCGGTGAAAAGCCTACTTTTATATCAAATATTAATGCCAAGATTGAAAACATAACTAACGCACAAAACCTATCAAAAACACTCGTGACTACTCTAAATGTAGAAGGTGCATTAATGGGGGAGGCTGCATTAAAGCTTAATGGCAAGCTTGACCCTTTTAGCAAACAGGCTAATTTTGATTTTAATGCAGAGGTACAGCGCTTTTCAGTTAAAAATTTAGACACTGTATTTAAAGTGTATACACCGTTTGATATTGAAGCCGGTGGCATTGATGGAGCAATGGAGCTTGTAGCTAAAGATAATAACTTAAATGGTTATGTAAAAGCGGGCGTTCAAAACTTGCGTGTTTTTTCGTGGCGCGAAGATATAAAAAAAGATGACGATGGAATATTTACGGCCATATTTGAAGGCAGTGTTGATTTGCTCAGCTCTATACTTGAAAACGATGAATCTAAGCTTGTAGCTGCACGTATTCCCATAGAGGGGCAATTAGATAATGCAGATGTGTCGACTTTCCAAGCAGTTATTTCGGTGCTAAAAAATGCTTTTTTTGATGCCTTTAAAATGAAAGTCGATAACGTTATTTCTTTTGAAGATACAGATAACAAACCTGATAACGAGGGAAATTAAAGCGCTTTGGTAATTCTACTTTTATTAGAATTTTAAACGGCACCCACTTTGTTTAAACTTTAAGTGGGTGCTTTAGTACTCTGAACAGATTAGTTTTTGCGGTTACTCAATAGCTCTTTAAGCTCAGCAATTTGTGATTGCAGCTCGTTTACTTGCCCTTGCGTTGCAGGTAATGAGCTATTATCTGCGAGCTCTTCTCGCGCTTTACGGTGCTCCTCACTCATAACTTCTAAAATGGCACCTACCATCATATTTAAAAATACAAATGCGGTTAAAAATATAAACGTAAGGTAATAAATCCAGCTTAGTTCGTACACCGCCATTGTTTCGTACATTATGTCGGTCCAATCTTCAAATGTTGCCACCCTAAATAGGGTGAGCATAGAGATTGAAACGTCTTGCCAAAGTACGGGGTTTATTTCAGCAAACATCATGCTACCCATTGCAGCGTATATATAAAAAATAACAAACATTAACAGGGCTATATAACCCATTTGCGGAATTGCTTTAAGGAGTGAATTAACCAATAAGCGCAGCTCTGGGATCATCGATACCAATCGCAGTACTCTAAATATGCGAAGTAGACGAGCAATTAACATAGTAGAGCCAGCAGCAGGATATAAACTGCCCAATACTATGATTGTGTCGAATATATTCCACCCCTTCGAAAAGAAGTTTTTTATGCCTTTGCTTGCAATAAAGCGGATTACTAGCTCAATTAAAAAGAATGCGGTAATACCAACGTCCATCCAATTTAGAGCAAGCTCTACGTTAGGATGTAGTGAGTAAGTGTGTGCACCTACTGTCAGGGCAGAAACAATAATTACAGCTATAACAAATGATTGAAATATCTTGCTTTTGTCTATACGCTGAAACAACTTTTGCAACTGCGACATCATAGTAATGGGTCCTGTGGGGATTAAGATTTTTAGGACGCTAATATACAATAATATTGTAATAATTTAACGCTTTTTCGATATAGAAAGTGTAAGGAAATTTAATGTTTATCAATAAACTAAAAAGTAGCGCATTACTTATTGTTGGATTATGTGTTTTAGCTGGTTGCAGCTCTGACGCGCGTTTTCATGAAGTTCAATCGGCGCGCCTTGATGAGTGTAACTATAAAGCCGACAAAGAATATTACGAATGCTTAGATAAACAAGACTCTAACTACGAAGAGTTTAAAAAACAGCAACAAGCAGAAACTAAATAAGTAACCTTTATATTTATGACTAAAACTCAAAAGCAACGCGATAAGCAAATTCGTTTAGCACTCACTAATGCATGCGAGGCAATAAAAGAAAGCGTAATTGGTTTTGATTATCTAACGCATACCATTGATTTAAATAACGAGGCCAATACGTTAAAAGTACAGTGCTATTTTAATGATGATATAGCCCTTGAAAGTGCAAAACCGCAACTTAACGAATTAACAGCTATTATACTCAAAGAGCTTACGAGTATTAAGTTGAACGCAAAACCAGCACACATTTCATTTTCAGCTAATTAACAGGGCTTTTGTTGGTTTGATAGCACATGGACGTTATAATTAGATAAATTATTTTTAGGGTTTAAATTATGGCTGTTCCTTCGCGTTC
Source organism: Pseudoalteromonas sp. Z1A8 (assembly GCF_011378855.1). Lineage (GTDB taxonomy): Bacteria > Pseudomonadota > Gammaproteobacteria > Enterobacterales > Alteromonadaceae > Pseudoalteromonas. The sequence continues at coordinate 25,093 of NZ_WTLB01000029.1, read as the reverse complement.
GCAAATTTCACCAGGTATCACAGTAAATATTGTATTAAAAGAAGATCAACGCAGCGGTACGTTAACCGAAGGTGTTGTTGAGCGTCTTTTAACAAAGTCACCTAATCACCCACACGGCATTAAAGTGCGTTTAGAAGATGGTCAAGTTGGCCGAGTAAAAGAGATTTTATAATGGCAGCGTTAACAGAACAGGCTTTTTGGGAATTAGTAACAACGCCTGATTTAGGGCTCGATCCGCAAAGTGTCAGCGATAACCTAAAAACTAAACTTAATGATTTAAGCGATCAGCACCTTATTGATTTTGATAAGCACTTTGGCATACATATGCGCAAATGCTTTACCTGGGATTTGTTTGGCGCCGCCTTTGTTATGGCTGGATGTAACGACGATTACGGTTTTAGCGAATTTAGATGTTGGTTAATTTCGCGCGGTAAAACAGTATTCGAAAACGCCTTAGAAAATGCTGACTCAATTGCACAATGTACACCTGTTTATTACTTAAACGAGCAGCCTTATCCGTACATTGATGAGTATGATTTAATAGCCGGTTTATTATTTGAAGAACGCAGTGAAGACGAATTACCGTTTATCCCATCTGGCAGCGACGAGCCTAAAGGTAAACGCTTCAAAGACAAACCTAAGTTTTTAAAGCAAAACTACCCACTATTATTTGCAAAATATTGGCAGTAATGTGTATTTAATCGTTTTGTTGTTTCGGTACGTATTTAACAGCGTACTTTACAACAAAGTGATTATACCAACCTGCTTATATATAGAGTCTATTTAATTCGTTAAATAGACTCTATATATAAGCAGATTGGTATTAGTTGTTGTATCTAAGTGCTGTAGCACGACTTCTCTCCTTTTATAGTAAATCTCTGTTATAGTTGTAAAAAGTTAAGTAGATAAGCATTTTTAGCTTATCTAACACATTAACTCTCGAAGGATACACACACGCAATGAAATATATAACATTTGCTTTGTTAGCAATTACATTTACAAGTGCTTATGCCTTTAGTGAGCCAAGTAATAAAACGCGATTTATACCGCTTTTAAAGTCAAAATTGGGTGCGTACGACGTTGTCTCAACTAATTCAGGATTATGCGTTAATAGTAACTTAAGCCTAACAGAAGAAAACAACCCAAATAGCGGCTTTAAGTTAGGAGAACAAATTATATTTGGTCCGCTTCATAACGGTACACAAACAGTAAAAAAACCTGGCTTTTGTTTTATTACCAGCTCATTAAAATATAAAAGTGATGGTCTTGAAAACGGTTTACGAATGAGCCGTTGTGAAAATCCCGCAAACGAGAAAACAATTAGCCAAAGCATTAAATTTTTAGCTGATAACACACTAAAATATACATTGAGCGAACCTAGTGTAGAGTGCACATTTAAAAAAGCAGACGAGAGTAAATAAAGTACTTAGTAACATGTAATTATTCGCAGTATATTTTAGGGATATCACGCCAACGCGTGGTGTACTGCGGCGACAAAAAATCACGGTTCATGTGCCACCGGTCATTTAACTTACTGCTAGCAAGGCTTAGCATCCCTTTTCCATAGCGATTATTGATTGTGTCTAGGCATTGCATAAGCTTTGGGTTATCAGGGCTTTTACTAAATAAGTCACTTTGCTGAAACTGCACCGACGTTAACTCCACCGCGCCCACACCACACTTATAAAACCGAACTCCCGGTTGATAAATTTGATTAAATACCTCAGATACAGCATTTGCCATCACGCAGGTGTCGTTAGTAGGGCTGGCAAATTTATAAACAAATGACTTTTTATAATATCTGTTTTCGTGCGCGCCGCTGGCTGCAAAAATATAAAGCTGGTGAGTGAGTGAACGCTGGGCGCGTAGTTTATTAGCCACTGTAGTTACATGGTTAATTAAAGCTGTTTTAAGCGCGGTTGGCTCACATATTCGTTCACCAAAGCTACGGGTCGAAAATATCTCGCGCTTATCTTGTCGTACATCGTCCCAATTTAAACACGTTACGCCGTTAAGCTCGCTTACCGTGCGCTCAACCACCACACTAAATGCACGGCGCATAGTTTTAGGATTTTGCTGAGCAAGCTCCCATGCTGTGTTTATATTCATTATTTTAAGTTTTTTAGCTAATCGACGGCCTATTCCCCACACATCTTCGCAGCTCATTCTTTGTAAAATAGCTTGGCGCGTTTGCTCGTTATTTATTACGGCTACACCATTAAAACCACTGAGTTTTTTAGCAGCGTGATTAGCAGCTTTTGCTAACGTTGGGGTAGGGCCAAAGCCTACGCCTACGGGCAACTTTGTTTCTCGCCATACTGTACGCCTTATAACATGGCCGTACTCATGCCAATCCTTAATCAGTGGTGTGTAGCCGTTAAAGTGCAAAAAGGATTCATCAATACTGTATATGTGTTGTGTATCGCAAAAGCGGCCAATAACATTCATCATCTTGTCGCTTAAATCAGCGTAAAGCTCGTAATTGCTAGATCGAATAACTACGTTGTTTTGCTCAAGTAAATGCTTAACTTTAAAGTATGGGCCAAATTTAGGAATATTTAAGCGCCGAGCAATAGGGCAAATAGCACATACACAGCCATCGTTATTGGTAAGTACAACCACAGGCTTGGAGCGAATAGCCGGGTCGAATACTTTTTCGGCACTGGCATAAAATGACACAGCATCAACTAAGGCGTACATTTAAGTAACTCTCATTTGAGCAAGTTTCATTTAAGTAAGTCAGGGCTTTGCCTGTGCATTCTTATTGATAACGTTACTACGCCTTCTAGCTGAAACTCATCTGCAGAGGTTAGTTGTACAGGCTTATGTAAAGAAGACGCAGAAAGTAGCCGCGCATTGGTTTTATCAAGCAGTTTGCATACAAAAAGGCCATTTAAGTTCGCAACAATAACATCACCGTTTTCGGCAGGCTCTGCACGGTCGATAACTAATAAGTCACCTTGAAAAATTCCGACCTCTTGCATAGAGGACCCCGACGCGATACCAATAAACGTGGCATCTGGGTGCTTTATTAATAGCTCATCAAGAGATACACCTAGCTCGGTGTACTGCGCTGCGGGGGATTCAAAACCACACACGCCAGCTTCTATATAAATGGGAATGACAAACATAACACAACCTAAAACGCATATGCTGTATAAGTGTACAGTATATGCGTTTGGTGTAAGTTATGCCAAGTAATGAATAGCGGATCAATCCATATTTTTGATCATTTGTTGTGCGGTATTTAAAAAGTCTTTGATTTGCTGAGGGTTTAAATTTTTACACATTTGATTATTTATTTTTTGCTCTGAGGCTAATAGCTTATCAAAAAGAACTTTACCTTCCTCTGTAAGCGACAAAATAAAACAGCGCTTATCGTGCTCACTTGCTTGTTTATCAATAAGGTCTAAGCCAATAAGATCTTTAATTAGCCGTGCTATTTGTGCTTTGTCGCGCTGCGTTTTAGTAACAATATCGTTAGCCGTGCAGTTATTTATGTTCGCGATAATATGTATGCAGCGTACGTGCATAGCATTAATACCCAGTTCGCCTGCATTTATAGCTTCGCGAATTGTTACACGGTAATTTTGCATTAGTTCAAACAAGGTATTTGATAAAGGTGTATTCATAGAACTCTCAATATGGTTGACAAAGTCAATTAAATTGCTATAGTTGATTTTATCAACCAATGGGGCGTTGTGCAATGATTGCTTTTATAGCAGTTAATTATTTAAACCTAAGTTTTGTAAACGAGGTGATTTAAAATGGGTAAACAAGTTCGCAAAGCAACAGTATTAAGCACTGAGCAAATTACACCGCACTTACAGCGCATTGTTGTAGGCTCAGACGATTTTTCAGATATAACCTCCGCGCACATTGGTAATTATGTAAAAGTACTGTTCCCAAAAAATGGTGAAGTAGATTTTAACTTAAAAACAGCGTGTATGCGATCATACACAATAAGGCATGTGGATGCGCAAACCGGCGCACTAACGCTTGATTTTGTTATAAATATGCACCAAGGCCCGGCAACCGATTGGGCTAAAATTGCAAAAGTAGGCGATGCGCTAGGTATTGCAGGACCAGGCCCTAAAAAGTTAGATAATTACGCGCACCCTCATTATATATTGCTGGGCGATTTAACCTCAGTAAATGCTATAAAAGGCTATGTGCAGCAGTTACCTGAAGCTGCAAAAATTGATGCTTTTGTACATGCCCCTACTGAGCAAGACATTATAGATTTAGAAACAAATCGCGATATAAACTGGGTAATTACCAATAATGCCGATACAGCAATGCTAAGTACACTTAAAAATTTGCACATTACAGAGCAGCCACCTATTGTGTTTATGGCATTGGAAGCAGGCCTTGTACGTACAGTAAAAACCTTGCTAACTGAGCAACTTAATATACCGCGCGGTAATATTGTATCCTCAGGTTATTGGAAAAAAGGTGTAGACTCAGAAGGCTATAAAAAGCAGCGTCAACGTGATGCACAGCTTGCCTGAATACCTTAGAGCAAAATAACATAGGCTTATTTTGCTCTAATACCACTACGTAACTTGAATTGACTTAATAGCAGACCCATTTAAGTGTTTTATGCTAATGATGAAACCCATTATTAGTATGCCTTTTTAGGAGCTGCTATTTTGTTAACTTCCATTCCTTTTTCGTTACTCGAACTTGCCCCCATGATCAAAGGGGACAGTGTTGCCAACACTCTTCATAAAAGTACTAAATACGCACAGCGAGCAGATGAGCTTAGCTTTAATCGCTTTTGGCTTGCTGAGCATCATAATATGCCAGGTATTATTTGTGCCGCTACTTCAATTTTGGTTGGCCACATAGCGGGAAATACTAAACGTATTCGTGTTGGCTCTGGCGGAATAATGCTACCAAACCACTCACCATTAGTTGTTGCTGAACAATTTGGTACGCTAGAGAGCTTATACCCTGGGCGAATAGATTTAGGACTAGGACGAGCCCCCGGCAGTGACCAAGTAACTAGTCGTGCACTAAATAGCGATATGAGCCGTGCTGAAAACTTCCCGGGAGAAGTAACTGAGCTGCAAACGTTATTGGGCCCATACAACGGTACGCACCCAATACGCGCGATACCGGGTGAGAACACAAACGTTCCTATTTGGTTATTAGGCTCGAGTTTATTTAGCGCGCAACTTGCAGCGCAAAAAGGCTTACCGTATGTATTTGCAGGGCATTTTGCACCGCGCTTTGTGCACGACGCAATAGCGTTGTATAAGCGCGAATTTAAAGCATCAAGCGACCTTGATAAGCCATACGTCATGCTTGCACTGCCTTTAGTTGCAGCAGATACCGACGAAGAAGCTCAGTATTTGTCGACTACTTCTAAACAACGTGTGCTCGAACTCATACGCGGTAACGAGCTGTGGTTAAAACCACCTGTTGAAAGTATGGACGGATTATGGAGCGAACAAGAGCGCGCGCATGTTGAAAACTTTTTAAGCCTAAGCGTAGTAGGCGGGCATGTAAGTATTAAACACAAGTTAGAGATGATAGCGAAGCAGCTAGAAGTTGATGAGTTTATATTTACCAACGATGTATTTGATAGTGAAAAACGTCATCGTGCACTCGAAATTTTAATGGAAATAAAGCACTAAAATATAGTTAGTTAAGCAAGCGTACACTCTGGGCTTGTTAACATACAGACATCATCAAAAGTTAAACTTTTTTAACTCATTTTATTAACTTTAAGTGATGTCTGTATTTGTTATTTAAATATTCAAAGTAAATTTGATTACTATTTTTAGTATATATTTTGCTTTACATACCGTTCTATTTTTTCAATCGAACTGATTTAAATAATCTATTTTAAGATGTTGCTTTTATTTTTTATAATGTAGGTATTAAACCAAACATCATTAAATTAAAGGTAGGTACACCGTGAATTCTTTAAATATCGCAACAGCTAATTCAGTTAATCAAACAGCGCAGCCAAAAGTTGCTCTGATTGCTGAAGGTGGCGGGCAGCGAGGGATATTCACAGCCGGTGTACTGGATGCATGGTTGGAGCAAAGCTACGACCCATTTGATTTATTTATCGGCACTTCTGCAGGTTCACAAAACCTGACTAGCTATTTAGCGCGCCAAAAAGGCTATGCTAAACGCTTAATAAGAGGGCTTTCTCGCAATAAACGTTTTTTTCAGCTTGGTAGAGGGTTAATGGGTAAACACATAGTTGACCTAGATTGGTACTTTGACAAAACCACTGAAGTAAAAAGAGCGATAGACTTTAAAACAGCAAAAACAAGTTTAGGCGAACGTGAGCTACTTATTACAGCGACTAATGCGCGAGACAGAAAGCCATATTACTTATCACCAACAGGTGAAGATAATCAATGGCGCGATCTTTTAAAAGCATCAAGCGCACTGCCATTTTTGTACAAAGAGGGTGTAAAATTAACACCATGGTCAAGTGCAAAAGCAGCGAGCGAAACCCACTTAGTTGAAGAGCAAACACAAGCTGATTTTTATCTTGATGGCGGTTTAGCAGCACCACTCCCAGTACGTGAAGCTTATAACCGAGGTGCACGTAAAATTGTGGTAATAAGAACAGTTGATGCTAATTTTCAAGCTCAATCTGCTTGGGTTCAAAAGTTGAAATCGCTTGCAATAGTATCTGGTTACTGCCCAAAAACGCTAGACTATTTACTACAGCACGAGCAAGCGTATTTAGATGAACTTGAGTTTATTGCAAACCCACCTGATGATGTAGAAATAATCCAAATTTTTGCAAACGAAAAACTACACAGTAAATTATTAGGTAGTTCTAATAACGATTTACGCTTTGATCATAAATTAGGCCTTGAAGCGGGCAGAAGTTATTTAGTACAACAAAGCCTAAATGCGAGTAATAGTACACACGACTACGCAGTAAGCGAGTACCGCTACAACTAAGCTAATGATATAAAAGTAAAAACAGGTGCTACAGCGAATGTTGTAGCACCTGTTTATGCATTTATTTAAAAAATATTTTAAATGACACCCATCTAAATTTGTATGTTAATCATACTAAGCTACACTTTATAAAATTTTAAAGTGAGTAATATACCTGTGGCTACTGCACGAAAAAGACAAATAAGCCTTTCTAATACTCGTTACTATCACTGTATTTCTCGGTGTGTGAGACGAGCTTACTTATGCGGAATTGATACGCAAACAGGCAAAAGCTATGAGCATCGTAGAGATTGGGTGGAGGAGCGTTTATTATTTTTGGCGAAGGTATTTTGTATTGATGTTTGTGCTTACGCGGTGATGAGTAATCATACACATTTAGTACTTTATATAGATGATAAAAAAGCAAATAGGCTTACAGATAAAGCCATATGTATTAGATGGCATAAAGCATTCAAAAGAACCTATATATCAAAGCGTTACTTAGAAGGTGAGCAGCTAAGTAACGTTGAAAAAACACTTTTAAAACATACTATTGCTAAATTTAGAGAGCGCTTAAAAGATATAAGCTGGTTTATGCGCTCACTAAACGAAAATATAGCAAGACAAGCAAATAAAGAAGATGACTGCACAGGCCGATTTTGGGAGGGGCGCTTTAAATCACAAGCTTTGTTAGATGAGCCAGCATTATTGGCATGTATGGCATACGTTGACTTAAACCCTATTAGAGCGAAAGTAGCAGATACAATTCAAACATCATCATTCACAAGTATTAAAAAGCGTATTGAGTATGCTAAAACTGGTCGACAACCTAAAGTATTGGCTAAGTTTGTAGGGCAATTGTCACAAAAGATAAGTAAAGGTTTGCCCTTTAATTTTAAAAACTACTTACAACTTGTTGAGCAAACAGGAAAATGCATAAGATTAGATAAGCCAGGTTACATAAATCAAAACACAATGCCTATTTTAAAAGCATTAAACATAACTGAAAAAAACTGGCTTAAACTTACAACTCGGTTTACTAAGGTATTTCATGGTGCTGTTGGTAAAGCTGAAAATATAGAAACTTACTGCAATAATCAACACTTCAAACGACGACCTAACATTAAAAATAGCCAAGTACTAATCGCTTAATCTAACACTCAAATGTCGTAAATTTAAATCAATCGGTTTGATGGCTTTAGCTTGTCTGCTATTTAGCTGACCAAAAAAATAATGTTATTTACGACAGATAAATAAAATTTAAAGCAATAATTACCAATAAAAGAGTAATTGGTCGTGTTAAATACAAAAGAAAAATTAACTTACTGGTAATTTTAAATGGGTGTCATTCAAATATTATCTAAAGTAAAAATATATTTAGCTATGTTAAGGGCACTTAAGCTCAGTTAGACAATATATAAGTGGGTGTCACTTAAATTCCTTATCACTTAAATTCCTTAAAACTTCTTAGAATCACTTCAAATATAAATAAAAGATTAAGTTGATGAAAGTAATATGCTTGTTTCGCTATTTAAAATACCGTCTATTTCCCTTACTTGCCTAAGTACTCCATCAAACTCGCTTAAATTTGCGGCTTGTATTTCTGCTACCAAATCCCATGCGCCATTAGTGGTGTGCAGCTTTGTTAGTTCGGGTATACCTCGCATAGTTTTAATAACTTGAGAGGTCGATTTACCCACTACTTCAACCATCATAATTGCACGAACAGCTTCGGTTTCTATGTGTTCATGCACTCTTACGGTAAACCCTAAAATAGCGCCTGAGCTTACTAATCGGTCGAGTCTATTTTGTATTGTCCCGCGCGAAACTTTTAATGTATTGGCAAGGGCTGAAATAGACGCGCGTCCGTCTTTACGTAATTCAGCTATTAATGCATTGTCGAGTGAGTCGTAAATATAAGGAGTCATAAAATAGGCCTAGGGTTATATTACTTATTAAAATACTAAATTTGTATATTACTGCCTAGCAAAATGATAAAAAACAACACTATTTGTGTAATTAATTGCCATATTAAATAGCATGTAGCCTCGCTAAACTTGTTTTAAATTAATTAATACATTTATTACAGAGGTTTTTACATGAGTCATTTTATAGCACAGCCAAAACAAGGTGTTCCATTTGTTAGCGTTGGGGCAATGGCTAAGCTTATAAATAAATTGGGTATTGAAAATGTGTTACAACAGCTTACTCATAAGTTAGAAGCCGACTTTGCACGTTGGAAAGAGTTTGATAAATCACCTCGCTATGCCGCTCATTCACCGGAGGGGGTAATAGAATTAATGCCCGTGAGCGATGGTCAAATGTTTAGCTGTAAATATGTAAACGGTCACCCAAAAAATACGTTTCGAGATCTGCAAACTGTGGCTGCATTTGGCATTTTGGCTGATGTAGATAGTGGTTACCCGGTAATGATCAGCGAAATGTGCCTACTAACAGCGCTGCGTACAGCCGCTACATCGGCGCTGGTGGCTAAATATTTAGCACCAAAACACGCAACAACACTTACATTAATAGGTAATGGTGCGCAGTCTGAGTTCCAAGCGCTGGCATTTAAAGCGGTATTGGGCATTACACATATTCGTTTATACGATATAGATGCAAACGCGTCTAAAAAAGCATTTACTAATTTAAGTGCCTGCGGATTAAACGTAACTATTTGTAATAGCGCGCAGGAAGCTGTGCAAGGTGCGCACATTATTACAACCTGCACCGCCGATAAAACCAATGCCACCATTTTAACAAATGACATGATCCCAAAAGGTGTGCACATTAATGCCATAGGTGGCGACTGCCCTGGTAAAACAGAGTTAGATTCTAAATTACTTGAGCGCGCTAATGTATTTGTAGAGTACGAGCCACAAACCAGAATAGAGGGCGAAATTCAACAAATGAGCGAAAGCTTTGCAGTTACTGAGTTTCATAAAGTTGTTAATAAGCAATCGCTTGGGCGTACTAGCCAAGACGAGTTAACTATTTTTGATGGTGTAGGTTTTGCAAGCGAAGACTTTACTGCGCTTGTATTTATACGCGATCAACTCATTAAAAGCGGCGAATTTACATTGCTTGACTTAATTACCCAGCAAGCCGATCCGCGTAATTTGTTTTCGGTACTTAATACAGATCAAACATCAGCACATGAGCAACTAGCATGAGCCACGTAAATCAAGCGCCGAGTGCTGTTGTTATGGTGCGCCCGCATCACTTTAAGTCTAACCCGCAAACTATGCTCGACAACGCATTTCAAAGTGAGTGTTTAGCGCATAACCAAAGTGAGCAAGCATATAAAGAAGTCACAAATGCAGTGCAATTATTAAAAAACGAAGGGATTACTGTTCATTTATTTGAAGACGAACACACACATACGCCCGATTCTGTTTTTCCTAATAATTGGTTTTCAACTCATCAAAGTGGCCAATTAATAATCTACCCAATGTTTGTAGAAAACAGACGGTTAGAATATCGAAAAGATATTATTGATTTTTTAACGGATCACTATAAAGTGTCTTCTGTGACTGATTATTCATTTTTATCGAAAGAAAATGCATTTTTAGAAGGCACTGGTTCACTGGTTATCGATCATCAATATAAACTGGCTTACGCGGTAGAATCAAAACGCACTAACGCATCAGTAGTTAATACAATATGCGAGCAATTAAAACTAACACCCGTGGTGTTTAACGCATATGACGAGCAAAGCACAGCTGTTTATCATACTAACGTTTTAATGTGTGTGGCCACCGAGTTTGCCATGATCAGTTTAAATATGGTGCCAAGTAGTCAACGTGCACAGTTAGCCAGTCACTTTTTGAAAAGCCATCACGAAGTTATTGATTTAACACACGATCAAATTAATCACTTTTGTGGAAATGCCATTGAGTTACAAGGTAAAAATGACCGTATTTTAGCCTTGTCGCAAACTGCATTTAATGCGCTTACAGCCGCACAAATTAAAGCCATACAAAAAACGGCTAAGCTTGTGCCTTTACCTATACCCACTATTGAGTCGGCAGGCGGCTCGGTTAGATGCATGATTGCAGGAGTTCATTTGCAAACTAAATAATGTATAGTTTTAAGGCAGCCTAAGCTGCCTTATTTGCATTTAGTTAAAAGTAAATACCGCTATACCGCAACAGGCCTAATATAAAAAATATAAGAAGGAATTAGCAATGTTCGATACCGTCGTCAAAAGCGTAAACAACCTTTTATGGGGAGAGGGGCAAGTCCTTATTTACATACTCCTATTTGCAGGAATATGGTTTTCAGTACGCTTAAAAGCAATTCAAATACTTAAATTTAAACATATGTTTAGCCTATTAAAAGGCAGTAGCAAATGTAAAAAAGACGATATTTCATCATTCCAAGCATTGTGTACAGGGCTTTGCGCCCGTGTAGGTACCGGTAATTTAGCCGGAGTAGCGGTAGCAATTTCGCTTGGCGGTAGCGGCGCAATATTTTGGATGTGGGTAATAGCCATACTCGGCATGGCAACAGGCTTTGCCGAAAGCGTACTTGGGCAAGTATACAAAGTGCGTGATAGCAGCGGCGATTTTAGAGGCGGCCCCGCGTATTATATTCAACAAGGTTTAGGCAGTCGCGCATTTGCCATTGTGTTCGCTGCATGTTTGTTTTTAGGTTACGGCTTTACCTTTAGCGCCATGCAAACCAACACAATTACAGACGCGCTAAACTACGCGTTTGAAGTACCAACCTTTTACTCAGGCTTGGTTATTACAGTACTTGCGGGCTCAATTATATTGGGCGGCTTTAAAGCAATTGCCCGATTCGCCGAGCGTGTTGTGCCAATAATGGGCGTTGTGTTTGTACTTGCCGCCGTTATTATTACGATTATAAATTTCACGCAAGTACCTGCCATGCTTAAAGATATATTTTTATCAGCGTTTGGTTTACAAGAAGCAGGCGCCGGTGCAATGGGCGCAGCTATTAAAAACGGTATTCAACGTGGTTTATATTCTAATGAGGCGGGCGCGGGTAGTGTGCCGCACGCATCAGCAAGTGCCAGCCCAATTCCTAATCACCCTGTAACGCAAGGTTACATACAAATGCTAGGTGTATTTTTCGATACAATAGTGCTATGTAGCTGTACCGCAGTGATCATTTTATTAGCCGATATAGACATTAGCGGCGAAATGGAAGGTATTCGTTTAACACAAAGCGCGATGACTGCTCATTTAGCACAAGGTGGTGTTTACTTTGTAGCAGCTGCTATTACACTATTTGCTTTTACATCAGTGGTTGCAAATTACGCCTATGCAGAGAGTAACTTGCACCTCTTTAAGCTCGATAACAAAGTAGGGCGCGGCATTTACACTTTGCTTTATTTATCAATGATGCTGTGGGGCGCATCAGCCACGTTAAAAGAAGTGTGGGATTTAGCCGATATTGCCTTAGGGCTAATGACAGTGGTTAACGTTATAGCTATTATACTGTTAACGCCGACTATTTTGTCTGTTACCAGTGATTACCACGCACAAAGAGACAAAGGTTTAGAGCCAGAATTTAAAGTAAAAGATGTAAAAGTACAGGGCAAATGCGAAGACGGTATTTGGGACTGATTAACGTACTATAAGCACTTTTAACGATAAAAAGCGGTTTTATGGCAACATAAAGCCGCTTTTGTTTTGAATAATTATTCACTTTTAGTTTTAGGTAAATACCTAAAATAACCAATACTAAAGGCACAATTTTTTAGATGATCGAGATTCACGCAGGTAAAACCGCAGCAAAAATAATAAACGAACAGGGTTTTAAACCAGAGCTTTTCACCTCATTTTTAGGCGCAAGTGGTGGGCCTAAATGGTTTACGTTATTTGGTTTAGATAAATACATTTTTGGTGAGTTTTTTAAAAACAGAATTAAGCCACTTAATTTAATTGGCTCATCTGCTGGCGCTTTTCGCTCTGCATGTTTTGCACAAAACGATCCCGTTGCTGCCATTGAGCGCTTAGCAAAATCGTATTCGCAAACCCGATACTCAAGCAACAAACCAACACCAAGTGAAATCACAATAAAAGCGCGCGCATTACTTGAAGATGTTTTTGGCGATAACGGCGTAAACGAAATTATAAATAACCCCGTATTTAAAGCGCATTTTATAGTGGCTAAATCAAATGGATTTATTGCCAGCGAAAATAAATTAATACAGCTACTGGGTTTATCAAAAAGTTACATGCTCAACCGCGTTAACCGAAAATTATTAGGCTCGCAATATGAGCGTTTTATATTTGGCCCAGCAACAAGTGACTTATTAATTACCGACAGCTACAATTTTAAAACACAAAACATAGCACTCACACAAACAAACTTAAAAGATGCATTACTTGCATCGGGTTCTATACCACTTGTTATGCAAGGCATAAAAAATATTGCAGGCTCACCACCTGGAATATATCGCGACGGCGGAATTATTGATTACCACTTTGATTTAAAAATTAATAACCCAGGACTTATTTTATATCCTCATTTTAATTCAGAGCCAAAAGCAGGGTGGTTCGATAAAAATTTAAAACGCAAAGTGTCACCTCTCAATTACGATAATGTAGTGATGATCACCCCATCAAAAGAATTTGTAGCAAGCCTACCTTACGGAAAAATTCCAGACAGAACCGACTTTACCGATCTCGATGCCGATACGCGAATTAAATATTGGAATACCGTTTTTAGTGAAACTGAGAAATTAGCAGAGGCATTTGATAACTATTTAAAGTAAATACTTAAACGAAAAATTATTTATAAAAAGGAAAATAAATGAAACGATTGACTGTAATTATTTGTATTTTTTTATCTTTCACTTCTATAGGAGCTGAACAGAGAGAGAAAGAGTATAAAGCTCCTAGCATTCATAGTAGAAATATTGATGAAAAAGTTAGTGAAAATATAAGTAGTGATTTAAAGATAAAAATAATCAAATTAGAAGAACAAAATAAAATACTAAAAAGTTCTTCCAGCGACCTTAGGAATTCTTACTACTGGGCATTAGGGTTTTCAGCAACATTTTTATTAGTCTTCCTAGGGATAAATCTTTATTCTGCAAATAGAAGATTTGATGATGAAAAGAACAACTTTGAAACAATGTTAAACAATAAAATAGAAAACGAGATCTTAACAATAAATAAAATAATTGAAGAACATCATTTGCAAAATATTGAAATAATTAAAAATGAAATACATGAGATAAAAAATAAGAATAATGAATTTAATAAATTAATTACTGAAAGGCTATTGGAGGTTAATGACTCAACCAAAGCTAAGTATGAAGAATTGAATAAAAAGATATTAGTCAATAATGAAAGTATCAAAACTGAAAGTGACAAACTTGAAGAGTATACTAACAATAAAGTTCGATCCGCAAAAATAGATATCGAATTTATCAATCTCAAAATTAGTGAAATCTTAGACGTTAAACGTAATACTATAGCACAAGCGATTAAGCTCTCTAAATTATGCAATGAGGATAATAAGTTAAATACTAGTAATAACAATGATTGGCTAATAACTAAATGCCTAGATATTATTAATAAAATAACAAAAATAGATGTAGGTTTATCTCATTTCGAGGTCAAAGATATTACAGATCACTTGAACGACTTAAGTAGCAGCCATGGAATATTTGTAAATCGAATTATCGAAAATATAAAATAACATTTTATATTTTGTTTAAAATACAATTGATACGGATGACATGGAAAATAAAGCGATATAACAACCCATAAATTACGTTATGTTAAATTGGCTGGGTTTTAATAAAGCGAGCGTGATTATACAAACCAGCTCGCTTTTAGGAGAGTAATTTAGGGGTTAATTAAGCTCTGAATCTACCCAAAACTTAGTACCTTTTAATACTGCTTGTAGCGCAAGGCCATTTTCGGTTACAGAATATACAGTAACTTGATCTGCAATATCTTCGGCAACTACAGCGCCACCTTTATCACCATATTTAGCTGCAGCATCTGCATTTCCGCCAAATGCCCAACCATGTTCAATAAATCTATTTAACGCGGCTTGGGTATGAAAAACCATAACAACGTTAAAATCTTTAACGCCTAAACCAAGGCCTAAACCGGCTTCACCCATATTCATGTAAGTCGATTTACCAGTAAGGTTATTTTTAACAACACCGTACCCGCCGCCAAAACTGGCTAAAACTACATTTACATTAGCGTTATCAAAAACAGCAAAACCAGCTGAATTAGCAATTTGCTGTTTAACATCAGGCTTTTTTGCGTATAATTTATCAAGTGTATTTGATTTCATACTTTGAACCAAAGAACGTTTTTCACTTGGTGATGCACTGCCTGTAGTCGCACAACCTGTTAATGCTACAGTGAAAGCAAGCACGCTTAGTATAATTAGTTTTTTCATAACTTTTCCTTAATAAGATATAGCAACCAACAACCATAGAATAATCACGATATTAAAATAATTAGAGTTTCACTATGTCCAATACTAGACAGTATCGGACTTTAACGTTATTCTGTAAGTCTATTATTTAATTGAATATTTATACATTATGCTTGTTGCTTTGGTTGATACGTTAAAACAATTAAGATATCAAATTGCCCATCTAGATGACTGTACTCTAAATTCAGAATACCCAGAACTTGCATCCTTTATACAGGAAGTTGGCTTGACTGTAACTGAATCAAAGGCCGATCTGATATTCTTATATCAGTTTTTGTATGTTTATGGCCGAAAATCAGAAGCCACTTATAGTCGTTTTCGAAATGAGCTTGAACGCTTTTATTTATGGTCTTGGTTAATCGCAAAAAAATCAGTATTTGATTTAAAACGCGAAGATATTGAAGCCTATGTTGATTTTATGGTCGAACCCGATAAAACTTGGGCTGCCACTTCAGTGCAATGGCGATATAAAGATGAGCAAGGTATTCGCCGATTAAACCAAAATTGGCGCCCTTTTATGCTCAAAGAATCTATTGCTAGCCAACAAACTTTATCGTCTATGTTTACTGCTTTAAATGTATTTTATAAGTTTGCCCTACTCGAAGAAAAAACCTTTGCTAACTTTGTGCCTGTAGTTAAAAAAAATAGCCCGTACTTAGTAGTGCAATCTCAAATTCAAATTCCTGATACGTTAAGCGATATACAGTGGGAATATGTTTTTGGTGTAACGCGCGATTTATGCGAACAGAACCCAGAGCTAGAGCGAAATCTATTTACGCTCGCGTGTTTAAAAGGTTTATATTTACGAATATCTGAATTATCTGAGCGCCCGCAATGGTCACCAGTAATGTCTCATTTTTGGCAAGATAACGATGGTTTTTGGTTTTTACGTATTATGGGTAAGGGAAATAAATTACGAGATGTAACCTTAAGCGATGATTTTGTTGAATATTTAAAACGTTATAGACTATACAGAGGTTTACCTGCCCTTCCCCGTGTTGATGAATCAGATCCTTTGGTTCATAAAATTCGCGGGCAAGGTGGTATGACCGTAAGGCAAATTAGGCGTTTAGTTCAACAAAGTTTTGATTATGCACAGCAGTCATTACTTGATGATGGTTTTAAAGATGACGCTGAACAACTCGGTGCTGCAACTGCCCATTGGCTTCGTCATACTGGTGCCACACATGATGCGCAAACTAGACCGCTTAAACATTTATCAGAAGATTTAGGGCATTCTAAAATTGCGACTACCGACCAAATTTATATCCAAACAAATATAAAAGAGCGAGCTAAATCAGGATTAAAGAGGAAAATTTAATGGAGTACTTAGTAATTGCATTTATAGGCGGATTATTTTTAATTTATTCTTTAACACTTCGCCAATTAGAAAAAACAGAAGTAACGGGGCCAATGTTTTTTGTTATTGGCGGAATATGCTTAGCAATGTTGCTACCCAATGAAGGGCATAAAATAAAAGAAGACGTTGATCTCTTACTCCCTTTTATAGAACTCACGCTGAGTATATTTTTATTTTCAGATGCAGCCAAATCAAAGTTAAGTGTTTTAAGGCATAGTTTTCAGTATCCTAGTTTATTATTGTTTGTTGCCCTGCCCTTAACTTTATTGCTAGGTATTGCCATAGCTTTATTTTTATTTGCTGAGCTTTCACTTATTCAAGCGGCATTGCTCGCTATTATTTTAACACCTACCGATGCCGCATTAAGCAAAGGGCTATTAGCAAGTACACAAGTGCCCGAAAAAATTCGTGAAGGAATAAATACTGAAAGTGGTTTGAATGATGGTTTATGTGTACCTGTATTTTTAATATTTATATTACTCGCTAAAAATCCTGATTCAGCTATTACAGCTACGCAAACATTAAGTGTATTTGGCCGAGAGCTTGGGCTTGCTTTATTAATAGCAATTACAAGTATCGCTATTTTTATACCGTGTTTAAATTTTGCAATGAAACGTCATTACTTTGCACAAAACACCAGCCCGTTTTTATTACTGGGATTTGCGATGGCTGTTTTTTCGATCACTCAGTATTTTCACGGTAGTGGTTTTATTGCAGTGTTTGTTGCAGGTTTATTGTTTGATAAATTTTCGACTGATGAAGTAAGAACAGAATTAATTGAGGACTCAGAACACATTGCCGACTTTACATCGCTAATGATTTGGTGCTTGTTCGGGTTTGTTTGCGCTTACTTAGTTATTCCTAAATTAAATACTGAAATAATAATTTACGCTTTATTGAGCACAACATTAATTAGAATAATTCCGGTTATGTTGTCACTACAGTTTACAGCGTTGAATATTAAAGAGCGTTTTACATTTGCGTGGTTTGGACCAAGAGGATTAGCATCTATTGTTTTTACATTGATGGTGATAGATACACAAATAGAAAATAAATATCAAATTGCGACTATAGCAATGACGACTATTCTATTTAGTGTATTTATACATGGCATTAGTACTAAACCTATTGCTGACAGCTTTGCTAAAAAATAGTTATTTAAAGTGGCTATTTAAATTAGATAATTAAAATAAAAGATTTAAAAAAGGCGTAACGATTATTTCATCATAGATGAAGTTAATCGTTACGCCTTTTTTTCTTAAGAACTAATTTAATAAGTTATTTAAGAACGTGTGCTAGTAATTCAATTGGGTGTTTTGGTTTAAACTTCTCAAAACGTTTAACTTGGCTACGACACGAAAAGCCAGTAGATAAAAGTTGCTCTGGTTTATTTTTATCTACAATTGGTTTCCAGCTCATTTCGTAAAGTGCACGTGAGTTATCTTGATTTTGTGCTTCGTGGCCATAAGTTCCCGCCATTCCACAACAACCTGTATTTGTTGTTTTTAATGTTAACCCAATATCATTAAAAATTGTTTGCCATACATTTGCAGCTTTCGGTAATGCAGTTGTTTCGGTACAGTGACTTAATAATGTAAATTCGGTATCTGTATTTTGGTTCGCAGTTAACCCTGTAAACGATTGCGACTCTAACCATTCATGGGCAAGTTGCACATTAAATTTACCACGGTTATTTTCTAAAATTGTATTGTATTCATCGCGATAACACATAACCAGTGAGGCATCTAAACCAACTAATGGCGCATTAATATCATTTAATTTATTTAAAAACTCTGCGGCATTTTTTGCTGTAACTTTAAACTCATGCAAAAAACCTTTTACGTGCTGAGGTTTACCATTTGGTTTAAAAGGTAATAGCATTGGTTTTTTACCAAGCTGGGTTATTAACGTAATAAAACTTTCTACTAGTTCGGCTTCGTAAAAACTCGTAAATGGGTCTTGTACTATTAATACGTATTCGCTTTGTTGTTCTGCATTTAATTTATTTAATAAATCAAAATCAAATTTTTGTGCTTTATTAACACGTTTTGAAAGTGCAGGAATACTTAACTGTGGTGTATCAACATAACCAACTGTTTTTTTAATAACGTTGCTGACTAGCGATGTTTTAACTATTGGGTTTATTACTTTTGCAAACTTTGCCATTAATGGCGCGCTATTTTCTATATTGCCAACAAGGTAATCTTTTAGTGGGCGTGCATAATAACTATGATAATAATTTAAAAAGCGTGAACGAAAAGTAGGCACATCTACTTTTATTGGGCAGGCAGTTGTACATGCTTTACACGCTAAACATTCATCCATTGATGCTTTTACTTCGTGTGAAAAGTCGTAGATACCTTTTCGTTTTTCGCGGCTATGAACAAATCGTTCCCACCAGGTAATGACTTCACCTTTGTTAAGCTGCTTTTCTACTTCGAGTAAATCTACATCTTTTGACTCTTGCAGGCGTAACCATTCACGCATTAAACTTGCTCGCCCTTTTGGTGAATTACGGCGATCGCCAGTCACTTTATACGATGGGCACATGGGTGAGTTTTCGTCGTAATTAAAACATATGCCATTACCATTACAGGTCATTGCATTGTTAAAACTAGTTTTAACGTCTATTGATATTTGCTTATCGAAGTGCGATCTCTTTTGTCCGTCCACACTCACTAGTGAGTCTTCACTATCAATAGGTGTGCATATTTTACCTGGGTTAATACGGTTGCTAGGATCGAAAGCAGTTTTTATTTTACGAAGTTGAGTATATAAATGCTCACCAAAAAACTCAGGGCTATATTCACTTCGATAACCTTTACCGTGTTCGCCCCACATTAAACCGCCGTACTTAGCGGTTAGTTTTACGACTTGATCTGAAATTGTGCGTAGTAGTTTTTCTTGTTCTGGGTCGCACATATCAAGCGCAGGACGGACATGTAAAACGCCTGCATCAACATGACCAAACATACCATATTGTAAATTGTGGCTGTCGAGTAATGCTCTAAATTCGACAATATAATCCGCTAAATTTTCAGGTGGTACTGCGGTGTCTTCCGCAAAAGCGAGTGGTTTTTGACTCCCTTTTACATTACCTAATAAACCCACTGACTTTTTACGCATTGCGTAAATTTTTAGTATATCGCTTTTATCACTGGTTAACTGATAACCAATAACGCCATTAGTTTGATTTGCTACGCATTCATCTAGAAGCTTACAAAGTGTGTCTACTTTGTCTTTTATATCATCGTTTGATACTGCATTAAACTCGACCATGTTAAGGCCTTGCATATCTTTATTTGGTACGTCGGTTATTAAGTCCGATACTAAATTCCAAATGATATCTTCACGCGCTAAGTTTAAAACTTTGCTATCAACGGTTTCTACCGATGTTGCACGTGCATCTACTAAAAATGGTGAATGGCGAAGTGCTGAGTCAAAACTATCGTATTTAATATTAATAAGTGTTTTAAATTCGGCAATAGGCGTTAGGTTCAATTTAGCTTCAGTTACTATACCTAATGACCCTTCAGAACCCGTTATTAGTCGGCTCATGTCAAAAGTAAGTAAGTCATCACTTAGCACATGCTCTAAGTCATACCCAGTTAAAAAACGGTTTAACCGTGGAAACTTAGCTAAAATAGCTTCACGTTCATTAAGTGAAATATCTAAAACTGTTTTATATAAATTGCCAATGAGTGAGTTTTGGTCAGCTATAATTTTTGCTTTGTCGATGTCGATTGGTGAAGTGCACATAGGTGTGCCGTCAACTAAATAAGTTGTTAACCCTAAAACATGGTCGCTTGTTTTGCCGTAAACTAACGAACCTTGCCCTGAAGCGTCAGTACTTATCATGCCACCAATAGTTGCCCTGTTACTGGTAGATAAATCGGGTGAGAAGAAAAAACCATAAGGTTTTAAAA
This sequence comes from Pseudoalteromonas sp. Z1A8, assembly GCF_011378855.1. Lineage (GTDB taxonomy): Bacteria > Pseudomonadota > Gammaproteobacteria > Enterobacterales > Alteromonadaceae > Pseudoalteromonas. Next base: position 4,450 of record NZ_WTLB01000029.1, on the reverse strand, counting down.
AGTCATTAAGTTGATCTTTTATTACGCCGGTTTGAACGCGTACCCAGCCTTCTTCTACATCTATTTCGAGGATTTCGCGCATATAGCGAGACAAATCTACAACAATACCAGGTGTTAACGACTGACCGTTAGTGCCTGTTCCACCGCCACGAGGACCAAAAGTTAATGATAAAAACGGGTCGCGAGATGCAGTTTGCAATGCGAGCTGAATATCTTTTTCATTTTTTGGAAAAATAACACCTTGCGGTATTTCCTGATACACACTGTTATCGGTTGAAGCAGTAATACGCGTTGCATAACTTGCGTCGGTATCTCCGGTAAAACCTTGGTTTGCAATGGTATTTAGGTAGTTTGCGACAAGTTCTGTCGCGGCATCTTGCTGTGTAATTGTTGCTATCATGACGGCGATATTTTAGGGCATTTGACTAATTATATCATGGTGATGGCGAATAGAAATTGAAGATTTTACAGTTTGTAACACTCTTTTAGTCGATTTTAATGCAGCTTAAATTATACTCAAGTTAACCATTAGCGAGGCGTGTTATATGAAAAAATTACTATTACAGATCATCGGTGTGTTATTTATTTTGTTAGGGTTATTTTTTGCGGTTATACCTGGCCCTTCGTTGATTTTTTTTATAGCGGGTTTATTGTGTTTTTCGTTTTACTACCCAAAAGCGCGACATTACTTATCATTTTGTCAAAAGGCGTTAACTAAATCATGTGCCTATTTAGATAAAAAATTAGCCCGTTAATTTACTTTTAATTGAGTATAAAAAAATGCCAGCAATACATTGCTGGCATTTTTATAGCTTACTTATTTATTACTTCGCTAATTTTTTAGCTAGGTATAACCATGTTTCTATTACTGTATCTGGATTTAGTGAAACAGAGTCAATACCCTGCTCTACTAACCATGCTGCAAAGTCTTCGTGATCAGAAGGACCTTGTCCACAAATACCTACGTACTTTCCTTTTGCTTTAGCTGTTTTAATTGCCATAGAAAGTAGCTTTTTAATTGCAGGGTCACGCTCATCGAATAAATGTGCGATTAAACCAGAATCACGGTCAAGACCAAGCGTTAACTGTGTTAAATCGTTAGAGCCGATAGAAAAACCATCAAACATTTCTAAAAATTCATCTGCAAGTAATGCATTTGAAGGTAGCTCACACATCATGATTACTTTAAGACCATTATCGCCGCGTTTAAGGCCATGCTCTTCTAGTAATTCAATTACGCGTTTGCCTTCTTCAAGGGTACGTACGAATGGGATCATGATTTCTATGTTAGCCATATCCATGTCGTTTCTTACGCGTTTTATAGCTTCACATTCTAGTGCAAAACAATCGCGGAAGTCTTCAGAGATATAACGTGCGGCACCACGAAAACCAATCATTGGGTTTTCTTCTTCTGGCTCGTATTGCTGCCCGCCAACTAGGTTTGCGTATTCGTTTGATTTAAAATCAGACATACGAACAATTACACGCTCTGGTGAAAATGCACAACCTAGAGTAGAAATACCTTCAACCAGTTTTGTTATGTAAAACTCTACTGGTGATTCGTAACCGGCAATCATGTCTGTGATTTCAGCTTTTAATGCATCTGTTTGAGCATCAAAATTTAATAACGCTTTTGGATGAACGCCAATCATACGGTTGATAATAAATTCAACGCGTGCAAGGCCAACACCTGCATGTGGTAAGCGTGCAAAGTCAAATGCACGATCGGGGTTACCCACGTTCATCATAACTTTCATTGGTAGTTCTGGCATTTTATCAACGCGTGACGTTAGTATTTCAAAACCTAAAATACCTTCGTAAATAAAGCCGGTATCGCCTTCGGCGCACGATACGGTTACTTCTTGGCCCGCTTTAATTAAATCAGTTGCATTACCACAACCAACTACTGCTGGAATACCTAATTCACGCGCAATGATTGCAGCATGACATGTACGGCCACCACGATTTGTAACAATCGCTGCAGCTCGTTTCATGATTGGTTCCCAATCAGGGTCGGTCATATCGGTAACTAAAATGTCGCCAACTTGTACTTGATCCATTTCTTTGATTGAATCAAGAACACGTACAACACCACTACCAATTTTATGACCAATTGCACGGCCTTCAACAACAACGTTGCTTGTACCATTTAATTGAAAACGTTCCATTACGTTAGAGTCTTCGTTTGAGCGTACAGTTTCTGGACGAGCTTGAACTATATATAGTTTGCCGTCGTTACCGTCTTTTGCCCATTCGATGTCCATTGGACGACCGTAATGTTTTTCAATGATTACAGCTTGCTTGGCAAGTTCTTGCACTTCTTCATCTGTAATCGAAAATTTATTTGAAAGCTCAGGGGCAACATCAACGATGTCCACTTGCTTACCGTGTGCTTTGTCTTCTGAGTAAATCATTTGAATGGCTTTAGAGCCAATGTTACGACGTACTACTGAAGGTTTGTTTTTTAGGAGTGTTGGTTTATGAACATAAAACTCATCAGGGTTAACTGCGCCCTGTACAACCATTTCACCTAAGCCGTAGCTTGATGTAATAAATACAACGTCTTCAAAACCAGACTCTGTATCAATACTAAACATTACGCCAGATGCTGATTTATCTGAACGTACCATGCGCTGAATACCCGCTGATAACGCTACACCACGGTGATCGTAACCTTGGTGAACACGATACGAGATTGCACGGTCGTTAAATAATGAAGCAAATACGTGTTTAATAGCGACCATTACTGAATCGATACCAACTACGTTTAGGAAAGTTTCTTGCTGGCCTGCGAATGATGCATCTGGCATATCTTCAGCGGTAGCTGATGAACGTACTGCGAATGAAACATCTGCTGTAGTGTCGCCGTGGAGTTGGCTATATGCGTCGCGAATGGCTTGATCTAGGTTTGGTTGGAATGGTGTGTCGATTATCCATTGGCGGATGTCTGCACCGACTTTAGCGAGTGTATTTACATCATCAACATCAAGTGTATCTAGAATGTCGTGAATTTTTGCTGTGAGTCCTGATTGATCTAAAAACTCATTAAAAGCATCTGCGGTAGTTGCGAAACCACCCGGTACTTGTACACCAGCGTTTGCTAGGTTTGAAATCATTTCGCCAAGTGATGCGTTTTTACCGCCAACTCGAGGAACATCTTGCATACCAAGCTCTTGATACCAGAGAACGTATTCTTGCACGGATCTTTCTCCAAAAAAAACTAATTGTAGGTCTAACTGTGAGAGTTAAGAAAGAAAACCTTTTATAAAGGTCACCATCATTCTACACTGGCAACAGTCCTCACGTAAACCGTGAGAAACCCATTTTAGGGATTTAAACGCAATAAAAAGGTTAATTATGAGAACTGCTTTTTATATATCAGACGGAACAGCTATAACTTCAGAGGTGTTTGGGCATGCAACTTTGTCGTTGTTTCCTATCGATTTTAATCATAAAACAATTCCATTTGTAGAAACTGAAGAAAAAGCGCACGAAATTAAAGCATTAATTAATGCAACTGCTGCCAGAACAGGCGAAAAACCATTCGTGTTTTTTACTTTTGTAAATCATAGTTTGAGTGAAATTATAAAATCGGCTGATGCGGTTACCTATGATTTTTTAACTACATACAGCGAAAAAATAGAAAAAGAACTCAATGTAGCCCCAGTTCCAAAAATGCACCGTACGCATTCTATTCATGAAAAAAGTTATGACTTTAGAATCGATGCTGTTAACTATGCACTTATGAATGATGATGGCGGCAATATTAAAAACTTTTCTGAGGCTGACATTATTTTAATTGGTGTTAGCCGAAGTGGTAAAACACCAACCAGCTTATACCTAGCACTGCAATATGGAATTAAAGCGGCTAACTATCCTATTACAGAAGAAGACTTAGATAACGAAGGTTTACCTAAGTGCTTAGTTCCTTATAAACATAAGTTATTTGGGCTTACGATTGACCCTGAAAGACTTGCAGCTATAAGGCATAGACGTATGGCTAATTCTAAATATGCATCTATTAAACAATGTCGTATTGAAGTGCGTGAAGTAGAAATGCTTTATAAGCGCCATAAAATTGCTTACTTTAACTCTACGCATCATTCGGTAGAAGAGATATCTGCAAAAATCCTGACAGAGACTGACTTAGAGCGACGTAAGTACTAATACCAATCCGCAATAATACTTAATCATTCTGCGGGGCTAAACGTGTCGCTACCTGCGTTAAAAAATTCTCATTTAGAACAACTAAATAGCGAATTTTTTGCCTAGCTATCAACACGTTTTTCCGGCCTCAAAATAGATCACTTAATTAAGCGAATTGGTATAAATTATCGATTAGATTAAAAACAAAAAAACCGCAATTAAGCTAACACCGATCAGTTAAGGTATTTTTGATCGGTTGACCGATCTTTTGGTTGCTTCACAATACCCTTATCATCTTTTGATT
>NZ_WTLB01000028.1:54841-59757 GCF_011378855.1 Pseudoalteromonas sp. Z1A8 | reverse complement strand
AATTTCCTTTGGCGAGAAAATGGCCGAATTATAACAGCTGGCCATCTAATCTGAGAAATTGCACTTATTATCCGAATTTAGGTTCTATTAAATATAGAACAATATAAGTTTTTTAATGTTTTAATTTTCATGCTATGAATATTAAGTATTTGTTTTGTGCTCGATACATCACAACATTGAGGCAGCTATTTACTCGTATCTATACTGCTAGGTCACTTTAAAAACACTATAATTATGGCTGAATTTTACTTGGGGTAAACTTACCAAATTTAAATTAGGAGCAAAGACTAAGAGTTATTCGTTGTTTTTATGGGCATCTAATCCACACTAAAAGCCAGTAAATATAAAAACGAGCACCCTTAGCTAATACTTTTGTTGGTAGTTATAAAGCCATCGAGAATATATAAATTATTATATTTATATGTATGTTCATTTTACCTTGATGCTTAAAATCAAATTTTTACATTCCCTCCACTCTAAACCACTATAAAATATATATATTCTAATTAAGAACAAATTTGTATCCTGAATAATAAGTGCTATATTTATCTCGTTGATAAAACAGATATATGCTTAGTGTATTCATAATAAAGGATGGGTTAATGTTTTCAGGACGACCGGTTAGTAAAGGGCTATTAACCTCTGTACTTATTCATACCATTTTACTCACCATCGGTGTTGGGTTAACTTATATTGCTCATATTAAGCATCAAGATGCACTTAACAACAAAATAAATGAAGCCCTTACTAGTCGACTTTCTACGCTTTCATCAGGCGTAGAAAGCAGGCTCGATTTATATAAGTATGGTCTATTTGGTTTAAAAGGCTTTGTTCACGGCATTGGTGTTAACAACCTAAACTACAAAGCAATTTCTAATTACTCTAACAGCCGTAACTATGCCCAAGAATTCCCCGGCGCAAACGGTATTGGTTTTATAAGAAAAGTAAACTCTGAAAACTTAAATCAATTTCTACAAACTGCAAAAAACGATCGTCCTGATCATATATTTAATATAAAAAAACTCACGAAAAAGAGTAATGAACTTTTTATTATTCAATACATATTTCCTGAAAAAAGCAATTTACAAGCCATTGGGTTAGATATTAGTTCAGAGGAAATGCGTCAACAAACGGCTTTAAATGCAGCCATTAATAATAGCACTCAACTAACAGCTCCCATTACGTTGGTGCAAGCTGATAAAAAAGCACAACAAGGCTTTTTAATCTTACTGCCAGTTTATAAAAAAACGATTATTCCTAAAAACAAAAATCAACGTTTAGAGCAGTTACTAGGATGGGTTTACTCCCCTTTATTAATTAATAATATTTTGGACTCTTTATCACAGGTAGATGAAAATCACCTCATTATTAGCGACCTTAATAGTAGCACCGACTTTTTTAGTTATGGCGCTAAAAGTACTTCTACAAATTTCTATCACAGTGAAGTAATAGAGGTTATGGGAAGAAAGTGGAAAATAACAGTTAATGCCTCAGATGAATTTATTGGAACACTTCACTTACCAAGTAAGTATAAAGCATTAGTAAGTGGTATATTTTACACGCTAGGCTGTATGCTTATGGCTTTTTTAATACAGTTATTTATTTTTAGACGAAACCAAAGAATTAAAAGAAAAGCACTACAAGCAAAAAAAAATAAGCTCGCATTACAACAAGCAAATTTAAGACTAGAAAATGAAGTAAAACAACGCACCAAAGAAATTGCAGATATAAGTATGCTTCAGCGTAGTATTTTAAATAGTGCTAGCTATTCGATTATTGCTACCGATATAAATGGCTTAATTACATTATTTAATCCCGCCTCTGAAAAGTTATTAGGCTATAAAGCGCAAGATGTTATTGGAATTAAAAACCCTGGCATTTTTCATTTAGAAGAAGAAATTATAAAAAAAGCTCAGCAACTAAGTACTGAATTAAATAAACTTGTCTCCCCTAGTTTTGAAGTTTTGATATTAAAAGCAACAGCAACTAAGCCTGATATTAATCAATGGACATACATTTCCTCTACGGGTAAAAAAATACAAGTTAATATAAGCGTTACCTCTTTATTGAATAATGAAAATGAAGTTGTTGGTTATTTGGGGGTAGCATATGATTTAACCGAACAAATTAATCACGAACAAGCTCTTGGAGATGCTAAAGAGTTAGCTGAGCAAGCATCCCAAGCTAAATCTGAGTTTTTAGCTAATATGAGCCATGAAATACGCACTCCTATGAATGGCATACTCGGGACTTTACAGTTACTGCAAGAGCAACCATTAAATGAAAAGTCAAAAGAGTATTTAAAAAAATCACTCTATTCAACTCGCTCACTCACCACTATTATTAATGATATTCTCGATTTTTCTAAAATTGAGGCTGGCAAGCTTTCATTAGAGCATAAGCCTTTTGATCTTTTTGAACTTATTCATCATTTAGAGTCTGATCTTGGCCTGCAAGCCAGTGATAAAAATATATATCTTAAATTTGTGATTGATATTGAGCACAAGCATTGGGTGGGCGACCCAGTTAGACTCAGGCAGGTATTTTTAAACCTAATATCTAACGCCATTAAGTTTACATCTCAAGGTGGCGTTACAGTAACGTTTAGGCTAACCGACGAACACAAAATATGTTGTTGTATATCAGACACAGGAATTGGAATTTCTGAGCAAGCAATAGAGCGATTATTTGAGCGCTTTGAACAAGCAGAGCAATCAACAACGCGTGAATATGGTGGTACAGGCCTAGGCTTACCAATCACTAAATCATTAATAGGCCTCATGAATGGCGAAATTAAAGTAACAAGCCAGTTAGGTTCAGGGAGTCAGTTTTATGTGTACTTACCATTAAAACAAGCGCAGATTGATGAAAGCACATTAACGACCAAAAATATTGAGCTCCCCGACCTATCCGGAAAAACCATTTTATTAGCTGAAGATAATAAAATAAATCAGCTTGTTGCATCTGCGATGCTTGAACCGACTAAAGCCACCATTATTATTGCAAATAATGGGTTAGAAGCAGTTTCATTATACAAGTCACACAAGCCCGACATTATTTTTATGGATATTCAAATGCCAAAAATGGATGGACTTCAGGCATGTAAACAAATTAAGGCGCTTGATAGCGAGCAAACCGTTATTGCATTAACCGCTAATGTTTTTACAGAACAAAAAGAAATATACAGGCAGTTATTTGATGGTTATGTTTCAAAGCCAATTGAAAAACATGAGCTTGTAGGCATGTTATCAACTCTCGATTTAGTCGATAGTTAATTTAGACATTAAAAAACCCAGTTACTAATACCTTTCGATATTAATAACTGGGTTCTAAGAATAATGGTGGAGGGAGAGGGATTCGAACCCTCGTTAGGGATAAACCTAAACACACTTTCCAGGCGTGCGCCTTCAGCCACTCAGCCATCCCTCCACAGTGCTGCAATTGTTCAATGCAACAGCGCGCTATAGTATGAAATAGACCCTTAAGGTGCAAGGCATTTTTAAATATGAGCCTTTAAATGCTTACTAATCAAGCAACACTTACCTATAGTCACAAAAAAACGGCTAAATCTAAGACTTAACCGTTTTTAATTTATACTTTTAAAGTTACTTAGCCATGCTCGCAGTAAACTCAAGCATGCGATTAAGTGACTTAAGTGCGCCTTCGCGTAAATCCATATCAACAAATACTTCTTTACCTTTAGGGCTTATGAGGGCTTCCTCAATCGCTTTTAAGCCATTCATTGCCATCCAAGGGCAATGAGCGCAACTTTTACATGAAGCGCCCTCACCTGCCGTTGGAGCCGCAAAAAACTCTTTATCTGGACATAGTTGCTGCATTTTATAAAAGATGCCGCGATCGGTTGCTACAATAAACTTTGTGTTTGGCATTGTTTGAGCAGCTTTAATTAATTGGCTCGTAGATCCAACCGAATCGGCAAGTGCAACAATTTCTGCTGGTGACTCAGGATGAACTAACACACCGGCATCTGGGTGCAATGCTTTGAAGTCTTTTAATGCTTTAGTTTTAAATTCGTCATGCACGATACATGCGCCATTCCACATAAGCATATCAGCACCGGTATTTTTTTGAATATAACTACCAAGGTGCTTATCGGGGCCCCAGATTATTTTTTCGCCTTGCTCATCTAGGTGCTCTACTATTTCAAGCGCACACGATGAGGTTACAATCCAATCTGCACGCGCCTTAACAGCGGTAGAGGTGTTTGCATACACAACCACTTTACGGTCAGGGTGCTCGTCACAAAACGCTGAAAACTCATCTATCGGGCAGCCAATGTCTAACGAACACGTCGCTTCAAGCGTTGGCATAACGACTGTTTTATTAGGCGTTAAAATTTTAGCTGTTTCGCCCATAAATTTTACGCCCGCAACAATAATCATATCTGCATCGTGACGTGCGCCAAAACGTGCCATTTCTAATGAATCGGCAACGCAACCGCCAGTTTCTTCAGCAAGAGCTTGAATTTCAGGATCGGTATAATAATGGGCAACAAGTACTGCATTTTTATCTTTTAGTAATTGTTTTATACGCGCTTTGTATTCGCCTTGCTCGTCTTGTGTTAACGGTGCTGGCTTAGGAGGGAAAATATAACCTTCAGGCATAATAGTTTGAGCTAGACTCATGTTCTCGACCACTTATCTACAGTGCATTAATTAAAGCGAATTATACGAGAATATAAACACAAATAACAGCAAACTAGTAAAGCTGTTTATAAAAAATAGAATGGGAATTTAAAAAAGAATATAAAGGAAAGTATTAGAGAGTGGTGGGTCATGATGGATTTGAACCATCGACCAATTGATTAAAAGTCAACTGCTCTACCAACTGAGCTAATGACCCGCTCTAATATAAATGTGCTTTGTAAAAAGCTACGTAAATCCGCCGATTAAAAA
>NZ_WTLB01000028.1:54592-54829 GCF_011378855.1 Pseudoalteromonas sp. Z1A8 | reverse complement strand
ATGGATTTGAACCATCGACCAATTGATTAAAAGTCAACTGCTCTACCAACTGAGCTAATAACCCGCTCTATGCACTTATTCAAATATGAATGAAGCTTACGTAAATCCGCCGATTGATGCCATTCGCTACTCACAAGGAATAAAGAATGGTGGGTCATGATGGATTTGAACCATCGACCAATTGATTAAAAGTCAACTGCTCTACCAACTGAGCTAATGACCCGCTCTGATATAACT
>NZ_WTLB01000028.1:0-54431 GCF_011378855.1 Pseudoalteromonas sp. Z1A8 | reverse complement strand
TGGTGGGTTATGATGGATTTGAACCATCGACCAATTGATTAAAAGTCAACTGCTCTACCAACTGAGCTAATAACCCGCTCTATTGTTGCGTTTAATTGCAACTCACTATTTTACGTAAATCCGCCGATTGGAACCAATCACTATTCAAAAGAATAAAGAATGGTGGGTTATGATGGATTTGAACCATCGACCAATTGATTAAAAGTCAACTGCTCTACCAACTGAGCTAATAACCCATTCCAGTTGCTAACTTATTGCTAAGTTAAAGCTTGCGTAAATCCGCCGATTGATACCAAACCATATTCACAAGGAATTAAGAATGGTGGGTCATGATGGATTTGAACCATCGACCAATTGATTAAAAGTCAACTGCTCTACCAACTGAGCTAATGACCCGCTCTGACGTTGCGTTTTATAACAACTTAGTATTCTACGTAAATCCGCCGATAAAAGACCATTCAAAGAATGGTGGGTTATGATGGATTTGAACCATCGACCAATTGATTAAAAGTCAACTGCTCTACCAACTGAGCTAATAACCCGCTCTTTTTGCCGCATTTCGAGTGGGGTAACCATTCGTTTGCTGCGGGCGCTTATAATACTTATTTATAAAATGAGTGCAACCGAAATTGTCTCTTTTTTTAAGTTTTTATGTCTAGATGCACAAAATTAAACCGTTTGTGCTCAAACTACATGCAAATCCAAGATTCTTCGAGAGTTTCCATGTAGTTTACTCGCCTTAACTAGAAATTTAATCGCTAGTGAACTTTAGTTCCCTAAACGATCAGTTGCTAGTTTTGCAGCAGTTGTACTTGGGTATTGATTGATAAGATCGTTCAATATTTTTTGTGCTTGCTCCGCTGAACCTTGATCTTGTAAAAGTGTGCCCAACTTTAGCATTGCATCTGGGCGCTTATTCGAATTTGGGAATTCGTTAACAACCACTTTAAAGTGCTCTACCGCTTTTACACCATCATTTTTAATCGTAAGCAACTGGCCTAACCAATAATGTGCGTTAGACGCATATACAGAATTTGGATAAGTAGTTAAAAACGTTTGAAACTCAGGAATTGCTTGATCATAGCGTTTATCTTTCATTATTAACGCAACAGCACGCTCGTACGCTTCGTTTTCAGATAAGTCACTGCTATAGGTCTGTGCATCGTTTGGCTGCGCCTGATCGGCTACCGGAGCTGCTGGCTGTGTATAAGCTTGGCTAACGCGGTTTTCGATTTCTTGGTACAACTCACGCTGGCGCTGCAGTACTTTTTCAAGCTTGTAGCTTTGCTCTTCAGTTACACCGCGAATTTGACTCACTTCGTCTTGTAACAAATTAAGCTGTTGCTGTAACTCTACTTGTAAAAAGTTACGCTGTTGCATCATATTCTCAAGCGACGCTAATCGCTTCTCAATACTTGATTGTGAACTTGCAGCTTCTGAAACAGGAGCGGGAGCAGCCATTAACTGGGTGCTCCCGCTCAATATCATGGCTGCCAAAATAATTTTCGGCTTCATAATATCTCTTATCTTAGTAAACTAGTACCGCACGGCGGTTTTTAGCGAAAGCTGATTCAGTGCGAGACTTAACCATTGGCTTCTCTTCACCGTAGCTTACCACTGACATTTGGCTAGCTGAAACACCTAAGCTTAATAAGTATTTTTCAACTGCTTGGCCACGGTGCTCACCTAGTGCAATATTGTACTCTGGCGTACCGCGCTCATCTGCGTGGCCTTCAATTAGTACTTTAACTGATGGGTTTTGAACTAAAAACTCAGCATGTGCACGAAGTAAGTCTGCGTACTTGCTTTCAACTGTTGCAGTATCAAAATCAAAGTAGATTACTTGCTCTTGACGAAGTGCTTCGTACTTTTGACGAAGTTGCTCTTCAGCTTGTTGCTCAGGAGAAATTGTAGCTACTTCAACCGTATCAGTATTCATTGATTGCTCAACAACACCTTGGTTTGATTGGTTTGCAGCACCTTCGTCAATATCTGAAGATGAGCTACAAGCTGCTAATGTCATTACTGGCACAGCAATTAGCAGGCCTTTAAGTATTTTGTTAAGTTGCATTGAGTAGATTCCTATTTTGAGTAAACCAGTAATATTACTGTAAGTATGGCGACCAAGCTGGTGCCTTTACTTGTCCGTCTAGCACAGGTAACCGTGCTTTAAAGCGGCCGTCCATCGATACTAGCGCAAGTACCTGTTTATTATTATGAAGCGTGCTATATATAATCATCGAACCATTTGGCGCTATGCTCGGTGATTCATCTAGGCGTGTTCTCGTTAGTACTTGGAACGCACCTGTAGCCAGCTCTTTCTTAGCAAGATGGTACTGCCCGTTGGTACGGTTAACCATCACTAATTCTTTTCCATCTGGTGAGATAGAACCCGCAAGGTTCATATCGCCATCAAAGGTAAGTCGTTGTGACCTACCTGTTTTTAAATTTAACTTATAAATCTGAGCATTACCACCCCTTTCAGATGTAAACACAATATCTTGGCTATTTGGGTACCAAGATGGTTCAGTATCTATGCTACGGTGATTTGTTAAGCGTGTTTCTTTACGGGTAGCCAAGTCAAGCATGTAAACTTCTGTTGCGCCTGTTTTATCTTTTGAAAGCACTAACAGTAATTTTTTACCATCTGGCGAAAACTGAGGCGCACCATTAATACCACGGTAGCTTGCTACAATTTCGCGTTTACCTGTGTATATGTCTTGAATGTAAATTTGGCTTTGACGGTTTTCAAACGTTACATACGCTAGCTTAGTACCATCTGGTGACCATGCTGGCGACATTAACGGCTCTTTTGAGCGAAGTAATACTTGCTCGTTAAAACCATCGTAATCGGCAACCACTAACTGATAAGGTTTAGGATCATTATCTCGTACTATTACATAAGCAATTTTAGTTAAAAACGCGCCTTTTTCACCCGTTAGTTTTTCGTAAATAACATCGCTGATCCGGTGCGAGTAACGACGAAAACCGCTTTCGCTAATAACACTTTCACGTGCTTCTAAAACATGAGCTTGGCTTTTAACTAGTTTGCCATTACTCATCATTTGCGTGTTGCCACCGGTAATTTGGCCACGGATCACATCAATTAACTCATAACGTACTAAGTAACGGCCATCAGTCTGCTGCTCTACTTCACCAACAAGAATAGCTTCAACACCTTTATTAACCCAAGACGCGTAATCAATTTCGCTGTCTTTACTTGGCTGTTGCGGCATTTGTGCCACTTCTACAGGTTTAAATTTACCACTGCGCATTAAATCAGCAGCAATAACACCGCTTAATTTTTCAGGTATTGGACCAACACCTTGATATTTAAAAGGGACTATAGCAATAGGCCTTGCACCGTCTACGCCCTCTGTTATTACAATTTCAAGCGCTGCATTAGCAACACCTTGAAATCCAAACAGTAAAACTAAACAGGCTATTTTTATTTTGTTGAACATATCATTCCTTTAAAATTCTGGCTTGATTGTTAAGTTAATATTCTTAAGTTGTTCGAATACGTCTCTATCTTTAGATACCGGTAATGTGTCGGCCATGCGTACTGCTCTTAATGCAGCTTCACATACTAACTTATCGCCACCTAATGACTTAACTTGCGTTACTAAACCATTAAAGCCTAAGCGAATATTGACTCGGCACTGCTGGTTTTTCATTTTTTGATCAATCAGTAAGTTTTGCTGAATACGCGCCATAATTAACGCTCGGTACTTATCAACTTCGCTCACTACTTGTTGCTGACGTATTTTACTACGGGCAGCCTGCTCTTTGGCAAGTTGCTCTTGTAACATTTGCTCTTGCATCGCTTGCTGGCGCTTACGCTCTGCCTCTGCTGCACGCTCTTTTGCCTCGGTTTCACGTTTTTTACGCGCAGCCTCTGCTTTTTTAAGTGCGTCTTCTTCGGTTTTACGTTTATCAGCAGCTGCTTTTGCTGCAGTTTCAGCTTCTTGCTTTTGCTTTTCGGCTTGCTTGGCTTTAGCGCGCTCTTTTTTCTCAATTGCGCGTGCTTTTTTAGCTTCTGCCTCGGCTTGCGCTTTTTCTTTCTCTTTAGCTTTACGCTGTTGCTCTAACTTTTTAATATTACGTGCTTCTGATTCACGTTGTTTACGCGCATTTGCCGCTCTGCGCTCTAAATCGCGAATACGCTTATCTTCAGCACTTTTTTTATCTTTTTCTTTCTTTTTAAGTTCAGCAATTTTTTGCTCAACTTGTTTTTGATCAACTGTAACAGCCGATACAGCTTTATCTGGCGTTGGAATAGCCGAATTAAGCGTTACTTCCATTACCTTAGGCGCTGGCGGATGAATGTTTGCAGACGCATACAAAAAACCACCAATACCTAAATGAAGCACTATCGATTTTACTACTGAACTATTCATACAGCTACTTCCCCTCAAAGGATTCAGTCATTAACCCTACTGACGGTACGCCTGCATTTTTCAAAAAATCCATTAGTAATAATACTTCTTGATACGACACCTTACCCGAGCCTTTAATCATAACTGGTACATCAGGATTTTTCATTAACTGTAATTTTATAACCGCAGCAACGTCAAGTGCTTCCATAGGTTCTTCAGGATCAGTACCTACGCTCACATAATATTTACCCTGTGCATCTATTGAAGCAATAATGGGTGGAACATCTTTAGTATCAACTAAATCAGACTCTTCCATTTTAGGTAAATCAACTTTTACACCGTGTGTAATAAGCGGTGCTGTAGCCATAAATATAATAAGTAGTACCAACATTACATCAATGTAAGGTACTACATTAATTTCTGCGACCGGACGGCGCTTTTTACGCTGATACATTCGCTTGTGCCTCTATTTGTGTAGCTGCTTGACGGTGTAAAATATTAGCAAACTCTTCCATAAAGTTAATATAGTGAGACTCAAGCTTTTCAACACTGTTTGAAAAACGGTTATAAGCAATAACAGCAGGGATCGCCGCAAATAAACCCATAGCAGTCGCAATAAGTGCCTCTGCAATACCAGGTGCTACCATTTGTAATGTAGCTTGCTTAACTTCACCTAGTGCAATAAAGGCATTCATGATACCCCATACAGTACCAAACAAACCGATATACGGACTTATAGAGCCGACCGTTGCTAAAAACGATAAGCTAGATTCAATTTTTTCAATTTCGCGAGAAAGCGCAACACGCATAGAGCGGTGCGTACCTTCCATAACAATACTCGCACTTTGAAACGTATTCTTTTTATGACGAGCAAACTCTTTAAAGCCCGAAGTAAATAATGCTTCAATACCTTGAGACTGACCGCTGCGTGACGATATCTCGTTATACAATTTGCTTAAATCAATACCCGACCAAAATTTTTGCTCAAACTTCTTAGCATTTGATAGTGCATCTGATATTGCTTTTTTACGTTGAAATATAATTGTCCACGACATTACAGACATGGCAACTAGCCCTAACATTACTAATTGAACAAGCAAGCTTGCTTCTAAAATTAGGTCTAAAAAATTAAGCCCTGATCCCACGTTAAACTCCTAAGTAATTTCAAAATACGGCAAATTGGTTAATTTGTGTAAATATGACCGTTTATACGGTCAAAAGTTGCATCTAGTGTATCTAGTCCATTTCAAGCTGACAACGGTATTGCTATGAATAGGCAACAAAAAACGTTAAAAAACAGCTTTAGTTGACATTTTCCTTTGCCTCAGTATTTTATTTAATCTTTTAACTAGGGTCTGTTGACCTTTCAAGGTTAAATTTGCAGCAGTCTGTTTGGTATTTAGGCAAGGCAGAGCCTATGCAGTGTGGTTATTCCCCATAAATAGGCGATAACGTAGCATTAATGCCAAACAGGCGCTGCCCAAAGGGTTCTTCCTAGGGACTATTTACTCTTTGTTGCTCGATTTTTACTTAGCCCGCTAGGTTACAAATCTCGCGCCGTGATTAAATAGCCCCTAGTTTGAACAAATTTTAATCCGCAAAGATCAACAGACCCTAGGCTCGCTAACTATAAATATGCGTAAATATATGAGTAAAACGTCATAAAATGCGCCGTTTATTCAAAATAAGAGCATAAACACTCAAAACTTATAAGCTTTACCTTCACGTAATAGTAAAACTAATACCGCACCACAACATAAGATATAACTTAAACTATAAATTTCATTAGCTTAAAAACTTAACGATTAATTAACGCACAAGATTTAAACAACAATAAAATTCACTAAATTAGTTTTTCTAATCCGAAAATACAAATTTTCTAGTTTGAACAAATAAAGGTTCTTACGTATTATTAACCCATACCGAGCTAGCGCACTGAATGAGATAGTTTCATTAAGCCAAGTTCTTAGTAATAGGATATTTTATCGTATTACATTGTTTTACTCTTTATGGATAAAACCAAATTAAGTAAAACATAGTTCCCTAGATTACTTCCTTCAACTTGTTGTTTGCCCGCATTTTTTGTGGGCTTTTTTTTGTCTGCAATTTGGTGCGCTACATATTTTATTTATAAACTAATAATTGCCTTACCTAATTTGCAATAAGTAATTCGCTTACTAGTTTGAATGGTACGCAGGATAGCTTCGCTAGTCTTAACGCCCTGTGAATTAACAGTTAACTATAAAGCGTATAAGTATTTTAAAATAACACTTGCAACAGTGTGCTGAGGTTTTAGGTGAAATGCCAACCTGTATAAATATTTGAAAGAAAGCGATACTAAGTCAATTACCTGCTGTGCAATAAACCACAGCAAGTAAAGTATATAGGCTAGTCTTTTTTAGGAAGTAAACCAAAGTGATGGTATGCGCTGTCTGACACTATTCGCCCACGTGGAGTGCGCTGAATAAACCCTTGCTGAATTAAAAATGGCTCTATTACATCTTCTATTGTTTCACGCTCTTCGCCAATAGCAGCCGCTACATTGTCGAGCCCTACAGGGCCGCCCATAAATTTTTCAATTATGGCGAGTAAATATTTGCGATCCATATAATCAAAACCGCTTTTATCTACGTCAATCATATCAAGGGCTTGCTTAGCTACCTCGGCGTTTACTGTACCGTCAGATTTTACTTGAGTGTAATCGCGTACGCGGCGCAATAAGCGGTTAGCTATACGCGGTGTGCCGCGCGAGCGCTGTGCAATTTCGGTTGCGCCATCGTCACACATTTCTAAACCAAGATAATGTGCAGAGCGCCCTACTATATGTGATAAATCCTCTACTGAATAAAACTCTAATCGCTGCACAATACCAAAACGGTCACGTAGTGGCGATGTAAGTGAGCCTGCTCGCGTGGTTGCACCTATGAGTGTAAATGCTGGTAAATCTAATTTAATAGAACGCGCAGCTGGGCCTTCACCAATCATTATATCAAGCTGGTAGTCTTCCATCGCTGGGTAGAGTATTTCTTCAACTTGCGGGCTTAGTCTGTGTATTTCATCAATAAACAGTACGTCGCCTTCTTCTAAATTAGTAAGTAGTGCGGCTAAATCGCCTGCTTTTTCAAGTACTGGGCCTGATGTTGTTTTAATGCTTACGTGTAATTCGTTGGCCACAATGTTTGCCAGCGTGGTTTTACCAAGCCCTGGAGGGCCAAATATTAATAAATGATCGAGCGCTTCACCACGGGTTCGAGCAGCTTCAATGAAAATCTCCATTTGCTGCTTAACATGAGGCTGGCCTCTGTAATCGGCTAAAAGTTTTGGTCTTATTGCACGATCTATAGAGTCTTCATTTGTTTTTTCAGTCGCATCAATTAAGCGATCCGCTTCAATCATGGGTTACTCACAACATTGATTTTAAAGATTCTCTAATAAGAACCTCAGTAGACATATCGGGTTTGCTTATCGATTTTACTGCTTTTTGCGCTTGTGGCAATTTATAACCTAATGCAAGCAGTGCCGATACGGCATCATCGGCTGCGTTATTAGCTATTGTCGCATCGCTCATTGGCTCTATTACTGCGCTGTCGCTAAATGGCGTAAATAAATCATTACCCCAATCTTTTAATCTGTCTTTCATTTCGAGTACTAAACGCTCTGCTGTTTTTTTACCTACACCCGGTAATTTAACAAGCGACGTTGAGTCTTCGTTATTTACACAGCTTACAAATTGCTTTGCCGACATGCCCGATAAAATAGCTAAGCCAAGTTTTGGCCCAACGCCATTTGCTTTTAATAGCTCTCTAAACAAGGCGCGTTCTACTTTATTATTAAAACCAAATAATAGCTGAGCATCTTCACGCACTACAAAGTGGGTGTAAACAATCGCGTTTTCACCAATTTTTGGTAAATCGTAAAAACAGGTCATTGGCATTTGTACTTCGTAACCGACACCACTTACTTCGAGTAATATTTCTGGTGGCTGTTTTTCGACTAAAATACCATTTAAGCGGCCTATCATAGTTATTTCCTTAAACGTCCTCTAACGATTTTGCTTGCGCTACCCGCTAGTTTAATTAAATTTTGTTCTGAGTGAGCGTGGCAAATCGCAATAGCGAGTGCATCAGCTGCATCGGCCTGTGGCGTACCGGGTAGTTTTAAAATATTCTTTACCATGTGTTGCACTTGTGTTTTATCAGCGCCACCGTTTCCTACTACCGCTTGCTTAATTTGCCTAGCTGAGTATTCAAATACGGGTAAGTCGGCCATTGCAGCGCCAACAATCGCGGCGCCTCTAGCTTGGCCTAGTTTTAAAGCTGAATCGGGGTTATGCGCCATAAATACTTTTTCAATGGCAAAGGTTTCTGGCGAAAACTGCTCAATAAGCTGTGTAATGCCTTGGTAAATCATTTTAAGCCTAACCGGAAAAGGATGATCGGCTAACTTAATACAGCCACTGCCTAAGTATGTAAATTTAGAACCTTGGTGGGCAACAACGCCATATCCGGTCAAACGTGAACCAGGATCGATCCCTAAAATAATGGCCAAACTTGCATTCTCATTATTGTTATTTTTAAATTACGCTAATAATGCCAGAGCACTGTATAAATTACCAGTACAAAGAAAACAAAAATGCCCACGTGTTAGGTGGGCATTTAAAGGAGCATGTTAGTTTAAGCTTACCCTAGGGCACGCACTAATCCTTGAGTGTTTTGTTTAAGTGTTCGGGCAATCATTAAATAGCCTAAACCTGCTACAAATACGCCGCCCGCTACCGGCCCAATAATCCATATATGTGGGTGTAGCTTACCGGCTAAATCAAACATTTGTTGCTGCACAATTAAAAGCGCTATATCACTAAAAAATGCAGCGACTAAACCGGCTAAACCACCGAGTAATAAAAACTCATACAGGGTCGCGTTTTTAATTAATCGACTTTTAGCGCCAAGCGTTCGCAGTATTACAATTTCTTGCATACGTTCACCCAAGCTAGCTTGCACTTGCGATATAAGTACAAGCGCTCCACACAGCACAACAATAGCCAGTACAAAGCCAATGGCGAGCGATACTTGCGAAATAGTTGTTTGTATTTGCTTAACAAAGTTATCAATGTCAATGGCTGTAATAGTTGGGTAAGTGCGCAGTAACTGGCTAAAGTCACGCTTTTGCTCTGGGTTTATGCGTACCGACGAAATATACGTTGCCGGAAAATCTGCAAGTACATCTGGGCTTAAAATAATAAAAAAGTTAGGTTTAAGCGTAGCCCAATTAACCTTACGAACACTGGTAATTTTAGCGTCGAACGACTGCGAACCAATTAAAAATGTAAGCGTGTCGCCTATTTCAACATCTAAACGCTCAAGCATCGACTCCTCTACTGAGGCTTCGGCTGTTGCATTTTCACCAAACCACGCGCCTTGTGTTACTTCGTTTTGATCTGGTACATCCTTAAGCCATGTAAGGTTTAGCTCACGGCCAATACCGGCACGTGCTTCTTCGTCTTTTTTCTCATTATCTTGCAGTGATACAGAACGCGCTACCAACTCGCCGTTCACCGAATTTACGCGCCCACGAATAGTTGGATAAAACTCTGATACCTGAATATCTTTTTGAGCTAAATATTCATTAATTGGCTCAAGCTCATTTTGCGTAATATTAACTAAAAATGCATTAGGCGCATCGGCAGGAAGTTGCGACTGCCAATCAGATATCATGTCGTTTTTAAGTACCACTAAAAACAGCAGTAATTTAATCGCTAACGAAAAGCTAATTAACTGCACTGCATTTACGTTTGCACGTTTTTGAATAGACGCAATTGCAAGCGACCAACTATTACCCGGTTTTAAGCCAAGCTTTCGGCCGCCACCAAATATTAATTTAGATACTAAAAACAACACACCAATTAGCGCAAGTGTTGAGGCAAACAAAATAAGCGTTATTTTTATGTTGTTACTAAATAACCACATTAATAAAAACACGGTTAGCGCACTCATGCCTAAATGCACACGGCTTACTGCTAACTTGTCGCCTAAGTTGCGACGTAGCACTCTAAGCGGTGGAATATCAAATAAATCAAACAACGGTTTAATAGAAAACATAACAGCACAAATTACGCCAGTGCTTATAGCCACCAGCCAAGGTTTAAAGCCACCTAAAGGTAGCTCTGTGCCCATACTTTTTGATAAGTAACTTGTTGCTATTTCTTGCAAGCCATAACCAATTAACAGCCCAATACTTACCGCCATTGCACATACAAGCAATAAATGAAGCATGTATATTTTGCGGATCATTGAGCGGCTACCGCCTAGCGTTTTCATCATCGCTACTGGATCGTATTGGCGTTCACAATAACGTTTTGCTGAAACGGCTATAGCCACTGCGGCTAAAATAATACCTAATAGGCCGGCAAGTAATAAAAAGCTCTCTGCGCGGTTTAAGCTGTTTGAAATAGGTGATTGGCGGTCTTTAACGCCGTACCATTGCTGGTTTTCTTTTATTTGTGGTTTAAGCCACTCATAAAAGCTATTTATGTCAGCCTCACTACCAGCATAAAGTTGGCGGTAATAAACCCGGCTACCCGGTTGCACAACTTCAGTTTTTGCCACATCGTCAATATTAATAAGCACACGACGACTGCTTGAAAATACATTAAATGGCGCATCGGGTTCTTCTACAATCACTTTTGAAACATTAAATAATGCAGCACCAAGCTCTACTTGCGCACCTATATCAATGTTTAAACTGTAAAATACCGACTCACTTAGCCACACATTACCAGGCGTTGGCCCGCTACTGGCAACTTTAGTCTCACCTGTTAGGGTATCTTTAACTTTTAACTGCCCTTTTAGCGGATACGCATTAGATGCTGCTTTTACTGAGCTAAACTGCATTTCATCATCGGCAAACAACATAGTATCGAAATACACCATTTGCGCCGTTTTTAAATTTTGGCTTTGTGCTTTAGTAATAAAAGCCGTATCAAGCACATGATCACTCGCTAGAACACGGTCTGCAGCAATAAAAGCACTGCTTTTTTGTGCAATACTTTGCCCTATTCGCTCAGTAACCATCGACAGTGTAAGCACGGTTAACACAGCAAGTGCGATAGCCGCGCTTATAACGGTTAACTCACCACGGCGAAATTCTCGCGAAAATAACTTAAGCGCTAACTTAACCCACATCGGCAACGTCCTCTACTTCGCTTTTTACCAGTAAACCCGCTTCTATTTGAATAATATGCTCACATTTTTGCGCAAGCCCTTCATCGTGAGTCACTAAAATAAGCGTAGTGCCATGTTGCGTGTTTAAATCAAATAATAAGGATTCAATCATTTTACCGTTTTTGCTGTCTAAGTTAGCCGAAGGCTCATCAGCAAACAGTATTTTAGGTGTACCAATAAACGCTCGCGCAATAGCAACACGTTGTTGCTCACCGCCAGAGAGTTGCGACGGGTAATGATCAATTCGATGGCTCAAACCTACTTTTTCAAGCAAGGCGATTGCTTGCTCTTTCGCATCACTTTCGCCAGCAAGCTCTGCAGGTAACATAACGTTTTCAAGTGCCGTTAAGCTTTGTACTAACATAAATGACTGAAACACAAATCCAATTTTAGCAGCGCGTAGTGCAGCACGTTCTTCTTCATCTAAATTGTGTAATGGCTCGCCATCTAAAAATATTTCGCCGCTGCTTGCTGTATCCAGCCCTGCTAATAAACTGAGTAACGTTGATTTACCAGAGCCCGACGTGCCAACAATAGCAACAGACTCGCCATGCTTGACATTAAAGCTGATGTCGCTGAGGATGGGCAGCTCACCTTCAAAGGTAGAGACTACTTTAGACAAACCATTAACCTGAATTATATTTAATTGAGAAAGCGCTGACATATGACTCATTCAATCCTACGTTTAGTATTCATTTTATTTTTAGTTACCAAACCGCTGAGCGCAGCAGCCGACAACACGATTTTAATACTCGGTGACAGTTTAAGTGCAGCCTACGGACTTCAACAAGAAGAAGGCTGGGTAAAATTGTTACAAGATAAATACGATGACGAACAAACCGACATAGAACTTATCAACGCCAGTATTAGTGGCGAAACATCTGGAGGCGCCCTACGTCGTTTAGATGCATTGCTTGAGCAATATGAACCCACTCATGTACTTATTGAGCTAGGTGCTAATGACGGTTTACGTGGTTTCCCAGTTAAAAAAATGCAAGCTAACTTAACGTCTCTTATTCAAAAAAGCCAAGCAGCTAATGCAATGACCGCCTTAATGGAGATTTACATTCCCCCTAATTACGGTCCGCGTTATAGCAAAATGTTTACAGACACTTTTACAGACGTTAGCGAAGAAACAAATGCGCATTTAATGAACTTTTTTATGCTAGATATTGCCAGCCAATCTGATCTAATGCAAAACGATAGTTTACACCCTAACAAAAAAGCCCAGCCATTAATACGAGATGAGATGTATGACTCGATCAAAAAGTGGTTAAATAAAGACTAGCCAATTAATACAGCGCAAGAGTGCTATTTTATGCCTCTTGCGTAATAAACATCCAAACAAACAATCGCTTATTGATTTTTAAAAAAATACACGTACTATTGCATACAACGTCGGTATGTGGCGCAGCTTGGTAGCGCACTGTCATGGGGTGGCAGGGGTCGAGAGTTCGAATCTCTCCATACCGACCAATTAATTATTTAAAATCAACAAGTTAACACCAAAAACAATAACTCAACATTCGATTCAACTTTATCTTTTTTTAAAACTAGCCAATAACTAGCCAGTATGATTAATTATTGTATTACTTATTTCTCATTAAAAGCTTCTTTATCTCCTTAATACCCACATATATATAATTCTCATGTTTATACTTTTTCTTACTAACTTAATAGCCTAAGCTTTTTTAACAAACCTAAAACCTGCTAGTATGATCCAAAATTTATTTTAAAAGGAATTTAATATGAAACTAATACCTCTAATGCTTATTTTGTTCATTGCTGGCTGTAGCTCTTTTCAACCTCCATGGGAATCTGCGCGGGAAATGAAAACAGATTTACAAATCTATAAGTCATATAACCTCGATACTAAGTACACAGTCACTACAGGTAGCCCAATGGTTTTAGCTAGGACTTACAAGGAATATGTTTGGTTTAAACCTGTTTCATTAAAAACTGAAATTTGGAACGGTCAAACATTAGCTAATGACCAGCAAGGAGCAGAATATATATTTACACCGACTTATAAACTTGATGGGAAAAACGGGGATTATATTTTAACCGCCAAAAACTTTTATCACAGAGCAATCGGTATAATTGCATTTGATGATGGAACAGTGCCTGAGAACCCTGTAATGAGAATTGACCGGAAAGGCTCAATGAAACGCTATCCAATAACACCTAAAAGCAATGATAAAAAAATCTTTGAAAAACATTTTTTCCTAGAGGGAGATAAATCTGATCAGTTTATGTTTGAACTCATTTACACGGGCAAATCAGGGCAAACTATTAATTTGCTCTATAGAGAATATATAAACGATATGTCTAGAGATTCTTTTAGACAGAGTTTGACGTACAACTTAAATGAATCTAAAGAAATTAGCTTTAAAAGCTTAAATATTAGTATTTTGGAAGCAACAAACTCTGAAATCACATTTACAGTACAAGATGATAATAATTTAGAATGGCTGCGATAAATTATCAATAAAGCAGTAGATAACAGCTTTACAACTTCTTTTTTAAGAGTCAGAAAACCCTATCTAGTTTTGTCTAGTTTAGATCAACGGCAAACATATCATTGCTGGTGGGGCTTTCTGTTCGCTCAACTTTAACTATTGATACTGGCGCGACTGCTGGCAGTGCAAACTTAGACAGCTTACAAATTGCGTCTATACGCTCCGCTGGGTTTAATTCTTTGAGTAGTTTGGGCAATTGTTCAAACTCATCAGCCAAGGCATTAACTAATAACTGTCGAGTCTCAAACGTTAGCTTATTGGGTGTGCCAGCTTTACGCCCACCTGTCTTTTTACCTGTTGCCATGTTTTCACCTCGGTTATTTTTTGGTGTGTTGGGTTTTGCTAAGTTCTACTAGGATTATTTAGGATTTCATATATCAAGTTTTGACAATGTTTAACGCTTTGACCCGCCCGTTAAGCGTTCAGCCAGTGAGCTAGACACTTTTAATGTGTTGTTAGTCTCAATCGGTGCGTTATCACCTTGCATCTCATTGTGGACTTTAATAGCTGCAATAGCTGCTTGAGCGTTTAAGATACCTTTATCTTGATGCTCAGTCATAGCCGCATCTATGATGGACTGTAAGGCTTCAAGCTTTTTAGTTTTAGACCATATAAAATCATTATGCGCTTGCTGCTGGTGGGCTTTTATATGCTTTTGAATTACAGGTTTGCTCAGGTTTTCTTGACCGATAGAATATGCCGTCTTTGCACTATAACCAGCTGTAATGGCTGCCTGTGTAGCGTTACCACCGTTCAAAAGATACGCTTTTATAAAAGCACTTTGTTTAAGTGTTAATTCGTTGGTATTTGCCGTCATAGCCTAGCCACTGCTTGTGTAAACAATATTGTTAAATTATACCATTTTTTAGCTATTTTGATTACTTTATGGCTAATTCAAAATAGCCTGTTCTTTATTATAGTTAAGTGGTTAGGTATGGTTAAGTAAGTTAAAATCTACTTAACCAGCCTACAGGGCCTTACTGGCGTGGCTTTTAGCTAAAAATGGTTAGGTGGTTAAGTGACTTCGCCCACCTTTAGGGATTTAGCCGCTGCTGTTGTGATAGCTATAACCCTATGAATATTTATCCTATAAAAATTTAAAGTTAGTGTTTTTACTTAACCACCTAACCAAAAACGCGTGAAACCCTTATTTATAAAGGGCTTCGGGGTGGTTAGGTAAAATAAAATCTACCTAACCATTACTTAACCATAACCATTTAAACAAAAGAAGCGGCTAAAAATAATCTTCTAAACCGTCATCGTTTGCGGCAGGTGTCACGTTAAAAGCTATTTTATACACTCTCCTGTTTGCCCTGCCTTTTTTAGCAGTAATCAATCCCTCTTTAGCTAAACGGTTTAAGGCTTTGCCGACCATACCGCTATGGTTCGATTGTAACTTTCTATCTTCTGCTATTAACTCGCCAGCGGTAAACCAGCCATCTATACACGTTGGGTGCTCTATTTGCTGGGGTAAATCAATTTTACTTTCTGGCGCGATATAATTATCAACTATGTGATTATAAGCAAAACCCTTATCTTGAAAGTTATCATTAACAGATAGTGCCTTTTCTTGTGTTTCATCACTAAGCGCCCACCCGTAACCGTCTAAGTACAGCTTTTTTACCTCAAGCCAAAACTGGTGTAATTGTTCGGGGTCGGTTTGTTTTATCGCACCTGTACCGTCAAACGTCCAACCTAGTAAACTGTTTAAGGTGTCCATATCAATCGCCTTTTTCAGTTCAAGCACTGCAAAGCGAGTTGAGCCAGTATCATCTTTTAAAAAGTCGCGGTCGTTTACTGTTGCAATAAAACACGTTTGGCGCGGTTTCTTTATATCGCTTCTGGCGTATGGTGGGCGTACTGTATCAATAGACTTTGTAATAAATGCCTTTAAGCTGCCCTGTGAATTTTTACTTGTGCGTTCAAGTTCGCCAAGCTCAACAATCCACGAGCGTATGTTAGATAAAATACTATCTTTATTATCAGGGTTTAGCTCTGCGCCCTCTAAAAAAGAATGTGGCATTACACTAGCAAAGCGTTCAACAAAGGCGGTTTTTCTGAATGATTGACCTCCTTGTAAAACAGGCACTAGTTTACTTTTGAATGTGTCCTCATAAATACAGGCAATACATGC
Organism: Pseudoalteromonas sp. Z1A8; assembly: GCF_011378855.1. Taxonomy (GTDB): domain Bacteria; phylum Pseudomonadota; class Gammaproteobacteria; order Enterobacterales; family Alteromonadaceae; genus Pseudoalteromonas. The sequence continues at coordinate 38,179 of NZ_WTLB01000028.1, read as the reverse complement.
CACCAGCCAGTGCTTAATTATAGAATCGGCTAGTTGTTCATCTTTAGCATTTAAACACGCGACAACCTTGTTAACGCGCTCTATGCCGTCCCACTCGCCCTTATCTAAGTAAAACTTAACAGGGTGAAATTTGTTGCCGTGACTGATTGCGATTAAGTGATCATCAATTGCCGACTTTGGCAAACTGTGCCGACTTGCTGCGCTTATTAAATGGCTTCTAACTTCTTCAAAGCTGTTATTTAATGATTTAGTTCCTTTTAATAACTCAGGTTCAAACGTCATCTTATTAAAGCCAAACTCTATCCCGTAAAACTTGCCCAGCTCTTTTAGGTTGTCGGCTGTGTTTAATGTGCGCCCTTTGCCGTCCTCAGTTACTTTTATATCTGGGAATTTAGGGCTTAACATAGGCGTTTTTTCGGCTGTCTTTTCAACCTCTACAGGTATGTTATTAACTGCTGGCAAGCTCATACTTCACCCCCTGCAAAAAATGCGTTTACGCTCTCATTGTGCAAGTGAGTAAAATATTCTTGCTGGTTATGTTTATGTATTTGCTTAAACTGAGTTTTCGCAATGTCATGTAATGCGCGTTTATAGTTTCCGCCATATTCACGAATAACAATAAAGTCGAACATATCTAGGCATTGCCCTGTGGCGCATGGGTCGCTTTCATGGTGTGAATAATAACGCTCTTTGCCATCGGTATGACTTGTTAAGATATAAGCGCCTGCGGTTTTGCTGGTTGCTTCGGGTGGTAAATACGCTTTACCTTGTTGTTTATACCCATAATGACTAAGCAAGCTTTCCCACGTATAGCCACTATTAACCAAGTTAATAATAGATATTTGTTTCCCGACTAGGTTTTGCTTAAACGCTGGCTTAATAGGTACGGATTTAATAGCCTGTTCTTGTTGCTTGGTTTGCTCTTGTGCGTACCTCTCCGCATTTACTAGAATTTGCGAGTCTGCCACGTTCAGCGGTTCGCCTTTCCCTATTTTATACTCGTAGCAATCACCAGCAAAGCGCACAGGTAAATACATTATTTGCTGAGGTCGTGTAGCACAGTCGTCCGCCATAAATATATAGCTTAAATAGCTCTCCACCAGCGCCCAAACCTTATAAGTGATGGATTCGGCTATTTGTATGTAAACCCTGTAGCGGTTGCCTTTGCCGTCCTGCTGGTGGCTTGCTGTCGAGTGTATGATATACGACTCAATACCCATCCCCTCAAGCGTGTCGGCAATGGAATCAATATCCAGCTTGGTGTCGTCTAGGTCAAGGCGTAACAGTGTAAAATTATCGTGCTTTAAAACTGTTTCCTTTTGCTTGTTGGGCGCGTCATTGGCAGCAATGATTGAGCTTTTAGCCTTTGCCTGCGTGTGCGTTAGTGTGCCTAAATCGCTTGGTAATGAGACTTTAAGTGTTAACTCATGCCAGTTAATATAGTTAAAACACTGAGTAACTTTTATACTTTTAGCTGATAAAAAATTCATAATAATTTATACTCTTGTTTGGGCTGGTGGTTCCGTCTGCAAACTAAACCACCAGCCTTTGGTTATATATCAAAATGTATTTAAGCCGATTGAGTTAACCCTTATTCGGCTTTTCTTTTTCAAAGATAGAGTCATTGGCAGCACCTCCTAAAGATTTAAAATACTCTTTATTGGCCACTGTCATTTCGGTAAAAGCTTTAGGTTCACGCTTGCGGCCTTGAACAGCTTGCTTATAAGACTCGATACCTAACTCCTTTCGTCTTTCACGCCTTGCTGCTCTATCTTGCTCTTTATCGCCAGTTAAATGTCTTGGGTCTAATTGCAGTAATGTTTTATTTGAACCCTCTATTTTTCTTGAGTGAATTAACCAGTAACCGCCACTTTCACCCCGAAGCCGCTGTAAGGCTGAACGCAAGGTCTCTCCTAATCCAGTGTTTATAGCCAATTCATCTCTATTGTGTGGGTAAACATTCGCTAGTGCTTTAAGAAGCTTATAAGCAGCATGGTGTTGTTTTGGTATTGCTCCTAATGGCGCGGCTTTTAATATCTCTGTTAGTGGAAAGTGTAAGTTATCCATAATTAAGACTCCTTACTTGTTAGCCAAGCATCAAGGTCTGACTTTCTATAGAGACAGCAGCGGCTAGATAAGCGTATTTTGGGTGGAAATGTAGGGTCACTTTCACCAAGACGCCACAATGTAGCTAGTGAAATATTTAAGTAGTTGGCGCTTTCTTTCAAGCGCATATTGTCTGAATTGAACTGATTTAACATGGTGTTTTATCCTCTTTAGTTAAACACCATGAAACAATAAGCTATATAAAATGGAGTAATAGAACGGTTTGCTCCACTTTTATTTATATGATTTTAAATTAATGCCTTTTAAATAGTTTTTTTCAACCGTAGTTCGCGGGGTAGGCTTATTAGGTTTTAGAATTTCATCCATTTTACTTGCTACTCTCTCGCTAACTCTAGCCCAAGTTATATTTAAGTTAGCGTTGTTCTGTTTCATTTCTTTTATTACTTTTGGAAGTAGCATTATTGCTAATTGTTTTTTTTCTTCTTTCGTTTTGACCCTTTTACTAGTTGCTTCACTCGTGCGGGATTTTCCAGCAATAATTTGATACTCGTATTCAGCTTTAGCCATATTCATACCATGAGCAAATAAAGCATGAGCGCACCTGTCTAGCTTGCTAAAGTCCAAATCACGTTTAGCCTTACACCACTCGATATAAGTACATATAACCTGACCAACTACCGAGTAATGAGGATATCCAGTCTGACGAGTCAACAACCTGAATAAACTACCTAAAAATAATTTTTCACCGTTAACGTGATATACAGCCATTAAACTTAAATAAGGTATAGCGTTCGAGTCATCTTTGTTCATAGCTTTAAGTGTTTCAGTTTTAAACCAATTACAAACGTACCAGTGAACAATTCCTTTAATACCATTTTTAATTGAATCTTGCTGACTCCCTAAATCATCACCAAAATCAATATCAACTTCATGACCAAGGTTGATTAAATCTTGAAAAATCTGCTCTGAATATTTTGCTTCTTCTTCTAATGTTAAGATATGGTTTGGATAACTAAACAACCCTTCTTTAGTGCGTTTTTTATTGTGTGTGGTGAATGCTTTAGTATTTTTTTCAATTCCTTCCATAGGAAAATATAAATTCACCCAACTCTCAAGCTGTTTTTCAATATCCATCTATATAACTCCTTTTATTTGATTATTGCTTGCTGAATTAATACCACCCACACCTTGCAGCATGGCTAATGTGTTTGTTTCATCATGCCTTAAATAGTTAGCGGCTATCATTGAACCGTCTTTATGCCCTACCAGCTTGGCGATAGTTAACACGGGAACACCACGGGCGCATAACTCTGATATAAAATTATGCCTAAATGAATATAAATCTAGCTCTGTAGTAATACCGCCAAGGGCTTTAACTTGTCGCCAGTGTGTTAGGTGGGCTTTACGCTCTAATGCTCGCCCTGTGCGATCTGATTGGAATATAAAGCCTGTAGCATTGCCCTGTTCACTCTTCCATATATCAAACACCGCTTTTAATTCATCACCAACGGGAAAGGTGATTTTTTGGCTGTAATTTACTTTTTTTGTTTTAGATGGGGTAAATATTAAAGTAGTCGAGTTGTTGAACTGATTAAAAGCTAAGTTCTCCCATTTTAAAGCGTATATATCGGCTGGGCGCATTCCTGTTAATCGTGCAATATGACAAAAAGGTATAAACCAATGCGGGTAAATACGTTCCTGTAAATCTGCTAAATGCCCTTTCCCATGCGCCCTACTTGCACTGCGCTTTTCTTTTAGTTGTTCAGCGTATAAATTTAGCCCGTTCTGAATCTGTTGCTTTAGTGTATCGCTCATAATAACGCGCTTTGATTCTAGCTTTGTATTATGTATTTCTAACTTTTCTCGTTCAGCTAGAGTAAGCGCGGGTAACGAATAGTTTTTGATAGGGTTATCTTTTAGTATTGCGGGGCTGTGCCCGTCTTGTGATTTAGCAGCAAAATTAAGCATAGCTTTAAATGCGCCATAATCTCTTACAAGTGAGCTACGCATCACACCGTTTTTTCTTCGTTTGTTGTACCAACTTAAAATATCAGTGCTAGTCACCTTTCCCATATCGCGATCAAATAGGTGTGAAAAGTTGCGGCTAATATTTTGTAACGTTGATTTGCCATCTTTGAAGTTATCTAGTTTATAAGGGGTATATATAGACTCGTAAAACCTACCTGTATTTAAGTAAGCATTGGCTGCTTTTAGTTGCTCAGCATCGGTATGTTCTTTTTTTAATTTTTTCTTATACCCTAATGGATCAACTCCATTTTTTAACTTTGTACGCCAATCTAAAGCCATCTCTGCTGCAATTGCTGGTTTAATAGAGGCATCGGCTATTACTGCTGTTCTTCTTTTACCTAACAAGTCTGTATAACGTAAGCGCCAAGCTCCACCAGCTTTTAATTTAATGAAGTGAAAACCTTGTATATTGTCACAACCTAACTGACTATTAAGCTCAGACTCCTTTAAAAAAGAGTTTAATTTTGCCACTGTTATGCTGGATGCGTTGTTTTTACTCGCTTTCATATAGATAACCACTTTTAAAAAACTAGCCAATAACTAGCCATTATAGTGATATTTTGAGAAATAAACAGGTGCTTTATGAAATAACAAATAAAGATAACTCATTGTAATTAAATATAAATCATTAAAAACAAAGAACTAAAAACTGTCATGGGGTGGCAGGGGTCGAGAGTTCGAATCTCTCCATACCGACCAATTTATTACCACTGTATCAAAAAAGTTAAACTTCTCTTCAAAATATAGCCAAAATTCATCTGTATTAACTCTACAGTTTATATCTGTAGCACTATCTTATTTATCGAAGCACACTTAAAAAGCAGAGCTTACCTAATAAGCTTTATAGGTTTTTGAGTGGATTGTATTTAATCATTATTAATTTTAGAACAACTTTAGTGGAATTTACATGAAACCATTTAATTTCAATTTAATGAAATTAAAAAAGCGCACTAAGCCCTTTTCTTTTCTAATGTATTAGTGCTTGCGCCCTACACCATTACGCACCATGTCTTGGCCTGTTTGAAATACATTTTCTGTAATCATGCGCGCTAAAAGTAGCTGTTGGTTATCGCCAAACACAGCAACAAAACGGCTGCCATCTTTGTTATTAGTGGCCATACCAACACCGGCAACACCTTTTAAACCAAAGCCCCCGCTTTCAACATCTATTAAAAAGCTTTCTAGCTCAGCTAAAGTATCAATTACGTCATTTTCATTATTCATTTTAAAACTCTTTTTAGTCGCGCGTTACACTTGGCAAAGCTTTTAAATCGTTATGAACGCTATTTTATAGAGTACAGCTTAAAACTTAAACCCTTGGTTTAGGTTGGTAACTAAATCGACTTTATAGCTAACTCTAAATTGCTTAGCGCACAACCAAACTCTTTTGCATTTACGCGATGATACTGCGTGTCACTGGTTGCTGTAAGGCTAATTATAAACTCGTCTTGTTGGGCTACCGTACTTTGCTCTTGGCTTAAGCACATAGCTTGAGTAAGTGAGCGCAGTTTTGAATTTGTTAAAATTGAGCCAAAACGCTGTACTGGTAATGGCGGTATTTTTATCTCGGGTAACGTTTGGCTTATAGTGCGCTCACTCAGAGTAAACGTATTGTTGGTAATATCAATTACGCTACTAGCAGGCCAGTACGAATAACGATAGTTATTACCCTCTTTTTGAGGCTTACCTTGCTCAGTTAAGTGCACTACACCGCTTTTACCTATTACGGTCATTAAACTAACTTCTGGCGATTTAATAACAACCAAAGCTGTATTTTCATCAATACCAAAGCCATGCTGCATTTGTGTTTTAGTATTACTCGCTTCGCTATTATTTAGCGCAGCTGCGAGTCTAAACGTGCGGTTTTGTTCGCTAAATTGAGTATCTATAACACCAAAGTTAAAGCTACCAAGTCCACCTGTATTAGCGTTAGTTTCACTTTTACGAAGAGCCTCAAGGCTTGTTGTATTCGTAAACATGCCCGCTATTTTGCTTTGGATTGCAGCGCCCGCTCCTTCACCTACTATAACTGGGCGGGTTTGCAATGCTTGCGTCCACGGATATGGATTGTTGTTTTGATCAAACAATACCTTATGCATTAATGCTGCATTACCGCTATTAAACATCACACCGGTACTATTTTTAATAAGTGATACAAGTGCGTCAGTGCCACTTTTGCATAAAGCATATTCGGCTTTTGTGCGATCGGGGTAAATTGCTTCACGGTTATACACATTCATTAATGTATTTCTGAGAGCGGGTAATTCATCGCACGAGTTACTCGTAATCGCTTTAGCAAGCGCTGGGGTTAGTGCTAACCATTGAGTGCTTATATTTGATTGTGCTAAAAGGCTCTGCGCTAAATCTGCCGATTCATAAGGGTCTCGGCTTGATGCTGTAATATCAAGCATGGTGGGATTTGCGTTATTAACTTTTAAACTGCCCGATACAAATTGCAAAATATTGTTAGTCGCGCTCTCGTTATTAAAATCGGTATTTACTTGCTCTTTAGAGCGCTCACCATTTTTATTAAGTAGCGGTACTTCTAGCATATCAAATACAAAGTTGTATTCTTGTTGGGTAAGGCTTTGCAGTTGTTGGTTGTTTATATCGCGCCACTGCCAGAGTAAATCAGTTTTTGATACGCTATTTGACGATTTACTTTGTATGGCTTTAAGTGTTTTTAATACAGCCGCTTTTGCCTCAATGTTATTATTAGGCCAGTGCTGCGTGATGTTTTTTATTTGAGAGTTATTAACCCTATATAGATTATGTGATTTACCTTCAACAACAATCTCTTTTTCGCAATTATTAAGCTTTGCGCTAGTACAGGTAGTAAGCTCTGACCCCACTAAAATTAAAGTTTGGCTTTGCTCTTGAGCCACTGCATTTATTGAAAACCCAGCACCAAACAATACCACTAACATACCTAGTAACTTCGGCTGTTGATCACGTAAAAATGCACATATCATAATGTAAACTCTAATATAAATTATAAAACTAATGTGTTGCAGTTTAACAGCTAGCCACTTGAGCCTAAATATATTTTTTAAATGTTAAATAATGCTAACCACTGAAAAAATAATAACGTTAAACACATCATTTAAATAAATTGTTTAGCTTGCCAAATACTCTCGTAAATATTGACTAAACAAATTTAAACCGAACATTTATTGAACAAACCCATTGTTTAAATTACGGTGGTGCATTGTTTTATGTAACCGGGGTGAAATATGGACTTTTCTAATGAAGAGGTAAATTTTTTAGCTGAGTTATTCAAACCAAATACAAAGCAGCGCTCTCCACGTAATCATATGCTTACAATGAAAAGCTCTGTACCCGCGAGTATTGCTCATCTTTTTACCCACGCTAATTTAACTTTGCTTGCTGAAGTTGCTAATTACCAACTTTGGTTTCCCCTGCAATTAAAAATTGATGAGTTAGGTGTAATTAACCCCATTTTGAGCGCACCAGAGGTAATTGATACAAAAGGCACTCAGCGCAGTTGGCGTTGGAGTAAACTAAATATTAAAAGCCAAGGTTTTAATATTTAATCAATTTCCAGTACAGGCATATTTTTAAAACCATTAAAAAATGGAAAAAGCTTAAACAAATTACAGCACATGAGCTTTACTTTACCCAACAAAGAAAATATATCAATGGATGTAGAACCTGTTAGGCAAAGTAGCCTAGGGATTGCAGCAAAAATAACTCAAATTCATAGCGGACAAGAGCAGCTAAGAGCTTACCTATTTGAAGAACATAAACGTCAATATGCTAAATTATATGAAAATGGCCAATTAGTTGAACAGCTAATTTAATAGCCTTAACCACCCTATACTTGCATTTAGTTAACTTTATTTAACGCTGTCTCAATGTTAATCTGTACACCTATTTATAAATCATAAGGATATGACAATGCCAGGTGCTTTTGCGCACATTACTGCGGTTAATATTGCAACGCAAACCAAGTCACTCACTAAAATGGATATGCCTAAAAAGGCAAAACTTATTTTAAGCAAACGCCAAGCATACCTTGAACTAGGTTGTGTAGCCCCCGATTACCCTTATTTAGCTGTAGCGCAACCTAGCCAAAATGCATGGGCCGACCTAATGCATTACGAGCGCACGGGTGATTTACTTAAAGCCATGATTGAATACTGTAAAGCACTTGAAGATGAAGCATTTGAAAAGTGCTTTGCTTGGTTATGCGGTTATATGGCACATGTAGCTGCAGATATAACGGTGCATCCGGTTGTTGAATTAAAAGTTGGCCCATATGAGCAAAACCAAACTGCGCACCGTACCTGTGAAATGAACCAAGATGCGTTTATTTGGCAACGTTTAAATTTAGGTGAGTTAGGCTACGCTGATCGCGTACAACAAAATATTGGGTCTTGTACTAACAAAGACGATAATTTTGATACCGATATTGAACAAATTTGGCAACATGCTTTATTAACAGTTCACCCAAGCTACGCCGCACAACATGCGCCTAACTTTAATTCATGGCATAACGGTTTTCAGCTTGTAGTAAATAATGTTGAAGAAAGCTATCGGTTATTTGCCTGTGCACGCCATGTTGCTGCTGATTTAGGTTTGTTTTATCCTCGCCCAAACGAAGTAGACTCCACTTTTATTGAACAACTAAAAACACCGCACGAGCCTATGCATTACAACGATATTTTTGACTTTGCCGTTAGCAACATTCAGCGCTATATAACCATTATTGCCAATGCCGTATTTTTAGATACTGATTACAGTGAAATTAAAAACTGGAACCTAGACACAGGCTACGATGAGCACAACACAATGACGGTATGGAGCAAATAGCATGAAACACTTACTCTGCATAAGCTTAATTGTATTACTTAGCGGTTGTTACACTTCAAAAAATAATAATCCAGAAATAATGGCCGATTTAGCCTCGCAATTAAAAGATATTGCGACAGCTGTAGACGGCACTTTAAAGTTTAGTGAAACACCCTATTCATCCACTGATGAGTTATTAAAAGCTGCCGTTAATAACGATTTAAGCAAACTTACGCCCTTTAACGAGTACACGTTTATTGTGGATGTACAAGATGATAACGCCGTATTACTTTTATGTGATGCTGACACTGCTTTAATTGAAGATGCAGGCTGTACTGCGCAATCAGACATACAGCATTGGAAGTCGGGAGCTGTGCAACAGTGCAAAATAACTATAAACGCCCAACAACTCTGTAATTAGGTAATAAAACCAAGCTAGCTTTATAGAACATGCATAGCTCTTAGGTGAGCATGTTCTATAAAGTGGCCACTAAATACATTTAAAGTTTAACTGTCACTTCTTTAGGGTTAAACACTAAGCCATGGCGGCTAACATGTTCTGCAAATTGTTCGGCTGGCATTGGTTTAGCAAAGTAATAGCCCTGAAATTCTTTACACCCCATTTGCGCCATTATTGCTACTTGCTCTTGGGTTTCTACCCCCTCAGCTACACACTTAATATCAAGTTCTTTACACATAGCGTGTACTGCCTTAACTAAACTTTTTTGACGCTTTGAGCTCGTTACTTGGCTTATTAATGAGCGATCTAACTTGAGTTTGTTAATTGGGTAGTCGGCAAGGCGTGCAATATTAGAATATCCCACCCCAAAATCATCGACCGAAATAGTAAAACCCCACGATTGCAGTGTTTGCATAAGCTTTAACGAATGGGCTTGGTTAGCCTCAAGGGAAGTTTCAGTCAGTTCTAACTCTATTTGAGGCGGCTTTACATTAAAGTCGGCAAGGTATTTAACTAGTTTTGACATAAAATCGGTTTGGCTAAAATCAATTAGAGATATATTTATTGCCACCGGCACACTCGGTAAACCCGCTTTAGTCCAATCGGCAATTTGAGCACACACCTTTTGAATAATCAGATCGGTTAACCGACTAACCATCCTGTATTCTTCAGCAATAGGAATAAACACCACGGGCGACACATTACCCAGTATTGGACTATTCCAACGCGCTAAAGCTTCAAGCCCTATGCATTCACCCGTAGCATTTACTTTAGGCTGATAATGCACCGACAAATCGCCTTGTTGAAGCGCTTCGTCTAGCAACATTGAAATTTCGTATTTTTCGATAAAAGCTTGTGACTGTTTTTCGTTATACCCACTTAGTGGAGTATTACAGTTTGCGATTTTAAGTGCTTCGCACGCATTGCTAAGTACTATTGTGCTGTTTTTTCCATGATCAGGATATTTTGCAAAACCAAATAAAAATGATTGCTGACACTTAGTGCCAAATACATTATATGTTTTATCTAATGTATTTTTTATTTGCATTAATAGCTTATCTTCAAGCTCGTTTTGCGAGTTTGCGCCAATTATAAAAGCAAGCTTTCCTACTCCTATATGAGCACACAACAGCGGCTCATCTGGCATCGTTTTTAAACGCTTGTATGCGTTAATCAGTAATGCTTGAGAGTCGGCTTTAGTGAGCTTTAAATTTAAGTATTCACTATTTGCACTTTGCGCAACAACAATATAAAAACCTTTTTGGTACTTACTTGTTAGCCTATCGCATTGCAGTTCAAACCATTCTCTATTAGGTAGCCTTGTTCGCGAGTCTCTGAAGCGTAATCGTTTGTTTTCTAGCTCCATCATCGACAAGCTTTGCTTAATGAGCTGTTCTTGCGTGCAATCGTAAAAGTCGTATACACGGTAGTTTGTGCTCATTGTTATTTGCTGATAACTGGCTTTAAAATAGCTTTTTTTGTACTTCACAATTTTATTTTGCGCATTTGGATCGTCAAAAACTAAAGAGGGGAATAAACGAGAGAGGTTAACGCATTCTCCTCTTAATTCTTTTTTTATACCAAACATATCAATAGCATGTTGATTAAAATCAGTAATAACAAGGTTTTCGTCAACAATAATTTTGGCTTTATTTGATTCGGTGAATAAGCTTCGATAAAGCTCATTTTTGTCTTTAAGGTGTGTATTAGCGCTTATCATTGTTTTGTTTAAACGCTTAGCAGCCACAATTGTGCGTGCTACAGCAAGGGGAATACATATGTTAAAAAATAAAAATATAAGCCCTGTAATGTATAAGTCCGCGTCGGGAAGTTGTTGCGCTATGCCAGTCAAACCCGATACATCAACGCTATTTATGATCATATAAAACGGCACAATATTTAATATGCCATAAGCTAAGGCTGTTCTATAACCAAGCAGCATAAGTGCAATTATCGGACAAGAATACATATACATAGAGCCCACTTTTGCAAGCTCTAAGTCTGTTAAAAATAAGTTCATTGACACGCTAGCGGCCACAATAGCGATTAAAAGTGCATGAGCGCTAAAGTGATAAAAACGCTTACTTGCTATAAGTAAACCGCATGCAGTAGCAAGAAAGCTGCTTGTTAATACAATAATATGAATTAAGTTAAATTCAATAGCGCTTGTGTACGTGTGACACGCCACAGATAAACATAACACCATTACTAATGATAGAATAATGCGCAGTGCACTTATTCGCCAATTAGCAACCTGACCAGGGGCTGAATAGTGGTCGTTTAATAAAAAGAATCTATTGAAAAAATGCATAATAAACAACAGTTAAAGCTCATTATTCTATTAGACATTGATAGCTTGTTAAAATCAATAAAATGAATGTAATTTTTATTTACATTGTTCTATAAAATAGACAGGTGTAAACCTGCTTATTAGCCGTTAAGCACTTATTTTTCGTGTGTTTTTACAGTTGTCTTCTTTAAGAGAAAAACCACTGCACCCTAAAAATTCACCGTGCTTAGATTTACGTTTACGCATTTCGCGCCCACACTTTTCACAAATTGGGTGCTGCGTTTTACATTCTGTATTCACGCATTGTGAGTATGTGTTTTTATCAACCGATGGGCTACTACAGCTTTTACACACTCGCAATTTAGTTTCGCAAATTTGCGTGTTAGTACAACTATAATAATCACCATATTGGCCCGTTTTGGGCACTATTAACCCGTCACTGCACGTACTACATTCTCTTTGCTTTAGTTGCGGCTTATTAAATAATGCGGAACCAATTTGAATGGGGTAATCATCGTTTATTAATTCTTTTATAAATGCGGAGCATGCATAAGGGTCGGCAATTAAATACGCTTTATGTTTAGCGCGTGTAATACCTACATAAAGCAAACGCCTTTCTTCTGAGTGAGTGAATTCATCTTGCTTTGGTAATAACGACTCCACCAGCAAGTTATTTTGATTGTCACTCGGAAACCCTAATTTACCTTGTTCAAAACCAATAATAATACAGTAATCGGCTTCAAGCCCTTTGGCACTATGCAATGTCCAAAAATGGAGAGGGTTTGTATGCTTTTTATCTTTTAAATGCTGTTGCACGCTATTTAACATGTATCGGTATCGACTAAGTATGGCGATGCTGGCTAATCCATCATTTTTTTGAATAGTGCTTATCGCTTGTTGTACTTTTATTTCTATCGATTTAGTGCCTTGGTATAAGTCGTCTAACAAAATAACTTGGGGTGTAGTTACTTTTGTATGTGTGCTGATCTGCTTTTTATATTGCTCAGGGTTTTGCATTACAAAGCGCCCTGCTACATCGCTAATACTATTGTTATATCTAAATGTTTTTTGCAGCATTGTAAGCGAGTGGCTACCCACCAGCTCATTAAAGCGCGTAGTAAGCGCTAAGTTACCACCCGAAAACCGATATATTGCCTGCCAGTCGTCACCTACTGCGGTAAAGCGTATTCCGTTACCATGCTTTAATATGGCACTTAAAAAAGCCATTCGCGCGCTTGATATATCTTGAAACTCATCAACTAAAATGTGACTCCACACAATATTAAAATCTCCGTTTACCACCGCCTTTGTTGCTTGAATAATCATGTCGTCAAAATCAATGGCATTTTGTGCGCTTAGTTCATTTATATAAGCCTCATGAATTTGCACTAACAAGTTTGCGTATTGTTGATAGTTTTTAATACCACTTTGCTTGATGCGCTGTGCTATTTGCTTATTACTTAGCTGCTCCACTCGAATAGCTTGTAAGCATTTTATGTACTTATCAATCCCTTGCTGTAACTGCCCTGAGTTATTTAATGTATGAAATATTTCATCGTTACTTAAAGGTGTTAATTCAACATTATGCTGCTTCAATTGCTTTGCGAGGGTTTGCTCTAGCTTCCCTTCTACCCAATTGTAATGAAAGGTCTCGAGTAACGTGGTGCCATTTTGTTTATGCAGTTTACGCTTAAATGCAATTTGCTCGTTATAATGCTTTTTATCTATATCGGCACGTGTATTACCTTGCCTATCAATCCCAAAGTGCTCTAAGTAAATATCATAGTGAGGTATATAAAAATCAGGCTTATATTGCCTATTTAGCTCGGTGCCTTGGTCAAAGTGATAATTCACCTCATAGCTATGCGGCACGCTGTTTAAATGCAGCCAGTTTGAAATTAACACCTCCTGATAACTTTTTACTTTATGACCCGCAAGGCTGCGGTATTCGTTATCGCGTATGTATCGCTCGTACTGTGCATTATCTTTAAAGCTAAATATATCAATTGGCTCATGGAGTAAATCTACAAATACTTTTAAAAATTGTGGCTCGGTTTGTATTTTTTTACTTACCCATGCCGTTAACCAACTATTTAATTGAACTGGGTCTGTTGCAAATTTTGACAACTCAACAGGTTTTTTAGCGCTTTGTAATAGTTTAAGCCCAAGCGCATGAAACGTTAAAATAGTGGGTGCTTTGGTATGTAATTTTGCATGCGTGGCGCGTTTAATAAAGCGCTCTTTAAGCTCGTTAGCTGCTGTTTTATTATAGGCCAGTACCAAAATTTGCTCGGGCTTTGCAATATCACACGCTATTAGATCTAGCGACTTTGCGACCATCACAGATGTTTTACCTGTGCCTGCTGCCGCTAATACTAAATTTTTGTCGTTATCGCGTATTACTGCTAAACGCTGCTCTGTTGTTAATGGATTTGACTCTACTTGATTAAAAAAATCATTTTTAAGTATCAGTTGTTTTTTTTCATATTTATGGCGCAACTGCGTAATAGCATCAAGAGAATTGGGTGTGGTGCTCAGTATATTTAAAAATTTAAGACTACTTGGCGATAAGTGTTGTTGCCATGTATTTGTACTTTGAGCGTACTGTTTAGCAAGTGAAAACACATCGTTATTAAGTGTATTTAGGGAACTATCACGTAAAAACTCATCTAAAGCATAACGCTTTAGCAAAGTTTTGGCGTTATTTACCTTTTGCTCAAGCATGGCCGAAAACTGCGTATTAAGGGCAGTATTTAAAGTATTAGCCTGTGCTTTGTTTAAAAAGCTAATTGATGTATTGCTGCTGTCGCACAAATTAATTTTGGCACTAAATAAACGGTTTTTAAGTATTGAGTAATTATAAAAGTCTTTAATTAAAAATGTTCGTGCGGGAGCACGTCTAAAATGCACAACAAGGTGCTCTTGTTCAATACTTACGTGTTTAATACGGGTAAAAAAACGGCCTAGCCAACTTGGAGTAGCAATATACTGCGCCATAATACTCTATATGAAAATATACTTTAATTGATTGTAACACACTCTTTTATAATACATTTAGCGCTAAGTTAGTGTTTATTTAGTAAGCAATTTAAATAGTGGATTGGTTTTTAAACTTAGGTTTTAATGTTTTATTTACAACCATTAACAAATTTAAACATTTACAGACGCCTTGCTGTGTAACAATGCACTAATACAAACTGGCCATTGCATATAATTGTAAAAACTATTCTTAATTAAACAATTACTTACTGCCTAATTAAGTGGCTTAAAGGAGCTAACATGCTTAAAAAATGCATTACCACAACGGCTTTAATTTTCGCATTATGCGCTTGCACATCAGAAACAGAGTCTGATTTAGTAAAAACAAAAGGTATATGGGCTGGCTTTGAACTGGTTTCTGACGGCAACCGCACGCGTGTTAACGCAGAACTAAATGCGGGAGATGCGAATGGCTCTAATATTGTTTTAAGCGATAGCGACTCATTAAGGGCTGTTGTTAATAACACTGCCATTGTACTTACAAAAGATACCGATTTTTTAGACGTTGATTACCAAGCTTATATAAATGCAACAGACGATAATCAGCAGTTTGATATATTATTTACACGAGACGATGGTATAAATGCTAATTCAAGCGCAGAACTGCCTTTAAATTTTATTATTTTAACCCCGAGTAACGATCAAAATTTTGGTATTAATAGTACTCTTACCGTTCAATTAGATGGCACTGATCCTAACAGTACAAGCCAAGTAGAACTTAACAGTAGTTGCACTACCAATAATAATGAAACACTTTTGCAGTCAACATTTTTTGCGCTTAATTCATCTCGCCTTGAAATAAATTTACAAAGCTTAGATATGTTTAACAGCTCGCAAGTAAATAAAAATAAAGCATGTAATTTAACAATTAATATTAAACGCGAACGGTTCGGTAGTATTTCGGGTGAATATGCAAACCAAAGCTATATTAGGGCGCAGCAAACACGCGCTATTAAAAATATGACTTTAACGTTTTAATTTGCACGCTAATTTACTCAGCGTTAAGCTATGCCTTTATTAAATAATTTTACCAATTGTAATTGCCCTCCTAATTTTTATGAGGGCTAATAATAATTGATATAAAGGTTTATTATGACTAACAGCACATACCCGATTGGCACACCTGGCAAAAAATGGAATAACAACGATAAAGCCCAGTGGTTAGCACGCCAAAACATTAAACGTAGTTACCAAAACGAAGTCGTAACGCTAATTAATGATCTTAAAAACACCTTAGATATAGAGCAATACGGCGAGCTTAATTACGCCGCAGGTACTTACCCATTATATATATTAAAAACGCCTAACTTTAATGCTAATAAACCAACTGTTTTAATCACCGGTGGTGTACATGGCTACGAAACCAGTGGCATACATGGCGCACTTAGGTTTGCTAAAACATCGGCTATGCAATATTGCGAACAGTTTAATATTATTGTAGCCCCCTGCATTAGCCCTTGGGGATATGAGACTATAAACCGCTGGAACCCAGATGCTATTGATCCTAATCGCTCATTTTACGAGGGTAGCCCAGCTCAAGAATCAGCAGCTATTATGGCGTTTGTAAAATCATTAGGTACTGACTTAATCGCTCATATTGATTTACACGAAACAACTGACAGCGATAACAGTGAATTTAGACCCGCACTTGCTGCGCGTGAAGGCACTACTAACACTAACTGGAACATACCTGATGGGTTTTATTTAGTTGCAGACACCAAAAAGCCTGAGCCAGAGTTTCAAAAAGTGATTATTGAAAGCGTTGCAAAGGTAACCCATATTGCACCGAGCGATGAAAATAACCAGCTAATCGGCGTACCTCAAGAGCAATTTGGTGTGATTAACTATGCCGCCCGAGAGTTAGGTTTATGTATGGGCTTTACTGATGCACCCTTCGTAACAACCACTGAAGTGTACCCAGATAGCCCAACTGCCACCGATGAAGAATGTATTTTGGCACAAGTAGCCGTTATAACCAGCGCACTGAAATATATAGGTGCAAATACGCAATAGAAACTGCATATAAAAACCGCACATAAAAAATGCCCAAGGAGAATATCTATTTGGGCATTTTTTGTATTTTTATGAAGCTTTATCAATCTTAGTTTTTATAAAACTGACTGTCTTTGGTTATAGTAATACTGGCGTCTTCTTGCGCCGTTACAATAAACTGTAGCTTACTCACTTTACGCTCAATATCGTAACCATCGGCTGTTACGGTCACTGGTACGCTTTTCATAACACCCGGTTGAACAAGTGTAGAGCGTGGGCTTGAGAGTATTGCACCAGGTAAACCCTCTATAGCGATGCTGTAATGCAGTGCTTGTTGGGTTTTATTAATAATAGTAAGTGTGTAAGGGTTTTCTACAAGGCCTTCGTAGTTCACTCTGTAGAGCGCATTTCTGTCGCGTAGTACCGAGGCTTCTATAGGGGTACGTTGCAGCATCCATGCAAACATCGATATTATTAACAAAGCCGTTAATGCGCCATATCCTACTAGTTTTAACCTAAATGGATTGGTTTTCCCCCCTTCCATTTGTTTTTCACTCGCGTATTTAATTAAGCCTTTTTCGTAACCAAATTTATCCATGGTATCGTCGCAAGCGTCAATACATAAACCACAGTTTATACATTCATATTGCATTCCATTTCGAATATCTATACCTGCAGGGCATACGTCTACACACAAGTTACAGTCTACGCAGTCACCTAGGTTAAGCTCTTTTGGATCGGCTTTACGTTTACGCGGACCACGGCTTTCACCTCGCTTACTGTCATAAGTAACAAGTAACGTATCTTTATCAAACATAACAGCCTGAAAACGAGAATATGGGCATGCAATAGTGCACATTTTTTCGCGTAAAAACCCTGCATTTCCATAAGTACAAAAAGCGAATAAAAACACCCAAAAACTTGTAATACCTGACCATTCAAACGTGATCATCTCCATATACAAACTTTTAGCCGGAATAAAATACGCCATAAACGAGGTCGCAGTTAAAATAGAAATAACAATCCATGCGCTGTGTTTAGTTATTTTTTTGCGCCAAGTGCTTAGCGTCCACTGTGATTTATCTAATTTAATTCGCTGATTTCGTGTGCCTTCTATGCGTTGCTCCACCCACGAAAACATGAGCATCCATATTGTTTGAGGGCATGTATAACCACACCAAACCCGACCAAGCCAGTTAGTTACAAAAAACAACGCAAAGGCGCCCACCATAAACAGCAGCGCTAAAATCATAAAATCTTGAGGAAGGAGTGTTAGACCGAAAATAGTAAAGGTTTGCGTTGCCACATCAAGCAGCACAGCTTGTTGTCCGTTGTATTGGATCCACGGTATTGCAATAAAAGTTAGCATTAACAACCAGCCTAAATTACGGCGTATGCGCTGAAAAAAACCTTTTTGCTCGCGGATATAAATTGGCCCTTCAGTGTTATAGGGCTTAATGATCATGTCTTCTTCTTTAATATCAAACTTCATAGTACTTGCTTTATTATGACGGTGTTAAGCAAACTATTGCAACTTTCAGACCAAACTGAAACTTAAGTTACTTCATTGATATTTATATACTTATTAAAATAAACAAAAAACAACAATCGCGATATAAAGCGAATTACGCGTTATATCGCGAATTCTCGCTAATCTTTATTTATACCCAGTTTTCGCATTTTTGAGCGCAGTGTACTCTCAGGCAAACCCAGTTTAACGGCCGCTCCTTTATCACCCGATATTTGCCAGTGCGATAATGCGAGAACAGAGGTTATATGCTGCTTTTGTGCTTCATCGAGCGTAAGCGAAGGGTTAATAACTACTTTACCACCTGCTTGTAAAGGTTGGCTTAGCTGTAGTACAGCCTGATTAGATAAAATAGCTTCGCGTTCAAGCACATTTTGCAGCTCTCTAATGTTGCCCGGCCAATCATAGGCTTGCAGTTGTGTAATTGCTTTTTTACTTAGCCCTTTTAAGTGTTTGCCCAGTCGTTTATTTAATTGTGTAATTAAATTAGCGCATAAATAAGGAATATCTTCTTTTCGATCTTTTAAAGCAGGTACTTTTATAGGAAATACATTAAGTCGATAATACAAATCAATTCTAAACGTGCCCTTTTGTACCATTTCCCATAAATCGCGATTAGTCGCGGCAATGACTCTAATATTTACTTTTAGCGTATTACTGCCACCAACACGTTCAAATTCTTGCTCTTGCAGTACTCTGAGTAATTTACTTTGCGCCTCAAGCGGCAGCTCTGCTATCTCATCTAAAAACAAGGTGCCTTTATCGGCAAGTTCAAAACGCCCTTTACGACGCTCATTTGCACCTGTAAACGCACCTTTTTCGTGACCAAATAATTCTGACTCTAGTAAACTCGGTGTAAATGCTGCGCAATTTACTTTAATAAAAGCTTGCTCGCTGCGTTTACTTAACCGATACAAGTTACGGGCTACTAGCTCTTTACCTGTGCCATTTTCGCCAAGTATAAGCACTGTACTGTCGGTTTCACTTACCAGCTTTATTTGATCTAACATGGTTTGAAAAATATGGCTTTGTCCAACTAGCCCTGAGTCTTGCCAATCTTCGTTAAGCTCTGCAATTAAGTAGTTGTTTTCATCTTTTAGCTGCTCACTTAAATGCTTTACTTGCTCAAGTGCCTCTTGCAGTGCATTTTGTGTGTGTTGCTGCTGTGATATATCGCGAAATACTGCTACTGCACCAATTAATTGATCATTTCGATAAACCGGTGTTGAAGTGTACTCTACTGCAAACGAACTGCCGTCTTTACGCCAAAAAATTTCATTTTTAACTTCACGACGTTTTCCGTCAAACATGGTGCAATATATTTGGCATTCATCCGCAGGATAAGGCGTACCATCTGCATGAGTATGGTGATGATATTGATGTATTTTTTTACCTAATAAATCCTCTGCTCGCCAACCAGTCATGCGCTCAGCGGCAGGATTAACAAACACAGCATTACCCGATAGGTCAAAACCATATATGCCCTCACCTACTGCATTGAGCAATAACTTAGGATCGTTTAAAAATTGTTTTATCATAAATACACCTCGCGAAATATCGCGAGCATTATGGCAATTTTTTAAACTAAGTGCACTCATTACTTAAAATGCACTTACGTGTAAATTAAAACGCTATAAATAGTGCTGAAATAGCGTTTTTACATCTATTTTTGCACCTAGCCTTGCGGCTATTAAGTAAAGTCCTGCAAGTTTTCGGTGAATAAATAGCGCATCAACGGGCGGTGTATGCCATTGCTGAGATTGCGCACTAAGGGCAAGCCCTGCATTTTTAATTTTGAGCGCTAGTTCGCTGTTTTTAAAATCAAACTCGTCATTTGCTCTTAGTGGCTCGCATGCCATTAAAAATAAATCGATAACGTTATTTTTATACTCATCAACCAAGTCATTTTTAAAATAACCAATGTGTAAAGCCGCTCTAAGCACGCCTTCTCGGTTGTTTTCACTGCCCGCTTTAAATAAGGCCAAATAAGCGTGGCTGAGCTCAGATGATATTTCTCGCGTTGCACCAAAATCAAATAAAACAATTTTTTGTGTATCAAGCTGATAATGAAAGTTGGCAAAGTTAGGGTCGGTTTGAATGAGTTTAAAATCAAACATCTCTTTAAAAAACAAATCAATTAGCTGTGCTGCAACAAAGCTTTTCTGGTTATTAGGTAGCTCTGTAATACTCTCAATCGGCTCTGCTTTTATATATTCCATGGTAAGTACTTGCTGCGTGCTGTGCTCTGGATATACGTTAGGCACTTTAAAATGGGGGTTAGTTACTAGTGCATTTTTATAACGTATTAAATATTGCGCTTCTCTCGTATAATCAGCTTCGGCCAATAACTGCGCTTTGGCTTCACTAATAAGCGGTTTAATATTAAGATCTTTTGGTAATAATCGAGAAAGCGTTAATAACGAAATAACATTGTCGACATCACTTACTACACTTTTTGCAATACCAGGGTATTGAATTTTAACAGCAAGCTGATCGCCATTTTCTTTATAAGCTAAATGAACTTGCCCAATAGAAGCGGCTGCAAAAGGTCTTAATTCAATATGAGAAAAACGCGCTAGCCAATCATCTCCCCATTGCTCTTTTAACACTTCTACAAGCTGCTTATGAGGCATTGGATTCGCGTCTGAGCGCAGTAAAGCAAGTAATTGAGCTAATTCAGGACTGAGTAAGTCTCCGGCATCCATTGAGAGTAATTGCCCAAGCTTCATTGCTGCACCACGTAAATGTGATAACTGTGTGGCGAGCTTTTCAATGTTTTTAGATTGTAGTAATAAACTTTTGTTATCCCAACCTTTACCTGTTAATGCGCTCTTAGCACCATCAACTAACATATTGGTTGCAACACCGGTTGCTAGTGAGCCTAATTTAGCAAAGCGAGAAAGTCGAGAAGTGGGAACAGTACGAGGAGCCGCCATAATATTAAAACCTAATTAGCCTGAAAGTCAGGCTAATTAATACGTATATTGTAAGTAGGTCGATCTACTTATAGACGAGGTACTAGCTTAATTGCACCTTCGCTTATTTTCATATCGAGTGGAAGTTTACTAAGTAGCATTATTTTAGGGTCATCCATATTTAGAGTATAAACAGGGTTAACCGCTAAAAAAGCATTAATCACTTCCATTGCTTGGCTATCAAGTGCGCCTAAATTACCTTTAAAACCACCGGCATCTACACTCGAATCAAGTAATTTAATATTACGTAAAAATACTGCTTTTTTCTCACTGTCGTAAAATGGGCTACCTTCAATTTGCAGCTTTAAACGCACTGGATACTTTAGTGCAAATGCATTAATTTCAGCGCTTGAATCTGCGCCAAGCACAACAACATCGCGGTTATCGGGTCCAATATTCACACTTAAGTCGTTTACATCAAACTGAACTGGCAAACCCATTAAGCTTACTTTCTCACTTAACTTTGGTAATTGTTTACTAAGTACAGACTCAACCTCAGAGTTAGTAAATGAATATACTGATATGCCTTGCGTGGTATTACAGGCAGTTAAAAATAACGCTGCAATAATAACTAAAATTCTCATGAGAACCCTTTTATTTATAATGAAGTAATGATGCTTATAAAAAAGCCGCTATTAAAGCGGCTTATTAAAATACTAACCAGTATATATTAAACTGGTTCTAGGACGTGTTGACCTTTGTGGATTGAAATTTGTTCAATCTAGGGTCGATTTAATCGCGGCGTGAGGTTTGTAACCTAGCGGGCTAAGTCAAAACCGAGCAACAAAGAGTTAATCGACCCTAGAAAGAACCCAAAGGGCAGCGCATGTTTGGCATTTATGCTGCGTTATTGCCTATTTATGGGGAATAACCACACTACATAGACTCTGCCTTGCCTAAATACCAAACAGTCTGCTGCAAATTCAACCACGAAAGGTCAACACGCCCTAGTGTATTAAGCTGCAAGTATCGCTTTAAGTCGCATTAGTGTGTCAGGTTCAACTGAACCGCCACTGAGCGCTAGTAACTGTTTTAAATAATAGTTTAAATCAGCATGTTCGCCACGATGCTTGTCATCTAGCATGGCTACTTGTTCTGCCATTCTAAGTGACTTATCAGTTGAGCTTACGTTCGCTAGTATTTCCATGCGCGTAATAAGCTGTTCAGTATTTAATGTTGTTTTAAGCGGTGCTTGGTACTGACTTGGTAACGCTTCATTGTTCTCAAGTGCTGTAATTAGTGCATCTAAATTAGCTTGCTCTGATTTGCTTGTAAGCAATGCAAGTTTATCTTCAATGGCCGCTAGTAGCTTAGTCACTTTTGGCACTAACGATCTAAACTGTGCATACCCTTTCACTTTTGTTTCTAGGTCGTGTAGCTGTGCTCTTTGATTTACATCACTAAGTGCTGCTTCAAGCTCAGCAAGTTCTGCAACGGCTTGTTTATCCGACTCGTTTTGCTCAAGTTTTTGCTGTTCAAACTCACTACTACGCTTAGTAAATGTTTCATCGTTAAACTGACGAAACTTTTGCCATAACGCATTTTCAGCTTTTAAACCTGCAAAACCAATGGTTTGCCATTGCTGCTGCATTTGCTTCAACTCTTGGCACGCAGCGGCTAAATCGTCACTTTGTGACAGCTGCTCTGCTTTTTCTACTAACTCATTTTTAAGTGCAGCATTACTTTTATGAAATGCGTTTAATAAAGCCAGTACTTGCTGTTGCTCATTTTTATAACGATCGTTTAATGTACGGTATGTTTTAGGATCAACTTTACCTACACTGCGCCACGCTTTGTTCAAACGATTATATTGGCTTTCATATTGCTTCCAATCAAAATCATCCTCAGCAGTAGGCTGTAAATGAAGTGCATGCATGTCGCTAATAATACTTTCGCGTTGTGCTTTAGATGCTTCGCGTTGTACTTCTTGCTCTGCGAAGTAACTACGACAAGGTGCAAATAACAGCTCGATTTTTTCATCAAACTGAATACCTTGTTGCTTCTCTTCGTCTGTATCTAAACGACCTAGCTCATTCCAACGTTTACGTAGCGCTTTTACCTGCTCAGCACGTTGTTGTGGGTCAGTACACTCTTCACTTACTAATGCGCTTACTTCTTCTAATAAAGCTTCACGCTTTGGTGCAGCAGCGTATTTTTGCCAATCTTTAGCGTCTGCAAGTTGCGCTTCAAGCTCTGCTTTTATATTTACAAGCGACTGCTGGTATTTTTCAGTAAGGGTATTAAATAATTCTTCAAACCCTTTAAATACGCCAAAAGCAACGTTAAAACGGCCTTCTTCAATTAGGCGTTTAACATCACGTGCTTTACGTTTTGCTTGGCTTTGGTTTTTTTCAAGCGGCTTAACGAGTTCATTCATTGGTGCTAAAAATTGCTTTTTATGCGCGTTTAGCTGTGCTTTAAACGAACTTTGCAGTGCACCATCTAAAATATTTAAATGATTACGCGCTGCTTTAAAGCCATTATTAAACTCAGTTAAAGTAGCATCGTACTGCGTTAAGTCTTCTGCTGGTTTAATTTCACACAATGCTGTAAAAGCGAGCTTGTACTCTTTAATGGCAGCGGTTAGCTCAGGTAGCTTAGCAACTTGAGTAAATAACTTTTCTAACTTACTTACAGCAAGTTTTGATTGCGTGTTATTAGCAAGCTCTGTTTCGCTAATAGCGTGCTTAGCTTGCGCTACTTTTGCATCAAGCCAATCTTGTTGAATTTGCTCTGGCGTTTCAAGACCAAGTTGTAAGGCATTTTCAATTTCTTCGCTTAACGCTTCAAGCGTTGCAAGGGCTAGCAATTGGCGTTGCTGTTGTGCTAATTGTTGCTGCTCTTTGTCGTGTACTGCTTTTAACTGCTCAATATGTGCATTTAACTTAGTGGTAATCGAAGTATATTTTTCATCAAGCAGCTTAACGCGCTCATCACTTAACCATTTAAGCTCAAGTGCTTGCCATTGAGCCATTAGCTCGCCTGCTTGTGGATTAACAACACCAAAGTCTGTTTTTTCACGCAAAGCATTTAACTTCGCTAAAATAATACGTGTTGCACCCTCTACTTCAAGTGGCTTTTCTATTGCTAGACGTTCATTTTCAATATGCGTTTCAAGTGCTGATTTTGCTCCACTCTTCGCATGTTTTACTAATGGCTTAACTAATTGATGAGTAATAACAAGTTCAACTAATTGAGTTTGTAGCTCTTCGCTACCTTCTTTAAATGCTTTTTCTACTAGTTTTGGATTTGCTAAACGTTTTAATAATTTAACGCGTACTTGCAGCTCTTTTTCTGCAAACGCTAACTTTTCAAGTGTTTTTACTGGCGCAAAGCGCTCAATGTATTCATTTTTAATTTGCGGTGTTAGTGCACTTTCGCTATTTAAAACAGCATTTGATATTTGCAGCTCTGCTATATCTTTTAATGCCTGATCTTGTTTATACGCTTTCCACCAAAGAGGTAAATCGTTTACTTTTTGTAGTGCTTTGCGGCGTATTTCAGCTGAGCTATCTTCAAGTGCTAACGTGTTTAATATGGTTGCATCACGTTCAATGTCTAATTTTTCGATAGCATCAAGACGTACTTGTTGCTTAGGGTGTTTCCACTTCGGTGTAAAAAGGTGCTTAAAGATCATGTTCACTAAACCTAGCTATTTCGTTGTCTGATTTGAATTCTTTTTGTAGTTGAGCTTTTGTCTTTTGGATCATTTCACCATTAGCACCAATCGTAAATTGCTCATTAGATTGAGCCACCTTTGCTTGATACAACATAACCAACTGCACTGTTTGTTGCTTTTGCTCATCTGATAAAACGGTGCCATCTGGCCATTTGCCAGTAGAAGCACCGTATTGCAAGCGTTCGAATAATTCGGGAGTAATATTTTGTACAAGATTGTCGATATTCATGTCATTTTTTCTTTTTTAGAGTCACTAAAATAATACGGTTTATAATATACCAAATACAACCTACGCCAATTGCGGCAGTATAAGCATACCACTGAAGCGTTTCTTCTTGCGGTTGTAAAAAGTACAAACAGAAAAAACCACCTAAAAATAAGATAAGCGCCAAAAAGGAGTGATTTAGAAACATCTGCTTTTTTTTAATTCGCTGTTCGCGTTGAAGCTGTAAAACTTGCTCGTCGTTTAGCTCTGCAATGTTACTTTCGCAATGCGGACATTGTTTATGTTTATCTGAAATTGATTTTGCACATTTTGGGCAACGAATAATCGCCATACTTCTCTCCATACTACGCATAAAAAAAGCGCCTTTCGGCGCCTTTATTGTACTTGTTTTATTTCTCGTTGTCTTTTTTGAATTTAAACCAATAAGTGATTTAGAAACGATAAACATCCAAGTTACTCACTAAGTTTAACTACTCAGCGTCTTTTGACTGTTTTGCTAGGCGTTTTTCCCAAAAAGTAGCATTTTTAATACCTAATTTAACTGGGTCAAATGTGACTTTTCCGCCCTTTTTCTTCTGTTCTTCATAATCACTTAAACATAATAAAGCAGGCTTAGCTACGAAGAAAATAGCTAAAATACCTAGTATGTTAATCCAAGCCATTAAGCCAACGCCAATATCACCAATAGTCCAAATATAGCCTGAATTGTTGACCATGCCGTATGCAACCATAAACATAATCACAAATTTCACGATAACAAGCGGGATACTGCCTTTAAAATAACGATTCAAGTATGCAATGTTAGTTTCTGCAATAAAGTAATAAGCAAGTATTGTAGTAAAGGCAAAGAAGAATAATGCAATACCTACAAATGCTTGTCCAAAACTGCCAAATACACTAAATAAAGCCATTTGAGTAAAGGCTGCTGAGCCTACTTCAGTGGCTGCATCAACATTTTGTACAATAAACTGTCCTGCTGGTAACTCACCCACAACATTGTATTGCTGCGTTATTAAAATCATCAACGCTGTTGCTGTACACACAAAAATAGTATCAACATAAACAGAAAAGGCTTGTACTAATCCCTGTTGAGCAGGATGGTCTACTTCTGCAGCGGCTGCTGCATGAGGCCCAGTACCTTGGCCTGCTTCATTAGAATATATACCACGTTTGACGCCCCAACCAATAGCAGCACCAAAACCGGCCTGCGCAGTAAATGCATCACTAATAATTAAATAAAATATATCGCCCACTTTATCTAAGTTTATAAATACAACGATTAGTGCCAATACTATGTAACCAAGCGCCATAAATGGCACTACAATTTGCGTAAAGTTAGCAATACGCTTTATACCGCCAAAAATAATAAATGCTAAAACAATAAGTATAATTGCTAGTGCAACTAACTTAAAGCTACCTACGTCACCAAAGCTAGTAGTGACCATATTGCCATCGCCAAACACTTGGGTAAACGCATTACCTACCGCATTTGCTTGTACGCCGGGCAGAAAAACACCACAGGCAATAATTGCCGAAACAGCAAATAAAACAGCTAGCCATTTTTGCCCTAAACAACGGTCAAAATAATATGCTGGACCACCACGATATTGCCCGTTTTCTTCTGTTTTATAAATTTGCCCTAAAGTAGATTCAGCGTATGCGGTACTTGCTCCTAGAAAAGCAACAACCCACATCCAAAAAATAGCACCTGGCCCACCAAAACCGATAGCTGCTGCAACACCTGCGATATTACCAACACCTACTCGTCCAGATAACGATACAGCAAGGGCTTGAAAAGATGAGATACCTTTATCAGACGTGTTAGGACTAAATAATAGCTTACACATTTCTTTAAAATGTCTAACTTGAGCAAATCGAGTTAACACTGAATAAAACAAGCCTGCGCCTAGGCATAAATAGATGAGTGCATTACTCCAAACAACATCATTAACAGCGCTTACAAAAGCTTCCATGGATATCCTCTATAGTTATATTTATTATTTTTAATTACGAGACTCTGCTTTAGCTACTACGCAACATAAGTTTCACGAAATAAGGTTTTACCTTTCCCGTCCCGACTCATTATTTAATTAATCTTAACTTAAGTACCCCAACTTTGTTAACACTTAATTTTCAAAATATCTAATTACGTAGCTATCGCAAGGCACTACATCAGCAGTATTTAAAGGAAAGTAGATTGATTTGTACCGATACGGTGATGATACGGTGATGATACGCGGCGAAGAAACGTTAAAAACGTTTTGGAATGAAGTTGCTATATGATTATTATTTTTTGTAAAAGGGGTTTTACTAAAAGTAAAAAGGGCATCAAAACTATTGATACCCTTCAAATAAACGTTTTATCTTAAATTATCAACAACATTAACAATAGCCGCTAATGTATCTTGACCAAACTGATATGAACGACGGTCCGACCAGCCATAGTCTGGATCTGGTAAATCGTTGTTATCTTTAAATGGCATTTCAATTGTGTACGTTAATGCTTTAAATTCTTCAGCTGTAGCTGATGAGCCTACTGTAAGGTTAGCTTGGCCTGGCTCATCTTTTGGATAGCCATGTTCATCTTGAAACTCTGGAGTAATAGTTAAAAGCGCTGCTTTAAAGCTATCTTCTAGGCCTTTAAGACGTGCATCGTAACTTGGAATACCTTCACTGCCTGCAACAAAGTTATACGGGATAGCTTCATCGCCGTGTATATCAAGGTGCATATCTAGGCCAGCTTCACGCATTTTATTAAGTACTAAGTAAACTTCAGGGCTATTTTCCATGCTTGGTGTCTGCCATTCACGGTTTAAGTTAACGCCTTTAGCGTTAGTACGCAGATGTCCGCGTGCGCTGCCGTCAGGGTTCATATTTGGTACAACGTAAAATACTGCTTTTGACAATAATGCAGCTGCATGTGGGTCTTCGTCATCAAGTAATTTGTGCAATAGCCCTTCTACATACCACTGCGCCATTGTTTCACCTGGATGTTGACGTGCTGTGATCCAGATGTTTTTCTTATCTTCACTTGGCTCACCAATTTTAAGCACACTCATATCGCGGCCATCTAGTGTTTCACCAAGCGTGATTAATTGGCAAGCCCCTTGGCTTTGTGCCCAAGACAATAAATCTAAATGGCGGTCGTAGCTGTATGGTGCAAAGTAAGCAAAATACACGCTGCCGCACTCTGGTTCAATTTCAAAGCTTAATGTACCATTTTCATAGCTTGATGGTACACGAAACCATGTTTGACGGTCATATGATGCAACGGCTTGATACCCTTCCCAACCATCTGGGTAAGCTGATTTATCAAGCTCATTAATATTTAACTTATGCAATTGGTAAGGTGTTGTTTCAAGACGAAAGTGAAACCACTGATAAAATTCAGACTGGTGATCTTTATTAATTTCTAATTGAATATTTAAAGGATCGGTGGCTTCAATAACTTTGATATTACCACTGTCGAAATTGCTGCTGATTTTCATGAAAAAACCTTTAGGTTGAATAAGTTTATCTGCTTATTAATTCACAGACCTGACATTATTTTGTAAATAGTAAAACGAATGTACATTTTCTTAATTAAAGCCTATCACAAGGCATACGCTTTAAAAATAATACACGACCAAAAAAGCCAGCAACATGCTGGCTTTTAAGTCACTGCAAATAAATTAGCGAGGTAAGCTTGGGAATGACACTTCGGCCATATCGCGCATACAACGAACTACTTGGCAGCTGTAACCAAACTCATTGTCGTACCATACATATAAAACAATACGGTTATCTTCAACAATCGTTGCTTGTGAATCAACAACACCTGCGTAACGGCTACCTACTAAATCGGTAGATACAATTTCCGTTGATGCGGTGTAATCAATTTGGTCACGTAAGTCTGAATGAAGTGCAGTATCGCGTAAAAATGCGTTTAGCTCTTCAACCGATGTGCTTGTTGCTAAATTAAGGTTCAAAATAGCTAGCGACACATTAGGTGTAGGTACGCGGATTGCGTTACCTGTTAATTTGCCTTCAAGCTCTGGTAATGCTTTTGAAACCGCTTTCGCAGCACCTGTTTCAGTAATTACCATGTTAAGTGCTGCGGCACGGCCACGACGCTCTGCTTTGTGGTAGTTATCAATAAGGTTTTGATCGTTCGTGTACGAGTGTACAGTTTCAACATGACCATTATTAATACCAAACTTATCGTTTAATGCTTTAAGCGTTGGTGTAATTGCATTAGTTGTACAGCTTGCTGCACAAACAATTTTATCTTCAGGTAAAATATCTTTGTTGTTAACACCATATACGATGTTTTTGATATTACCTTTTGCAGGAGCTGTTAATAATACTTTTGCAGCGCCTTTACACTCTAGATGCTGGCCAAGGCCCGCTTCGTCTTTCCAAATGCCGGTGTTATCAACAATTAATGCATTGTCGATACCGTATTGAGTGTAATCAATTTCGCTAGGAGAGTTGGCGTAAATAACTTGAATGTAGCTACCGTTAGCTTTAATTGCATTACGCTCTTTATCAATAGTGATTGAACCATTGAACGGACCGTGGATTGAATCACGACGTAATAAGCTTGCACGCTTTTCTAGGTCGCCATCTTTACCGCCACGCACAACAATAGCGCGCAAACGTAAATCTGCATATGGTCCTGATTTTTCAATTAATAAACGCGCTAGTAAACGACCAATACGACCAAAACCATACAATACAACATCGCGTGGTTCTTTCGCTGGTAAGTCAGCTATTTCTGCAAGTTCATCTTTTACAAATTCTTCTACTGAGCGGCCTTTAGCTGCTTCTGTAAACAAATAGCTATATGCAAGTTTACCAATATCAATACGTGCAGAGTTTAATTCCATTTTGCTGATAGCTTCTAAAAATGGGAAGCTTTCGCGTAAACGTAATTTAGTGCCTTCAAACTGAGCAACAGTTTTGTGAGATTTGATAATATCGATAGTACTGGCATTTACGAGAGGACGGCCATATACAGCGATTTCAATACCACGATTACGGTAAAGCTTACCAATGATTGGTTGCATGCTTTCTGCGTAATCTTGGCGCTCTTGCCAACTATTTGTGTATTCTAACTCGTGAGATGAGGTCATTTTATTTACCTAAGTTTATCATTTTGAACGGATAGCCTTTAAAAATGCACTATATTTTGAGAGTAATGCACTTCGGCAGGGCTATTCTAATTTAATCTGAAGTTATTCTCTACTGTTAGGCGTTAAATGATTGCGTTAGAATAACAAAGTAAATATTCATTTGGGGTTAAGGGATGCTTAAAAAAGCAAGTGTACTATTGGGTTTGCTTACGTTGACAGGGTGTGAAGAACCGTTGACACTCGCAAAAGTGTGTAAAGAAACACCTGGCTTTTGTAGCGACTTAAACAAAGACAGTCACTGCAAGGATGAACGCGCTGATGTAATTATTAAACGTTACATAGAATACAAAGACCCTACTGATGAAAATAAATACCAATTACTCAAGAACTTTGAATCTTATAACCAATGTATAACTGTGGCTGCTAAAATAGAGCATATTAAGTTAAAAGCTAAAAAAACGTCACGTATTGACGGTCAATTAACGAGCATTAAAGAAATGACTCGGTTATATCAAGATACCCAAAATACAAACCATCCCGGTTTGCTCTACTACCAATGGTCACGAAATAATAACCAGAGCGCACTGACTAAATTATTGGCTATAGAAAATGACAAAAGTGTAACGCAAAGTGCCGAAATGCAGTTTTTTCTAGCATCTTACTATATTAAATTTGATGATGAAAAAACCATAGATTTGCTTTATAAAACTTTAGAGCTTAATAAAAAAGATAACGTACCTAACCCTGAAGTGTATACATCACTTATTAGTCTTTTTTATAAACATGATAAATTTAAGCACGCTTATATATTTTCTAAAGTAGCGCAAATGTCGGGAATTGAAAATATTGATGGGTTTGAAATTGAGCAGCAATTAATAACAAATGGTAAAAGCTTAGACGGCCTAGATGTACTTGCAGAGCAAACATTTCAGCAAATAATGGCAGGTGATTTTGTATCGCCTCGAGAATTTTAATTTATAATCGCAAAAATAACCTAATACCAATCTGCTTATGTATGGGTTCTATTTAACGTTAAGGAAATTACGCTAGAACTAGGCAAAAATTTTTGTATCTAGTTGTTCTCGGCAATTGCTCCCTGCATTGCTCTACCTCCTGCATCCATGCAGTCGTAAATAAAAAATTTTTAACGACGTTATAGTGCAATTTAATCCGTTAAATTGATCAAGATTTATGCAGGTTGGTATAATTTAATAACTAGGTTATTCAGGCAAATAAAAAGGCAGCTTACGCTGCCTTTTTTTATTTTGCTTTGCTTGTGCCCACTTCTACGCGGGTTTTAAGCTTTTGACCTGGTCGAAAAGTCACCACGCGACGTGCCGAAATAGGAATATCTTCGCCTGTTTTCGGGTTGCGGCCTGGTCTTTCTTTTTTGTCTCGAAGATCAAAGTTACCAAATCCAGAGAGCTTAACCTGCTCGCCTTTTTCTAGCGCTGAGCGGATTTCTTCAAAAAACGCTTCAACTAAATCTTTGGCATCTTTTTTATTGATCCCGAGCTTTTCAAATAGGTGTTCAGCTATGTCGGCTTTAGTAAGCGCCATATCTAGTCCCTCAACGATGCATTAAACTGTTCGGCCAATTCGGCCACCACGTTATCAACTACTAGATTGATATCTTTCTCTTCGAGTGTTCTATCAACCGCTTGCAGTGTTAGAGCAATCGCCAAACTCTTATAATTTGGCTCAATACCTTTGCCCTTATACACATCGAATAAGTTTAGGTCAACCAATTGATTTCCGCCAACTTTTTCGATCACGCTTAAAATGTCACCAGATTTAACGCTGTCTGCCACTAAAATCGCGATGTCGCGGCGATTTGAAGGGAATTTAGACACCCCTTCTGCTTGCGGTAAATTTCTTTTTTCTATTGCTGACATTTCAATTTCAAAAACAAAAGTTGCGTTGTTGATATCTAACGACTTTTGAGCTTGAGGATGTAAAGCACCAAAAAAACCAACCTTTTTGCCATCAACATATATTACTGCTGACTGACCAGGGTGAAGTCCATCTGACTGCTCCGCTTTAATTTCAAAACGAGTTACGTCATTGGTAATAGCAAGTAAAGCTTCAACATCGCCCTTTAGGTCGTAAAAATCAACGTTACGTTTTTCTTCAACCCAATGCTCACCATTTACAAGACCCGTAATAACACCACCAATAACCGGTACTTGGTAAACACCGTTTTCTGCACTTTCGTCGCTTATAAACTTAAGCCCATGTTCGAATAAACGAATACGAGGCTGTTGACGATTTTGGTTATACGCCAAAGACGCTAATAAACCCGGCATTAAACTTACGCGCATTGCAGACATTTCAATTGAAATAGGGTGCGGCAATACCATAGCTTTACACTCTGGGTGTAAAATAGCTTGTGCTTTAGGGTCTACAAAACTGTATGTAATAGCTTCTTGGTAACCACGAGTAACGAGCGTATTGCGGAACTTGCTAAGCGCAATAGTTGCTTCGTTATGCGTGGTCATTTTAAGTTTTGCAGTTGGTGCAACGTTAGGAATGCTGTTGTAACCGTAAACACGTGCTACTTCTTCAATTAAATCTTCTTCGATGCGAATATCAAAACGGTAGCTTGGTACGTCCGCACTCCAGCTTTCATTTTCTACTTTAACATCAAGACCTAAACGCGTAAGAATATCAGTTACTTTAGCATCTTCAATATGATGACCAATAACACGGTCTAAACGTGCACGACGAAGACGTACTTCAGTCACTTTTGGAAGTTTGTCAGCTGCGACAGCTTCAACTACTGGGCCTGCTTGACCACCTACAATCTCAAGTAGAAGTGCTGTTGCACGTTCCATTGCATCATGTTGCAAAGCAAAATCAACACCGCGTTCATAACGGTGTGAAGCATCAGTGTGTAAACCGTAACTACGTGCTTGCCCTGCGATTGCAACAGGATTAAAGAACGCGCTTTCAAGTAATATGTCAGATGTTTTATCTGTAACGCCTGATTGCTCACCACCAAAAACACCTGCTATTGCTAGCGCTTTGTTATGATCGGCTATCACAAGTGTTGTCTCGTTCAATTTAGCGGTGTTACCGTCTAATAAAACAAGCTCTTCACCTGCGGCTGCACTACGTACTTTAATACCACCTTCAATCGCATTTAAATCAAACGCGTGCATTGGATGACCAAGTTCAAGTAATACATAGTTTGTAACATCAACTACTGGGTCGATTGAACGTACGCCACTACGACGTAGCTTTTCAACCATCCAAAGCGGTGTTTCTGCATCAAGATTAATGCCTTTTATCACACGACCAAGGTAACGAGGACATGCATTTTCATTAACTAGCTCAATTGATACTTTGTCATCAATTGTTGGAGTAACCGTAGGGATATCTAATACATTTACGTCAATGCTGTTTAAAACACCTACTTCACGTGCAAGGCCTTTAATACCTAAACAGTCACCACGGTTTGGCGTTAAATCAACATCTATAATACTATCATCAAGACCTAGGTAATCACGTAAATCAGTGCCTACTGGTGCATCGCTTGGCAATTCCATAATGCCGTCGCCTTCTTCGCTAATACCTAGCTCAACAAAAGCACATAGCATTCCGTTTGAAGGTTGGCCGCGTAGTTTGGCTTTTTTAATTTTAAAGTCACCAGGCAGTACAGCGCCCACAGTTGCAACAGCAACTTTAATACCTAAACGACAATTTGGTGCACCACACACGATATCAAGTAGCTCATCGCCACCTACGTTAATTTTGGTAACACGCAGTTTATCTGCATCAGGGTGTTGTCCACATTCAACAACTTCACCAACAACTACGCCATTAAATTTGGCAGCAGCAGGCTCAACGCCATCAACTTCTAGACCAGCCATTGAAAGCTGTTCCGAAAGAGCTTGCGTATCAATAGCAGGATTAACCCACTCTCTTAACCACTTTTCACTAAATTTCATTTTATTATTTCACTCTTAACGGAACTGGTTTAGGAATTTTAAGTCATTTTCGAAAAATGCACGTAAATCGTTTACGCCATAGCGCAACATAGTTAAGCGCTCTACACCCATACCAAAAGCAAAGCCGGTGTATTTTTCTGGGTCAATACCCACAGACTTAAGTACGTTTGGATGTACCATGCCGCAGCCTAGTACTTCTAACCACTTACCGTCTTTACCCATAACATCTACTTCAGCTGAAGGTTCTGTAAATGGGAAGAATGAAGGACGAAAACGAATTTCCATATCTTCTTCAAAGAAGTTACGTAAAAAATCATGCAAAATACCTTTAAGCTCAGTAAAGCTAACATCGGTATCAACCATCAAACCTTCAACCTGATGGAACATAGGTGTATGTGTTTGATCGTAGTCGTTACGGTATACACGACCAGGTGAAATAATACGCAGTGGTGGCTGCTCAGTTTCCATAGTACGAATTTGCACGCCACTTGTTTGTGTACGAAGTACTAATTTAGGATTGAAATAAAAGGTATCGTGGTCAGCACGAGCAGGATGATGCTCAGGAATATTTAGCGCATCGAAGTTATGGAAATCATCTTCGATTTCTGGACCTGATTTAACTTCAAATCCTAACTCACCAAAAAAGCTTTCTATGCGCTCAATAGTGCGCGTAACTGGGTGTAAACCGCCAGTAGGCATAACACGCCCTGGTAGAGTTACATCTATAGTTTCAGCAGCTAGTTTTTCTTCAAGTGCTTTACTTGCTAGCAACTCACGCTTTTCGTTAATAGCAGCTTGTACATCTTGTTTAGCTTGGTTTATAACTTGGCCTGCTTCTTTACGTTCTTCAGGTGCTATTTTACCTAACGTTTTAAGTAAGCTAGTGATTTCGCCTTTTTTACCAAGGTAATTAACCCTGATATCTTCTAACTGCGCTATTTCACTGGCACTGGCTACCGCCTCAAGTGCTTGCGCTAATATGTTTTCTAAGTTCATTCGATACCTGATCTTTCACAGAAGGTGATTGCTTAAGAGCGTGTTGGCCTTTCAAGATTGCTTTACAACAGTGTTATTGGTTATTAAACAAGGCTAAGCACTGCGATGTAGTTTCCTACATCATCATGCTATAACGCTAAATAAAGACCAAATACATGCTGCCTGAAGTGCTTTACTGTGGGTGGCTTATTTTTTTGTTGCTCTAGTTTTGTATACAAATACTATGGTACAAACTTTGCAACGTGATTAAAACACTCTTCAGTAAAACAAATTCCAATCAGGAAAGGTAAACACGCTCTGATAATAGCTTATGATAACTGAAAGCAGGGTCTAGATTCTAGACCTACTACAGCTTTAACGTTGATTTTATAAAAGGAATAGTTAATTTTCGTTGTGCGGCCATCGATGCATGATCTAATTTGTCGAGTACATCTAATAAAGCACGCATATCACGGCTTAAACGCGTTAATAAAAAGCGTGCACACTCATCACTTAATTCAAGGCCACGCATATGAGCGCGCTTAACTAGTGCTTGGGCTTTATCGTCATCACTCATAGAGCGAATTTGAAAAGTTGTACCCCACGTTAAACGGGATTCTAAGTCGGGCAGCGTAATATTAAGCATACTTGGAAGTAAATCGGCAGTTACTACTAACATTTTACCGGGTTCGTTAAATCGGTTAAAAAAGTTAAATAGTGCTTTTTCCCATGCATCATTTCCTGCAACTAAATGCACATCATCGATACATAGAACATCAAGCGCTTCCAAGCCGTCTAATACCATAGGTCCAAAATCAACTACTTCGCGCATAGACAGCAGCATATTAGATAAGCCACGCTCTTGAGCTTTAATGCAGGTTGCATACAAAAGGTGAGACTTACCCGAATCACCTAACCCACATAAATAAGTATACTGAAACTTTTTAGCTAACTTCGAAAAGCTATCTTTTAAATGGTTAACCTCTAACGAATCTTCCCCACCAAAGTACGATGCAAATGTTTCGTCATCCGGTAAGGTAACCGGTAATGCCATTTGCATCGGCTCAGACATTATCATTATGGCGTTACCCATTGATACTCTAGGCTATTTTTATCGACAACATGATAAAAAGCGCGTGGATCCTCATAATCTTTAAATGAGGAGTCGAGCCCTAAGCCTTTTTTAAGATCGCTTAGATTACCAGTGTGGTTTAGTTTAAATTCTACAAATTCTGGTGTTTTACGAACAATTTTAACTTGCGTAACAACGCTTAAGTTCAATAATCTTTGCTTTGCTAATTCAATATCAACAAAACTTTGCGTGCCTTTTAATGTTAGCGTGGCCGCGGCTTGTTCATAATAAGCATTTGGATCAATAGCGTACTCGCTTGCAAGGCCTCGTGCTAGGGTATCGATCATTTGGCTCACTATTTGCTGCTTATCGCCCGTTAATCTATTTGAATCAAATTGATCATCATTAGTAAAACGCCAATCTAAAATCCAATTTTCGCTATCTGCTTCTTTATACATTCTTGCTGTAATACTTCGCTCAGCACTGTAGCGTCTAGAGGCCTCTTCTACTGGTTCTGAAAAGTTACCCCATACCTCAGGAATACCTACTAAACGTCTATCTTGTAAATCAAGTAATGGCACAACGACAGGTAAACCTCGGCGTCCAGCTTTGTCATAAATGAGCTGTTCTAACTGCGGGTAACTTTCTTGTGTTACTAATTCTCTGCGCCAATTGTCTTCAATACCTAACCATATTGCGACTAATGGGCGTTGTACTCCCCATAAAGGTAAGTTTAACTCTTTGATTAACGCATTGATCTTTCGAGCTTCAAATTTAACAACGAGTTTCAATTGTCCATTTGCTCTCTCGTCATATTCAAACTTAAGCATATAATCAGAAATATCTTTAGTGCGTTGCTGCGCTAGTTTGTTTTGATCCGCAGTTTCATCACCGCTTACTTTCACTAAAACATTGAGTAAAGCTTTACGGCTCGCTGCTAATCGAGTGTCTCGTGTTTTATCATCCACTTTTAAAATATCTTGATATAGATCAGTTACTTCAACTGCCGACGCAGAAAAACAAAATAAAATGGATATGGCGCTAATTAATAATCTATACACAGGCTATTAGTTCTTGGTTTTAAACTGATTTGATCCTAAATCAAACCCAGTAACAAAGCAAAATTATATTTGTTATCAGTATTATTATATAAAATTTAGAAATAGAGACTTTAAAATATATTGTTAATTATCGATTTAGTTTATAGGATTCTTAGGTGTTTTTAACGTCGGGAGTCGCGTTGCTCGCTCAACCTACGTGGTGGGCGTTTGTTTAGTGTGCATTAATTGTACGCATTTCACTTTTCTGCAGACATAAAAAAGCCCGAATCGTTAGATTCGGGCTTTCTACAATTTGAAGCCTGCTGATCTCATAGTGCCCACAGCGGTAGAAAGTCACGTAGCAAATGCTACTTTATTGGCCGACTGAGATATTGAGGGATTTTATTGTGTTTTTAAGCGTCGGGAGTCGCGTTGCTCGCCCGACCTACGTGGTGGGTGTTGATGTGGTGTGTATTAATTGTGCAACTTTCACTTTTCTGCAGACGTAAAAAAGCCCGAATCGTTAAATTCGGGCTTTCTACAATTTGAGGTCGGTGCGCTACGCAGTAGGATGTCGTAGTGCCCACAGCGGTAGAGAGCCACAGTGAAATGCTACACTATCTTTGTGTCGGGGCGGCCTTCCGCGGGGCTCGCCTTCGAGCTGTTTTGTTTCACTACTGAGTTCGGTATGCGCTCTTGGCTATTTATTAAATCCCAGACAGTAAAAAACCCGTCACATTGCTGTAACGGATTTCTACAATTTGAAGCCTGGTAATGTCGTAGTGCCCACAGCGGTTGAGAGCCCCATAGCAAATGCTACACTATCTTTGTGTCGAGGCGGGCTCGCCTTCGAGCTGTTTTGTTTCACTACTGAGTTCGGTATGCGCTCTTGGCTATTTAATAAATTCCAGATAGCAAAAAAACCGTCACAT